>JALFKQ010000009.1 GCA_022774645.1 Mycoplasmatota bacterium | reverse complement strand
TAAACATACTAAGTACATTTGGTAAAGCTATAATAACTAAGATAGCTAAGATAGCAATAACTGCTAAAAGTTCAACTAATGTAAAACCTTTTTTGTTCATAACAAATCTCACAATCCTTTCTTAATATTTTGATAAGATATTCATATCTACCTTATAAATTAATTATAAATTATTAGAAATTATAAGTCAATATGTTTTATAAAAACAAATAAAAAAGCCCATGGGGCTTATCATTATAAATTATTTTTTACCGTTATTTTTAACTTTAGTAGCATCATATACACTAACAGTTACATCTTTACCAGCTGAATCTTTTTCTGTATAAGGTAAATGATAAGCATAAGTGCCATCATCAGCAAATACAGTTGCAACTTGTCCATCAGCTTTATTAAATGTTAAAATGAAACTCTTTAAGTTTCCAGCTTCTTTGTTAATCTTACAATATTTTTCAATTTTAGTTGTAAGAACTCCATTTTCTTTTTTAAATTCTGGACCTTCACTTGATGTACAATCTTTAACTTGAATTGCATTGCCATCAGCATCTTTAGAACCTTCTACAGCATAATAAGTCCACTTACCAAAAGTAGCTAAATATTGTTGTTGAGCAATTTTAACCATTTCTTTTGTTTCAGTAGTAAATGTATCTTCTTTTGCTTGATTGAACATACTAAGCACATTTGGTAAAGCTATAATAACTAATATAGCTAAAATAGCAATAACTGCTAATAACTCAACTAATGTAAAACCTTTCTTATTCATAATAAATATCACAATCCTTTCTATATTATCTTTACAATATTTATTATAAATTAATGATTTTTATAAGTCAATTAGTTTAACAAAAATTATACACATTATTCATTAGAAATATTTATTATTTTAGTAACAAGATCTACTGTATCTACAAAATTATCTATTTTATCTATTGTTCTTAATTTATACTTTACTTTCATTTCTTTTACAAATTCATTATAAGAATTAGGATCTCTATTAAGTTTTTTATACCAATTAGAATTTTCTCTTAAATATTTTTTAAATCTAGGATCTTTATCTAATTTATCTTTTACTTCATAAAACATTATTTATCGTCTCCAAAAAAGGTATCTATTTTCTCTTCCTTAGCTTCTACTTCTTTTTCATCTTTTTTAGTATCTCTTGTAAGTTCCTCAACAAGTGAAACTGCTTTTTGAAGTGACCCTATATTTTCTTCTAATGAATCTAAATTAATAGTTTTAAGAGTATTTAATATACCCTTTATATTTATACTATCTTTTATATCATCTTTAATATATTTATTCCATACACTCATATCTTCACCATAAATATCATAAAGTTCATAAAAAGATTGCCATGTCACTTTATTATTTCTAACATAGTCAACAAATTCAGGATGATTAGAAACAAATTTTTTAAATTTATCTATCTTTGCCATATTAAATTATATTAAAAGAGAAATGATTTAATACATCACTTCTCTTTAATCTCAAAATAGTTTCCACTATCTAAATATAATATACCCTTTTTATTATCAACCTTTTTTATTATTTCAACATATTTATTTAAAAGTTCTGCTTTTGAAACAGTTATATATACCATATTACCATCATTCATATAAAGTAAAAATCTTTTATCATCATATGTTGTCTTACTATACTCTATTTCACTTATCATACTTAATATTTCACTATCAACATTACTAAGTTTATTAACGAAATTCTTTTCTATATTTTCTGGAATATAATTAATAAGAGTTGGAATACCTATCATATTATTAAGTTCATAACTTTTATTATCAGATGCTTTATATAAATTAGTACTTCTTATATAATAAAGTATCTTTTTTTCCTTGACAGTTATTTCAAGAATAAAACCAAATCTTTTATTAATAGTTACATCTTCTATTAAATCAAGTTTTAATAATTTATCTTTTATTTTATTTTTATTTAATAAAATAAACTTTGGATAATCTTCTATACCAGCTGTATAAATAATATCATCATCACTATAATAATTATTATTTAAAATAACTATATTTTTTGTTTTAACAGATATCAAATATGATATTCCCATATATAATAAGAATAAGAAAATTATAAAGAATAAAAACTTTCTAAAATTAAATTTTCTTTTTACCTTTTTCTGCATTCTTTTCCTTTAATATTTCTTTTATATTATTTACTATAATAGTACTTGATGACATATCTTTTATTTCTTTTAAATTATCTTTTATTTCTTTTAAAGTACTTTCATCAAATATTTCATCAATAGCTTTAATAAGAGTATTTTTATCTAGATCTTTTTCTTCAATTAAAATACTAATTTTTTTATTAACTAAATCAAGAGCATTATAATATTGATGATTATTTGCCACATATGGACTTGGTATTAATATTGATGGTGTTTTAGTAGCCATTATTTCAGCTATTGTAGAAGCACCAGCTCTTGATATTATTAAATCAGCACTCTTCATTAAACTAGGCAAATTATCAAAGAATGGAACTATCTTAGTACTTTTAGGAACTATTAAATTATTATTTAAATCAGCATAACTCTTTTTACCAGTAATAAATAATATTTCAGTATCATCTCTTTCATAGCTTCTTAAAAAGTCAAGTAATCTTTCATTAACAGATGTACTTCCAAGAGAACCCATAACTATAATTATTAATTTTTTATCTTTTGAAAAACCTAAATCAGTTTTATTATATTTTTTAGTTTCAATTGCTCTTTGACTAACTGGATTACCTGTATAAATAATATTTTTACATTTTAATTTTCTAGTACCATCTTTAAATGAAACAAATACTGCATCAACTTTAGAAGATAAGAATATGTTAGTTTTTCCTGGTAACATATTCTGTTCATGTAGAAATACACTTATACCTCTTTTTTTAGCCGCTAAACACACTGGTAATGTTACATAACCACCAAATGCAATTACAGCATCGGGTTTAAATTCATCCATTATCTTCAAACACTTTTTATATGAAGAACAAATACATTTAATATTCTTGATATCTCTAATTATATTAGTTTTAGAAAAACCATATATTTCAATTCCCTCATATGGAATACCCATACTTGGAATTAAATCATTTTCCATTCTATCTTTAGTTCCAATGTATAAATACTCATTACTTTTATCTTTTTTTATTTCATCTAAAACTGATAAAGCTGGATAAATATGTCCTCCAGTTCCACCAGCAGTTAAAATAAATTTCATGGTTTACACCTCACTCATATATATATTATATAATAATATTAGATTTTTTGCATTAAATCTATTATTTTTTCTCTAAGTAATTTATTAGCATCTTCTAATTCCATAGAAGAAATATCAATTGGTTCACCAATTCTAGTTATCAATTGTTCCTTTTCTCCATTATAATCTCCAACTGTTGCAAAAGGAATAATTAATGAATTAGTCTTTTTAGCTAAACTTACTGCTCCAAATTTAAATGGTAATAATAAAGATTCCTTATAATCTTCTTTAGTTATTATTTTCTTTTTATAAAGTTTAAGTAAAGCATTATCAGCATCTAATATATATTCCTTTAATTCATCCTTTGTAATCTTATGATCTTTAGAAAGTTCTATAAGTAAATTAACTTGTGTAGTTCTAGTACATTTATTTTTTAACTTTGATAATACTTCTTCCGTACTTATATTAAGTATCTTTGAAATTTTTTGTATTTCTTCTTCCTTTGAAGTTACTTCATTTCTAGTACCCTCTGGAAAAAGACCGATTGCTCCTTTATTATTAAGTATTTCTCTTGCTTCACTTTTAGCATTTTCATCATGTATACTTCTATCTACTGGGATACATCCAGCAGCTCTATAAAACCACTCTTTTTTACCTTTAAAATATTCATCCTTTGCAAGCATATGAATTACTCTTTTAGTAGCAATCATAAAATTATATTGATCATCAACATGTCTATGATTACCACATACGACTATACCACCACTTTCCGGTATATTCTTTTTACCAAATACAACTGGATGATATTTATTTTTAAATTTCATCGTAACAAATGGTCTCATTAATTTATAACCAAATTCTTTTTGTGAATCACTCTTCTTCATCATCATTTTCTCCATTTATAAGTTCTTTATATGCAACCTTACCTAACTTTGTTTTAGGAAGTTCTTTTCTATAACCATAAGCATAAGGTAATGCATATTTTGCTATATTTTTTTCACAATAATCCTTTATACTCTTTTTAATCTCACTATTTAATACAAGCCCATCTCTAAGAACAATATATGCTTTAACTACTTCTTTCTTATATGGATGAGGTACTCCTACTACTGAACAAGCTTCAACATAAGGATGTTTAAGTATTATTTGTTCTATTTGCCCTGGATAAATATTATAACCACTAGAAACAATCATTCTTTTAGCTCTTGATTTAAAATATACAAAACCATCACTATCAACGAATCCAAGATCTCCACTATGTAACCATACTTTTCCATCTTTATGTGTTTTTAATACTAGTGAAGTTTCATCTTTATCATTAATATATTCTTTCATAACAGTAGGTCCATTTATACATATTTCACCTACTTCACCAGTTATACATTCTTTTGTAGTTCCAACTTCACATATTTTAATATATGAATCAGGACAAGGAATACCAATACTATCTTCTCTTGTTTCTTCAAGTGGCATCATAGTAACACCAGCAGTACACTCAGTCATTCCATAAGCTGTTCTAACACGAGTATCACTTCCGTGATCATATAAAAATTTATCTATCTTATTATTAAGTTCACCACTAAGAGCATCCCCTCCACATATTATACATTTAATAAATGATAAATCAGCTTCTTTCAACTTTTTACTTTTAGTAAGACCCTCTAAAACACTTGGCACACAAGCTAAAATATTAGGTTTATATTTAAGAAGTGTTTCATCAAATTTCTTAGGATTAACAGATGGTAATATTATAGCATGTCCTCCTGAAACCATAGTTGCATGAAAAGTACATCCAAGACCAAAACCATGAAATATAGGCATAATAGCAAGAATACTAATTCCGTCCCCCAAACATTTATTAATTTCAAGTTCACTTAAAACAAGTGAATTAAAATTCATATTAGTAAGTACAATGCCCTTTGGTTTACCAGTAGTACCACCACTATGAAGAATAACTGCAGAATCTTCTCCCTTTCCTTCATCTTTAATAACATCTTTATAATATTTAGCTTTACTAAGAAACTTAGAATAAGTAATTGTATCTTCACCACTAGGTTTCAAAGCACTTCTACCAGTAGTAAGTTTATAACCAAGTTTAGTAATTGAATTCATACTTTCTGATATAGGTAAATATATTATCTTTTCAATATTAAGATCACTCTTAATATTAACTAATTTTTGATAAGCAATATCAGCAACAATAACATATTTAGTATTAGCTAATTTAATGTCATATTTAAATTCTTCTTCACTTGAAAGTGGATGAATCATATTACACACCGCACCTATTCTATTAAGTGCATAAAAACATATTATAGCTTCAGGTGTATTTGGCATAATAATAGACACAACATCTTTTTTATTAACACCAAGTCTTAAAAAAGCTCTCGATGCTTCATCTATTTTAGAAATCAAACTTTTATAAGTAACTTTATTTCCAAAGTAAGAATAAGCAATATTAGATGGATACTTTATCGCACACTTTCTTACCAAAGAATACATAGAAGAATCAGGATATTCAATATGACTCTTCATACCTTTATAATACTTAAACCATGGATAATTATTATTTTCTTTTTTCACTGTTTTTCTCCTTTTTAAGCATATCAGAAATAATATTCATAAGCTTATTATTTTCTTTTTCTAAATCATCTTTAACTTTATATGGTTTTCCATAAGTAATCTTTATACTTCTTCTAAATAATTTATATTTACCTGTTATGGTAAATGGAACTATATAAGAATTAGTCTTTTTAGCAAATGATACAGCCCCATATTTAAAAGGTAATATAATTTTATCAGTTCTATTGACTGTACCTTCTGGAAATATACCAATCACTTCACCATTTTCAAGCACACTAACAGCTTCACTTTTAGCATTTTCATCATGTATACTTCTATCAACTGGAATACAACCCATACTTCTAAAAAATCTATTACTTATTTTACTTTTAAATAATTCTTTTTTAGCAAGCATATGTACTACTCTCTTAGGACCAGCTAACATAATAGCTGCATCTAAATTATTAGTATGATTTCCAGCAAGAATAACACCACCCTCATTTGGTATATTTTCTCTACCGACAAATTGTGGCCTATATAATAATAAAAATATTGGATAACCAAGTGTTCTTATAACTTTATATAATATATATTTCATTCAACATCTCCATATATTTAAGTATATCACATTACTTACAATTTTATCAATTTAAAATGAGCTCACTAGGAGCTCATTAACATTTAATTTAAGAAATTGTTAAAGTTTGAACATTTTGAATACTATATCTAGCAGGTTGAGTTGGAACCAATAAATTAATTGGAGCATTTTCTAATCTAATTCCATCTCTTTCAAAGAATAAGAACATATTATCATCCACTTCATTTGAATAGAATGTAACATTTAAACCACCATTACTAGAAAATTCAAGTTTTTCATAAGAATCTATTTCTAATGCACTTAAAATTTCTTTAACCTTATATCCTTTATAAGAATGAGTTTCTTCTTCATATCCATCATTCATTACAGCTTTAATATCATAAATTTTAACATTTTTTAAGCTTTCATTATTGAATCCGCCATCATATAATCCAGCTGTTCCAACAGAAAAACTTGGAGCTGTAATATTTATCGCAAAAATATCAACAACCTTTCCAACATCTGTTGTAGGTATTGGTTTCTTTCCAACATTTTCAGTTTTATTACAACCAACTACCATAAATACACACATTATTGTAATTAATAATACTTTTTTCATACTTTCCTCCTTAATTATGAACATGTCTTTCCTAC
>JALFKQ010000004.1 GCA_022774645.1 Mycoplasmatota bacterium | reverse complement strand
ATAGTTTTGGGACTTGCGATAACAAAACTCATGCCACAAAAATAAATTGCTTGACTAGAAAGCAAGATAGAAGTCCTAACAGCGGTTTAATTCAATACAAAGATTTTTGCAGATATTTAACAAGGCGAGAACTTGAACAAGGACAAACAGTTCCTTTAGGTTATACAGATTGCGTTAGCTATAACCAAGCTCAAGACCTGTTGGGTGATGGCTGGACAGTTGATGTTATAGCACACATATTAAGCTATATGGATTTTTAAATAAATGGAGGGATTGAAATGGATAAAAAGTACAAATTAATAAAAAGTGATATAAAAGGATTATACAGAGTTAAAGCTTTAAAAGATTTTGGTTATGTAAAGAAAGGTGATATTGGGGGTTATGTTGAAAACCCCAATAACCTAAGCCATCAAGGAAATTGTTGGGTGTATAATAACGCGAAGATTTATGATAATGCTAGAATATATGGTAATGCAGAAATATGGGACTATGCTGTAATACAGGACAATGCAAGAATATATGGTAATTCCGAAATATCAGACTATGCTGTAATACAGGGAAATGCAAAGATTTATGATAATGCTAAAATATATGGTAATTCCGAAATATCAGACTATGCTGTAATACAGGGCAATGCAAGAATTTATGGTAATTCACAAGTATGGGATTGCGCTGTAATAGATGGTAATGCACAAATTCATGGTGATTCCGAAATATTGAATTATGCTATAATACGGGATAATGCGCTAATTTATGGGGATAGCGTAATAAGTGGAAATGCTTTTATAGGAGGTAATACAGAAATAAAAACAGGGCATAATATTGGATATATAGATGAAAAATTTAAAAACGTTTTGTATATACAATGTAAAGCTAGCTTAATAACAGTTTATACGGACATGAACAATGTTATAAAGTGTAACATAGGTTGCCAAAAAAGAATGACCTTAGAAGGCTTATTAAAAAAGATAGAGGAAGACGGTGGCATGACTAAAGATAGAGAAGAGTATGTAAGAATAATGCAAAATGCACATTTGTTGCTAGGTTAAAGAAAAGAGGGATAATATGAAAAAGAAATCATTAATATCTATATTGTTAGTAACTAACTTAATTACAGCTGGTACAATTTATATTAATAGACCTATCGCTAAAGAAATAAAACCTAAAGAAGAAATTCAATTTGATAAAGATAAAATTCAAATAGAAGAGGCTGTGATAGAAAAAATAAAATCTACTGGAAGAATTGAGGTATGTCAAAATTCTCTTAACCAAAAAACAATATTATCTAAATACAAAGATAAAAAATTATTCTATAACAATTTAAATTTAGAATTCAAAGGAGTTTGTCACAATTATATTAATTTAAGTAAAAGCGAGGTATTAATAAAAGGAAAAGAAATAATAATAGTTGCTAAGTTAGAACAAGAAGTTGAAATACTTAATCTGACATCTAAAACTGAGAAAGGTTTTTTAAGTTTATATACTCAAGAATTAAAGGCTGAAGAATTTAATGCTATTGAACATCAGGTTAAAGAAAGAATGCTTTCAGAGAGCAGTACAGAAGAGAATAAGAGTATTATAAAGAATATATCAGAAGATAAGTTAGAAAATATTGTAGAAGATTTAATAAACGAAAAATATGAAGTGAAAATAATATCATTTTGTTAGGAGAAAAAAATCATGAAGAAAGCTTTAATAATAATGTTAATAGGTTTAAATTTAGGAGTATTACCAGTAAGTCAGGTTAGAGCAGATGAAAATATGAATAGTTACACTTTAAGTGAAAATAATATTGTATATAAAACGGAAAAAAAGACCGTTATAATTGATTATTGTCATAGAGCTGTTGATCCTAATGGAATAATAGATAGAGGGGCTTCAAGTAAGCTATATGGACGAGTATACTATGAAGATGATATAGCTAATAATATAAGTCACGATATAGGTAAAAAGCTTGAAGAAAAGGGTTATAACGTTATATATACACGTTCTATTAGCGGTACAATAAGCTTAACTGAAAGAGTTAAAATGTGTAATGAAATTCCTGATTCATCATTATACTTTAGCTTACATTTAAATGCTACTGAAAAGCATAATGCAAGTGGTACAATGGGATTTTCTAATACACAACAAGAATTGAATGAAATGCTAACTAAAGAACTATCAACTAAATACGGATTTAAGAATAAAGGGATACACGAAGATCCTTATTATACTAGGAGAATAAAAAATAGCGTTTTATATGAATTAGGATTTATAGACTCTGAAGAAGATTTGAAAATTATTTTAAACAATCAAAAAAATATTGCTAATGATATTGCTAAAATAATTGATGATTATTTAAATTAATATTGACAATTATGAAACAGCAACATATAATAATATTAAGAAGTTGGTAATAAAGTACACGCCCAAAAAAGACCGCGTACTTTGAAGAAATTAATTACAAAAAAATAATTTAAAATACTAGTAATATTTTTGAAACTACCACATATAATATAGTATAAAAGAAAGGAGGTGATTTAAAAGTTAAAAAAAAATTAACAAAAAAAGTTTGAAAATTTGGTAATAAATTCTTACAGAAAAACATATAATATAGTATAAAAGAAAAGAGAGGTAGATAATATGAAAATAGGTTTTATTAAAGAAGAAGGTAATAATAAGAAAGAAATTGAAACAAAGAAAGAATTAAAGGTTATATGGGTGAATGAAAAGAAAGATGAAAAGGTAAAAGAGGAAGAAAAAGAACTTATGGTTACTTCACTAAAAGAAGTTGATTTAGTACAAGAAAAAGTTGCTTACAAAAACACATTCAATTTAAGAGTATTTATGGAAATATTAAATTACTACGATGTTACAATGGAAAATGCTTTAAAACTTAGTAATGATAAAGAGTTTTGCGATAATTTCATAGTTAGAAAAACTGAAAATATAGGTAAATTAAATAGATTCTATATAGTAGAAAGAAAGGAAAGGATATTAACTAAGATTGTTAAATTATATTTATCTGCTTCTAAAAAAATCAGGAAAGTGAAAGGGTTAAGAATTAAAATAGATAATACAAAAATTATTGATAGTATTTTGAATAATGAAACAATAAAAAATCCAGATACAGAGGCAGATGAATTTAAAATTGAATTTAATAAAAAGAAAATCGAGCGTGCTATAAAAATGATTAAAGGTTTGCTAAAAGAATTAGAAGAATTAGGTTTTACAGAAGAAAATTGTCCTGATATTATAACAATGGAAAGAAAATTAAAAAAGATAAAAGAAGAATACAAAGAAATTTTCTAATAAGAGGTAATAATTATGATAGCAATAGAAGGTATTTGGTTTTGCAAAAGATGTAAGAAAGCAACAAGAATTCTTTATATAGATGTTGAAGATAAAGAAGGAATAAATAAAACTGCTAACAGGTACTGTCCTAAATGTTTAGATGTTAAAGGGATTAAAAGATTAAAAGATATACCCTTATATAATCAAAATTTAGAAGAAAAATAAAGGAGAGGTAAGTATGAATAAAGAAATTAAAATGTTAAAGAGAGAATTGAAAAAAAGAGAAATAATAAAAAAATACAAGAATTTGTTAATAATTTATAGTTTAGCTATAGGAAAAAGAGAATTAAAAGATTTTTGTGAAAAGATAAAAATTGAATTAGCTGAAACAAGATTCTCAATGGTAGAAATAGAAGAAAAAATGCCAGATTTAGTTAGCGAAGTACAATTAGAATTACAAGAGTTAAGAAATAAGTAAACATCTAAAAACAACGCATTATTATAAAAAAAGTGGAAAAAAATTTCTTCCCACCCTTGACAATTATGAAACAATAAGATATAATTAAATCAAGAGGTGAGGTTAATGACTATAGAATAAGGGAGTGTTAGATATGGAAGTAAATGATCTGAAAAAACAATATAATATTATATTGGGAAGAATGAAAAAAGGAATGAAATGTTGTGAAGAACTAGATATTACTAAAAAAGAAGATAAAGTAAGGTTAGAAAGATATACCGATAAAATAATTGAATTATTAGATAATGGTGATAAGATTTTATTAAAAATAGAACAATACGGAATTAGGATCACTGCTAACGAAGTAAATAATGGATTTGAAATTTAGGAGGGTTTATTATGAAACTATATGAAATCAATGAAAAATATTCAATATTATTAGAAAGCATAGAGAATGGTGATATTCCAGAAGAATGTATCAAAGACACTTTGGATAGTGTAGAAGGAGAATTAATTGACAAATTAGACAATATAGTATCTTATATAAAAAAATTAAAAATAGAAAAAGAAGGTATTAAAGAAGAAGTTAAAAATCTACAAGAAAGAGTTAAACAAAAAGAAAATAAGATTAAAAATTTAGAAGAATATGTATTTGCTAATATGAAATTAGCTAAGAAAAATAAAGTTGAAACTTCAAAGAATGTTATTAGAATAGCTAAAAATCCTGCTAACATAGTTATAACAGATGAAGAAAAGGCAATTGAGTATCTAAAAGAAGTTGAAGGAGGATTAAAGATTAAAACAGAAATCAGCAAGACTGTGGTAAAAGAATTATTGAAAAAAGGAGAGGAATTAGAATTTGCTAATCTAAGACAATCTGAAGGTTTAAGAATCAAATAATTGAAGAATGGCTCTTTAAAAAGAGCCATCTTTTATAAAGAATATTTTAATTATTAGTATTATTATGAAACTTGCTGCATATAATATAATATAAAAGGTGAAAGAAAGGAAATATGAATTATGAATAAAGTAATATTAAGTAATACAAGATTAGTGAGAGAGGTAGATGTTAAAGAAAGTAAAGATTTGGTTATAGCTAGATTTACAGTAGCTTGTAATAGAACATTTGATAGAGAAAAATCAGATTTTATAAATTGTGTAGCTTTTGGAAAAAGAGCAGAAACGATCGCTAAATACTTTTCTAAAGGAAGTTTAATAAATTTAGAAGGTAGAATACAAACAGGTTTCTATGAAAAAGAAGGTCAAAAAAGAAATACTTTTGAAGTTGTTGTTGAAAATTTTGAATTCCCTCAAGGAAATAAAAATGAGAATAAAACAAACAATCAAGCGGAAAAGAAATTGCAAGATATAATGGGTGATGATTTAATCGTAGTAGATGATAATGAAATACCATTTTAAAAGGAGGGAAAACGATGAGAAAAAGTAATAGAGTTGGACAAAAAATCGGATTATTAACTATAGGAGAAAAGGTAAAGGTAGAAAATGGTAAACATTATTACAAAGCTAAATGTTTCTGTGGAAATGAAATAATAATTAGTAATATACAAATTAATCAAGGTAAAAGAAGTTGTGGTTGTTTAGGAACTTTAAATGAAAAAGTAAAAATAACTAAAGAGTTATTAGTTGGAATAGAAAAAGAAAAAGCAATAATATTATTAATGTGGAATGGTAAGAGCAAAGAAGAGGCTGAAAAGATCTATTCAGATTTTAGAAAAGAATATCTGAATAATGGGAAGTGGTTATAAGAAGATAAAAATGTGAAATTAAAAAAAGGGGTGGCTAATAAACCACCTCTTTTAATATGTTCTTCTTATATTATTGTATCTTTTAATTTCATCTTGATACGGTGCGACCACTTGTCTATTAAATTCCCTTCCATCTACATTAAATACCACCTCTATATTTCTTTGTACCATGTTGCTAATAGAATTGCTTAGCTGTGCTATAGTATCAACTTTAGGTGTAAATTTAACATTGGTCAAATCACTCATTCCCTCTTCAAATTTTTGTTTTAAAGCTGGCATTTCATCTTCTATACCAACACCAACACCAGCAGGTATCCATTTACCAACCTCGTCTCTCATTTCTCTAGAAGGAGAGTGTATTCCTAATGCTGATTTTGCACTATCAACTATACCTCCAAAGAAATTTTTAACATTGTTCGTAAAAGTACTAGCCATGCTCTTTATACCATTCCATACCCCTTGCACTATATTTTTTCCTATACTAACCATTTGACCAGGTATAGATTTTAGACTTTCTACTAAATTGGTTGAAAATAACCTAGCTGTTTCTTTAGCTTTGTTTATCATATCATTTTTCCATTGAATAACTTTTTGAATAACCGCAGTTAATTGGCTCCATATTTTTCATGGTAATTGTTGAAAGAAAGTAACTATAGAGTTAATAAAATTAATACCCATTTCTTTAGCTTTGTTTATCATGTCATTTCTCCATTGTATAACTTTCTGAACAACTTGAACTAAAAAGTTCCATATCTTTCCGGGTAGTTGTTGGAAGAAAGTAATTATCGAATTAATAAAATTTATCCCCGTTTCTTTAGCTTTGTTTATCATGTCATTTTTCCATTGCACAGTTCTTTGAACGACCTGAACTAGAAAATTCCATATCTTTCCTGGCAATTCTTGAAAAAAAGTAACTATAGAGTTAATAAAATTAATACCTGTTTCTTTAGCTTTATTCAACATTTCATCTTTCCATTGAATAACTTTTTGAATAACTTGAAGTAAAAAATCCCATACTTTTCCCGGTAATTGCTGAAGGAAATTAATAAATGTATTAAAAACTTCAGGTATTTTTACGGTAAAAAATTCAACAATAACTTTACAGCACTCTGAAAATTTGCTTTTTATTACTTCCCATATTTCAATCCAGAAATTTCTAAAGTTGTCACTTGTATTCCAAAGATATACAAGTCCAGCTACCAAGCCAGCTATAAGTGTTATCACTAATCCTAAAGGTGTTGTACCAAAAGCAGCGCTTAAAAGCACCCATGCCCCTTTAAAACTTTGAACCATCATCAACGCTGCACCTAGTGTTTTTGTAAAACTCACTATTGAAACTACAATTCCGATTCCTTTTAAAAGTGTAAAACTTGTGACTAATCCGATAATCCCTGCTACTAAAAGTTCAATTACAAAGTTAGCGTCTTCTGACCCTGTTACAACTTTTGTTAATTCTCCTACAAACCAGGTTAAATTATCTACCACTAGTGATATAGCAGGAGTTAATATATCACTAAAAGCTATACGTAATCCTTCTAATGCTGACCCTAAGCTTTCAAGAGAACCTTTTAAGTTATTTTGTTGAGTATTATACATTCTTTGTGCTGCTCCTTCAGCTCCATCTATAGATGAACCTAATTCGTCCCATCTAGTACTACAATTATCTAACAAAGCATTAACAGATGATATATCAGTTAAATTAAATATTTTACCAATGATATTCATTTTTTCTTCTTGGCTCATGCCACTTAAAGAGTCATTTAAATCTAATAGAGTATCTTGAAGAGGTCTGAATTTACCATGGCTATCCCATGCACTAACACCTAGTTTTTCAAGTAATGCTGAACCTTCTTTTGTAGGAGTACCTAAAGACATTATTATATTTCTAAGATGTGTACCAGCTTCACTTGCCTGTATATCATTATCAGCTAAAATACCTGTAGCAATAGATAGTTCTTTTACAGGATCTTGCATAATTTTTGCTGTACTACCAACTGTACTTAAACTTTCGAATAACCCATAAACATCTGTATTAGCTTTTGTAGATGTTTTAGCAAGAACATCTATTACTCTATCTGTATTACTCATCAATGTAGTTGTATCATCACTTGCTAACCCTAAAGCCGACATTATATTGGTTAATTTATCTGCTGTTAAAGATAAATCCATTCCACTAGCTCCAGCAGCTGTTAAAACTTTAGGTAACATTGCTATACTTTCTTTGGTACTTAAACCAGCCATAGCTAAGTAATTAAGTGCTTCAGCACTTTCAGTACTTGTAAATTTAGTAGAAGAACCCATTTCTAATGCTTTATTTCTTAATTGTTCAAATTCTCCCCCTGTTCGGTTTATTTCTTCTTGACTAAGACCTAAAGTAGCTGCTACCTGACTCATAGCACTATCAAAATCCATACCTGTTTTTAAAGCGTCTTTTCCAAGTTTTAATATCCCTCCTGCCATCACTACTTTACTGATAACACCACCCATAGTAGTGACTCTTTTTTCTACATTACTCACACCTTGTTCAAAATTCGTATCTTCAAAACTTAATCTGGCGACTAGGTCTAATAAATTCATTGTATCAATCCTCCTTTCGAAAAATAAAAAAGTGGATAGTACCTACCCTACCCACAAAAATCCTTTATTGTATTATTAATTATTTCTTTTGAACTTCTATTATCATTTTCTTTATTTTTATCAGAAAACATTTTAGCGATTAAATCAGAATAAAGTTTGTATTTCTTATATCCTGTTGCTCTAAGTTGCAAAGCAAAACTATCATTTAAATATGACCAATTATAATTATCCTTTAGTTTATTCTTGTATTTGCAATATATATAATAATAGAAAGTTTCTAAGTCTATATCAAAACTTGTATTAAATTCTATTATGAAGAGGAAAAATTCCTCACCTCCTATACTTTTTGTGTAGTAAAAAGTTGCATTAATTCTTTATCAGATAATAATTCTTCTATTTGCAATATAGTATCAGTTATTGGTTGGTTTTCAACCTCTTCTATTTTTTTATCACTCATTATAGAAAGTATTTTGTAAATAGCATTTTCATGTTCTTCTAGTAGAAGTGAAAGTAATCCAAATATTTTTTCATTATTTACTTCTTGTTTTGCTATTTCTATTTCCAAAGCTGATGAATTTGGTTTTATCTTATAACCTTTCTTCCATACTTCTAATATTTTTTTATCATTAACTAACTCTTTTATTACAGGAATTAACATTAACATTTTATTCAAAGCTACTTTAGTAGATAATTGAC
This sequence comes from Mycoplasmatota bacterium, assembly GCA_022774645.1. GTDB lineage: Bacteria > Bacillota_I > Bacilli_A > RF39 > UBA660 > CAG-1000. The sequence goes on along the minus strand of JALFKQ010000004.1, from coordinate 28,730 downwards.
TTAATTTCATTTTTTTTCCTCCTTTTTATTCACCGAAATTTGCACTTGCGCCAAATATTATTACTTCATAAGGAACTTTATCAGGGTTTTTTAAATCAAAGAAAGCATGCAATTCTACTTCTAAAGAACCTTTTCCAGCGCTTTCTGAAGTATAACTTAAACCTCCTTCATTGAAAACATTTCTCAAAACGATACATACTTTTTCACCATTTCTTTTCCTACCATACCAACAAATATTGTCTATAAAATCTTCGTCTTTTATTTCAAGTCTAGGTTTAAGAAGAGTATGAGGAAGATTGTCACTTGATAATTGATTAGCTTCAACTTCAGTTATATCAGCACAACCCATAGCAAGTTTAAAATTTTTAGCGGTCATTTCTTTCATTGTAAAAGAAAAAACTATATCTATATTAGTTATTTCAACACCACCTTTATATTTACCTTTAGCGTCATCTAAATCCTCAAAAATATTAGTTATTTCTGGAGTTACTTCGAATTCGGCACCTCCACTTGTTGCTCCAATGCATTTACTTTTTAATTCTCCTGCAGTAGGTTTATATGGATTTGTTATACCTTTGCAGATTATCCCAGCGTCTAATTGTAAATTATTAGCAGTATCTTTATTAAAAGCACTTAATAAAGCCATTTATTTTTACCTCCTTAATTATTTTATTCTAAAAATCAAAACAGTGTAGGAACCCTCCTGATAAAAGTGTACTATTTGATTATATCATTGATTATATTATACTGTTCTTATTGACTATCGTCAAGTGCTACTCATCTTCTGGAGTAGGATAATTTTGCATATTAAGGTTAAATTAATTATAATACTAAATTAAGCTACCTGAATCGTTAGGTTCATATATAAAGAAGTGTTATTTAAATCATCGGTAACAACCTGGCAAAACGGACTTCCTTTAGTAAGGTAGATCATACCCTCTTCATTTCCGATAACAGTCCCCTCTTCCCTAATTTCTAAATTAATTAAATCAGCTATTTCAAATAAAGGAATTAATCCACTACCTTTGTTGTAAATTCTAACAATTATATTTCCTTCTTCTTCAAAATTAGGAACCTCTACACTATAAGTCAAATATGGAAAAATTGCATTATTTGGTACTATATTATTGATATATGCAGGACAAAATTTATTAAAGAAAAGATTTAAAATTTTAACACTTTCAGTTAAAGTCATCATACTTCATATTTCTCCACAATATATTGTTGCAAATCTAAATTAGAAAAATGTGGCGTTTGCAACTCATTTTTATTACTAACAACTTTATAAACCTTGCCCTCACATTTAATTAAATCACCAAAATCTATTTGAATACTTTTACTTGTGCTAAGAGTATACACAGCTTTTAATCCTTCCTGTTCAGCTATTCTAATCTGTGTATTGCTTTCTCTAGTAATTACACCTTTAAATTTAACACCTTCTATATAAACGAATTCTATCCCTCCTAGACCATCACTTTGACTTATCTTATTTAAGAATATTATATCTTTATAAAAATCAGTTAATGCCATTTTATACCTCCAATTCTCTTACATATTCATATCCAGGAAATAATTTTCTGTATTTTTTTAAATCATCTTTATATAAATCACGCCATGTTATCAATTCTCCATTTTTATTAGTTGCTTTTGTATAAGAATATTCTCCTAATGATTCAGATATAATTATATTCTTTTCTACCTTTAAGACATCATTATTTAATATTGTTTCTTTTATTTCATTAGCTAAATTTCTAAAAGAAATAGGTACAAAAGAAAAATAAATTGTCCCTTCGTCAACATTTACCAAACTCTCAAAATCTTTTAATTTTATCACAGTTTTATTATTAATATCATCTACATTTACTTCATTAACTAAATAAGTTCCTTCATTAAAATCAGTATTAATGGTAATTGAATTCACCTTTTTACATTTCTCAATAGCTTTGTTAATGATTATATTATTTTCTTCGTCTATCTTAAATGCACTTATAATCTTAAAAACAAAAAAATAATTATTACATTCTTTCATTAGTTTTATTAACATTAAATCACCTCTTGATATAATTATAACATAAAAAAAATAAGGAAGATATACCTCCTTATTTTAACTTAATCCGTTTGTATCCGGATTGTTCATTATTCCTAATAGAATGAAAATAGTACAAACACTTTGAATAACCAAATCAACCTTTGTATTATCCATCGCAACACCAAAAGTGTTTAGAATAGTAACTATACAAGCAGTTATGCCGATGACAGTATATGGATTTTTTAGTTTATTTAATATATTTCTCAACAAACACATCAATTCCTTTTTCTTTTAATCCTATAGCCATTTCATCTGCATTCTCTTTTTTTGAAAAAACACCACAAATTACTTTATACATCACCCCCTTATCGTTAATATTATCCACTTTAACACCTGTAACACCTTCTACAATACCTTTTGCTAGATCATTAGCATTATATCTATCCATGTCTGATTTTGAGTCTATAAAAGCGCATTCAACCAAAATGGCAGGGGCGTTAGTATTTACTAAAACATAGTAATTAGCAACTTTAATACCTCTATCTTTATATCCTGTAATTTCACAAATTTTAGAATTAACCTTCTTGGCATATTCAAAAGCTTTTCCTTTAGTAGAACAAACATAAGTCTCGGTTCCTGTACCTCCACCTGCATTAAAATGGATAGAAATAAATAAATCAGGTTTGTAAGATCTTTCTTTATCAACCCTTGCTTTTAAAGAAGAATTGACCGAATTATAACCAGAGTCAATATTAGTTAATTCACATTCATGCCCCAATTTTCTAAAATATTCTAATGCTTTTGAACCAACCTCTCTGGTTAATTCCTCTTCTTTTTTACCATTTCCTCTTGCTCCGGTATCAGAACCTCTTAAACAATGTCCACAATCAATTAAAATTCTCATATATTTTTTACCTCCTTTTTAAATATTTTACCACAAAAAAAACAAAAAAAGAAACTTTTAATATTTTTAAAAGCAATATTATTCAAAATAAATAGAATACTTCTTTTTCAGTTCTTCAGAATTCAAAGTATAAAAATCTTTATAGGTGGTCAAATCTTCTGTTTTATCTTTATCTTTAGTGGAAAACCAAACAGTATATGCAATATTTGCTTTCTTCATATTTTCTACAGCTTTTTCATTTTGTTTATTTTTTTTAAAAGTATAATTACTTAAATTTATATTAGGGAAATTATCTGTGAAGATTTTTCCTTTAGCAATACAGATACTCAATGCTTTATAATGATATTTAGTTACTTTATTAAGTCCTAACGCAGTTCCTAATATAATTATTTCATCTATATCTAATACTTTGCTAGCAACTTCATAATTTTTAAAAACTAAAGGTTCTATATACTCTGAACAAAATCCTAAACAATTAACTAATATCTTTTCTTTTTTATATTCTTCTAGTATTGTATCATAATCCTTTCCTAATTTATTCGCGTACAATTTTAATCTTTGTTTTAAAAAATATTTTATTTTTCTTCCCATAACATCACCCCTTATTTATTATATCATATTTATTATTTTTTGCAGCCTTTAGAGTTCTTTTAGAAAGCCGTAACACTTTTATTTTAAAAAGTAAATATCTTATCTATTTTAAAAAAGAATGTATAAATGTATAAATGTATATTTTAAAAAAAGAACTATATTTTTATTTTCTATATATATAGGAAAAATTTTAAAAAAAAAATACCTCTAAAGTTAGTGATAATCACATTCTCTAATGATAATATTTATCATTTAAGGAAAAATCAAATGAAACAGGTTGTAATCCGCATGAAATCTACATTCTTACAACACGCATTCCTTCGTAAAATTTTATACATTTGGCTCAACCAAGCCGTTTGTAAGCAACTTTTTTTAAAAAGTACTTATTTATGAACAAATTGTTAATAAACTCTAATTGAGAATGGCTATATTACTTGATTGTAAGGCTATCATTTTTTTTATTCACAATTTATTAACATTTACTTTTTTTACCAGTATGCATATTTATTCAAAAACTATGTATGATTATGCATAAAATATTTTTAAATAAATAAAAAAAGAAGAGGAAATTTCCTCTACTCTTTTAAAATGTTTTCTGCCATAGTTTTTAATTTATCTTTATTCTTTTTAAAAGGAGGGGTTAAGAAATCCCTAGCCTTCATTTTCCTAGTACCTAAACAAACATATTTAGCATATTCAACGTTGCTACCAACAGCAACTGTATTTTCCCCTTCTACTTCATAAGTAATACTGTTTCTCAATCTTCCTGTATCTACTGGGGTTAATTTCTTAACTTGAGTAACTAAAAATAATCCCCATGTTTCTAATATTCTTCTTTTTTTATTTCTAAGTTCTGATATCGCTAAAGGAATATTATTCTCATTTATATTTATTTTAAAATCAAAATTACTTCCCATCATTCAACCTCCTTTTCATAATCCACTAAATAAGTTCCTATGGTACATCTGCAATTAATAACCTCTTCAACCTTGCCTCTTGAGTCTCCTGGATACATTAATCCGTTAGAAAAAGGTTTATCAATTTCAATCATTTCACCATTTATTTTTTTATGACTATTTCTTGTTCTACTATCATTAGTAGCTATCCATACTTTCTTTTGTTTTATTCCTAATTTGCTAGCATGTTTAAAAGCTGATAATCTACTTGAATTCTCTGCTCTTGTAACTTCTGTTCTAGCTATCCTGGTTGCACTTTTATAATTCGTATTTAAAACTTTTTGAAGTCTTTTAGAAATACTTGGTATACTCTCACCTTGAACTAATCCTAAAGCTAACTCCTTTTTTATAACATTGTAGATCCTACTTCTTTCTTTTAAATCATCTATAGATAAATAAAACAATGGATTTTCTTGTTCTTTTAAAATTTCTTTATAAGTTTTAGGATTTAATATCCCCCATTTAATATTATCAACTTTAATTTCTATTTCCTCTCTTGCGAATTCGTAATTAATTTCTGATACCTCATCTAATAGCTCTATAATCCTTTCTACGCTGTTTTTATTTATATTAGATATTTCTTTAGCTATATTAGTTTGAAGCTCTTTAAAGCGCTTTAATTTAGAAATAAGGATATAATTATTTTCACCTGGTTTAAATTTAGGATTATCTAATATTTTTCTAATTTCTTTATCTATATTTTTGTAAGTTTCTTTATAAACCTCTAATAATTCTTTTTCTAATTTGCTTAATTTCTTATCTGTTTTTTTATGAGCCTTATCCATTTATATCTTCCTCTTCTTTATTTTGTTTGTTTTCTTCATTATTAAATTGTTGTTGGTCTGCCTCTAAAAGAATTAATTCATTTTCTTCTTTTGTTCTTTTAATTATTTCATCTATTAACTCATTATTTATCATTGGATTTAATTCTAAAGCTGTTCTTTGGTCTATATCTGCTCTAATTTTAACAATATTATCTATTATTTCATTTTGATTTATTAAGCCACTCCTTATGAAGGACATTTCATATTCTCCTTGTTCTCCTTCTACCTCTTCAAATATAGTCATAACTTTATACATGAATTCATATACCTCATTTTCAAAATCATCAACTTTTAAATTAAGATTTTCTCTCCTAGCGTTTATTTCCACTGTTGTAAGAGTACCTGACATTTCTTCTGTATCTAATGCCATTGAATCACTAAATATTTGTTTTTTTAATATTTTAATTGCAATTTCTCTAGCTTGATAAGGTACTTCTACTGTTTGTGATTTAACATCACCGTCCTCTTGCACTCTTAAAGTTTTATATTTCTTTAATTCTGTTAAAAAAGTACCTAAATCTTGCCCATCATAATTTTTAATTAACCAATAAATGTCTTGCATATCTTCAAGATTGTTACCAAAATCAGATAATATTATTTCTAACAAATCTATCTTTGATTTTAAAGAAGGGTTTAATCTACTTCTTCTAGAAAGACCATTGTACAAAGGGATAACCGGTAATATTGAATAATTGCTAGTTTCTATTTTTGAAGATATCGCTGTGCTAATTTTTTTAGTTAAATAAGAAGTTTTATCTTTTAAAACTTTAATTTCACTCCCATTAATTACATATTCAGTTATTCCATCTATTTCATAAAACTCAACTTTCATTGGTAAATCTATATCTAATTGAATAAATCTTATTCCTGCAACTAATTCACCTGTATACACATCTACTATAGGAACAAATTCATCAGCACTTATCACTTGCATTGAAAATCCTTCCCTAGTAGGAAATACATACCCATAACCAACCCCTCCCAATGAAGCCTCTACTCCTAATCTTTGTAATTTAACATCAAATACTCGAGAAAATTTCTTTTTAATACGGGTTTCAATATTAATTCCATTACTTAATAACGTTGAATTTTCTTGCAATACTATCTTTTTAAAAATATCTGTTGATACTCTATTATTAGCTTTGTAATTATCAGTAACTAATTTTCCGTATTCATTAACAAATTGCTTTTTCCTATCTTTTATATCACTTTCTCCATTAAAATATCTTTTAGCAACTAAAACGTCTTTATATAACTTACTCATCTTATATTTTCTAATAGAATCTAAAATAAAATTCTCTATCCCGTTAATTTCATTTTTAGATCTTTCATAATCTAAATTGGTTATTATATTCATGATACCTCCTAAACATTCCAACCCCAACCTTTAGAAGAGGTTTCCTTTTCAATTATTCCTGTTAATACGTCGACACTATCATCGTGCAAATTCTCACCCTCTCTTTGATACTCTGTTACATCTGTATAAAATTTAGGAAATTTTCTTTTCCAATCATCAGGATAAACAATACAATTCATAACCTCAGTACTTCCTGTTAATATCCTAGCAACCTTATTTTTAGTTTGAGTAAACGGCTTAATAATAGTTCTTCTATTTCCTAATTCTTTTGTTATTCTCATTACATTTCTACCGAATCCTCTTCCTCCATTATTACTTTCCACGTACCATCTATTCACTTTATTGTTTAGTAATTCTTTTGCTATTAATTCTTCTGTAACTTCCATTGGTTCTTTTGTGTAAATTACATTTAGTACGTAATATTTTCCTTTAGAGACTGCATATGTGATACTACATAAATAATCTGAACCAGTGTCAGCTGTATCTGTATAATTATTAATAGATTCTATTTCAGTTGGTAAGTTATTGTAAGTTAAGAATGAATTATACAAGCAACCTTTTTTATCAATTGTTCTTTGATTATAATTGGCTTCAAATATATCTTCACCTAGAGTGTATTTAAGATTTTCACAAGTCTTTTTGTCTAATACATCATCGCAAAGCATTGTTCCGTCTTCTTGTTCTGCACTCATTTTAACTACTTTCATCTTTACGCCTAAATCTATAAAATGTTTTATTGCTCTACCGCTTAAATCTTTATCGCTCCATCTGGTCATAATAAGGATAACTTTCCTTTTACCTTCCCTTCTAGATAACATAGTATTAGTAAACCATTCCCAATGATTATTTAATATTTTAATATTTCTAGCTTCATAGGCATTTTTAATCAAATCATCTATTATCATTACAGTACAACCAAAACCGGTTGCTGAACCATTAGGAGAGGTTGCAAGATAATTAGCACACGATGAACCTTCTAAACTCCATCTATCCGCTTGAGCGTCACCATATTTAATTAAAGTTTTAGGAAATACATCATTGTAAACTATCCTTTTTGAGTCTATTTTTTCAGTAGCTATCATATCCCTAACACTTTTAGAAAAATTTCTTGACAAATCCTGGTTATAAGACGCTGTCATTATTTTTTCATTTATATTTTTACCAAATATCCAACTAGTAAAAAGCATTGCAGTATAACTTTTTCCATGTCTCGGTGGTAAATTAATACTCAAAAATTCTGTATCATCTTCATAAAACTCTTGTAATTCATTGCACAATTTCTTTAAATAAATCTTATCTTCACTATAAAATTTAGGGGATAAAGTTTTACAATAAAACCAAAAGTTTCTTCTGCATTTTTCAAACTTTGCACATTTTATTAACTCTTCCCTATTCATATCTTTATTCTCCTTTTAAAATTTTGTCAATTTGTTCGTCTGTTAATTTACTACAGTCTATATTAGCGTTTGTATTTTTATTTTCATTTACAGATTGAACTTTATCAGTCCAACCAAAGTTATTTTTTAATGAAAATATTGCCATAGTAGGATTCAGATTGCCTTTTAAAGTTTCATTTTCTAAGCACATTACAACTCTTTCTTTAAAAAAATCAATTAAATCTTTAAATTTGTCTCTTTCAGCATACCTCCATAATGTAGTTCTTCCGATCCTCATATATACCGCTAATCCACTTATTGTTATTGGTTCTTCATTTTCCTCACATAATTTTATATAGTCTAACACTTGTTTTTCAAATAATTCATAATCTTCATCTGAATAAATTTTTGGTCTAGCCATAAAAAACACCCCTTTAATTAGTTTCATAATTTAATTATAGCACAACATCTATCTTTTGAAAACTTTTATCAACATTATAAAAATAAATCATACAAAAAAGAGAGGAATTTCAATCCCCTCTTTTATTATTAAAAATCTGCTAATATAAAAGCTAACTTCATACATGAATAATTAAAGTCTTCTTCATTTGTATTTTGTAAGATTAAATCACATTCTTCTTTAAAAGGATAAACTTCTTTATCATCAGCCTCTAATCTTCTTTCTATTTCTTTTACTTTTTCTAAAGTCATATCGTCTCTCATTATAGCTCTTTTTCTTCGCGTTTCTTTATCCACATCTAAGAAAATAGTTGTTATTTCCATATTTTTATCATCTTTAAAATATTCTTTAATTTGTCTCATTCCTGATATATCTACAATTAATATATAATTCTTTGATAATCCTTTTTCAAGACTATTTTTATTTACTCCATAATACCATTTTTCATTATTTGATACTTTATAACTCTTAAATTCAATAAATTCGTTATTTTCTTTCATTTTTAACATTTCTTCTGCAGATACAAAATGATATTCAATACCTTCTTTTTCTCCTTTTCTCATAGGTCTACTAGTATGAGAAATTATTGGTTCAGCATAACCTTCATTAATCATTTCTTTCAATATTGTATCTTTACCACTTGCCATACAACCTATTAATAATATTAATTTCATAATACATTTCTCCTTAAATTCTTTTATTATATTATATGCAAATACTTTAGAAAATATTACTCTAAATTTATTTTTTTAAAGAAACGAATATTAGTAGAAACCTCATATCCATTTTGACCAATCATTCTACATGAACCAGTTTCTTCTACCAGGTAATCGATAGCAAATAACTGTTCTCTGTCCTTTTTCTGAACTTTCCATGGATAACTTTGAAGTAATTTCCATTCAAATTTAGGTTTGTCTTTAAATTCCATATCACCAATAATCATCTTATTTCTTCCTCTCTTAATCCTGATTTTTTTAAAATATTTCTTGCTTCATAATAAAGATATAAGTAAATGTTTTTAGCGATGTATTCTTTGTTAATAGGGCGTATAATGGTGTCGTACTCACATTGTAACGATATTAGTCTGGCTTGTAATGTACTACTCTTATATTGACTTCTATAGTTTCCATTTTCTAAATGTTTATCGAATAGATAATCTTCTAAAAATATATAATACTTGGTTTTATATTTATTAAGATGTGCAAATTCAGATTTTATTCTACTTGCATTATCTTTTAAATTATTAACTAATTCATCAATATCTTTTTTTCTTTCAATCACAATATCCCTGTCGAAGTAGATAGGTTTGGTGGTTATCCCTTCTACTGGAGGTATAAAACAACTGTAATCACCATAATCTAACTTTTGACTTTTGTTTTTAATTTTATTAGAGTCAAGCCATGACTTAACATGGCTCTTTTGTTCTCTAGTATCTATTAATATTGTAAGATTTTTTAACAATTCTTTTATTTCTCTATCTGTAAATCTATACCTCATAATTACCCCCCTTTTTTAGAGTTTTGATTTTAAACCATTATATATTTGTTTTAGTTCACTTTGATTCAATTTATTAGGTTCTTTGCTGAATTTTCTTAAAATCATATTAACAATTTGTTTAGGATCGTATCCTACTTTATTACCAAGTTCATAAATATTTTCAATTGTTAACTCTTCTTTTTTATTAGTTGGTTCGCTAGAAATACTTTTATCTTCAGCGGTATATGAAAATACTTCTTTCTTTTTATTATTAATTATGACTAATTTATTTATTCTTCTATTTTCATCATAACCTATTTCTTTTACCAAAAACTTTTCATAACACTTTTTGTTATCTATTTTAACTTTATTACTTCCTACAAAAATGAATGGGGAAGTGTATAATTCCCTTCCTATTCCCCAATTTACACAAGCTCTTTTAAAACTATCACTTGCTTGGCCTTTTTCTTTCTCAGTATTGCTTTCTGTCCCTACATCTTGCTTAGATACCCACCTATTAGTTCTTTCATCATAAATACTTACTGTGCAATAAAGCTTACCATCTATAATCTCATGTTTTCTTTCCCAATTCATATTTCCTACCGTTTCGTCTAGCAAATCCATATCTACTCTTGCATTTTTATAAAGCAATAATATCACCCCCTTTTCAGTTATTGATTGTATTCTCACTTCAATTTCACTTGCTTTCAACTCTCTAAATTTTAACATTTTTACTTCCTCCTAAATAAAATAAGTTTTTATATTATTGTAGTTTATTTTCTTACCTTCTTCAAATTCTAATATAGTAAAACAATTTATTTGTTCTCCATAGCTCAATTTTCCTGTATCAGCATAATCCATAGCCTTACATAAACAACCATTTTCTACAACTAACATATTATTTCTTCTTGTCGCTATTATTTGGCTAAATTTATGTGTATGGCCTAATATTATTACGTCACCTTTTTCTGCTACCCCTCTGTTACAGAAGTATTCTGCACATTGTTCAGCTACTTTGCTAGGAACATTTGAAAAATTCTTAGGGTGACATACTATTAGATTATCGTATAATTTTCCATACCAATGGTCTATAGGGGTTACTCCTTCAACTCTTTCACTCATTTCTACTATAAGACTATCAGGTAGCAAACAATACAAATCTTTTTCTTTTAAATTCTCTACAACTCTTTCATATCTATATTTATCATGATTACCACCAATATAATAAATATTATCAGGCTTAAATTCCTCTTTTAATTCATTTAAAAATTCTTCTGCTATTTCTAATTCTCTATTCAATTTAACTTTGTGTTTTTTTCCGAAAGTTGAAAGACCTTCACAATCTATTATATCCCCTCCTAATATAATATCATCAATTTCATCATTGTAATATTCTTTAATTCTATCTATCAAGTCATCTAATTGATAAGGAATATGGATATCATTCAGAATCATCACTTTTTTAGTTTTCTTTTTAAATTTCTTAATCTTGTTATCTTCTTTTATTTTCTTATTTGTTTCATAATCAGATAATAATATACCATCATAAGATAAAGCCTCTTCAAAACTTATATTCTTCATTTTCATTCTTTGATACATTGTTGAATATTTAACCCCTATTTTATCGCACGCCTTTTTTAAACCAATTTTCTTACCATTTAAAATTACTTCTAACATATAATCTACTCCTTTTTGAATTTATTTATAATTATACCACATTTTAATTTGAAACTCAACACTTAATTTGCATAATCTGTAAGTTTTAAACAACCATTTTTATCTATCCCCCACTGAAAAGGTAGAAGTACTTCTGTTGGGTCTAAATCATTCATTTGTATAAAGTCTGTGACTAAGCTTATTTCAAAATCTATAGTGTCTTTTATCCAAGGAAATAAGTCAATCGCTTCTTCCATATAAATTGGAAGTTCGTACTTATTTTCGTATTGATATTCTTCTACAGCAACAACAATCTTTTCACAGTCTAACTTTTCAACTTCTATCACTTTATAATCTTCACTAAAAGAATAAATTTTATTCAGGAAATTAAATTCTTCCCCATAATTTCTATAAAGCCAAACTTCTTTTTCGTTACAACCATTTTCTTCTATTTCTATTTTAAAGATTCTATCTTTATACATTACCACCTTTCTTGTTACCCCTTCGTCTAAGTATTCACCATATTTAATTATTTCTTTTACCATTTCATCGCTTAATATTTTTAACATCATTTTTATTCCTTTCTTTATCTTTTATATTATATTATATGCGAGTAGTTATTTTTTAGAACCTATTTAAATTATTTTTTTTAATTTTATTGTAAATTTCTTTTTTCACTTTGGTTTTTCTTTTATATTATATTATATACAGTAAGTTTTGTAAATATTACTAATATTTTTTCAAACCAACTATTTTATTGTTTTTGATATTATAAATATCTTCTATACTTACTTTTACATCTTCTAAATACCTGTTTAGTATCTTAGAACTTATCTTTTTAAATTTTTTATCATCTGTAAACCTTCCTATTCCCTGACTGGTAACTTCATAACCTTTTGTTTTACAATATTCTTCTACCGCAACATTTAGATCTTCATCTGTTATCTTTCTGTTTTTTCTAAAAGAATAATCGAATATTTCTCTTATTAAAGAATAAATTGTGTCTCCTATCCCTTTAAATTCATCTTTCACATATTTCTTTCCTACTTTATAAACATTGTTATATAATAACCATTTAATTTTTTTTAATTTATTTTTTGTTTCACTATCACTCTCTGCAATGAAAGATTCTAAAACTTTTTTAGCAAGTTTTAATTCATCTATTTCTATCTTTTCCAAATCTTTATAATCGATAAAAGTTTTAATAGCCTTTTTAATGTCGGTAGCAAGCTTCATATCCAATTTTGCAATATCTTCTAGTATAATTATATCCTTGACTTTATAATTCTTCTTACAAGCCTCTATAAGACCTTCTAAAGCTATATCGCTTTTAATTATGTTTTTTATAGATTCATTTATTGTAAGAGGTTTTTCTTTGGTTTCTTTTTCTTTCTTAACAGATATTTTTTCTTTTCTTATTTCAACTTCTTTAGCATTTACATCTTTAAGGCAATCTAAAATAAAATCATCATTAAAATGGTTAAGTAATAAAAATTCTTTTCTTGTTGCTTCATAAAGCATTACTTTATTCACTTTTAATAATGGACTAGAATTTAACTCACCTCCATCTATTTTTAATACACTTTTTCTTTTAGTATATAAATCATTCTCTTTACAGATGTTCCATACTGCTTTATATTCTTCGTAACTTTCTGAAGTATAAAAATCAAACATATGCTCATTAAAAGTTAAAGCAATTTTTTCAACTTCTTCTTTGTTTAATTCTTTTAATTTATCAAAATCATAAAGCATTTTATTTACTTTTTTATTAGCATTAGTTATTAATATACCAATATTTCCTTCTAATGTTCTAACCCTAGCAAAACCTTGAATTATAGATATATCATCAAATTGACTTCTTGGAGCAATAATTATAATCCTAACGTTGTTATTTTGTATATTTATCCCAGTATCTATTATAGATGTACAAATCGTTACTTCATTCTTTAAAAATGAATTTTTAATTATTTCATCATATGCAGGATTATCTTCTTTATTTTTACTATTAATACTTTCAGCGTTTATTCCAACTGCTCTTAATCCTTCGGCTAATTCGTTGTTTTGAGTTATATTATTATTTATTATTAAGGTTTTTTTAGAAGGATTGTTTAATAATATATTTTTAGCTACTTCTATTAAATCACGTTCTTTCCCTTCTACTCTTAATATTTCTAATTTCTCTAAATTGTATAAACGGTTTTTTCTTTTTATAGATATATAGTTTTTAATATTATATTCTTCTTTGCAAGCTTTATAAAAATGATTTGTATTAGCGCTTGTAAATATAGTATAACTACTATTTTGTATTAACCTGTTTATTTCATCTATATTTCCTACAATATTTCTGGAAGTATGCAATAAATGGCATTCATCAATAATAACTGCATAATTTAAATCTTCTGTTATATAGTGAATTTCTTCTTCATCATTTAAATATAATACTGGCATTTCTATGCTTGCATTAATTCTATGAGCTTTATGAGTGGTTGCAACTATATTTCTTTCTTCTGGTAAATAATCATCATTTCCCATAAATGAAACAAAGTTTAAAGATTTATATTTTTCAGCAATTTCTTCTACTAAACTTCTTCTAGGAGTTAGAAAAAACACTTTATCAACCATTCTGTTCTCAGTTAAAAAATTTGCAAAGTGTGTTAAAAAATAAGTTTTCCCTAAACCAGTTCCTGCATTTAAAATTGAGTTTTTTTCACTTAGTAATTCAAACATCAGATCTTGTTCAATTTCTTTTTCAGCACAATATTTGTTAACAAAAAATTCTTTAGTGAATAAATTTTCTTCCTTTTTCTTTTCTTTTTGTTTTTCTAAAGGAACATATAAATTTGTTCCTAACAAACTATCTATTCTTTTAAATCTATCTATAAAATCACTCATTCTTTCTACTTCTACTAAATACTTTTCTAAGAAACTAAATACACCATCGCCTCTGAAACAGCCTTGTGACCAACAAGAAATTACCCTATCACCTTTTATACTTGCATTATATCCTTTGCCAGTCTTACCATGTATAGGACATACTAAAACATGGTTATTATTATTTATCCTTTTAGGTGATTCTCCAGTCAATTTATATATCACTTCTGTCATTGACATATTATTTATTTTCTCTTTTTCCTCTCTAGTATGATAATTAAGCTCTCTTTTATTCATTTCATATCACTCCCTTTGTATTATATTATGATATATATTTAAAAATAATGCAACATTTTTTTTGTTAATTTTTTGCAGCCTTTAGAATTCTTTTAGAAAGCCATAACTCTTTTCTTTTTGAAAGTCAATGTCTTTTCTATTTATTTGATTTATATGCAAATGCATAAATGTATATTCTAAAAATAAAGATATTTTTATTTTCTATATATATATAGGAAAATTTTTTTAAAAAAAACTCTGTATTCTAGCTTATAGTCTCATTCCTATATGATAATGTTTCTCGTTTAAGTAAAAATCAAAAAAAGGTCGCTCTAATCCGCATAAAACCTATATTCTTGAAAACCGCATTCTTTCGTAAAAAAATATACATTTGGCTATATAGCTTAGTTTGAGGGCAACTTTTTTTTAAAACTTCTTATTTATGAACAAATTGTTAACATTAGTGTAATTGAGAATGACATTATTACTTGGTTTGAGTACGTTTTTTTATGATACAAAAAATTAGTTCATAATTTATTAACATTTATCTTTTGCATAAACATACAAAAACTATACATAAATATACAAAAACCAAATGTTTCCAAAGTATCCAATTCTTTTGAATTATTACAATCTTTACTCCAATTTCCAGTAATATTTATCTTATAAAAAGTTTAATAATCGTTTTTAATAAGTAATAATATGTTAAAATTTATTTGAATAAATCAAAAAGGAACATAAGATGGATAGAAAGAAAATTAGGAATTTTTTTAAATTAGGAAACAAAGAGTTAATTGAAGAAGGTATGAGTAAAATTTATTTTACAGAAGAGGAAAAGAGGATAATTAGATGTTTGATCGAAAATAATAGTGATATTGAAATATCTTTAAAACTTAATTATTCGCTTAGAACATTACAAAGAAGGAAAAAGAAAATATATGACAAAACTTACATTTCTCTAAAAGAATGGGATAAATTAAAAGGATTAATATAAAAAAAGAGAGGTTTTATTTCCTCTCTTTTATTCTGATATAAGTCTTAGATTTCACCCTTCATCTTCCCCTGTCCATTCGTTGTAGGTTTAGTTGATGTTACTCCTGTTCCTGAACTTTCAATTTTAACATTAGCTTTTATAACATGTTCTGGTCTTATTACTTTACAACCATATACTGCTAAACCTTTTACAGCGTCACTGAAAGCTTTTTCAACTCTATATGGTTCTATATGAAGTATTTGTTCTACAAAAGCTGTAGACTCTCTATTAGAGGCTATTATCTTGCATTTACCTTGTGTGTCTAAAGTTAAATCATTTGAAATAGCAATATCAAAACCACTAGCTTTAAACAACCTTCCATTAGCCAACGCATTACCTCCAGTACCCACGTAAATAAACCTATTATCTGATAATAAAATTCCTTCAGCCTCTGGAGGCATAACTAAAAATCTTCCTACTTGAGGAGCATTAGCTCTATCTAAAGCAATTTTCAACTTTAAAATTTCATTATACATGTTTTCAGCTGTTAATGTTACAGGAGAACTTTCAGTTCCTAATTCACTACCTGCCTCTTTTGTCATTTTATCTATAATATGTTTATCCATGGCACTCTTTAATCCATAAACTGCACTATCAATATATTCTGGGAATAAATCTGCATTTCTTTGAATAGCGTCTACATCATCGATACCTACGTTAAAATATTTTTCTTGGTCAACAACTAATGAAATCTTACCTGTTGCGATACCTTCTGGGTCATCTATTTTTCTTGGAGCACCTTTAGCAGCTCTACTAGGCATATCCTTGATAGTTGTTTCTCCTACGGTGAAAATGGTAACTGTATCACCTTTTCTCTTTAATTCTCCTTCGTATCTTCTATTAACTAATCCACCAAAAACTAATTCATTTCTAAGTTTCTTTTGTATTTGACCACTCCATAAATTAGGAATAAAATTTTCTATTGACATTAAACCATCTCCTTATTAATATTTTATTTTATCAAAGAAATTAGGGTCTTTTTCTATTAAAGCATTCAAATCATTTTCAGACATTTTAGACAAATCATCTTTACTATAGGTATTTTCATTATTTCCATTTGGATTTAGATTACTTTTTGAAGGTTCAACACCTTCTACTTCTTTAGTTGGAATAAAATCTTTGTATTTTTCAACTATATTCTTTACTATTTCTTCGTTATTTCCAACCAATTCATCAGTTTTTAGTATTAAATCACTTAATTGTTCATTCATTCCTTTCTTAATCAATTCTGATTTTATTTGTTCTTTTTTTGTATTTAAAATATTTATTTCTCTTTCTTTTTCGATTTTTTCTAATTTACTAAGAATATTTTTTAAGATATCATCTTTTTCAAAATCATTAGATATTTTTTCTTCAACCCCTTTTTCGTTTTTATTATTTTCAATCCTTTTAACTTTTTCTTTTAAATCTTCGTTTTCTTTTAATTTATTATTATATTCTGATTTAAGGATATAATTTGAAGTTATTTGTTTTTCAATTTCTTCTGCACATTCATTTACTTTATCCTCTTCAATTCCTAAGTTTTTTAACAATTCCTTAATATTCATTCTTTCACTCCTTTAATAATGCCATATTCTTCTTTTATCATAACATTGTTTTTAAAAAAAATAAACCCCTTATCGTTTTTAAATCAATATTTTAACAATCCTTTTTCTAAAAGAATCTTTTCCATTTCATTATTCCTTTCTTTAGTTTCTTTATTATTTATTAACCAATCAGCAAAACAATCAGCGAAATCTTCATTTTTATTTTTATAAGAGTTGGGTATTTTATTTTTATCACTAAAACTAAATTCTTCTTCCTGGAAATAAACATCATGTATGTAATGACCTATTTCATGAGCAATTAAAAAATCAAACCCCCTTCCTAATTCCTCTCTAAATTCACTTTCATTTAGAATGAATCTTGTGAAATCATTTAAATTTACCTTTATTTCTTTTTCTTTTTTATCATAAAAGGCATATGCATTATATTTTTCTGGTTCTTGATTGAGAAATATCTTAATTGTATCAGTATTGACATTAGTCTTTCTCTCCAATTCTTTTAGCAAGTAATAGCACATCATTTCAAAGTTGTAAAAAATAAAATCTTTTTGCATAATCATTTCCTTTCTATTTTAAATTTATTATACATATATTAAAGAGTATGTGGATAAATATTTATTAAATATGAATAAACATACAATAATAAAAAGTCGATATTATTAATACCGACTCTTATAAATTATTGGTTATCATCTTTTTTCTAATATTCTTGCTAAAACTTCTTCACCGAAAAGTTCTATTGTTTTTAGAATTGAATCTTCTTTCGAAATTCTTGTACTTAACTTATAGTTGTTAGCCTTTAATGTTCCATCTTCATTAAAAATACTTAAAGTTAAACCAACAATTACATCATTTTTATTTTTAATCATATTCATTTGTGTTATTTCAATATTTTCTTTATTCATTCTCTAAAAGAACCTCCTTATTTATCTTCTTTATATTCTTCTAATCTATATTTTTCATATCCTTTTCTTTTACCTTTAATTTCCCAACCAAAAGAAATATCATTTTCTGATTTTACTACAAAGTAATCTTGAGCCCTTTCTTCTACCCAAATATCACCCCTTCCGTATTTAGTAATAAAGACTTGATAATCAACTTCTGTACTTATGATTTCTTTAAATATATCATCTATCCAAATAATCATTTCACCATTTATCGTTTGACTTTCTCCTATATCACCAAAGTAATAGTCCGCTGTTTCATAGGCATTTATAAGTCTTTTTCCAAAATTTTCTGTTTCTTGTACACAGTTTTTAGAACCACTCACAACTAAGCCACCACCATGTAGAGTACCTCTACAAGCTATATCACCCATTGAACCTAAGTAATTACCATTTATAGCTCCATTACCTTGTATACACTCTATATTGCCATTACAAATGATATTTCCCTCTGCTTTTAAATTTCGGCCTACTATAACGTCTCTTCTTAAGTCTGAGTTTGCCCAAACAGTGACCGTGTTACAATACATATTACTTATCCAGCTTTGGTTCCAGTAATAATCCCTATGACCTAAACTTCCTCTATTATTAACCGTTGGTCTGTAATATCCATTATCTACAACAGTATCTGTGTAATATTCGGTATTAGGTTTATCTGTATGAAAAAAATGATAGTTAGAGGAATGAGCACCTTTGTAATTAACCCAAAAATATCTAGCCATATTTTCAGAAACTATTTCAAAAGCACCATCTTGTTGATTTCCTCCTAACATAACATACATAGAAGTACCATTACCGAAAGGTTGTGCAAAAAATTTTGCATAATTATTTCTTGAAGAAACAACAGATTCTACATGTCCACTAGCAACGTAACCAACGTTTGCTCCAAATTCTATTTTATACCAACCGTTTAAAGTTTCTAATCTTTTCACAACATCATTTCTGTATAAAACACCAATTATAGTGGCGTTTAAGTTAGGTGAAACTCTAACATTTAAAACATCTGCAGTAATTCTTATATAGTTACCAGTTTTGTATGGATAATATTTCATTACACCACTAAGAAGCATATTACCATCTATTTCAATTCTATTAGCGGATATTTTAATAGCTTCAGGACTTACATTTATCCTACTAATAATATTATTGTTATTAGGATAGTTAGTCTGTAAATTCTTATCCAAATCATTAAAGGCTTGAGTGGCACTATCGTTGGTTATATAAGTGTTAGCAATATTTGTGGCTAAACCATCAACTTTAGTATCTATAAGATTATTTATTTCTTCGTTTTCACCCATTGAGATATTAAAGCTACTTCCATCATAAGTTATCTTATTGGAAAAATTAAAAGTTCCGTTTTCCATATTTAACCATGATTTTCCATTAGCACTCATTAAAGTTCCTGCTTTAATTAAACTAGCATTCAATATACCTGTGGTTATTCTATCAGCAACTATTTGACCATCTATAGTCATAGCTAAATTAAAAGAACCGTTATAACCTGTTGTAGAACCTGCTATACCATGTTTATTCATTCTTAATACTTTTACCGCTGTATCAACGTTATTTGTATCCATAATTAATATTTCGTTTTCTTTTAAAACAACATAACTGTCTGTTATACCATTCCTTATAAATTCTTCTGCCTCTTTTTTAGCTTGTTGTATTATAAGGTCAATGTCAGGTGCTTCAGGAATTTGAATATTATTAATCTGATTTTGCAAACTTTCCAATGATAAAGAATGTTGTCGTCTGCTAGTTATATTGGTTACCTCAGTCTCGATCCTCATTCCTTTAATAACGTCAAATTTTCTTTTAGTTACTCTCGCTTTTATATTTAAATTTAATTTCTCATCTATTATTGTTACAGTATCACCTATCCATGTTTTTTCAAAAATAGAAAGTTCTTTATATTCCTCTGTAGAAGAAACATCTACAACTTTTATATTATAGACTCCTCTTAATTCATCGCATTTATTATTGGTAAAATATTCACTCGCTTGCTTTCTTAACTCTGCGTATACTTCTTCTAAAGTATCAAAACCTTCTTTATTTGAATTGTTGGGAGAATCTTTATATTTTACTTCCTCAAATTTAATTTCTTGTGGGAATATGTTATAATAATTGTTTATTTTAGGACTATCAACATATATTTCAGGAAGTGTAATTCCATCAAAAGCTATCGGTATTATTCTGGTTACAAGTTTATCTTGATTAACATCTTCTTCAATTCCGGTGTAATTTTTTCCTCTTCTAAATACAACACCTTTATCTGAACCTCTTTCTTTTAGTATAGATAGATTGTAACCTCTTCTTTCTACTTCACCTCCCCATCTTTCTAAGAAAGAAACATCATCATCAAATATAGCTTCATTTAAATTTTTTCTAACTATAAAAACAGTATCAGTAGTATTGATATTTGAATATGTTGTCAATTCTTTTATTCTTCCTTCGCTATCTGTGTATAATTTTTCTAAAGCTGAAGCTCCGGTCATATTAGTAGGTTTGCTACTATTGATCCACAACCTTAAACTATCTTCTAAAGTTATCTGTCTACCATAAACAGTTGTAGTGCTATTATTAGTATTTATATTAATATTAGTTATTCTAAAAATTTCGTATTCATCATATTCATCTTTAACTTTTAAAATCGAACCATTTAATAATATACTTTTTATTTTTCCAATTATATCTTCTTTTTCTTTAACTACTGTTACAATTTCAGAAAAATTGTTCTCCACTTTACTTTCTTCTAGCCAACCAATAATATTTCCGTATTTTACTTTTATAAATGTTGTTTTTCTTTCTAATACCTCTACAACCACACCTTCATCTAAAACTGTATCGGTTAAGGAGTCATAAGAAGGTCTTTCAAAAATGTTTGCTTTATCGATATATGTTTGAGTGAATGCAAATTCATGATTTGTTGTTTCGAATATATCTTCAATTTCTCTTGTAGCTTGTAATGTATCTATAATTATTTCTTCAAATATTTCTTCAGAAATCTTTTCTCCTAATTGTGTTACACTTTCTTCCCTAAATTCATCGGTTATAGAGCCAACATAAGTGGCTGAGCACCAACCAGTTTTATTATTATAAGTTGTTTTTATCCAACCATTTTCTTGAGCTAAAACTTTTATTTTTGTATTTTTAGGTATAGTTACAAGTACAGTACCACTTGGATAACTTTCTCTTAAATTTAAGCCACCATTTGCTGTTATAATACCAAATGTACCTATCTTAATTCTATCAATTCTAACTCTCTCTACAAAAGAAATTTTATTATTATATTTAACCCTAACCCAGCCTTTATATTCATCTAAGTACTCAACAATTGTGTTAGCTGGTATTGTATAAAGTGGAGTAGTTGAAGTATCTTTTGAAGAATATCCTTTAGAGTCTACCAATACTTTTATTTTATTATTATAACCAATAGAAACATTTTTATTAATTTGTTTTCCAAAAGTATATTCTCTTTCATTGTGTTTAATTGTATAATTATATGGGTTGCTTTCGTCTAATATTTCAACTCTTGTATTCGCTGGTATAGAAGAAATTTCATAATCTTTATTTGTATATCCAAAAGTTTTTTCTCCTATTTTTTCTCGAATTGTTTCAACAGTGTAGTTAGTTAAGCAAACACTTTCGATATAACCAATTGAATCATTGTATTTAACTTTAATCCAATATTCTCCTTTTTCTAATACTTCAACCTTAGTCCCTACTTCTAACAAAAACGCATTATCCTGATTATTTATATCATATAAGAAGTAAGGAGTACGATACCCATACTTAATATAGGCATATTCTTTTTCTACCTCTTCTACCTTTTGTGAAGGTAAACTTTCTGGAAATCTTAAGTCTAATTCTACAGAAAAATCATTTTCACTTAAACTTTCTGATATTTGACAGTAACTACAGTATTCGTCTAGCACAATACCATTATAACCTAGTACTTCATGTTTATTTGCAGTACTTTCAAACAATTCTATTTTCTTACCCATTATATTAAAAATAACTCCCTTCTATAAACTTTATAACCTACAGTACAAGTAAAAGTATTATTTCCAACCTTTAGTTTAGGAAATGCCCCTCTAGTTTTAAAAAGAGTTCCTTTAGAATCATACACAATATATCTTGAACAATCTATATAAAAGTCATTTGAGGTTGTAGGTTCCACAATAAATTCTTGACCGTTACATGTAACAGTAATTGTTTTTCGTGTAGAAGAATTGATATTTATTAACGGTTCACTTTCAATTATACCTCTGTTTAATATTTCATTTCCTGTTACTGGTGTGTCATCTTTTAATTTTAAAAAAGGTTTAGTTGTAAAAGTTACAGGAATTATTATTGCTCTGCCATTTTTATAATTTAATTCTCCTATTTCCTTACTTACGATTTCATAATAATATTCTTCATTATTAACAAATAATTTATCATCAGTATTTGCAAAAAAGAAAGGAATTAAAGCTTTTATTTCACTAGAAGAATCTTTCCAATTTCTTAAAATAAATTCTAAAGTAAAGGTTAAATCAGGATAACTTCCTGTTCTGATTGTTAAATCCCCTTCTTTTCTTCCTAACACAGATATTCTTTCTAGAGTTTCATTAGCTATAGGAATATTATAATCGTTTTTTAATAATAATCCTTTTTCTGTGCTTTTCACTCCATTTAAAATTATATATCCCATTTTATCACCTCTTATAATAATATTATAACATAAATAGCATTTATGGAACAATGTATATAACAAAAAGACCAGTGATTAATTAAAACCACTGGCCTAAAAAAAGAGAGAAAGTAAATGAAATGAAAATGTCTGTATATTTATTATAACGCATATTTATTTATTTGTCTAGTACTATTGATTTTTTAACATTATTTCTTTTATCTTCTTATAAACTTCTTTCTTATCTATATTCATTAGATTAAATGCTATTATCAAACTCTTAATTTCTTCTTCTACTTTTAAAACTTCTTTTAATTCCTCTGGAGTGAAGTGATTTCTTAAATTATCCTTTGGTTTTAAATTTCTTTCTTGTTTTAATTCTTTAGTTTTTTTACCAAATACTTTTAAGTATCCTAACTCAGTATAGTTTCCGTAAACGAATTGATTTGAAGGCTGAAGTTTTTCTTTTATTGTATCTGTTAAATCCTTTCTTGCTATTTTACCAGTTTTTCTATAGTACTTAAACTCTTCAGTTAATTTGCTATCTTGAATAAATTTTTCACATTGGATAAAATATTGTCTAGCTTGTTTTCCTTTTTCACTTCTTTGTATCATACTAATTTCTTTTGCCATATCTAAAGTAATTTCATAATCAATGTAAGTTGTTGTATTGCCCTGAGCTGTTAATCTTTTTTGAGTAATAGCTCTAAAGTCGCTATTTTCCTCAAATCCATATTCACACATTCTATTAAACCAAATAGTAAACTGTGTATTAACTCCTAAAAATTCATGTAATTCCCTTGCTGATACAGTATTATTTTCTCTATTCACCTTTATTAACTCTTCAAACATTTTCATATTAACACTCTCCTTTATTTTGATATTTGTTAAGTTCGTAATAAGGTTGCTCTTTGTTTTGAGAATTCTTATATGACTGTACATTGAGTGTACAGTCGTCTATAATCTTAAACTTTCTTATATCCCTTAAAACTAAGTTGTGATGTTACCTTGAGCTGTTAATCTTTTTTGAATAATAGCTCTATAATCTGTTCCTATAGTGTATGGATTTTTCGGATTATTGGTTATCCTTTTTTGAGTAACCAATCTAGTTCCAATTCATACTAACACCTTCCTTCTCTTTTATATTATATTATATGCAGCAAGTTTCAAAAGTATTACTAAAATTTCAAATTATTTATTTCTTTTATTTCATTACTTTTCCAAGTATCGTTAAAAGGTCTGGCAAAGAATAATACCGCTCTCTTATTTCTTAACACTACTTCTTTATATCCTCTAATAGTATCATAATCATTATTGTTATCCTTGCCTCCGAAGTTATAATAAGTATCATGACTTTCATAAAAAGTACAAACATTATAACTATGATTAACAACTTCGGTTATAGGAATTATATATTTAGAGTATTCATCTATCAACCAGCCAGGTGCAAATATCACCTCTCCGTAAATACATAATTTATCTGAATATCTATGCAATAAATTTCTAAAAAAAGTACTTCCTTCGTTTGGTAAAGCTATATGTTTGCATTGGTCTATTCTTATAGCACTAACACCTATATTAATTAATTTATCTATATATTTAAAAGCTAATTCTTGCAACTCTAAATCATCGTAATTTAAATGAGGTAAATTGCCGCTACTAAGATTAGTAACTTGCCATCTACTATTCCAATCACTTACTTGTTCTTTAGTCCTTTGCAATCTTCTAGGAATTGTTACTTTAGAATTAAATTCATTAAATTCTCCATCGGCAACATGGTCAAAAACTACATCTACCATAACTTTTACCCCAATTTCATTTCCTTTAGCACAAAGATTCCTTAATTCTTTTTCATTCCCCAATCTATTATCTTTAATATCAAAATGAAGAGGTTGATAAGCTTTCCACCACTCAGTACCATTATCTTTTTGGCCTTGTAATACACTAGTAAGAACCATTGTAAAACCTTGTTCTTTAATTACCTCTAAGTTTTCTTGTATATCTTCAAGTTTCCAATTTAAACAATGTAATATCTTTTCCATATAAAATCCCCCTTTAATTTTGTTTCTTTACTATATTATACAATATAACTTTAAAAAATAGAACCCAAAAATAAAAAAGATGGAAAAAAATCCATCTTTTATAATTTTCTAACTTTTCTTAATGCTGTTTCGTAGAAATTAGGGTACATTACTTTTAAATCTTTAAATGTTTCTTCTAGTTGCTCTAAGATTTTTTCTCTATCTTCTTCCTCGTTTGTAGCTAATAATCTTTCTACTTCTTTAATCATTTCAGTTTCTCTTTTAAAATAATTCATTCTGCTATTATTCATGCTATTCCTTCCAGGAGGATTTACATTATTATAGTATCTACTAGAAGTCGTACCTGAATATCTTCTTGCGTATTGATAATTTTCTTCTTCTTCATATTCTTTTGCCAGACAGATATAATAATTATTTTTAATGCATTTACTAAATACTTGAAAACTTTCGCTATCATAATTTCTTTCAAGATTGCTTATAGCTTTATCTAACATTTCTTTATTTATTCGTTCTACTTTTTCAAAGTCCATTTTCATATTAAAGCACCTCCTTATAATCTACAACGCTTTCTAGGAATATTAACTATTTGTACATGTGCAGTTCCTTCAGAGCCGTAATATCCACAATAAAGCAAACAATTTCTTAAATCATTACCTACCATAGGATTACCAAATCTATCCCTTACTTCAATTGCCTCTCCGTTTACATATATAGTTACAGCTGTGGTTGGAGCATTAGGGATATCTAACCATTTAGGTATCAAGAAACATATCCTATCTTCATTTTTCAAATTTGTAGGTTCATTTTTTAATGTTATTACCATAGTTTCGCTTATATCAGAAACCACATGATAACAACAGCAATTCTTACAACTCATACTAAATCAATCCATTTCCACAACATTGATTTGTGTTACCATATGGATTATTTGGTAAATTATATGAAGCATAAGGACTACAAGTCAAGTATGCTGGAATAGGCACTGGTTTTAATTGATTTACTATATTGGCTGTTTGAGCGTTGTTTTGTAATGCTAATTGTGCAGATTGTAATTCAGACCTTAAACTTTGTATTTCTTGATTTGTTAAATAATCAATGATTCTTTGAGTTTGAGCGTTATTACTTTCTAATAAATCCCTAGTATTCATATTAGCGTTATTAATTATATCACAAGTATTTTTAGCATTTTCGTATCTAACAGAATCTATGTTTCTATTAGTCTCACAACAACAATTTTGTATTTG
Organism: Mycoplasmatota bacterium; assembly: GCA_022774645.1. Classification (GTDB taxonomy): domain Bacteria; phylum Bacillota_I; class Bacilli_A; order RF39; family UBA660; genus CAG-1000. The sequence goes on along the minus strand of JALFKQ010000004.1, from coordinate 2,475 downwards.
ATTTGCTACATTATTAATATCACTTGTTAATTCATAGGTAGAAGAACAAATTCCATTAGAAAGTTGAGAAACTCCAGCTTGTATATCTTTACTTATTCCAAAATTTTGATTTGTTAACTGTGTAAAGCCTTGACCTAAAGTATTATTTAAGTTAGTATAAATAAAATCATTACTTATCCCATTTAAATAAGTCATACCAGCAACTCCACCTCCATTATTACCAAATCCTCCAAATCCTCCATAGCCATTTCCCCAAGCTAATAAGAAGAATAAGAAGAATATCCATGAAAAAGCTCCATCACCATCAAATCCATTTCCTCTATTAGAATTATTATTTACATCACATACTGGTATAATTCCAGTTCCATCTAATCCCATTATAAAACCTCCTAAAATTTAATTCCTATTTGTTTTGCCATTTCTTTTAATTGTTGTTCAGTTATTCCTTTTTGTTTAGCTATATTCATAACTATATTTTTAGGGTTACCTCCTGAGTTGATCATATTTTGCGCTTGAGTAAAGAGTGGATTTCCATTTAACATACCTAAAATTTGTTGTGGATTAATTTGTTTCTGCGCTAACATTTGAAACATTTGCATTGGATTCATTATTAAAACCTCCTAACATTTTATTGATTTTAGAAATTTCTTTTTCAATTTCATTAATTCTTTTAGCAAGCAAATCATATTGTTGTTTATTTACTTGCATAGTACTTGGATTATCGATTGGAGAATTATCCAACGAATAAATTTTTATTTCTGAAATGCCTTCCAGATTTAATTGTTTAGTATAAATTTTACCATTAGTTATATCGTTAAAATAAGTTATATTCCCTGTAAAGTCAGTGGGATAAGCCTTAACTTCTTCTATACCTCCAACTGGTATTACTGCACTTCCTATATTGGGTTGATTATTCATCATAGGAATTTGATTATTATAAGGTTGTTGTGTTTGTTGATTATATCCTGGTTGCATTTGATTGTACATTGGTGTTTGCAATCCATATTGTTGATTTATACTATTTAATCTATTATCATAAGTTCCTTTGCCGAATTGATAGTAATTCATTTTATAACCTCCTTTCCTTAATCCTCTTTAATTATATCTTTAATTTAAAATGCAAAAATGCCTTCAAAAAGTCTAAAACAAGTCTGGTTAAATGTGTATTTATACATAGTTTTTGAATATTTATGCAAATATTAAATATTAACAAATTGTTAATTGTTAAAAAATTAACAATTAAAAATATACGCAATGCAAGTAATAATGCCATTCTCATTTAGAATAAATTGTAAACAGTTGTTCATATTTAAGAGTTTTTTAAAAAAAGTTCTTTATAAATGGCTTGGTTAAGCCAAATGTATATTTTTTTACGAAAGAATGCGGTTTTCAAGAAATGGCTTGATTTAGCCGTTTGTAAGCATTTTAAATTTAACAAAGTCTTTTTGAGAAACATTATCATACAAGAATGGGATTATACCTTATGTTAGGAACAACTTTTTTTTAAAAGTTTTTCTATATATATATAAAAAGAAAAATATCTATATTTTTTTAAATATACATTTATGCATAAAATAATTTTATCTTTTAAAATGTATAAGCTATTGAGTTTTAAAAAGAAAAAGAGTTTTGTTTGCTAAGGGAATCTAAAGGCTGCAAAAATTTTTTTTAAAAAAAGTGTATCATTTTTAGAAAGTTGAATATAATGTAATATAAGGAGTTGATGAAAGGAGTTTGTTACAATTATATTAACCTGAGTAAAAGTGAGGTATTAATAATTCGTAAAAAAATTTAATATACTATATTGCAATACATTGTAATATATGTTAATATATATATATATATATATATATAAAGAGGGGTGGTGATTAGATGAGAAAGATGTTCTCTTTAAGACTTCCAACAGAACTCAGAGAAAGGTTAGAGAAAGTGGCAAAAGAAGAAGATAGGAGCATAGCTAATGTTATTATAAGAATTTTAAAAGAATATTTTAAGTAGGAGGATTTTAATAATGGGAATTAATGTTTTGAGTCTGTTCGATGGAATGAGTTGTGGGCAAGTGGCTTTAGAAAGGATAGGAGTGAAAGTTGACAGGTATTTTGCAAGCGAAATAAAAAAACACGCTATAAAGGTTACAATGAATAATTATCCTAATACTATACAAATAGGCGATGTTACAAAGGTAAGTTACAAAGATGGAGTCTTATATACAGAGCAAGGCAATTATATAGTAGGCAAAATAGATTTATTAATAGGGGGTAGCCCTTGCCAAGATTTTTCCATACTAAAAGCTAACGGAAAAGGCCTGGAAGGTGACAAGTCTAAATTATTCTATGAATATTTAAGGTTGTTAAAAGAAATAAAGCCAAAATACTTTTTGCTAGAAAATGTAAAAATGAAAAAGGAAAGCGAAAAACAGTTAAATGAATATTTGGGAGTTCAAGGCTTGCATATAAACTCCAGTTTAGTTAGTTA
>JALFKQ010000003.1 GCA_022774645.1 Mycoplasmatota bacterium | reverse complement strand
TTAGATGCAGATACATATTATTTAGAAGAAGTTACTGCTCCAACTGGTTATAATAAGTTAACTAGCAAAGTTGAAGTAATTATTTCTAAAGTTGGTTCTAATAATACATTTAGTAGATTTACTGCAGAAGTATTAAACTACACTGGTTCACAATTACCAGAAACAGGTGGAATTGGAACTACATTATTCTTAACATTAGGTTCAATCTTAGTAATAGGATTTGGTCTATTATTAGTAACTAAATTAAGAGTATATAAAGAAAATATATAATATAAATAGTCAGTGAAATAGATAGATTGGAAGAAATAAAATCTTCCTCTCTATCAATAATAAATATTAATTGGTAGAAAGGGTAAGTGGTATTAAGTTATGAAAGATCATAAGATCACAATGTTAATGATATTATTTTTTTTCATAGGACTTTTAGTATTTTTTTACCCAACATTAAGTAATTATTATAATGAAAAGAATCAATCTAGAACAATATATAATTATGAAAATATCTTAAAGAATACTAATCAAATTGATTTTGAAAAAGTTAAAAATGATGCGATAGAGTATAACAAAAAATTAAGTAAGTTAAAAGAACCATTACTTACATATGATACTTTAAAAAACTATAAAAAGTTATTAAACATTAATAATGATGGAATGATGGGATATTTAACAATAGATAAAATTAAAGTTGAACTTCCTATATATCATACTGTTAGTGAAACTGTGTTAAATTCTAGTGTAGGTCACTTAGAAGGAACTTCACTTCCAATAGGTGGAAAAGGTACACATAGTGTATTATCTGCTCATAGAGGTCTTCCATCCGCTAAACTTTTTACAGAATTAGATAAATTAGAAATTGGGGATACTTTTAAGATTACTATATTAGATGAAACTCATGTTTATAAAGTTGATAAAATATCAATAGTTAAACCAAATGATAGAAATGAACTTAAGATTGATAAAGATAATGATTATATCACATTACTTACTTGTACACCTTATGGAATCAATACACATAGGCTTCTAGTTAGGGGGGGCAGAATCCAAGGTGATATTAAAAAAGATTATATAACAACAGAAGGATTTAAAGTAAATAGATTAATAGTAATGCCTATTATAGCACTTCCAATAATAGCTTTATTACTAATTGTATTATTAATAAAACCTGTTAAAAGAGTTAATATTAATAAATATGAAAAGTATCTTTATCCAAATGGAAAAGATTTTCATGGAGGTAAAATATGAAAAGAATAAAAATTTTATTATTATCTATACTTATGATATTTAATATTGATAAAGTTGATGCTTTAGGAAGCAATACAGTAGATTTTAATGAAAAGGGAAGTATTGAGATAACTTTATTTGAAAAGAACGATAATGTGAAAATAGAAGGGTCTGAACTTACTATTTATAAAATAGCGAATGCTCATGAAAAAAATCATAATTTAGTTCTTGAATATGTAAGTGAGTTATCAAGTTGTAATGTTTCCTTAGATGATTTAGAATCTGCTGATGTTGCTTCTAATATTGAAAAATGTATTCCAAATGATTATGCTGGAATATCTAAGCTAACTAATCAAGATGGATATGTTAAATATGATAATTTAGATTTAGGACTTTATCTAGTTAAACAAACTAATAAAGTGGATGGATTTTCTAAAATAGATTCATTCTTATCAATGATACCAAAAGTAATTGATAATAAATGGGAATATGATATTAAAGCTACTCCTAAAACTGATATTATAAGAGTAATGGATATTCATGTACGCAAAGTATGGAATACTTCTAATAATAATACTAATCATAGTATTAATTTACCTAAAAGTATTATGGTTGAATTATTACTTAATGAAGAAATAGTTGATACTATTAAACTTGATAATGAAAATGAATGGAAACATACATGGATAGATTTACCTAAAAGTGATTCTTATATAGTACGTGAAATTAATGTTCCAAAAGGATGGACTGTAACATATCAAAAAGAAGACAATTCTTTTATAGTTACTAATACAAGCACTTTGGTTCAAACAGGACAAATGTTATGGATAGTATTATTAATCGGAATGATTGGTGTAATATTTATAATAGCTAGTTTAGCATACGATAAGGTATCACATGAACAAAACAGCTAAAAAGATATTATATATAGGTATATCATTAATAATAATTGCTTTACTTTTACTTATATATTTTGAATGGGAAGAAATATATTCTAAAAAAGAAAGTAATGATATAATGAAAACTATATTAAATAATAAAGATAATAATAAAAATGAAGATGAAATAGTTATTGATGATTTAAAATATATTGGATATATAGTTATACCAACACTAGATTTAAATTTACCAATAAGTAAAGAGTTCTCATATTCTTCTTTAAAAAAATCACCAACTTTATATTATGGATCACTTATGAATAATAATATGGTCATATGTGGTCATTCTTATAAATCTCATTTTAGATATTTATATAAATTAAAACAAGGTGATGAAGTTATATTTGTTGATACTAAGAATAATAGATATACTTATAAAGTTGAATTAGTTGAAGAACTTGCCTCTACTGATATTAAAGAAATGATTGAAAGTGATTTTGACTTAACTCTCTATACTTGTACTCGTGATGGGCTTAGAAGAGTTACAGTTAGATGTAATAGAGTTTAAAACTTCTGTGTGGTGATACAAAGTAAACAATTAGCGTTTACTTTTTTTGTGTCTTTTGCTTAAACATATTAATATACACTACATACAATAATAGTAGTAAAGGAGTTGTTAATTATGAATAATTCTATGGGAATGTATCAAGGATATAGTGTTGAAGGTAGTGCTGAATTAAAAGTTACTCCAGATACTATGAAACCTATGATGGAAACTTCTTGTAATAGTATTCCTGGTATGGTATGTGAACCAATTTATGAATGCCCACAAGAAAGATGTATTCATAGACAAATCGTACATGAGGTACCACATGTTTGTCCAGTTAATACAAGAATTATAAATCATCATATTTATAAACATACTTATAGTCCTTGTTATACTTGTACTGAGGAAAATGAAGTATGTAATGTACATGATAATTGTTGCGGTGGATTAATGTAATTTATGTAAAAGAGTTGTTTTTTAAATAACTTTTTTATTTTGTGTTACAATATTATTGTGATAGATGTGAATTATGATATTTTTGAAAAACTGTCTAAGTCTAAATTTAGAAGTGGATTTTATTTAAAAGATAAGGAAAAAGAATATGTTAAAGAAAAGGGTTTAGATACTATAAGAAAACATGCATATGATTTTATTAATAATAGATTATCTGATACTTCTAATGTAGTTGATGGTAAACAAACTCCAATGAGAGGACATCCCGTTTTTATAGCACAACATGCGACAGCTACTTGTTGTAGGGTGTGTTTAGAGAAATGGTATCATATTCCTAAGGGAAGATTACTTACTAAAACTGAAATAGATTATTTAGTCAATATTATTATGAAAAGGATAGTTAAAAAAATTAATAATTAGATTTTTTGTCTAATTATTATTTTTATGTTGACAATTGAGTGATTATTCAACTATAATATTAATAGTTGAAAGAATATTCAACTATTAAGGAGTTAATATGTCTAAGAATGAATTTATATGTGATTGTAATGTTATTCATGAAAATGCTGTTAAGGATGTTAAGAATAGTATGCCTAGTGAAAATACTTTTAATAATTTAGCAGATCTTTTTAAGTTAATAGGTGATACAACTAGATGTAGAATCTTATTTGCTCTTGATAAAAATGAGATGTGTGTATGTGATATTGCTAATGTTCTTAGTATGACTAAATCTGCTGTTTCTCATCAGTTAGCAACTCTTAGAAGAAGTGGAATAGTAAGATGTAGAAAGAGTGGTAAAGAAGTGTACTATACATTAGATGATGATCATATAGTTAAATTATTTGAAATAGGTCTTGCACATATTAATCATAGAAGTTAAGGAGGAGTTATGAAAAATTATAAATTTAAAATTGAAGGACTTGATTGTACTAATTGTGCTAGTACATTAGAAAGTGAAATTAGTAAGATTGAAAAAATTAATAATGTTAGTATTAGTTTTATGAGTCAAAGGTTATTATTTAGTTGTGAAGAAGATAATTATGAGGAAGTTGTTAAACTAATTAAGAAGATTATTAAAGCAGAAGAACCTGATGTAACTGTTGAGAAATTATAATATGACTAAAGAAGAGAAAAAACAATTAATTAGAATTATTGTATCTGGTATTTTACTTATATTAGGTTTTATATTTGATATTAAATATTTAACTATTGTTATATTGCTAGTTTCATATATTATTATTGGTTATGATATATTATTAAAAGCATTTAAAAATATTAAAAGAGGAAAAATTTTTGATGAAAATTTTCTTATGACTGTTGCTACTGTTGGTGCTTTATGTATAGGTGATGTTAAAGAAGCAGTTGCAGTTATGCTTTTCTATCAAGTTGGTGAGTTATTTCAAAGTTATGCTGTTAATAAGTCAAGAAAATATGTATCTGAACTTATGAATATTAGACCTGATTATGCTAATGTTATAAGAGAAGGCAAGGAAATAAAAGTTGACCCTAATGAGGTTAATATTGAAGAAATAATATTTGTTAAACCTGGAGAAAAGATTCCCCTTGATGGTATTGTTGTTGAAGGTAAATCTATGCTTAATACTGTTGCTTTAACAGGAGAAGCTGTTCCAAGAAGTGTTAAAGAAGATGATGAAGTTTTAAGCGGTTGCATTAATAATGATGGAATTTTAAAAATAAAGGTAACTAAAAAGTTTGGAGATTCAACTGTTAGTAAGATTCTTGATTTGGTTGAGAATGCTAGTAGTAGAAAATCTAAGTCTGAAGCATTTATTACAAAGTTTGCTAAGTATTATACTCCAATTGTATGTGGTATAGCTCTTGTAGTAGCTGTGTTACCTCCATTAATATTTAATGAATCATTTAATACTTGGATTTATAAAGCATTATCATTTTTAGTTGTTTCTTGTCCTTGTGCATTAGTTATATCTATACCACTTAGTTTTTTTGGAGGAATAGGTGCTGCTTCAAATATTGGTGTACTTGTTAAAGGCAGTAATTATTTAGAAGCACTTTCAAATGTTGATATTATTGTTTGTGATAAAACTGGTACATTAACAGAGGGTATTTTTAAAGTACAAGAAGTTAATGCTATATCTATGAGTAATGAAGAATTAATTAAAATTGTTGCTTATGCTGAAAGTTTTTCTAATCATCCAATATCTATTTCAATTAAAGCTGCTTATGGAAAAAAGATTGATACTAAAAAAGTTACTAAAACGAGGGAAATAACTGGTAAAGGTATTTATGCTAAAGTTGATGATAAAGAAGTTTATGTTGGTAATGAAAAGTTATTAAAAGATTTAAAAATCAAATATGATAAAGTTAAGAAAATCGGTACTTTATTATATGTAGTTATAGATGATAAATATTGTGGATATATTGTTATATCAGATAAGATTAAAGATGATTCTTATAAATTAATTAAAAGTTTAAAAGATAGTAATATTAAAAAAATAGTTATGCTTACTGGTGATATTGAAAGTATAAGTAAGGAGATTAGTAATGAACTTAAACTCGATGAGTATTATGCTGAATTATTACCACAAGATAAGGTATCTATTGTAGAAAAGTTAATTAGTGAGAAGAATAATGGTAATTTATTATTTATTGGGGATGGTATTAATGATGCACCTGTGCTTTCATTATCTGATATAGGAGTTGCTATGGGAGGTCTTGGAAGTGATGCTGCTATTGAGGCCGCTGATATTGTAATAATGACAGATGAGCCATCAAAGGTAGCTGATGCTATTAAGATTTCTAAAAAAACTATGAGAATCGTAAGAGAAAATATTATTTTTGCTATAAGTGTTAAAATAGCAGTATTAATCTTGTCATTACTTGGAATTGCAACAATGTGGAGTGCAGTATTTGCTGATGTAGGTGTTTCTGTTATAGCTATATTAAATGCTGTTAGAATATTAAAAAGTAAATCTTTTTCCTTTATTGTTTTTTATAAATATTTATTTCGTTATAATTATCTATTAATATATAGTTATTTATATTTTCTTCAGTTAAATAATTACTTAAATCATTACTTGTAATAATATAATCTGTTAAATTTTGAAAATTATGATAACGAGTTTCATATAACTCATCTCTTTTTGATATATGTGGAATATAAGTTGTATCTGCTGTTACTGATGCAGTAGGGGGAACTGTATTTATAAAGTTATATTTTTCTTTATAATAAATATTATATTCAATATAATTTGAAACATTTTGTATAAATACTGGTAAAGAATATGTAGAAAACATTAATGTTGTTCCTACTATACACATAAATAAATAATTATAATTTTTATTTTCATCAATTGTTATAATAAATAGATAAAATAGAAATGCATATATTGGATAGTTATATTGAAAATTTATATTATATGAATAAATATATGTAGTCATAGTTATATAAATTATTGGTACAAGTAATATATAATTTTTAAATTTTTTAGTATTAAAGATACAAAAACCAAATGGTAAAAATATTTTTAAATAATAATAAATCTTTTCGTTACTATTATTATTGGATGTAATTAGTTGTTTTATGAAGTATCCTGGATTTGTAATAATTGTTTTAAATACTTCAATCATTTCTGAACTTGTATTAGTTAATATAAGATTATAATATCTATCTGTCATAATAGCTTCTCCATATTTATTTATTAAACTAACAACTGTTATGAAGTAAATTATTGATGATATTAATGTGATAAAGCCTTTCTTTTTATTATTATCAAATATCATATAAATGCTAAATACCATTAAATATATTGCTGCATCTTCCTTTGTAAGTAAGATTAATATAGTAAATATTGTAAATAATATATTATTGTTTTTTTCATAGTGATAGAATAACCATAAGAATAGTGGAAGTAAGAACATTATTTCATGAAAATCATAATATGTAGAACATATCGCAGGTGTATAAAGAGAGTATATAAAACAAATAATTATTGTTACTAAATTTGAAAGTTTGTGAGATTTACATAATAAATAAATAGGTATTATTCCACTAGCTATTAATATTGCACTACAAATTTGTAATGTAATTGGGCTAGAAAATATAAAATATAATGGTAATATCAAATAATATATAGGAGAAAAATGTATTGCAAAATGACTTAGTAGAATATCTCTTTCACATGTTGTAAGAGGTAATCCTGTCTTTTTCATATAATAAAACATTTGTGATGGTATTCCAAGATCAAAGTTATATGAATTAAATGTTAAATATCTAATAACACCTATTGAACTTATTACAATTAAAGAAATTAAACCAAATAGTATTATAATTTTCGGTGATATTTTTTTATTTAGTTTTTTAAAATTTATATCTTTTAACTTATATTTATATATTAAATAGTTTAATAAAAATAATATTAAAATATAGTGAATATTTTCACAATTATAAACCCAAAAATTTGATAATATTAGTGACAAAACTAATAATAAATAGTAATCAAAATTTTTGTTCTTTATAACAATTGATACTGTTGATAGCACTAAAAAAAATAAGATGAATATTAGTATTATTATAAAAAATGGTATTGTATCTTTTTCTACTATTCCTCTTAAATTAGCATCTGTAATTGGATTTATATTTTGTTTGACTTCTATAATTTATATTTTTTATGTTGTGATTAATTATTTAATGGGTCACATATTACATCTGGATATTCATCTTTAATGTGTGTTGTACTTTTAGGTTTCGGATTAACTTTACTTGTATTAGGAATAATAGGTCAATACATTGCTCAAATGTATAATGAAGTTAAAAATAGACCAAAATATATTATAAATGAATGTAGTAGTAATATTAAAAAGATGTAAGTTATTTCTTACATCTTTTTTTGTGTTGAATAATTAGTAATGATAATAATGTAATTGCAGATATTACTGAGCCAATAATCATTGTATTATTTTGATATTTAATTTCTATTGTATGATTTCCTTTTTCAATATCAAATCCAAGTAATGCAGAATTTATCATATATGTATCTACTTTCTTACCATCTATATAAACTTTTAAGTCATCATCATAAGGTATAGATGTATATATTACTTTGTCTTCATCAATTTCTGCTTTAGCTTTTATATACGATTCTTTATTTGTTTGAATATTAATTTTATCTTTTAATAAAATATCATGTGCTTGTTCAAATTGCTTTTTATTTAGATAGAAAACATCTATATCATTATCTTCATAATATGTACCAACAATTATTTTATATGTATTATTTTCATTTGTGAAGTTTACAAGAATATTTTCATCGTGTTTTTCTGAAGCAGTATAGTAATTAGTATCAACTAAATCTAAAACATAATCATTTCTATAATATAATATGTCATTAATTATATAATACTCTAAGCCATAATTATCATAAAAATAATTATTTGTATTACTATTTTTAATTGTGTATTCAATTACTGACATACCATCAATGTAATCTATTGTTTTTTTGTTTACTATTTTTGAAGTATTAAATACATCATCAACTCCAGTAGTATATTTAATGAAGTTATATTGATTTAACATTGGGTTATTTTGAATTAGTTCTATATCTTTTATTTCTTTATTAACTCCATATAATAGATTTGTTTTATAGTTGAATTTATATGTATTAAATTTATCATTTTGATATATCTCAGTATAGTTATCAATATCATAGTTATATCCTAAGATATATTTTATATCAAACATTAGGTTGTAAATAGGTGTGTTAAGAAAATATTCATAACTGTTTATTAAATTACCACCAGTACCAAGATTATGTTGTAGTATTGCCATTCTTTCATACTCCATAGAACTAAATGTACTTACTCCATTATAGTTGTACCAAGAGCCATCATTAAGTGTTGTTGAAAATGTTTTTTCGAGTCTATAAAAGTTATTTTTTTCTTCCTTATCTAGTTTGTTAACTGTATCTTTAATTTCATCATAATGACTATAAAATTCATTTTTATTGTCTAATAAATTCCAATTGTAATTTATATTGTATCCCATTTCTATAGACACTATAAGAATTAAACCATAGTATATATATTTAATTGTTTTTCTATCATAGAAATATATTAAATATAATATAAAATATACTGTGATTAGAATCACATTAGTTAATAAAGTATCACTATCTAGTACTTCTAAATCATATATTTTAAATGTTAATAGTAATATCATAATTAGGGTATATACAACAATTACAATCATTGGTTTTATTTGTTTTATATTTTCTATACTATAAGCAGCAATTATCATTAATGTAAATGAGTATAAGTATGAATATCTATATGGTAGGTCATTAGGTACATGTAAAGCATGAAATATAAAATCTAATTGTGGTATAAAGAATGCTGTTGTTATTATTCCTAATATTATCATATATGTTATTTTTGTTTTTAATTTAATTTTATTATTGAATATAAATAATAATAGAAGTGCTACTGCAATAATTCCACATGACACATTAGGCTCATTTGAAACATCTGTTTTTAGAACTGTTGTTTTTATAGCTGATAAATGACCTACTATATAATCAATAAATGTGAAATTATAATATTGACTTGAAGGCCATGCATCATTAGTTGCACTTGTTGTTGATAGACCTTTTAAAAGTGATATTCCAAAGAATGATATTAACAATCCAACTGCTATTGATGATATAGTGAAAATTAGAACTTTTTTAGATACTTCTTTTAAATATTTCTTTTTCTTTAATGATTTAAAATCTAACTTATAAATGAAATAACATATAAAGTAAATAACTGAATATAAACAACACATATATCCCATAAAGTAACTAGATATAATCATTATTGATAATGAGAATATATATAATAAGTACTCATTTTTATTAACAATATTTTCTATTCCAAGCACAATTAATGGTAATAATGCCATACAATCCATCCACATTATGTTCCAGTAATATGCTACAAAGTAATTACTAAATGCATATAATAAACTTAGTGAAATAAATAATTTATTCTTTTTGTTAAACTTTTTTTCTAGAAAGTAATTAAATATTGCAGCTGTTATACTAACTCTTATCATTATTATAAATGAAAGGCCTGCTAATATTGTTTTTTCTGAAAATAGTAAAATCAATATATTTAATGGACTTGATAAATAATTAAAAAAGTTTCTATATATAGGAAGTCCCATTGACATACTGAATGAATAGAGTAGTGATTTTCCATTAAATATTCTATACCATAACTCTTTGAGCATTGGTCCATATTGGTGATAAAAATCAATTTGTAATGTTGTAAATGTACCATATGGTGTAATATTATTAATAATAAATACTACATTAATTGTAATAAATGCTACTATAAGTGTTAAAATTGTTTCTTTGTTATTTTTTAATATCTTTTTCATAATCATCTATTTTATTATATCTATTAAATTATAAATATACAATATTTTTTTATTATGATAGTATATTGATTATATTTTGTTATTGTGTTATACTTTTTTTAAGGTGATAGTATGGATAATAGTGATGAAAATAAAAAAATATTAATTATAGGAATTGTAGTAATAATTGTTATTTTAGCTATTTGGTTTTGGCCTAAAGGAAATAAAAACCCTGGTAATGATACTAATGAAGTACCTGATAATTATCTATATACTTGGACATCTGAAAAATACATTTATGTTAATCCTGAAACTTCTGAATCGAATGAGTTCTATTTTGATAATTATAAATTTGATTTTTATGAAGATGAAATGAGAATTTGCTATATTAAAAGTGATGAATGTGAGTTTCATCAATATTCTATTAAAGATGATAGAATATTGGATATAGAAGGGGAATCAGAAATTTCTAAGTTTGGTGGTCAATATTTTTTAAAATATAAAGATAACTATGTTTTAATTTCTAAAACTGATGATAATGGTGAGAGTACAGTATTTAAGTTTATTATTTCTGGAGGTGAGGAGTAATGAAAAAGAAATTAATTTTATTTTGTTCAATCTGTTTATTTTTAATTTCTAATATAGATGCTAAAATTAATAATAATTATAATTCATCTGCTGATTATGCTAATAAATATATTGAAAAGTTTAATGATAATAGTAAATATATTATTAAAAGTGATAAAAGTTTTATAGTTCCATTTAGTTATGAGAATGGTACATTATCTACAAATAATTTATATAAAAACGGAGGAATGCTTAGTTTAACTGAGTTTAAGTATACTCTTATTAATAATAATTCTTACTTGTTATCAGGTCAAGAATATTGGACTTTAACTTCTAAAAAGGATAATTATAATTATGTTATTACACATATTAAAGAAAATTATAAAGATATTTCTAGTGATTCTGGTCTTAAAGTAACTGAACAAGTTAAAGAAGATACTAAAGTTTATGGAAATGGTACTTACAATAATCCTTGGATTTTTATTCCGAAATATAATGTTATTGTTAAAAATACTACTCCTGATTATGGAAATGTATCTACTAAATCTAATTTTGTTTATGCCGGTGATTCAGCTAAAATAACTTTAGAACCAAAATCAGGATATGGATATGATAGTGATACTTGTAGTGATATGTCTGGTTATTCAAGGAATGAAAATAATGTGATAATCAGTAATATAAGAAAAGATATTACTTGTTCATTTACATTTGCATCTAAGATATTCAATGTTGAATTTGATTCTAATGGTGGAAGTATATGTAATCCTAATAGTTATAGTTATCAAATGGGAGATGCTTATAATTTAGATTGCACACCTATAAGAAATGGATTTGATTTTGATGGTTGGTATACAGAACTTGATGCTGGTACTAAGTTAACGACATCTACGAAGATTACTAATTATGATGATCATTCAATATATGCTCACTGGTTAGCAAAATCAATAAATTTAACAAACCAAAATTTTCAAGCATATTATAGTTCTAATCAAATTAATTTTAATATAGCAGGTGCAACTGGTGGTAGTGGAGTTTACACTTACACTATAACTGGTACTGGTGCAGATAATTTTAGTATTTCTGCTAATACTTTATATGTTGCAGCTGGAACAAATATTGGGACTTATACATTAACAGTTACTGCCGAGGATGATTATTCTGAATCTACTGCTTCTGCAGTGTTTGTAGTAACAATTAAACAACAAACAACAACTACTAGGGAAATAACAACTGGTAATAAAGTTACTACTGATAGAACTACTACACCAAAACCAGTAACACCAGAACCAACACCACCAAAACCAACACCACCAAAACCAACACCACCAAAACCAACACCACCAAAACCAACACCACCAAAATCAACAACACCAAAATCAACAACACCAAAATCAACAACACCAAAACCAACACCACCAAAACCAACACCACCAAAATCAACAACACCAAAATCAACAACACCAAAATCAACAACACCAAAACCAGTAAGTTGTACTTCAATAAGAAGTTCTAGTGTTTGTGTGAGTACTCCAGGATGTATTTGGAGGCAACAAGCTTGTTATGTTAATGGTTTAATATCAACTACACCACATACAACAACAACTACTAAAAAACCAACAAGTTGTGGTTCAATAAAGAACTCTACTGATTGTAGAAATTCAGGATGTATTTGGAGACAAGGAGCTTGTTATGTTGGTGGATCAACAACAACTACAAAGAAAGTAACAACAACAACTAAAAAGTCTACAACTACAACAAAGAAAGTAACAACAACAACTAAAAAACCTACAACTACAACAAAGAAAACTACTACAACAACAAAGAAACCAACAAGTTGTGGTTCAATAAAGAACTCTACTGATTGTAGAAATTCAGGATGTATTTGGAGGCAAGGTGCTTGTTATAGTAGCGGTGGAACAACAACAACTAAAAAAGCTACAACTACAACAAAGAAAACAACAAAGGCTACGACAAAAGCTACAACAAAGAAAACGACAAAAGCAACAACAAAGAAAACAACAAAGAAAACGACAAAATCAACAACAAGGAAAACGACTAAAAAGACAACTAAAAAAACAACTAAAAGAACATCAAGGAGAAGAGTAGCACCAAGAACAATGTCATTAGCTGCTCAATGTACTTGTACTAGTGGAAGCAATTGTTTTGGTGGTTATGTTTGTACTGGTAATTCTTGTTGCTCACAATAAATAGAAAGTAAACTATTTAAAAGTTTACTTTTTTTTGCTATAATAATTTTATGAAAATATTTTGTGATTGGAAATTTTGGGTTATATTATATTTGATATCAGCTGTGATTTTTGCTCAAGCTTTTAAAAAATCTAATAGAAATATGAAAGATGCTAGTCTTTTAACAATATTATTGGAATTATTTACTGCATTTTTCTCTATATTTTTTATTCCATTTTTTAGATTTACGATTCCTACTGATATAACCATATATTTAATATTGATTGTTGTTGTTATGATTTATGCAGTAACTGATAGATTAAATATAGAAGCTAGATATGGACTTGATCCTTCTGTATTTAGTATGTTAAAACAATTATCTACAGTATTTTTGATAATATTGGGATTTATATTTTTAAAAGAAAAAATTATTTTAAAAAAGATAGTAGGATCAATAATTATTATATTTGCTAACTTGTTACTTGCATTTGATAAAGGAAAGATTAAAATTAATAAATACTTTATTATGTCATTTATATCTAATTTTCTTTTTGCAGTAGCTATGTTAATTAATGTTAATATTTCTAATAATTTTAATATAGGTTTTTATACAATATTAACTGTATTTTTACCATCAATATTGATTTTTCTTTTTGGAAAGTATAAGGTTAAAGATTTAGTTAAAGAATTTGATTTATATGATAAGAAGACATTTTTATTATCAGCATTTACTTGGTGTTTGATGTTGATTTCTTCTGTTAAAGCATATGAAGTTGGTAATGTTACTGTTATAGCTCCTTTATTAACTTTGACTGCTATATTAAATACTATATATGAATTTATTATAAATAAAAACAAAAATAAATTAATTCAAAAGATTATTGCTTCAATTTTAATATTAATTGGTGTTATAATAATAAAGATATAAAAGGAGAGGTGTTTATGTTTATTTTATCTTTATGTGATGTACCTGAAGTTTTGGAAGTTTTGCAAATTGTTGAAGTTATAATAATGGCTTTTAGAATAGCTGCTCCAATAATTTTAATTGTTTCAGGTATGATTACTTTAATGAATACTATTAAATCTGGTAATGAGGACTTACTTGCTAAATCTAAAAAAGTTCTTATTAATAAGATTATAGCAGCAGTTTTAATATTCTTTGTTCCTTTACTTGTTGAGCTTATTATAAGAGTTGCAGGTGGAGATACTGATTATAAAAATTGTATTAATATTAATGAAAGTACAATAAATTCTGCTTATTCTTCAAATGCTAATAGATATATGGATTCAGCTAAAAGTAATTTAAGTCGTAGTGATTATGATAGAGCTCAAAGTTCTATTAATAAAATTACTGATGAAGATCTAAAAAAAAAATATCAAGATAGGTTAGATGAAATTGGTAAGCTAATAGATGAATCTAATGGTTCTAATGGTAGTAGTGGAAATGGTGGATATAATAATACAACAACTAGATATTCTGGTGGTGGAAATTATGGAAATAATACAACAACTAGATATTCTGGTGGAGGTAACGGAAACGGTTCTGGTAATGGAAGTTCAGGACAAAAAACTACAACTTCGTCAAAGACTATGGCTGGAACATATTATTTAGGTGATTCTAGAACAAATGGTTTAGCAAGTACTCTTGGATCAAATGAAAATGTTATTGCTAAAGATGGTGGAAACTATAATGATTTTGTTACTCATACGAGTACTTTAAAAAGTAAACTTAAGAATTCAACAGGAAATTATAATATTGTTTTAAATTATGGTGTAAATGATTTGGGAAATGTTAATAAGTATTGTGAAGGTTACAAATCTCTTGCTAATACAATTGGTAGTAATCATAAAGTTTATGTTGTTTCTGTTAATCCGATGAATGATAGTACTAAGTGGAATGCAACTAATGCTAGTATTAATAGTTTTAATAGTTCTATGAAAAGTTGTATTTCTTCTGTGAGTAATATTACATATTGTGATGTTAACTCTACAGCATCAAATGATAAATGGGTAAAAGATTATTTAAGTTCTGATGGTCTTCATTATAATAGTAATGGTTATAAATATATTCACTCAAAGATTTTATCTTGTATAGGTTAGTATTATGATAAATATTGTATTATTTGAACCTGAGATTCCAGCTAATACTGGTAATATTATGAGAACTTGTGTAGCAACTAATTCTCATTTACATTTGATTAAACCATTAGGATTTAGTTTAGATGAAAAGTATATAAAAAGAGCTGGTGTAAATTATATTGATAAGTGTATTTATACTGTATATGAAAATATAGATGAGTTTTTTGAGAAAAATGAGGGAGAATATTATTTTTTAACTAGATATGGACATAAACCTCATACTAGTTTTGATTATAGTGATAGTTCTAAAAATTATTATTTCTTTTTTGGAAAAGAAAGTACAGGTATACCACCTCAAATATTAAAGCCATATATTGATAGGTGTATGAGAATGCCAATGACTGATAATGTTAGAGCTTTAAATTTATCTAACACTGTTGCAATAATGACATATGAAGCATTAAGACAACAAGGTTATCCAGGATTGTTATTTGATGAACCACATAAGAGCAAAAATTTTATTGAAGAGAGTTAACTCTCTTTTATTTTGGTTTGATATATGTTACAATTTTAATATGAATAATAGAGATAATAAGATTTTATTTGTGTCAATAATAATAGTTTTATTTTTAATTTTAGGAATAATAGGTTTTATATTATCTTTGAATTCCTATAATAAAAAAATTGATGATTCTACTAGTTATATTAGTTGTCCTGTTACTAAATATACAATAGTAAGTGGAACAATAATTACTGGTGAAATGTTAGATGTAAAGAAGTTTGAATCTGCTGATGATTATATTTGTTTAATGAATTTAGTTGTTGGAAAGTGTATTAAAAGTAATACGATGGTAGAAAAGGGTAATAGAATTAGAAATTCTGACTTGGTTAATTGTGAGGTATAAAATGGAAAATAAGAAAACAATTTTTACTTTAATATTTTGTTTAGTTTTAGTATTGATTGGTACTTTTATTAATAAACTCGTTTTTGATAGTGATACAGAGGTTCAGGATAAAGGTAAAAACTATAATGAACTTGTTAGTAGGGGATATACTGAAGTAAATTTAGATGATTATATTGAGTTTGATAAAGGGTACACGATACTTACAAAAGATGATGAAAATTATATTGATAATGATAAAAACTTATATATTGATGTTGTTGATGGTATTGCTTCATTTAAATATTTAGATAATAGTTATGAAGTAGAGATAAAACATATTGTTGATTATTATATTTACACTAATAAAGAAGTATTTTATGTATATCTTTTAACTAGCGATAATAAAATTTATTTTTCTTATTATAGATATGAAAAAAATGAAGAAGTAGAAAGTATAATGTTAAATCTTAATAATAATTTTTCTATTATTAAGACGGATAAAAAAATAGTTTCTTTTAAGAAAATTAAAACAACTTATATTAATCCTAATAACTCTATATATGAGTTGCTAGTTGGTGAAGATATCAATAATATCGAATATTTTATAATAAATGGTGCTATTTATAAAGAAGTAGTGGATAAAGAATATTATGATATTGTTTATCATTTTGATGATAATGTATATGTTAAGAATGATAATAGTTTAATAGTTGATAATACTGATTCTTTATTTAAAGTTAAGTATATATTAAAAGATTATTTTGTATCTAATGATAATTATTTATATAAAGTGGGTAATGGTAATATAAGTAAAGAATATAATATGAAAATAAAATATATGTTTTATTATAAATATGGTAGTATATTGAAGTTGGGTATTATATTTGATGATGATTCTGCTAAACATTTAGATTTACTTGTGAGAGATTATAATTATGAAATTCAAGGTCTTAAAATTGAAGATAAAAATAGTTGACATAAATATGTCAATTTTTTTTATATTAGTTGTCTAGTTATTATAAATTGGTTATATTATTAATATAGGGAGATGGTAAAAGTGATATATCCTTCAATTGATAAACTACTAAATATTATTGATTCTAAGTATAAACTTGTTCATATCGTAGCTGATAGAGCAAAGGTTATGAAAGAACATAAACATTTTCAAATGCCTGAAAGTGAATATGTTTCTAAAAAAGAAATAGGTAGAGCTTTAGAAGAGATTGATAAAGGATTAATTGTTGTTAAAGAGAATTAGTTCTTTTTAATAAAATGCTAGGACTAGCATTTTTTTTTATTTTGTGGTATATTCTTTATAGCATTTAAACTTTTATTTGAGGAGCGTGATATTATGAGTAAGATTAATATAATGAGTTTAGGTGGACTTAATGAAAATGGTAAAAATTTATATTTAGTTAGTGTTAATGATAAAATATTAATATTTGATTGTGGTATGAAATATGCACCAGAAAAAATGTATGGTGTTGATTATGTTATACCAGATTTTACATATTTAGTTGAGCATAAAAATGATATTGTTGGTGTATTTATAAGCCATCCACATAGAGAGAATATGGGAGCTCTTACTGATTTAGTTAAGGCAATACCAGATATTAATGTTTATGCATCTGCTTATACTAGTGAAATTATTAAATATGAATGTATTGAAGATAAAATTGAAATAAAGAATTTACATACTATTAAAGCACATAAGAAGATTGATTTTAATGATGATTTTAGTGTATTTCCATTTAGTGTGACGCATAGTAGTCCAGAAACACTTGGATATTCTGTTAATACTAAAGACGGAGCTATTATATATATGGCTGATTTTGTTATTGATCCAACTATGAGTGGAAATTATGATATGGATTTAGGTAAATTAGCATATATTGGTAAGCAAGGTGTTCTTTGTTTAATGGCTGAAAGTGTATTTGCTGAAAAGAAAGGGCACACTTCTCCTAATCATAAACTTGAAGGTTTCTTTAAAAAAGTTGTAGATAAAGCTGAAGGCAGAATTATATTTACTGTTTTACCGCTTCATATTTATACTATTCAAGAAATATTTAATTCATTAAAGGGTAAAAATAGAAAAGTTGTTATTATGGGAAAAGAACTTCATAGTATTGTTTCTATTTGTATTAAAAATAATTATTTAGATATTGAAGAGGATATGATTGGTAATTTAACTAATTTAAAGGATGAAAAAACTGTTATTTTAATTAGTAATGATAGGGAAACACCATATTCTAATATTAATAGAATTATTAATGGTCATGATAAGTTTATTAATTTGCTTAAGACAGATACTATTTGTTTTGCTGAGCCAAGTTATGATGCTTATGAAAAATTACTTGTTAAAATAATGAATGAACTTGCAATTAAAGGTGTTAATATTGTACCAATTCCAAAAGATAAAAGTGTTCGTCATCATGCTTCTAGTGAAGATTTGATGATGTTAATAAAGTTATTTAATCCTAAATATTATATGCCTATTAAAGGTGAATATAGATATCAGGTTGAAAATGGTAATTTGGCATATAAAGTTGGTATTCCAAAAGAAAATATATTACTTAAAGAAAATGGTGATATAGTTACATTTGTAGATGGAAAATTAGTTGATAATTTTGATAGAGTTTTTGTTGATGATATATTAATCGATGGTAATTTTTCTGAAGATGTAGGTGAACTTGTTTTAAAAGATAGAGAACTTTTAAGTAGTAATGGTCTTGTAGTTATTTCAAGTACTCTTAGTAAGAAGGATAAAACTATTGTTATTGAACCAGAAGTTATGACAAGAGGATTTATTTATGCTAAGGATAATATGGATATCATAGGTGAAGTTAAAAGAATAGCTCTTGAAGTAATCAAAGAAAATACATTTTCAAATAAATATGCTGATTATGTAAAAATAAGAAATGATCTTAGGGAAAAGGTTGGTGCTTATTTATATAAAGAAACTCAATGTAAACCAGTTATTTTAACTGTTATACAAGAAATATAGGAGGTATTATGATATATTTAGATTATAGTGCGACTACACCAGTGGATGAAAGAGTTCTTGATTCTTATTGTAAGGTTACAAGAGAATTTATAGGTAATGCTAATTCTATACATACTCTTGGTGTTAAGTCTAAGGAATTACTTTTACAAGCTACTAATCAAATAGCTGAAATACTTAATTGTCATCCGAAAGAATTAATATTTACAAGTGGTGCAAGTGAGAGCAATACTACTGCGATTAAAGGTGTAGCATTTAGATATGTTAAGAGGGGAAGACATATAATAACTTCTAAACTTGAACATAAGAGTGTTCTTGAAGTTATGGGTTATTTAAGTAATATAGGATATGAAGTTGATTTCGTTAATATTCTTCCTAATGGTCAAATTGATTTAAAACATTTAGGTGAGCTTATAAGAGATGATACTATACTTGTTAGTATATGTGCTGTTAATTCTGAAACTGGTTTTAGACAACCTCTTAAGACTATAAGACAAGTTATTAACAAAAAGAATCCTAATGTTATATTTCATAGTGATTTGACACAAGCTCTTGGTAAAACTAAATTCTATTTAAGTGATTTAGATTTAGCTAGTTTTTCTAGTCATAAGATATATTCACCAAAAGGTGTTGGAATTTTATATAAGAAAAGAGATTTACAAATAGATACTTTAATATATGGTACTACTGAGAATTGTCCTTTTAGAGGAGGAACTCCAGCTTTACCACTTATTGTGTCTTTTGCAAAAGGTATGAGACTTGCTAATGATAAATTAGAATCTAATATTAAAAAGTGTGAAAAATTAAAAAGTGAATTATTGAAAGGACTTTCTAAATATCCTATACAAATAAATTCTAATGATTTATGTGTACCTCAAATTGTTAATTTTAGTTTACTTAAAATTAAATCCGAAACATTTGTACATGCACTTGAAAGATATGATGTATATGTATCTACTACAACTGCTTGTTCAAGTTTAGAAGAAAGTACGGTATTAAAAGCTATTGCTAATGGGGATAAGAGTGTATCTACTACATCTATTAGAGTTAGTTTAAGTCACTTAACTACTATGACTGAAATACATGAATTTTTAGAAATATTTGATAAGGTATGGAATGAGTTATTATTAAAATGAAAAAAGTTATATTAATAAAATATGGTGAACTTACTACTAAAAAAGATAATAGAAAGTTCTTTATTAAAACATTAAAAAATAATATTATTGATAAATTAAATGGTTATAATATTCTTGTAACTGATGATTATTATCGTATGTTTATTGAAGTAGAAGAAGATGATATCGATAGTATTATTGATAAACTTACTTGTATATTTGGTATTCATGAAATAGCTGTTTGTTATAAAGATGAAAATGTTAGTGAAGAAGAAATAAAAAAAGTGTCTTTAATGGTGATGAGAGAAGAAGATTTTTGTACTTTTAAAGTAGAAACTAAGAGAAGTGATAAGAGTTTTCCAATTAAATCTATGGATATGAATAATATTATTGGCTCATATATACTTAAAAATATTGAGTGTAATGTTGATGTTCATAATCCAGATGTTCTTCTTAACATTGAAATTAGAAAAGAAGGATTTTATATTTATACAAAGGGTATTAAGTGTTTAGGTGGTTATCCAGTTGGTACTTTAGGAAGAGGACTTCTAATGCTTAGTGGTGGTATTGATTCTCCAGTTGCTGGATATATGACTATTAAAAGAGGTGTTGAACTTTATTATTTATATTTTGAGAGTAGACCTCATACTAGTATAGAAGCTAGAAATAAAGTGAGAGATCTTGCTAGAAAGCTTGAAAAATATAATACTAATGGTAAATTAATGGTAGTTAATTTTACTAAGATTCAAGAAGCAATATATAAGAATTTGGATACAACATATTTAATTACAATTATGAGAAGAATGATGTATAGAATAGCTGAGAGAGTTGCTAAAAAAAATCATTGTTTAGCTATTGTTAATGGTGAAAGTGTAGGACAAGTTGCAAGTCAAACATTATCAAGCATGGTTGCTGTTAATGATGTTACAAATTATCCTATTTTAAGGCCTCTTTGTTCTTTTGATAAATTAGATATAATTGAAATATCTAAGAAGATAGATACATATGAAATATCAATTCTTCCTTATGAAGATTGTTGTACTGTTTTTGTTCCTAAACATCCAGTTATAAATCCTAATTTAAAACATATTTATGGTGAAGAAGCTAAATTAGATTTTAATAGTTTAATAGATGAAGCAGTTAATACTATTGAAATAGTTGATTTAAATGAAGTTAAAAGTGATTTATTATAATCACTTTTTTAGTATAATTTTATTATTTATATACATAATATTTAATGGTGAAATAATATGCTTATGAATAATAGATTTAGTAAAAAAAATAGTCTACTTTATAAAATGAAATGTATTAACACTAGAAATATAGAATATCAAGAATGCGATAATTTTGAATATGATAGAGTAGAAAAATATAATGATAAGTGTTGTACTAAAAAATGCAAATAGTCATTTGACTGTTTTTTTATGAAAACTTTCTAAAAAAATTGTTTCATCATTTTATTTTTAATAATAATATTAGGAAAAAAATGGAATGATAGAAAAATTAAAATAAATATTATTAAAACATAATTACAAAATAATTCTTTATAATTATGTTTTTCTTTAACTTTTTAATTATATTTGTTATAATATTAACGAAAAGAAGGGAAAAGTAGTTATGAAAATATTATGTGTTAATGCTGGTAGTTCTTCTTTAAAATTTCAATTAGTTGAAATGCCAGAGGAAAAATTAATAATAAGTGGTTATATTGAAAAGATTGGTCTAAAGGATAGTTTTTGGACAACTAAGGTAAATGGAGAAAAAATTAAAGGCGAAAGATATTTAAAGAATCATAAAGAAGCAGCTGAGGTTTTAATTGAAGAATTATTAAAACATAAAGCAGTTGAAAGTTTAGATGAGATTAAAGGTGTAGGACATAGAGTTTTACATGGTGGTGAAAAGTATAGTGATTCAGTTATTATTACTGATGAAGTAATTCAAGATATTAAGAATTTAACTAAACTAGGTCCACTTCATCATCCAGGAAATTTAGCTGGTATTGAAGCTATGCAAAAAGCTTTACCTGGAGTTCCAATGGTTGCTGTTTATGATACTGCATTTCATCAAACAATGCCAAGAGTAAACTATATGTATCCGGTACCTATGGATTGGTATACTAAATATGGTGTTCGTAAATATGGTTTTCACGGAACAAGTCATAAATATATTACATTAAAAATGAAAGAAAAACTTGGAAAAGATGATGTTAATTTAATAATTTGTCATATAGGTAGTGGTGCTTCTATTAGTGCTATTAAAGAAGGTAAATGTTATGATACAAGTATGGGTATTACTCCACTTGATGGACTTATGATGGGTACAAGAAGTGGTGCAATCGATCCATCTATATTAGAATATGTTAGTAAAGAATCAGGTGAAAGCTTAGAAGATATTACTAATGATTTAAATAAGAAGAGTGGTCTTCTTGGTATTTCAGGATATTCTGATAGCCGTGATGTAGAAGCTGCAAGAGAAGCTGGAGATAAGAATGCAACACTTGCTCTTGATATGTATAATGATAGAATTGCTAAATATATTGCTGAATATTATATTAAATTAGATGGTAATGTTGATGCTATTGTATTTACAGCTGGAGTTGGTGAAAATGGCATCGAGGCTAGAAAAGAAATTTTAGGTAGACTTAATGCATTAGGTATTAAAGTTGATGAAGAAAAAAATAGTAAGATAGCTGGATATAAGAATGAAAATGAAGGTATTATTTCTAGTGATGAATCAAGTGTTCCAGTATATGTTCTTCCAACTAATGAAGAAATTATGATTATTAAAGATACTTATAATTTAGTAAAATAGAAAAGAGATATTTAATGAGTGATATTTATAAATCAATATATAATGAGGTAAAGAAATATAAGAAGATCTACATAGCAAGGCATATAGGTCCAGATCCAGATGCTTTTGGTAGTCAAATGGCATTAAAAGAATCTATTAAAATAACTTTTCCATCAAAAGAAGTTTTTGCAGTTGGAACTACTGTATCTAAGTTTAAATATTTTGGTAAAGTAGATAAAGTTAATGAATATGATTATGATAATGCATTGTTGATTGTTGTTGATACTCCTGATAATAGAAGAGTTGATATTGATAATTTCTTATCTTTTAAAAATGTTGTTAAAATTGATCATCATCCTAAGGTTGATACATTTGGTAAAGTAGAACTTATAGATGATACTGCAAGTTCAGCTTCTGAGCTTGTTCTTGAAGTTATAAATAATACTAAATTAAAAATGAATGAAAGTATTGCTGGCAATCTATTTACTGGAATTGTCAGTGATACTAATAGATTTTTGTTTAGCATAAGTGATAAAACATTTTCACTTGTAAGTACTTTAATTCATAAATATAAACTAGACACTGAAAAGTTATATAGACAAGTATATAGTAAGCCTTTAAGTGAAATTAGACTTATGGGTTATATAGCATCATCTTTAAAAGTAGATAAAAATGGTTTTGCATATATTGAGATTGATGAAGATGTTATTAATTCTTTTGGAGCTGATATTAGTTCTGCTTCGAATATGATTAATGATTTTAATAATATTAATGAAGTTCTTGTATGGGTATTTGTATCTCATGATACTAAAAATAATATGTATAGAGTTAATATTAGAAGTAGGGGTCCAGTTATAAATGAAATCGCTAGTAAATATAATGGCGGTGGTCATAAATTTGCTAGTGGTGTTAGAACTGATTCACATGAAGTTATTGAAAATTTATTAAGTGATTTAAAGAATCTGTGTAAAGAATATAGTGAAAAGGAGAAATAATATGGAAGTTATTAATGTTGAAGAACCTGTCATTGCTGTCAGAGTTTCACAATATCCTGAAGATAAAAAAAATGAGTTTTTATGTTTAGGAAGGAGTAATGTGGGTAAGAGTAGTTTTATAAATACTATAGTTAATAGAAAGAATATTGCTAGAACTAGTTCTAAGCCTGGAAAGACTACTACATTGAATTTTTATCAAGTTAATAAAGAATTTTATATTGTTGATGTGCCGGGATATGGATATGCTGCTACTAATAAAAAACAAATTGAGAAATTTGGTATTATGATAGAAGAATATTTAAAAACCAGACAATATTTAAAACATGTATTTCTTTTGGTTGATTATAGGCATAAACCAACTGAGGATGATGTTCTTATGTATAAGTTCTTAAAATATTATAATTTACCTGTAACAATAGTTGCAACTAAGTATGATAAAGTTAATAGATCACTTAGGGAAAAACAAGATGAGTTAATTAAAAAAACACTAAATCCTGCACTAGGAGATGAGATTATAAACTTTTCTAGTGTTACTAAAATAGGCAAAGAAAGGGTTTACGAAATTATTGAAAGTTATTTTCAAAAAGATATTGAAAAATAACTTTTTTTCTATTATAATGTTTATAGAATAGAGGTTGAGAATATGAATAAAAAAGGTTTTTCGTTATCTGAATTATTAGTTGTTATAGCTATTGTAGCTATTATTACTGTTATTGCTGTACCTAGTGTTATAACTATAAATAAGAATATTAATAAGAGAATGTACAGTGATAAAGTTGATAAGATTGTAGCTGCTGCTGAGTTATATGCAACAAATAATCCTGATATTTTTAATGGTACTGATGAAGTAAGAATTAAAGTTTCTGAACTATTAGTTAAAGACTATTTAAAACAAGATGTTGCCAAAGGTGAAAGTAATTGTAAAAATTCTTCTGCTGATGGTTGTGTCATTGATCCAAGAGATAATAGTTCTATGAATAATAAAGAAGTTGTTATTAGAAAGAAAACAGTTGGTGTTGTTGCTGAATTTGATCCAAAAGATGATGGTTCTAAGACTGTTGAAGGTACTACACTTGTTGAACAAGTTTGTGATGGATTTGATAAAAATTTATTTGTAGGTAAGTGGGGACCAGAAGATAATGATAAATGTAAATGTGGAAAAGATTCTAATGGAGTAACTGGTATTTATAAATTAGATGCAACAGGTGCTGTTGATACTAGTTCACCAGTTCAAGCTTGTATTATTGCTGGATCTGATCCAAATAACTGGTTAAAATATGATGGAGTAGAATGGAGAGTTTTAGGTCTTTATAATATTCATAATGACGGAAGAAGATTATCTGCTAAAATGATTACTCATCAAACAGTAGATGTTCAATAAACTAACGAAAGTTAGTTTTTTTTTGTTTAAAAATATTGTATAATCATTTTAGGAGAATTAGACTATGAATGATTACTTTAAATATAGATTTGATGAAGATATAGAATTTAGTTTAAAAGAAGGGGATTTTGTTTCTATAATAGGAAATAATAATGATTTACTTGTTCATACTCTTTTACATGGAAATAAAAA
The DNA here is from genome assembly GCA_022774645.1 of Mycoplasmatota bacterium. Classification (GTDB taxonomy): domain Bacteria; phylum Bacillota_I; class Bacilli_A; order RF39; family UBA660; genus CAG-1000. Next base: position 47,172 of record JALFKQ010000003.1, on the reverse strand, counting down.
AGCAAATATATTTCTAGGAGATATAGAACTTAATAAAATAAATTTTGGTAAAGTTAGAAGAAGAATGAATTATGTTCTTTATAGAGATTTAGATATTTTTGTAGCTGAAACTGTTATGGATGAAATAGCATTTGGACTTGAAAGTCTTGCTATGGGTAAAAATGATATTAAAGAAAATATAGAAAGTATGGCTAAAACTTTTAAATTAACTTCTTTACTTGATAAAGATCCTAATAGTTTGGGATGCAGTGATAAAATTAAAATGAAAATTATGTCTTCATTAATTATTAAACCTAAAATACTTGTTATTGATAATATTATTTCATTATTAGATTATAAAGATAAAATATTAGTTTTTGATATATTAAAAGAATATGTTAAAAATGGTGGTATTGTTATTAATTTTACTAATGATATAGAGGAAACTATGTTTGGTGAAAAAATAATTATTATTTATGATAAAAAGTTAGTATGTGAAGGTAAAACATTAAGTGTATTAAATGAAGAAAAAATATTAAAAAGACTTGGTCTTGGACTTCCATTTATTGTTGAACTTAATAAATATTTAATGGATTATAAATTAATTGATAAATATTATCTTACAAATAAGAAATTGGTAGGTGCAATATGGAAATAAAGTTTGATCATGTTAGTTTTGCTGTTAATGAATTTACTCCACTTGAAAAAACAATATTAAATGATGTTTCATTTAGTATAAAAGGTCCTGGTATATTTGCTTTTTTAGGTGCATCTAACAGTGGTAAAACAGCAATTGGGGATTTAATTAATGCTTTAATCATTCCAACAAAAGGTAGTGTTAAAGTAGGTAGATTTGTTAATAATGGTAAAAGAATTAAAAATATAAATAAACTTAGATTTGATACAGGTTATGTTTATAAAAATCCTTATGATATGTTTTTTAATAACACTGTTAAAAAAGAAATAGAATTTGGAATGAAATATTTTAAATATAAATTAGAAAAGATAGATATGAGAGCAAGTGAAGCTCTTAAACTTGTTAATTTAGATGATAGTTATTTGGATATGAATCCACAAGATTTATCATTTTGTGATGCTAAAAAAGTAGCACTTGCTTGTGCCCTTGTTTATAATCCTAGTATTCTTATACTTGATGAATTTACAGCTGGACTTTCTAGTAACGATAAAACTGAACTTTTAAGGTTACTTAGAATTCTTAAAACAAAATATAAAAAAACAATAATATTACTTTCAAAAGATACGGCATTTTGTTATCAAATAGCTGATTATGTATATTTAATGCATATGACTAAACTTGCTTGTGAGGGTGAAAAGGATATTCTTAATAATGTTGATACCTTAAATGAATTAGATCTTGAAGTTCCTCCAATAGTGGCATTTATAAATGAATGTAATAAAAATGGACATGAAATATATAACTATACAAGTACTCATGATTTAATTAAGGGGGTGTATAGAGATGTATTCTAGAAATTCTTTTGGTTCTTTTTATCCAATTGATTCTTCTGTACATAGACTAAATCCTGTTATTAAATTAATAGATTTTCTTATAATAATATTTTTAGTTATATTTTGTAATTCGCTATATATAAATTTATTTATGTTAGGTTTAGTTATTATAATGATGTTACTTAGTTTTGTACCATTGAAGTTTTATATGAATACTTTTTGGTCATTAAGATACTTATATATTTTAGTAGCATTTATTTGTGCTAGTTTTAGAATGAATATGAGTGGTTGTTTAGTAGTTCTTTCTAAAATAGTTGTTGTAGTAGAATATTTAAATATAATAAGTTATACAACTTCTCCTAGTGAAAGTGCTTATGGAATAGAAAAGTTTTTATCATATTTTAATATATTGCTTTTACCAATATCAGGTCTTGCATTTAAAATTAATTCAATACTTAGATATGTTCCATTATTATTAACTGTTGAACATAAAACATTAAAAGCACAAGCATCAAGAGGAATTGATTATTATCATACTAATATATTTGGTAGAATGTATGCTGTATGTAATTTATATCTTAATGTACATAGACTTACAAGAAGAAAGAATAGAGAAATAGCTTTTTCAAGAGAGTTAAAATTATTTAATTTAAGAAGATATAGGACTAATTTTAGAACTAATAAAGTAGGTTTTTACGATATATTTTTTACAGCATTTCATATTTTATTAGTTTTGGCTTATTTAAAGGATAAAGGTGTAATATGAGATATTTAATGAATATTACTTATGATGGTAGTAGGTTTTATGGATATCAAATTCAAAAGAATGAAAAAACTATTGAAGGTGAACTTGAAAAAATAGTATCTAAGATATTTAATGAAAATGTTAATATCATAGGTACTTCAAGAACTGATAAAGGTGTACATGCAATTAATCAATATTGTCATTTTGATAGTGATAAAAAAATAAATGTTGATAGACTTAAACACAGTATAAATAGTTTAATAGACAAATCTATATATATTAAGAATATAAAAATAGTAAGTGAAGAGTTTCATTCAAGATATTCTTGTATAAAAAAAGAATATATTTATAAAATTAATATGAATGATTATGATCCGATTAATAAAGATTATATATTTCAATATAATAAAAAGATTACAAGGGAATTACTTGATAAATTTATAAGTAAAATAAGTGGTAAACATAATTTTAAAAGTTTTACATCTGATAAAGATAAAAAATCATATGAAAGAGTTTTGAAATTAGATTATAAAATCACAAAAGGAATACTTTATTTAAGATTTGAATCAAGTGGCTTTTTTAGATATATGATTAGAAACATAGTTGGACTTTTACTTGACATTAATAATGGCAAAAAAACTATTGATGATATAGATAAAATATTTAAAAGTGAAAACAGAATATCTGCTGGTATATGTGCTGAACCAGTTGGACTTTATTTAAATAGGATTTATTTTGATAAGAGATACTAGAAATAGTATCTCTTTTATTGTATAATTTTAACAGAATAGAGGGATATATATGAATGATAAAAGAATATTATTTGTAACTGGAATAGTTTTATTATTCTTAATGAGTGTATGACTTTCTTATGCATATTTTAGTAGTTCTGTAATAGGAAATGAGAATGCTAAAGATATGGTAGTAGAAGCAGGAACATTAAAACTTGTTTATACAGATAGTCCACAAATAGTTGGTAGTAATATTAAACCAGGGTGGACAGTAACAAAAGAAGTAACAGTAGAAAATACTGGAACACTTGATACAGAATATAATATTATTTGGCAAGAATTAACAAACGAGATTACTAATAATGAGATGTTTATATCAGCTACATGTCAAAGATTAAATGCAAATAAGTCTGTTGAAGGAATTTGTGGAGACATAGCAGAAAAAGCTATATATGGTACTAAAATTAGTAAGAGTATTTCAATAGAAAGTGGTATTACTCATAAATATACTTTTACATTTACTTTTAAAGAAACAAATGCAAGTCAAAACTATAACCAAGGTAAAAAGTTTAATGGAGTGCTTGGCATAGAAGAAAATACTACACAATTTAATAGAGATAGTTGGCAAGAGATTGTTGCAAATGTAAAATCTGGAAATATAGCTAGTTATAATGTTGGAGATACAAAAGAAGTAGATTTGGGAGAATATGGAAAAAATTTTATAAGAATAGCAGATACATCAACACCAAGTGAATGTTCTGCGTCAGGTTTCTCACAAACTGCTTGCGGATTTGTACTTGAATTTGAAGACATAATTACAAATTATCAAATGAATACTACTGATACTAATGTTGGTGGATGGCCAGCAATGACTTTAAGAACATTTGTAAATAATAGTATTTATAATTCATTACCAACTGAATTAAAAAATGGAATAACAGATACAATAGTTGTTTCTGGTTACGGAAGAAGTGATTCAGCCAATTTTACATCAACAGATAAATTATATTTACTATCACCTAAAGAAATATATTCAGATTGGTTTTATCCTAATGATACTGCTAAGGATTCAACAAGAATATTAGATTATTATCAAAATGAGGGTGTAACTAATTCAACTTCAGCTGGAGCAACTAAAATGAAAGATAATATTGCTGATAAGTGGTGGTTAAGAACAGCATTTAGTTATGATACACAACAATTTTTCGTTATAAGTTCTGTTGGAGCATGGAATGGTAGTAATCTAGCTACAAATAATTACGGAGTTAGTCCAGCATTTAGAATAGGTTAATTAATAAAACATTTAATTCATTTAAATGTTTTTTAATTTCTAAATTTTTATATAGTACATATTATTTAATATGATAAAAGATATAATTAAAAATAATAGTTATTATATTTGTTTAGAAAATAATTTAATATGTATTAAAAATTACATAAGAATTATTGATATAAGTGAAACATTTATTAAAATCAAATTAAATAATAAAACTATTAAGATTAAAGGAAATAATATGGTTATTAATAGATTAGATGAGCATGATTTATCTATTAAAGGTGAATATAAGGATATAGAGTTTAATTGTGAATAAAGTTAAAATTATTGTTAATGAATGTAGTAATAAGTTTTTAAATTATTTAATCTATAATAGAATTTATTATGATTCACTTGATAAGTATAATGATTATTATGTAGTAATTGTATCTTATGATGATTATTTATATATTAGAAGAAGATATAAATGTCATATTGTTAAGTATTATGGTAAAGAGAATGTTATTGATATTTTTAATAGAAATAAATATGTATTTTTATCTTTGATTATATCTTTTATGTTACTTTTTTTGTTATGTAATACTATTTTTGATATTAAGATTAATAGTGATAATGAAGACATTATCAAAATTATAAATGATAGTTTAAATGATAATGATGTTTCTTTATATAAAAGGAAAGTATCTTTTTATAAATTAAATAGTATTAAAAATAAGATTCTTGTTGATAATAAGGATACATTAGAATGGATAGAAATAAGAGAAAAAGGTTGTAAATATTATATTGAAGTTACACCAAGAGTTAAATCTAACAATAATGTAAATAGAAATGAACCAAGTGATATTGTTGCGGATAAAGATGGTGTTATTAAACATATTGTTGTTCATAGTGGTAGTAAAGCTATTGATATAGGAGATTATGTTAAAAAGGGAGACACATTAATAACAGGTAATGTTATTAAAAATGAAACTGTTGTTGATAAGATACATAGTGATGGTGTTATTTATGCTGAAACATGGAAAACTGTTAATATAAGTATTCCATTTAAAAGAGTAGATTATGTTTATACAGGTAAAACTATTAATCATTATTATTTAGATATATTTGGACATGAATTTACTTTAACTGGTAAATATGATAGTAATGATACTATAAATAAGAAAAGTATTGTTATTGATAAACCATATTTATTTTTTAAATTATATAAAGAAGAAAAGAAAAAATATAGTTATAATGAAATTATTTTAAGTGAAGAAGAAGCTTATAATGAAGCAATTAATAGAAGTGTTTCTGAGATAGAAAAAAAGCTCTCTAGTGATGAATATATTATTTCAAAAAAAGTTTTGAAAAAAGAGGTAAATAGTAGTAAAATAAACTTAGAAGTGTTTTTTAAAGTTTATGAAAAAATTGGGGTTGCTTCTGAAATAAAAGATATAGGAGAAGAGAATGGAGAGAGCAATTAGAAGTGTTATAAAGATGTCATTACCAACTCTTATTATAGTTGTTGCGATTGTTGTAATTTTAAGAGTTACTTATATATTAAAAAGTGATAAAAGAAAGTTTGTTTTTCATGAAGAAATATTTAATTTATTATTTCTTGCATATTTGGTTATGTTGTTCCAGTTAGTTACTAGTCAAGATATTCCTGGTGGTGGGACAAATTTAATGCCTTTTAGAGAAATTATGAGATATCCAGTAGGTAGTGCTAGTTTTTATAAACAAGTAGTTGGAAATATTGTTTTATTTATACCTCTTGGTTATTTTGCTACTAGTTATGCTAATATTAAAGGACTTGGTACAATTACTCTCGTATCATTATTTTCAAGTTTAACAATAGAAAGTGTACAACACTATATAGGTAGAAGTTTTGATATAGATGATATAATTTTAAATATAGTAGGTGGTATAGTTGGATTCTTACTTTACACTGCACTTAATGCAATTAGAAATAATATGCCTAAATTCTTAAGAAGAGATTGGCTTTATAATGTACTTAGTGTTATAATATTAATTCTTATAGGTTTATATGTCTATAAGATTATGTAGTTAAGGAGTGTGTATGGAAGATTATATAATTAATACAACTAATCATGAAGATATTGATATAAGTGAATTAGATAAGGTTATTAGATTTGCATGTAAACATTTGAAAGTTAATAATCCTATGCTTAATATAGTTATAGTTGATAAAAATAGAATACAGGAAATAAATAGAGAATATAGAGATAAGGATGCAGTTACTGATGTAATATCTTTTGCTTTTGAAGAAGTAGATGATTTAGAATATGATAATATTAGATTTTTAGGTGAAATCTATATTTGTTATGATAGATGTGTTGAACAAGCAAAAGAATATGGGCATAGTATTAAGAGGGAATTTTGTTATTTAGCAGTTCATGGGCTTTTACATTTACTTGGTTATGATCATATGACTCCTGAGGATAAAGCTGTAATGAGAGCAAAAGAGGAGGAAATATTAAATGAATATGATATCACGAGATGAAAGAAAGGCTCAAAAGGGTATAAAGAAATTCTTTCATAGTTTTACTTATCCAATTAAAGGATTAAAGTATGCTTATAGAAATGAGCAAAATTTAGCATTTGATGTTGGTATGGCTCTTGTAGTGTCTATTGCAGCATTTATATTTAAATTAAGTGGTATAGAGTGGGCTATATTAATGCTTACTATGGGTCTTGTTATATCTTGTGAACTTATTAATACAGCTATTGAAGCAGTTGTTGATTTGGTTACTGAGGAATATCATCCGCTTGCTAAGGTTGCTAAAGATACAGCTGCAGCAGCTGTGTTTGTATTTGCTATTATTGCAATCATAGTTGGATTAATTATTTTTGGGCCAAAAGTAGTGGCATTATTTTAAGGAGGAATATGAAAGATAGATTAATTAAATTATTAGAGAATAGTTATGCGCCTTATTCAAATATGCATTTTGCTTGTATAGTTGAAACTAAAAATGGTAATTTTTATGAAGGTGTTAATATAGAAAACGCATCATATGGTGGTACTATATGTGCTGAGAGAAATGCGATTAACAATGCTGTTAGTCATGGTGAAAGAGAATTTAAAGTATTATATTTAATGACTAGTAGTGATGAAATTTGTTATCCATGTAATATATGTAAACAAACATTTTTAGAGTTTTTTGATAAAGATGTTATGTTTAATATAATGACTCATGATGGTAAAATGGAAGTTATGAGTTTTGAAAAACTAATGACTACTACATTTACTAAGGAGGATTTAGTATGAAAAGTGGTTTTGTAAGTTTAATTGGTAGACCTAATACAGGTAAAAGTACATTATTAAATCAAATCATAAAAGAAAAGGTTGCAATTATTAGTCCAAAGCCACAAACAACTAGAAACTTAGTAGAGGGTATTTATAATGAAGAAGATACTCAAATTATATTTGTAGATACTCCTGGAATTCATAAACCAGTTGATAAACTTGGAGTAGCACTTAATAGCCAAGCTTATTATTCAATTAATGATGTTGATATATTACTTTTAGTAGTAGATGCAAGTGTTCCGTATGGAAAAGGTGATCAATTTATTATTGATAAACTATCAGGAGTAAAAAAACCAGTATTTTTAATTCTTAATAAAATTGATAAATTAAGTGATGAAGAAATACTTAAGAAGATTGATGAATATAAAAATCTATATGAATTCGCTGAAATAATTCCAGTATCAGCATTAAAGAATGATAATATTGATAGATTAATTAAAGTTCTTAAAGAATACTTACCTGATAATGTTAAATATTTTATAGATGGTGAAACTACTACTGCTGAAATGGAATTTAGATTATCAGAAATAGTTAGAGAAAAAATATTTATTCATACTAATGATGAAGTACCTCATTCAATATCTTGTAAATTAGTTGGTTATGAAGAAAAAAATAATATAGCTAAAATATATATAGATATAATTGTTGATAGAGATTCACTTAGAAAAATTATTATCGGTAGTAATGGAAGTATGATTAAAACTATTGGTCATGAAGCTAGACTTGATATGGAAGAATTACTTGGTATGAAAGTTTATCTTGAATTATATTGTAAAACAATTAAAAAGTGGAGAGAAAAAGAAAAATTCATTAAAGATTTAGGATATTTAATAAAAAATGATTAATTTTTGAATAAATATTTTATTTTTCTTGCAATATAATATTGTAAGGAGAGAGATATGAATAAAAAGAAAGCTTGGAATAAATTTAAGGAAACTGGAAAGATAGAATATTATTTAGAATATAAGAAAGGAAAATAAGCATAAAGTTATCTTTATGCTTTTAAAGTAAGTATGAAGATTATAAGTACAGATGGAATTGTTGTGAGTAGTATTCCTTTTAAAGAGAGTAGTAGAATTATTAATATTCTAACAAAAGATATGGGAATAGTAGGTTGTATTGTTAAAGGATGTAAAAGTTTAAAGAGTAAACTTAGACTTCCTAGTGAAAAGTTTGCTTATGGTACATTTCATTTTTATTATAAAGAAAATGGGCTTTCTACTTTAATAGAAGCTGACATTAAAAATTATTTTATTAATATTAAAAGTGATATTATGAGAATAAGTTATATGTCTTATTTATGTGAACTTGCTACTAATGTATTTAAAGAATCTAACAATAATGAGGTTTATGAAATACTTATAAATGCACTTTTAAAGATAGAGGATGGTTTTGATTCTAAAATTATTACTAATATAGTAGAAATGCAATATTTAAATTATATTGGTATAAGTTTATGTTTAGATTCTTGTGTTAATTGTGGTAGTACTAAAGTTGTAACATTAAGTACTAGTAGAGGTGGTTATATTTGTTCTAATTGTAGAAATAATGAGCCAATATTAGATGGTAAAATATTGAAATTGTTAAGACTTTATAATTATGTAGATATTTCTAAAATAAGTAATTTAGATATTGATAGTGAAGTAAGTAATGCGATTGATAGAATAATCAGTGAATATTATGAAGATTATAGTGGTGTTACTGTTAAAAGTAAAAAATTCTTAAAGGAAATTGAATAATCTTTTAAGATTTTTTTATTGTAATTGCTATAAAGTAATTAAATATCAAGTGTTTTTGTATTAAATTTTAAAATTTTAAAAAAATTAGCACTCACATATTGACAATGCTAAAAATAGTGATATAATTAATTTAGCACTAGAAAGAAAGGAGTGCTAAGGGAGGTATATGATGATTGGTACAAGACAAAGAGAATTACTAAAGGAAATTGTAGAAGAATATGTAAAGACTGCAAGACCTGTTGGTAGTAAATCTTTATGTAAGAAATTTAAATGTTCAAGTGCTACTATTAGAAATGATATGGCTGATCTTGAAGGTTTAGGTTACTTAGAAAAGACACATATATCTTCTGGTAGAATTCCATCTGAAATGGGATATAGATATTATGTTGATAATTTGATGGAACCTAAAAAATTAAGTGGTGAAGATATGCTTAAACTTCAAACTATATTTAATAATCGTGATTTAGAACTTAATGATGTGATTAGTAAAAGTTTGGAAATAATAAGTGATATTACAAATTACACTTCTGTTGTTTTAGGTAAGGAATCAAGTGATAACAAATTGTCTAAGGTAGAAGTAATTCCAGTTGGTGAAAGAGGGCTTGTAGCTATTGTAATCACTGATAAAGGTCATGTTGAAAACAAGAATTTATCTATTGATGAAAACATACCATTAAGTGAGGTTGCTAAAACTACTGAGTTATTGAATAAGATGCTTGTTGGAACACCTATTGATGATGTACCTAGTAAGCTAGAATTTGAAATTAAACCTATAATAAGAAATTATATTGAAAATTATGAGGTTTTGTATAATGCTTTTTATAATGCATTATCTAATTTCACTAGTGAAAGGGATGTTAAGTTCAGTGGGAAGGCTAATATATTAAAACAACCAGAATTCACTACAGTCGATGATGTTAAAAACATTATTAGTAAATTTGAAAGCAAAGATATGGTGAATAAAATTGAAGAGACTAATGATGAGGTTAAGGTATATATTGGTAGTGAAAGCGAAATCGATGACAATGTAACAATAGTTAAAACTAAATATAAAGCTAATAATGGAACTGAAGGAACTATTGCTGTAATCGGACCAAAAAGAATGGAATACGATAGAGTCGTAAATATGCTTGAATATTTAAAAGAACATATAGAGAGGAAGAAATAATGTCAAAAAAACATATAAAAGAAGAAGAACAAAATATTAATGAACAAACTAGCAATGAAAGCACATGTGAATGTGAAACTAATGAAGATAGTGGTTGTTCTGGATCATGTGCAGGATGTTCTGGATGCGGAAGCATAGACCCTGAAATGATGATTCAAATATTAGGAAGTAGAAATAAAGAACTTGAAGAAAAATATATGAGACTTCAAGCTGAATTTCTAAATTTTAAAACGAGAACTCAAGGTGAAATTAGTAAAATGCTTCAATATGAAGGAGAAGATTTCATTAAAGAGATACTTGTTATTAAAGATAATTTAGAAAGAGCTGTTTCTATGGATGATAATGATTTAAGTGATGAAGTAAGTAAATTCCTAAGTGGATTTAAGATGATACTTGGTAATTTAACTGCTTTACTTGATAAATATGAAGTTCGTGAAGTTGAATGCTTAGGTCTTGAGTTTGATCCTCATGTATCTGAGGCTGTTTTAACTGAGCACGACGAGAATAAACCTGAGAATATTGTACTTGAAGTATATACAAAAGGTTATAAATATAAAGATAAGTTAATTAGACCAGCAATGGTTAAAGTTAACAAATAAGAAAAGGAGAGATAAATTATGGCAAAAATAAATAAAGTTATAGGTATAGATTTAGGAACAACTAATAGTTGTGTTGCTGTTCTTGAAGGCGGTGAACCAAAAGTTATTCCTAATGCTGAAGGTAATAGAACTACTCCTTCAGTAGTAAGTTTTAAAAACGGAGAAGTTAGAGTTGGAGATGTAGCAAAAAGAGAAGCTCAAACTTCTACTAATGTTATTAGTTCTATTAAGAGATTAATGGGAACTAAAGAAAAAGTTGAAGCAGAAGGTAAGAAATATACACCAGAAGAAATAAGTGCTAAGATTCTTATGAATTTAAAAGAAACTGCTGAAGCTTATTTAGGTGGTGAAGTAAGTAAAGCTGTTATTACAGTTCCAGCATACTTCAACGATGCTCAAAGACAAGCAACTAAGAATGCTGGTAAAATAGCTGGACTTGAAGTTGAAAGAATTATCAATGAACCAACTGCTGCTGCACTTGCTTATGGTTTAGATAAACAAGAAAATGCACATACAGTACTTGTTTATGACCTTGGTGGTGGTACATTTGATGTATCAATATTAGAACTTGGTGATGGTGTATTTGAAGTTAAAGCTACTAGTGGTAATAATCACTTAGGTGGAGATGACTTTGATAATGCTATTATCGAATATATTGTAAAAGAATTTAAGAAAGAAAATGGTGTTGATTTATCAAAAGATAAATTAGCTATGCAAAGATTAAAAGAAGGTGCTGAAAAAGCTAAGAAAGATTTAAGTGGTGTTAAGACTACTCAAATTAGCTTACCATTTATTACTCAAGGTGAAAATGGACCTTTGCATGTTGATATGACATTAACAAGAGCTAAATTTGAAGAATTAATTAGTGATTTAGTAGAATCTACTAGAAAACCAGTTAGAGATGCTTTAAAAGAAGCTAAGTTAACTAAGAATGATATTGATAAAGTATTACTTGTTGGTGGATCTACAAGAATTCCTTGTGTTCAAGAATTAGTTAAAGAAGAACTTGATAAAGAAGGAAGTAAAGAAGTTAACCCAGATGAAGTTGTTGCTATGGGTGCTGCTATTCAAGGTGGTGTTTTGACTGGTGAAGTTAATGATTTAGTACTTCTTGATGTTACACCATTATCACTTGGTATTGAAACTCTTGGTAATGTAATGACTGTATTAATTCCAAGAAATACAACTATTCCAACAACTAAGAGTCAAGTATTTAGTACTGCTGCTGATAATCAACCAGCTGTTGATATTCATATCTTACAAGGTGAAAGACCAATGGCAGCTGATAATAAGACACTTGGACACTTCCAATTAACTAACATACCACCAGCTCCAAGAGGAGTACCTCAAATCGAAGTTTCATTTGATATTGATGCTAATGGTATTGTTAATGTTAAAGCAAAAGATCTTGGAACTAATAAAGAACAAGCAATTACAATAACTGCATCTTCTAATTTAAGTGATGAAGAAATCGATAAAATGATGAAAGAAGCAGAAGCTAATAAAGAAGCAGATAAGAAGAGAAAAGAAGAAGCTGAAATTAGAAACGATGCTGAACAAATGATATTCGGTGCTGAAAAAGCAATGAAAGATTTTGGAGATAAAGTAACTGATTCTGAAAAAGAAGAAGTAGAGAAACTTGTTAAAGAAACAAAAGAAGCTTTAGAAAAAGATGATACTGATGATATTAAGAAAGCTAGTGAAAAATTAAGTGAAAAAGTAATGGAAGTATCTAGCAAAGTATATCAACAACAAGCAGCTGAATCACAAAAGAATGCTGAAAACTCTTCAAAGGAAGAAGAATCTACTAATAAAAAAGATAATGTAAAAGATGCTGAATTTGAAGAAAAATAATTTATGAATAGGGGCTCTTTTAGAGCCCTTATATTTATATATAAGGAGAATTAATGGATTACGATTGGGATTTAACTAGAATATTTAAAAATGATGATGAACTTAAAAGTACAATAGATAAAATAAATGATTTATTAAAAGAAATTATTAAATATAAAGGTAAAATATTTGATAATTTGTATGGGTTTTTAGAAACAGATAGTAAAATAGATTTATTATGTGAAAGAATATATATTTATTCCTTTTTAAAGTTTTATGAAGATATGACTAATAATGAAAGTAAGGAACTTGTAAATAGTGTTCTTAATATTTATGATAAAGCTAATAGTGAAAGAAGTTTTGTTATTCCAGAAATCTTGAAATTAGATTATGAAGATATTTTAAATAAAATAAGAAATGATGATAGATTAGAAAAATATAGATTCTATTTTGAAAAATTATTTAAAGATAAAGACCATGTCCTTAGTGAAAAAGAGGAAAAGATATTATCTGATATGTCATCTTTATATAGAATACCTGAGAATGCTTTTGAAGAACTTGATAATACTGATATATCTTTTGATAAGTTAAAGGATGAAGAAGGTAACTTAATTACACTTACTAATTCTAATTATGGAGTACTTATTAGTTCTAAAAATAGAAGTGTTAGAAAGTCTGCTTTTAATAAGTTGTATAAGTACTATAAAAATCATATAAATACATTTAGTAGTTTATATTTAGGACATGTTAAATGTGATAAATTAATATCAAATACTAGAAAGTATTCTGACAGTTTATCTATGTATTTAAGTAGTGATAATATTGATAAATCTTTATATAATAATTTAATTAAATGTACTAGTGATAATTTGAGTTATTTATATGATTATTATAAAGTGAAAAAGAATGTACTTGGTCTTTCTAAATATCATTTATATGATACTTATGTAAATATATCTAGTATGCCTGAAAGAAAATATAGTTATGGTGATAGTCTTGAAATTATATATAAAGCACTTAATATACTTGGAAGTGAATATATAAAAGATTTTAAAACTGTTATAAATAATAAATCTGTTTCAGTGTTACCTAAGAAAGGTAAGAGAAGTGGTGCTTTTGAATGGGCCACTTATGGTGTTCCTCCTTATGTATGTTTAAATTTTGAAGGTGATATTAATTCAATTTCAACTATTGCTCATGAGATGGGACATGCGATGCATAGTTATTATTCTAATTTGAATCAAGAATATGTTAATGCTAATTATCCAATATTTTTAGCAGAAGTCGCATCAACTGTTAATGAGATATTATTAAGTGAATATTTATTTAATAATACAGATGATAAAAATGAAAAAATATATTATTTAGTTGAATTTTTAAATAAATTTAAATCTACTGTATATAGACAAACTATGTTTGCTGAATTTGAAAAAATAGTTCATGATATGGAAGATAATAATGAGAATTTAAGTAGAGATACTTTATGTAATATTTATTATGATTTAAATAAAAAATATTTTGGAGATACTGTTTGTATTGATGAAGATATTAAATATGAATGGTCAAGAATACCACACTTTTATTCTTCATTTTATGTTTATAAATATGCGACTGGCTTTATAAGTGCGATTATAATAGTAGATAATTTAAAGAAAGATAAAAATTATAAAGAAAAATATCTTAATTTCTTAAAGAGTGGAGGTAGTAAGTATCCACTTGATATATTAAAAGATGCTCTTGTTGATATTAGTGATGTTAATGTTATGAATAGAGCATTTGAAATATTTAATGAAAAATTAAACTTACTTAAAAAATATATAGATGAATAGGGAGAGATGTTATGGCAAAAAGAGATTATTATGAGGTTCTTGGTGTATCTAAGGATGCTACTGATGCTGAAATTAAATCAGCATTTAGAAAAAAAGCTAAAGAATTTCATCCAGATTTAAATAAGAGTCCAGATGCTCCTGAAAAGTTTAAGGAAGCTCAAGAAGCTTATGCATGTCTTTCTGATAAAGATAAGCGAGCTCAATATGATAAATATGGTCATGCTGCTTTTGAAAATCCTTATGGTAATGCTGGCGGAGGTTTCTCTGGTAATCCATTTGGTGGTGGAGCCGCTGGATTTGATTTCAGTGATATATTTGATGACTTATTCTCTGGTGGCTTTGGCTCTTCATTTGGTTCATTTGGTGGAAGTGGTAGATCTAGTTCTAATAGAGCAAGAAAAGGTAGCGATAGTTTATATGGAATGAAAATAGACTTTATGGAAGCTGCTTATGGTTGCAAAAAAGATATAGATTTAGAATACTATGAAACTTGTGAAGACTGTGATGGAGCAGGTGGACACGGACAAGAAACTTGTGAAGACTGTGGTGGTAGAGGTTATGTTATTAAACAAACTAATACTATTTTAGGTACAATTCAATCAAAAACAGTTTGTTCAAATTGTAACGGTACTGGAAAATCATTTAAGTCAAAATGTAGTACTTGTAAGGGTTCTGGAAAAGTTAAAGTTAATAAAACAATTACAATAGATATTCCAGCTGGTATTGATACTGGAGAGCAATTAAGACTTAGCGGTAAAGGTGAAGCAGGAATAAATGGGGGACCTAATGGAGACTTATATATTGAAATCAAAGTTATGCCTCATGAACTTTATAGAAGAGAAGGAAATGATGTTTATATAGATTTACCTGTATCTATTACTGATTTATGTCTTGGTACTAAAAAGAACATTAAAACAATGGATGGTACAGTAGAACTTAAAATAAAAGAAGGAAGTCAACCAGGGGATATTTTAAGAATTAAGGGTAAAGGTATAAATAATCCAGATTCTTGGAAAAAAGGAGATTTCTATTGTGTTCTTAAACTAATAATACCAAGAAATCTAACTAGAAAACAAAAAGGTATTTTAGAAGATTTAGATGATACTGATGTAAGTGATGAACCAGAATTCACTAAATTTAATAGATTAAATAAATAATTAAGTTCTTGCTTAATTATTTTTTATTGTGTTTTTTCTAAATTTATGGTATATTATATGAACAATTTTTATATGGGGGTTTTTTATGGAAAATGAAATCTATGTTAGTGAAAAAGGGTATAATGAATATTTAAAAAGTATTAATGCTGTAAAAGAAAATATGGAAAGAGTAGAATCATTAAGAGAATATGTTAGTGATAGAATGGGTCTTGATGAATTTACTAAACAATCTTTTTTAGAAAATCTTAAAAGTGAAGGAACTAGTCTTAGTGAAGAATTAGAAGAGAAGGTGACTAGACTTGAAAGAATAGTTATAAATCCTGAAAAAGAAAATAGTGAAGATATTGTTGGTTTAGGTGATACTGTTATACTTTTAATAAATGGTCATACATTTGATGTTAAAGTATCTACTAATAGTTCTAATGATTGTTCTGCTACTATAGTTACTGATACTTCTAGTATTATAGGTAGAAGAATATATTTAAGAACAATAGGTGATACAATTTTTTATTCAACTAATGGTTATACAAATGCTATTACGATATTGTCTAAGTTAAAGGAACAAAAACTTGAATTATAGTAAATTTATGGACAAAATTTCGCTTATATGATATAATATGAGCGATTTTTTCATAAAATTCACAAAAAAAGAAGTGTTTTTGAATTTTATTTCGTATATAACTATTAGGAGGACAAAAAGATGGCATTTATTGATAAGTCTGTTATTAATGAAATTAAATCTAAAAATGATATAGTAGATGTCATTGGTAGCTATATTAATTTAAATGATAAAAATAAAGCTTTATGTCCTTTTCATGATGATCATAGTCCATCATTTAGTGTTCAACCAGATAAGCAAATTTATAAATGTTTTAGTTGTGGTGAGAGTGGTAATGTTATAACATTTGTTCAAAAATATAATGGTATAACTTTTATAGAAGCATTAAAGATGTTAGCTGATAGAGCTAATATTAAAGTAGATATAAATACTACTAAAAAAGTAAATACTAAATATGAAAAATTATATGAGATTAATGATACGGTTAATAAATATTTTAAAGCAAATTTACTTTCGACTGAAGGAATTAAGGCTACTAAGTATTTAGAAGAAAGAAAAATATCAAAGGATATAATTAATGAATTTAATATTGGACTCTCAACAACTAATAAATTATCAACTATATTATTTAAAAAATATAGCTATGATGATTTAGTAAAACTGGATATTATTAAAGAAATAAATGGTAGATATTATGATACATTTCAAGATAGAATTATATTTCCAATTATTGATGAGAATAACAATGTAGTAGCATTTAGTGGTAGAAAATATACTAATGAAGATTTAAATAATAATACACTTCCTAAATATTCAAATACAAAAGAAACAGATATATTTAAGAAGAGTGAGGTATTTTATAATATCAATAATGCACTTGCAGAAATAAAGAAAAAGAGAGAAATTATTATTACTGAAGGTTTTATGGATACCATTAGAATGTCATCTGTTGGTTATAAGAATGTAGTAGCAATAATGGGTACTGCATTTACACAAAAACATCTAGAAAAAATAATTAAATGGAAGTGTAAAGTAATACTAAATCTTGATCAAGATGATGCCGGTGTTAAAGGTACAATCGAAGCAGGAGAAACATTACTAAAAAATAATATAGATACAGAAGTTATAGTATTTGAAGATTATAAAGATAGTGATGATTTTATAAAAAATAAAGGAAGTGATGCTTTTAAAATTGCTTATGATAATAGAGTTTCTTTCATAGATTTTAAACTTAAATATTTAAAAAGAAAAAGAAATATGAAAGATGCTGTTGAAAAAGCAAAATATATAAGAGAAGCTGTTCTTTCACTAAATGATTTAGATAGTCAAATATTAATTGATTTAAAAATAAAAGATATCGCAGAAGAGTTTGGTATAAATGAATCTGATATAAGAAATGAAATCAAATTAAATAAAAAAATGGCTGTTAAGCAAGTAGAAGAGCCAAAGAAAATAACTAGATATAATAAATATGATAAGAGTGAACTTAGATTACTTTACTTAATGCTTAATTATGAGGATGTAATACTTTATTTTGAAAATACTCTTGGATATTTAATACAAGATGATAGAGCTAATTTAGCATATAAAATAATTGAGTTTAGAAATGATTATGGTTATTATAATTATAGTGATTTTTTAGATTATATTTCTGATAATGATAAACTTATGAATACTGTTAAAGAAGTAATGAAATATCATAATAATGAAGAATATACAACTGAAGAGTTAGATGATTATATTAATACTATTAAAATGTATTCAATTAACAAAAGAATAGAAACTCTAAAAAATGAAATGAGTGAAACATTCGATGTTAATAAAAAAATAGAAATAGCAAAGAAAATAGAAAATATAAATAAGGAAGTGTTGAAATGGTAAATAATATTAAAACTTTTGAAGAAAGATTACAAGAATTAGTTGAAGCTGGTAAAAAAGAAGGATTTTTAACTTATGAACAAATAGCTAAAAAAACTATTGATTTAGATTTAGATGCTAATGCTTTGGATGAGTTATATAATGCTCTTAATGAAAATCATATTGAAGTTAGAGCTGAAGATGAAGAAGATAATGGAAATATTGATTTAAAGAATGATATTATTATTGATGATGTTCCTGATGAAAGTAAGGATATGAGTGTTAATGATAATGTAAGAATGTACTTAAAAGAAATAGGTAAAATAAGTTTGTTATCTCTTGAAGAAGAACAAGAACTTTCTAAGAGAGTTGCAGAAGGAGATGAACAAGCTAAAAATATTCTTGCTGAATCTAACCTTAGACTTGTTGTTTCTATTGCTAAAAGATATGTAGGAAGAGGTCTATTATTCTTAGATTTAATTCAAGAAGGTAATATTGGACTTATGAAAGCTGTTGAAAAGTTTGATTATGATAAAGGGTATAAATTTAGTACTTATGCTACTTGGTGGATAAGACAAGCTATAACAAGAGCACTAGCAGATCAAGCAAGAACAATAAGAGTTCCTGTACATATGGTTGAAACTATTAATAAAATGGCTAGAATAGAAAGACAAATGACTCTTGAACTTAATCGTGAACCTACTGATCAAGAACTTGCTAAAAAGATGGGACTTTCAGCTGATAAAATAGTTGAAATTAGAAAAATTAGTCAAGATCCAGTAAGTTTAGAAACACCAATAGGTGAAGAAGATGATTCACATTTAGGAGATTTTCTTGCTGATGAAAGAACTATGTCACCGGAAGAATTTGCTACTTATGAAATACTTAAAGATGAATTAAGAGAAGTTCTTGATACATTAACAGTAAGAGAAAAAGAAGTTTTAGAACTTAGATTTGGTTTATTTGATGGATCTAGTCATACTCTTGAAGAAGTTGGTAAACAATTTAAAGTTACAAGAGAAAGAATTAGACAAATAGAAGCAAAAGCTCTTAGAAAATTAAGACACCCATCAAGAGCTAAAAAATTAAAGGATTTCTTAATTGAATAGAATAGAAAGTATATATTCATTTATTGATAAAAATGATAAAGTAGTAGATGTAGGGTGTGATCAAGCTAAACTTGGTATTATGCTTGCAAAATCTAATATAAAATCTATTGCTAGTGATATAAGTATAAATGTAATATTAAGAGCAAAAGAAGATATTAATAAATTAGGATATAGTAATTATATAGATTTAAGAGTATCTGATGGACTTTCAAATATTAAAGAAGGAGAAGCAGATACAGTAGTACTTTCGGGTATGGGTACACATACAATATTAGAAATACTTAATAATACAAAATTAAGATTTAAAAAAGTAATAACAATATCTAATAATTATCATGATATATTAAGAACTAAAATGAATGACTTAAATTATAAAATTGATAGAGAATTAATAATAAAAGAAAATAATAAATATTATAATTTAATATTATTTAAAGAAGGTAATAATGATTTAACAAGAAAAGAAATATTACTTGGTAAAAATCATATAGATGATAATTTATATAATGATTATTTGAATTATTTAAAAAATAAGTATCTTAGTATAAAAGAACAATCAAAAGATAGAAATGATAAAATAAATGAAGTACTAAAATATATAAAATTTAATTAAGCTAAAATTATGTCATTTAATTTTACTTTAAAAAAGCACTAGAAATAGTGCTTTTTTAATGATAAAATATCTAATAGAATAGAGGTGAAGTTAAATGAATAAAAAAGGATTTACATTAGTGGAATTACTAGCTGTAATAGCAATTTTAGCTTTACTTATTATAATAGCTCTTCCAAATGTACTTGAAATGTTTAATAGAGTGAAGAAAGAAATATTTTTAACAGAAGCTAAAAATTTATACAAAGAAGTATCTAAAAAATATATTACTGAAAATATGAGGGGAAATGTTATCAATAAAATAGATTCTTCGGATAATAAATTAAATATAGATACAGATAAATTAGTTTATGATATAAGATTAGATGATAGTGGTGTTATAAAAGATTTTAAAGTTTCTGATGGGACTTATTGTATAAGAAGTCGTATTAATGATATAAAAAGTTTAACTTATGAATTAATAGAAGAAGGAGATTGTGAAGGAAATCCTTATGCTCCAGAACCTGTTAAATGTACTTATGATGGTAAACTAGTTCAAGGTGCTGAGTTTGTTCAAGGTGCTTACACATATAGATATAGACAAGAGGGGAAAAATCTAGAAGATGGTACTACTATCGATTGGCAAAACATTAGAAACGACGGATGGGGAGTACAACTTACAGATAAATCAAGTACAAGTTCAGTTAGTGGAGAGATATGTGCATTCATAAATGACAAACCTGTAGTGTCAACTAATGCAATGTATAGGTATAGTAAGGCTAGTTCAATTGATATAAGTAATTTTAATTCAAGTAAAGTTACTAATATGAATTCTATGTTTTATGAAAGTGCAGCTACAGAAATAATTGGTTTAGAAAAATTGGATACTCATAATGTTACAACTATGGGAAATATGTTTAATGGAAGCAAAGCTAAAACTCTCGATGTAGCTAATTTTAATACTAAAAAAGTAAAATATATGGATTTTATGTTTAAAAGTACTGAGGCTACTAAATTAGATTTAAGTAATTTTACTACTAATAATGTTATTAGATTATATGCTATGTTTTGGGCTAGTAAAGCAGAAGTTATAGATGGTTTAGAGTTTTTTAATACAAGTAAAGTTACTAATATGGAACATATGTTTAGAGAAAGTAAAGCTTTAACTCTTAATTTGAGCAGTTTTGATACAAGTAATGTTACAAGTTTCTTATGTTTTTTAGCTTGGTCTAGTGCTACTAAAATAATTGGTATTGAGAATTTTAATACAAGTAAGGTAATTAACATGAATGCAATGTTTTATGGTACTAAAGTAGATTATTTAAATTTAAGTAATTTTGATACAAGTAATGTAACAGATATGGGTGCTATGTTTATGTTTAATACATCTAAAATAATAGATGTCAGTTCATTTGATACAAGTAATGTAACAGATATGGGCATAATGTTTATGAATACAGAAGCCACTGAAATAAAAGGTCTTGAGAGTTTTGATACACATAATGTAACAAAGATGGGAAGCATGTTTTGGGGAACAAATGTATCTAAATTGGATTTAAGTTCATGGGATACTAGTAATGTAACAGATATGGGTGGTATGTTTGCTGTTAGTGATGCAACTGAAATAAATTTAAGTAGTTTTAATACAAGTAAAGTTACTAATATGGATCAAATGTTTAGAAATTGTCATGTGAAAAGTTTGGATATTTCTACATTTGATATTAGTGATAAAGTTAATTTAGAAAATATGTTTTGGGATTCTAATTCGAATATTGTTTATGTTAAGAATAGTGATATTGTTAATTTATTTGAAAATAGTGATGTAATTAATATTCCTAAGTATTTAAAAGTAGTTGTTAAATAGGTTTCAATTGTGAAATCTATTTTCTTTTGATGACATTTTATAATGCTTATGATAAAATTATTTTGGTGATGAAAGTGAAAAAGGTTATTAAAATATTTTTATGTATGAGTTTATTATTTATTTTAAGTAGTTGTGGTAATAAAGAAGAAGAGAATCTTAATTATACTACTAGTGAAGTAGATGGTAAAACTATTTATACTATTAAAACTAAGAAATATGTTTCTAGTGATAAAGAAACTAATTTAGTTATGATTGATGTTAGAGATTATGGAATTATGGTTGCTGAGTTATATCCTGATAAAGCACCAATTACTGTTGAGAATTTTAAGAATCTAGTTAGCAAGAATTTTTATAGTGGTCTTATATTTCATAGAGTAATGAAAAACTTTGTTATTCAAACTGGAGATCCACAAGGTAATGGAATTGGTGGTAGTGATAAAACTATTAAAGGTGAATTTGAAGCTAATGGTGTTAAAAATGATATTAGTCATGTTAGAGGAGTTTTATCAATGGCAAGAAAAAAAGGTAGTAATCCTGAAACTAGTGAAACATTTAATTCTGCTTCTAGTCAATTTTATATTGTTCAAGATGATGCGACTTATTTAGATGGGAAATATGCTGGTTTCGGTAAACTTGTTAGTGGATATGATGTCCTTGATAAGATTGCTTCTGTTGAAACTAATATGAATGATAAACCTATTAATGATGTTGTTATTAAAAATGTTAGATTTGTAGAATATTATGAGGGGTAATTATGATTTTATTAGATGGTAAAAATTTAAGTGCCAAGATTAAAGATGAAATCAAAGGTAATGTTGAATCATATAAAGTAACACCGGTATTAGCTGTTATTACTATTGGAGATGATCCTGCTAGTAAAATATATGTTAATAATAAAAAGAAAGCTTGTGAATATGTAGGAATGAGCTTTTTACATTTATCATTTGATGAAAGTGTTAATGAAGAAAAGGTTATTAAAAAGATTAAAGAACTTAATAAAGATAAATATATTAATGGTATAATTGTTCAATTACCTTTACCTAAAAAATTTAATGAGGATAGAATTGTTAATACTGTTGATATTAATAAAGATGTTGACGGTTTTAGAAGTGGAAGTGCATTTGTTCCTCCTGTTGCATATGGTGTTATGGAAATTTTTGATTATTATAAAATTAATCTTGAAGGAAAAAATATTGTTGTAATTGGAAGAAGTAAAGCAGTAGGTATACCTATGGTTAGAGAATGTTTAAAAAGAAATGCTACTGTTACTATATGTCATTCTAAAACTGAAAATTTAAAACAATATACTAAGAATGCTGATATATTAATTGTAGCTGTTGGTAAAAAGAATATTATTAGTAAATCTATGATTAAAAAGGATGCTGTTATTATTGATGTTGGTATAAATAGAGTTAATAAGAAGATATGTGGAGATGTTAATCCTAATGTTATGGAGAAATGTTCATATTTAACTCCTGTTCCAGGTGGAGTAGGTCCTATGACAGTTGTTATGTTAGTAAAGAATACATTTAAAGCTTATAAAAAACAAAATGGAATAATAGATATGTTTGATGTGATGAATAATGAATAATAAAGAAATAGAAAAAAGTATAATTAAAACTTATAGAAAAGAAATATGGGCTAGATTTGTTAAAGCTGTTAAAGAATTTAAACTTGTTAATGAAGGAGACAAAGTAGCTGTATGTATTTCTGGTGGTAAGGATTCATTTTTACTTGCTAAATGTATGCAAGAATTAAAAAGACATGGAGATGTTAATTTTGATTTAGTCTTTATTTGTATGAATCCTGGCTATAATGAAAAGAATTTAGAATTGATTAAATCTAATGCTAAATTAATGGATATTGATTTAAATATATTTACTACTGATATATTTAGTGTAGTTGAAAATCAAAAGGTTTCTCCTTGTTATTTATGTGCTAGAATGAGGAGAGGTGCTTTATATAACCAAGCTAAAAAATTAGGTTGTAATAAGATAGCATTAGGTCATCATTTTGATGATGCTGTTGAAACTATTCTTTTAAGTATGTTTTATGCTTCTGAATATAAAACTATGATGCCTAAGTTACATAGTGATAATTTTGAAGGAATGGAACTTATAAGACCTTTATATTATGTTAGAGAACATGATATATTAAGATTTGTTAATGGTAATAATCTTACATTTATAAATTGTGCTTGTAAGTTTACTGAAAGAAGTGAATATGAAAATAATTCTAAGAGAAAAGAGATAAAGAATTTAATAAAAGAATTAAAGAAAGTAAATCCAAATATTGATTATAATGTATTTAAATCTACTTTTAATGTCAATTTAAATACTATATTAGGTTATCATGATAGAGAAAGTAAATATTTTTTCTTAGATGATTATGATGAAAAGAATTTCAAAAATTGAAATTCTTTTTAAATGTTATTTATTTTTTATTTAGTTTTTGATATTATTATTGGAGAATAGAGGTAGATATGAAAAAGTTTAATTATTTATTATTTACTGTTTTAATTAGTTTTATGTTTATTAGTGTTGATGCAATTGACATTACTAAGAAAGGTGAGATAACTGGTGAATATACTTATGGAGATAAGATTATAAGTGATGCGACTGCTTATCTTTATAAAGTAGGTGACTTAGATACTGATGGTAATTTTACTTATAGAGATGAATTTAATACTTTTACTGATAATATAAATAATTTAAATGCATCAGAATATAAAGCACTTGTTGATAAAGTTAATAAACACATTACTGATAATAATATTGACTATATTAAAACTACAAATACTGATAGTCATGGATTATTTAAATTTGATGATTTAGTTGTTGGAGTTTATTTGGTGAAGATTGATGACAAAATTATTGATGAAAAATATACTTATTCAAGTTCACCATTATTAATAAGTGTTCCGACTTATGATGAAGTTAGGTTAGAAGAAAATTATAATGTTTTAGCTGTTTTAAAAGCAACTGAAAGTATAAAAGAAGAAGAAATACCTAAAACATTTGATTCAATTGTTAATTATATAATTATTGGAGTAGTATCTTTTATAATTGTAGTTGGAATAGTTATATATTTTGTAGTAAAGAAGGAAAGTAAAAAATGAAAAATTATTTAAAGAAATTTATTCTATTTATTGGTTTAATGTTATTTACAGTTGTATATGCTGAAACTGTTATAACCGTTGATAATACTAAGAAAGGTATTACAGATACTGGAAGTTACTATATTACTAATAAAGCAGCATTTACTGTTAATAATGTAATATCTACTGATAGTTTTAAAGCATATAAGATTTTAGATGCTTATTATAATGAAAATGAAAATACTATTACTTATGATTTTACTAGTGATTTTCAAAGTTATTTAAATACAACTACTGATTATAAAGATTTAAAATCAAGTGATTATTACTCTCTTAGTAGTGGTTCAATTACAAGTGGAAGTACTCTTACTTCTAGTACACTTGATAAACTAGTTAGTGGTTATGCATCATATATTAAAACTAATAATGTAAGTGGAACTTCTATGACTGTAAGTGGTAATACAGCAACTGTTTCACTAGAAGCTGGTTCATATTTAATATTACCTGTATCTACTGCTAAAGTTTATGCTGTTATGGTTGGTAATTTAGATTTTACTGCTGAAGATGATAAATATTGGAATTTAAATGATGAAACTATTGTTGCTAAGGTAAGTGAAACAGAAATTAATAAATTTGTTGGTGATAATAAAACTAGTGCTGATTATACAATAAATGAAATATTTACATATACTATTACAGCTACTGTTATTCAATATCCAACTAATGCTACTAATAAAACATTTAAAATAGTTGATACTTTTGATAATGGAATTACTTTTGCTGGTGTTAATACAATTAATGTAAAAGATGGAGAAACAATACTTACTAATGATGCTGGTGTTATTAAAACTGCTGATGGTAAAGTTGTTGCGACTACATCACTTAATGGAAATACAATAACAATAGATTTTATTGTTGATAATTTAACAAGTACAACTATTACTGTTACTTATAATGCATCTCTTAATGCAAATGCATTATGTACTGGTAATAAAAATACAGCTAAGTTAATATATTCAAATGATCCATATTCTGATGGTACTTATGAAACTGAAGAAAAAACAACTACTGTTTATACTTATGGAATAAAAATATTGAAATATTCTGGAAATGATAAAACAGCTTTACTTAGTGGAGCAAAAATTGAAATATATAGTGATGTTGAACTTAGTAATAAAATAGGTGAAGTTACAACTCTTGAAAATGGTACTGCTACATTTAATGGTCTTAAAGCAGGAACTTATTATTTAGTTGAAACTATTGCTCCAACAGGTCATAAAAAAATAAATGATATTATTTCTGTTGATGTTGTTGCTAATAATACTACTTGTTATACTGATGTTGAAATATCAAATAGTAAAAATGGATTATTACCATTTACAGGTGGTAATGGTTCTTCTGCTTATACTATAATTGGTGGTTTACTTGTAGTAATCGGTGGTGGCTTAATGGTATACTATCGTAAAAAGAATTTAGCATAATGAAAAGGAAATTACCAATTATTATATTTAGTCTACTTATAATTGTAGGTGTAATTATTATGTTCTTTCCATACATTATGAATTTATTTAATAAAAATGAAAATAGAAACATAATAATTAGTTATACAAATAAAGTAGCTAAAGGAGACGATAAAACAAAAGAATATATTTGGTCTTTAGCAGAACAATATAATAAATCATTATCTTCTGTTAAAATTGTTGATTCGTTTTATAAAGAAGATGATAAATTATCTGATGAATATTTAAAACTATTAAATTTTGATTCCGATGGTCTTATTGGATATATAAAAATACCTAAAATAAATATTGAACTTCCTATATATCATGGAACTAATACTAAAACATTAGAAAAAGGAATAGGACATTTTGAAGGAAGTTCACTTCCAATTGGTGGGAAAAGTACACATAGTATATTAACAGGACACAGAGGACTTCCTCTTAATAAATTATTTACTGATTTAGATCAATTAGTTGTTGGTGATAAATTTTATATATATGTTCTTGATAAAGTACTTACATATTCTGTTGATAGTATTGCTGTTGTTGAGCCAGATGATTTATCAAATTTAGATATTTATAAGGATGAAGATTATATAACACTTATAACTTGTACACCTTATGGACTTAATACTCATAGATTACTTGTTAGAGGTAAAAGGGTAGTAAATGATAATAATTTACCTATTATAGAAGAAACACCTAAACTCGAAATAAATACTGCTTTAATATATTATGTTTTTATCTTTATTGGATTTATTGTTTATATGTTAATAAGAAAAAGAAATAATTATATTTTATAGCAAACAAAAAACTCTTGAATAAATCAAGAGTTTTTAAATTATCTGTTGTAGTATTCAACTATTAATGCTTCATTAATTTCTGAATTTAATTCTTCTCTTTCTGGATATCTTACATAAGTACCAGATTTCTTAGCTTTGTCAACTGTAACAAATGATGGAATATTAATGTCCATATTCATACATTCATTAATAACTGGGTGATCAAGTGATGCCTCTTTAACAGAAATAACACTTCCAACTTTTACTCTGAATGATGGAATATCTACTTTTTTACCATCAACTAAGATATGACCGTGATTAACTAGTTGTCTAGCAGCTCTTCTTGTTTTAGCAAATCCCATTCTATAAACTAGGTTATCTAATCTACTTTCTAAAAGTATTAATAAGTTATAACCATGGATTCCTTGCATCTTACCAGCTGCTTCAAATGTCTTTTCGAATTGTTTTTCAGAAATTCCATACATAAATCTAACTTTTTGTTTTTCATGTAATTGAACACCGTATTCACTAAGTTTCTTTCTACTTGTTCCATGAATTCCAGGAGCAGTAGGTTTCTTTCTTAATTCTTTACCAGTTTCAAGAGTTGAAAAACCGTATCTTCTAGATTTTTTAAATACTGGTCCGATATATCTTGACATAGTATTTGTTCCTCCTTTACAAAATATTTTTGTATTAAAGGCCACCTTTCTAATTATAGGGAGTTTTCATTTACTTTCGCTTTGGCAGAAGTTACTTGTTCTAATAAGTTTGAAAACACATTATAATTATATAGGCACTGCCAAATAAATACTTAGTAAATTATATAATAAATTTTCCTAAAAATCAATAAATAATTGATATAAATGTAGGAAATATGCTATAATTTTGAGTATGGAGATGATATTATGGCAAAAAATAAAATGAAATTAAAAATTAAACCACAAAAAAGAGTAAGAAATAAAAGTGTTGAATTAAGTGATTCTGATAAATTTAAGTCAGTTTTATATACTTTAATTGGTGTTCTTGTATTTATAGGGGTTGTTTATGGTCTTATTTTACTAATGGAAAAAGGTGGACTTTTTGAGGAAGGATATACTAAGCCTGCAAGTGAGGCTACTGAAATAAGTAGTGAGTATATTTCTATTGGGACTGTATTTACAAGGAATATGAATGAATACTATGTATTATTTGATGATTTTAGTGGACTTAAAAGTGATAGTTATGTAAGTTATCTTGCATCTAAAAGTAATTTAAAAGTTTATAAAGTTGATATGAGTAAACCTGAGAATAAGAGTTTTTCTTCTGAAACTAGTAATCCAAAGGCTAAAAGATCAAATGAACTTAAAATAAATGGAATTACATTAGTAAGAGTTAAAAATGGTAAAATAGTTAATTATATAGAAACTAGTAGTAAGATTGAAGAGTATTTAAGTAAATGATAGAAGAACTAAAAGAGAAATTTGAAACTATTGAGGATGCTGAATTATTAGAATATAATACTTATAAATTAGATACTAAATGTAGGTTACTTATGTTTCCTAAAAACATTATTGAACTTAAAAGCATCATTGATATAGTTAATAATAAAAATAAATGGTTTATTATTGGTAATGGTTCTAATATAATATTACCTGATTATTATGATGGCATTATCATAAAACTTAAATATTTTAGTGAATATAGTATTTTTGATAATGTTTTAACTACTGATGCTGGTGTTATGATAAATAAATTATCAATGGATATTTCAAGTAAGGGTTATAAAGGTCTTGAATGGGCTAGTGGTATACCGGGAACAATAGGTGGATGTATTTATAATAATGCCGGATGTTATGGAAGTGAAATATGTGATAATTTGATTAGTGTTACTGTACTTGATAAAGATAAAATATATGATATTAATAGGGAAGATCTTGAATTTTCTTATAGAGATTCAATATTTAAAAGTAAACTAAAGAATGTGATTATTTTGTCTGCTAAATTTAAAATTGAAAAGTCATCTAAAGAAGAGTTATTAGATCTTATCAAAACTAGAACACTTAAAAGAGTAGAAACTCAGCCACTTGAATATCCATCTTGTGGTAGTGTATTTAGAAATCCAGAAGGAGTAAGTGCTGGTAAACTAATAGACGAATCTAATCTTAAAGGTTATAAGATAAATGATGCAATGATTAGTTATAAACATGCTAACTTTATAATTAATACTGGTAAAGCAAAGAGTAAAGATATTATAGAACTTATAAATATAATAAAAGCAACAATAAAAAAGAACTATAATATAGATTTAGTTCTTGAACAAGAAATAATAAAGTAAATAAAAAAAGTGATTTCTCACTTAAATTATTTACTTTTTTTAATTGATTTAATTTCTTTTGTTGACATTCTAACTTTTTTACCATCAACTACAACTGTTTGTAAATTAACTTTTTGAGTTTTTTTAGTTGCCTTTAATGAAAAAGGTCTGTTTTGTGAACTCATATTTTTTCTATTTGATACATTTTTTGCCATTTTTAACTTGCCTCCTCTTTTTAAGCCAAATATAATTTAACATAAAATTATGGTTAAGTAAAGTAAAAATTGACTTTTTGTTATTTTTTTAGTATTATAAGCATAAAAATTAAGGGGATAGTTATGAAGAAAGAGACTAAAAGATATACTTTGGTTGAATATTGTGGTTGCAGAACTAAACATTTAGCAAATAAAGCTGAGTATGATAATATGATAAAAGATATTGTTTTAAGTAATAGAAGAAAGACTTCTAAATATTTATGTGGTAATGTTAGCTTTTTTAGGAATAGGGATAAGAGTATAGATGCTACTATTCATATTTATCATAAACTTATGGGACCTTCTACTATAAGTGAAGTTGATGACTTTACTACTACTATGACAGAAGAAGAATTAATTAGTAGATTTGAGAGTGAATTATGTACAAAAGAAGAATTTTTTCCAGATATTAATGTTTGTTATTTTGAAACTAAAAATAAAAATGAAAAAAGTTCTGATAAAAGAGATATTGGTATTAAATATATACCTGTTATATATAAAGTTGATAGAACATTTTTAGACAGAGATACTATTAAAGATTATTTAAAGTTTCAAGCTGAAACTGATAATTTTGATTTCTTTAAAGGCTTGTGTAATGAATTTTGTTTTTATAATTTTATTGGTGAAGAGATTGAAGAATTATATAGAACAATTGATAGAGCAAAATATCAAGGATATGATGGTTCAACTATGTATTTTGCAGCTCTTAGGTTATTCAATAGGTTTATAAAAGAATATAATAGAGAAGGTAAAGTTGTTTTAGATAATAATGGTAAACCTCAAATTAGTAAGAGAAGACTTAGGGATTTTGGTATGTTTATAAGGAATTATGGTAATCAAAGAAGATCTCCTGTTTGCTATAACGGTTTTAAGAAATTTGATAAAGAATATAAAAAAGTTAGAGGTAAGTAATTAATTCGACAAAAATTACTTATCTTTTTTTATATACTTTTATTGGGTGAATGAGATGGTTTATATTGATGAGGTTATTATACTTAATTTTATTATTGATTATTTACTTCTTTTATTTACATCATATGTATTGAAATTAAATACTTTGAAATATAAGTTATTTCTTTCATCTTTATTTGGTGAAATATCTATATTATATTTGTTTTTTGATATGAATAATTTATTTCTTATTTTATTTAAATTATCTATATGTAGTGTTATGATTTTTATTTCATTTGGTAAATGTAATTTTAAGGAATTTATTAAAAGATGTATTTATTTTTATATATTGTCTTTCTTTTTGGGAGGCGTTCTTTATTATTTTAAGATTGAGAATTTAGTTAAATATGAAATATATTTCTTATTTATACCTGTTATTTTGAATATTTATAAGTATTTTGCATATCATTTAAAGACTATAATTAATACTCATAGGAAAGTAACTATATATTTAAATAATGGAAAAATATTATTTTTGAATGGATTTATTGATACTGGTAATTCATTAATAGATCCATATTCTAAGAAGAAAGTTATTATTATAAATAGATATGTTTATGATAATTATTATTTAATTCCATATAAGACAGTGGATAGTGAATGTTTACTTAAGTGTTTTAAACCAAATAAGGTTTACATTGAGGGTATTGGAGAAAGAAATGATGTTGTGGTTGGTGTTGTTCATAAGAAATTTAATGGTTATGATTGTTTAATAAATTATAGATTAATGGAGGAATAGCTATGATAGAGAAGATATTAGATAAGTTTTTTAGAAATGATGATGTGTTTTTTGTGGGTAGTACTGATATATTACCACCACCATTAAAAAAAGATGTTGAAGAGGATCTGGTTAGAAAATGTAATATGGGAGACTTGGAAGCTAGAAATAAACTTATTGAGCATAATTTAAGATTAGTTGTTTTTCTTGCTAAAAAGTATGATACAACTATGTATGATTTAGAAGATTTAGTTAGTATAGGAACTATTGGTCTTATTAAAGGAATTAAAACATATAAACTTGATAAGAATATTAAATTGGCTACTTATGCATCAAGGTGTATTGATAATGAAATTCTTATGTTTTTAAGAAAAAATAAGAAAAGAACAAAAGAGGTGAGCTTTGAGGATTCTATTAATTTTGATAGTGAGGGTAATGAACTTAAAATAGAAGATGTTTTTGGAACAGATGAAGATATTGTGCACAAGTCAATAGAGTGTCAAGAAGATAAATTGATACTAGAAAAGGAAATAAATAATCTTGATGAAAGGGATAGAGAAATAATTGAACTTAGATATGGTTTATGTGGAAATAAGGAATTAACACAAAAAGAACTTGCTGATAAATTATCTATTTCACAGTCTTATATATCTAGAATTGAAAAGAAAGTAATTAAAAAATTAAAAAATCTTATGAAAATATGAAAAATAATTTCATATTTTTTATTTTATCTTGTTTT
Organism: Mycoplasmatota bacterium; assembly: GCA_022774645.1. Classification (GTDB taxonomy): domain Bacteria; phylum Bacillota_I; class Bacilli_A; order RF39; family UBA660; genus CAG-1000. The sequence continues at coordinate 15,028 of JALFKQ010000003.1, read as the reverse complement.
TTACTAATTAATTGTGATAAAATACTTTTAGTATAGACATAAGGAATTGGAGGAAAAAGATATGTCAAATAATTATGAAGATTATGGCTATGAAGATAGTTATGATGATGATAATGGTAGTACTACAAGAAAAAGAGTTCTTATTATTATTTTAGTTGTTATTGCTATACTATTAGTTATATTTCTATTAAAGAGTTGTGGAAATAAGCAAAGGCCAACTCAAACACCAACAACTACTCAAGCTGTGTTCTCTTATGAAAATGCACTTTTGGATGCTGGAAAGAAATATTATGAAAATAATACTGATGAACTTCCAAAGTCAATTGGGGATTGTACAACTGTAAGTTTAAAAACATTAGGTGATAGAGGGCTTGTTAATCCTGATGAATTTGTAAGATGTAATAATGAAACTACTCTTGTAAGAGTATGTATGCTTGAAAATAATAAATTACATTATGTACCATGGTTAGTATGTACTGATAAAACATCAGATACAGAGTATAATGAACCTAAAGAAGGTACTATTAATGATGTAGTTGCTGATAAGTCATACATTGAGTTCAAATACTTACCAATGGCACTTAAAAAAGGAGATCAAAAATTAGGTAAAGTAGAAGAGTTATGGCAAGATGAAATTAAATATAAATCATATAAAACTGTAAGTACTACTAAGTATTATAGATATAAAGATTTACAATATACTTGGAATTTAGTTGATAAGATTTATTACACTAGTAAAGGAGAAGTTACTAATAGTGCTGATGTAAAAGAGTATTATCCAGTATCTCCAAATAATAATTATAATTTACATAGTGATAAAGCTACTGCTTATAAATGGTATACAGTAACTAATGGAACTAAAGAATATTATATGGCAAATGGTGCTAAAGCTTATAGTGCTGTTGCTCCTAAAGGTTTTCCAAATAAAGATTTTGCTTCAGAACTTTCAACTTATGAAAGATATTATTTACCAACACATTATTATATGTGTTATAACAATACTGGATATGTTAAGTATTCTACTTCTAAGTGTGGAACAGGTAATTCAGTTGATTTTCCAACATATAAAAATGAAGAGTTTGATTCTTGTGTATCAACAAATTCTCCATCAACTACTGATATTAAAAATGGAAAGAGTAAAGTTGTTAATGGTAGATGTGTTATAAGTAGAACTAAAAATGATGCTTGTGCATCTAATGAAAAGAACTGTGTTAAACTAACAATTTATCAATGGTATAAAGTTACTGGTGGAACTAGAACATATTATCCATCAATGAAGAGCGATGCTAAACTTGAAAAAGTATATTATGCTGAAGCTCCTGTTAAGGATGCTATAAAAGATGAAAGCACTGGTACTACAGCATATAAGTGGTATAAAGAAGGAACTAAGAGAGTAAGTGGATATAGTTCAACTGCTCCAAAGGGTTATCCAGATGCAACTAAGACTAGTGATTCAAGATGGACAGAATTTACTGATTGGAGTTCTAAGAAACCTGGTTCAGCTAGTTATAGAAAAATAGAAAGTAAAACTAAAGTTAAATTACAAGAAATTCAAGGTACTAATGAAGATAGTTTTGAAGATATTGGTACTGAATATGTAACTGCTGAAGAAATGTTTAAAATTTATACTGATAAAGGTTATAAAGTTGCAAGTCTTGATGATATTTCTGCAAATGGTGAATTAAAATATAAAGTTAAAATGTTTATTAGAAATAAAAAGGAGGCTAATTAGTCTATGAATGAATTAAATACATTGGAAACTAGATTAAATAATTTATTAGAACAAGATGAAGCTATAAATGTTGAAGCTAGTGAAAAAGGTTTAGAAGAATTAAGAAAAAATATTGAAGCATATGATTCTATTAAGGATGCAGCTTGGAATTATGATGAAGCTCATCCTGAAAAATCTAGTGCTGAAAAAGCTATAATTGATAGAATTACTGATAGTGCTTATGAAAAGGTAAATGAGTTAAATAGAGTTTTAGTAGCTAAAGAAGCTCAATATCTTGAAGATGGTAGAGAAGTAATTTCTATTAGAAGACAAATCAGAGAACTAGATAGAAGAATTGATAAGAATCAATCAATTATTTCTGTTGAAAGAGGTCCAGGACTTGAAAATTCTGAAAGCTTTATGAAGTTAATTAATGATTCTGAAAATGAATTAAAAGAAGATACTGCTAAGCGAGAAGAATTAAAAGCAAGAATGGCTGAATTAACTAGAAATATGAGAAATCTTAAATATGGTGGAGATGCTTATATTAGAAGTGTAGCTGAGGATGAAGCAAAAAAAGCTGAATTTGAAGCTGCTAAAGCACCAGAGGCACCAGCTGAAGAGTTACCTCCAGAGTTAGAGACACCAAGTGAACCTGAATCAGATGATGAGTTAGGTTTACCACCAATTGCTGGAGTTCTTCCTCCAGAAAATGCTACTCAACTTCCTCCAAATTTAGAACCTGAGGGAACACCAACTCCTACTGATGATACTGCTTTACCTCCTGAATTAGATGGAACACCAATTCCAGTACCTGTACCAGCTCCAGTTGGAACAGGAGATGATACTGGATCAGGAACTAGTGATACTGGTGAAGGTGATTCAACTAGTGATGAAGAAGAACAAGATGAAGAAGAAGAGGAAGAGGAACAAGAAGTTGTTGCTGTTGCTAATCCAAAACCATCACTATGGAAAAAAGTTGGTGAAGTTCTAAAGAAAGCTGTTTTATATTTAGCAGCTGTTATAACTGCAGTTAGTACACTTGGAACTGCTTATCATACTGGACATACTGATAGTGATATTCATGACATTGGAAATACACTTAATGGAATGAGTGATACTTTAACTGAAATGGGAGAAGAAGATGATTTAGATCTTGATGAAGATGAACCAAATCAAGAAGATAATTTAGATGATGGTGACACTTTAGGTGGCGGAGGAGTAAGGCCTACAGGTACAACACCTACTGGTGTAACTGGTGGTAATGGTACTTCAACTAAACCATCTGGTGATACAACTCCAACACCTAGTGATGATACAAAGACACCATCAGATGATAATACACAAAAACCATCTGAGGATGATACACATAAACCATCAGATGATGATACTCGTACTGATGATAAAACTATAGTTGGTAGAGTTGGAGAAAAAGAAGTTATTGAAAAAGTATCTACTGGAGAAAATATCAATAATGAAGGTGAAGTATTTGATAGAAATGGAAATATACTAGGAGATTCTGATTTAAATAAAGATAAAGATGGTTCTAGTATTGTAACTGGTGGAGATTTTACTCCAGATCATCCAGCTACTGCTCCTGATAACAGCACTGAACCTACTTATGAAGGATGGAATGATCCAAGTAAGTCAGAGCAAGAAAATGAAAATATCGATGATGCATTTGATAATGCATTTGGTGTAGGAACTGATAATTTCGATAATTTCTGGAGTAGTTTCTCAAATGATGTTATTGGTAATGCTCAAACTAATCAAGAAACTAATGGTCAAACATTGAATCGTAGTATGTAATTGATAAGGAGGAAAAAAGAATGAATAATTTAACTAATCAAATTTTAACACTAAAAAACGGAAAACAATATTTTGTTTTAAGACAAGCATCTTATAAAGGTGTAACATATTTCTTAGCTGCTTTAACTACTCCTGATGGAGAAGACTTTACTAATGAGTTTGCATTTTTAGAGAAAGTAGAAAAAGAAGGAAAGTTCTTTGTAAAAGAGGTTACTGATAAAACTGTCTTGGAAGTACTTGCTAAAAATATTAAATTAGATTAAGTTTTTGAATAAAAAATAATAATTCCTTTCAATATAAGTTGAAAGGAATTTTTTATGGCAAAAAGTAAAGTTGAAATTACAGGTATTAATACTAGTATGCTTAGAAGTCTTACTCATGAAGAAATGATTTTATTATTTAAAAGTTATAAGAAGGGTGATAATGAAAGTAAGAAGTTACTTATAGAGGGTAATTTGAAGCTTGTTTTAAGTATTTTAAAGAGATATCAGAATAAATGTGATAATTTGGATGATTTATTTCAAATAGGTGTTGTAGGTCTTATAAAAGCTGTTGATAATTTTGATTTATCTTTTAATGTAAGATTTAGTACTTATGCGGTTTTTATGATTGAAGGAGAAATTAAAAGATATATAAGAGATAATAATCAAGTTAGAATATCTAGAAGTATTAAAGATTTGGCTTATCAAATTATTAATTATAAGGAAGAGTGTATGCATAATAATTCTGTTTATCCATCTAATGAAGAAATATGTAAACATTTTAATATTAATGATTATGAACTTTATGTAGCACTTAGTTCTCTTAGTGAACCTATGAGTATATTTGAACCTATTTATAATGATGGTGGTGATACTATATATTTACTGGATCAATTAGAAGACAAAACTAATAAGGATTTAGATAAATTATTATCATTAAGAGAGGCTCTTAACAAAATAAAAGATAAAGAAAGAGTAGTAATAATGAAAAGATATTATTATGGTATGAGTCAAAGTGAGATTGCTGATGAACTTTCTATAAGTCAAGCTCAGGTTTCTAGAATAGAAAATAGTGCGATAAATAGTGTTAAAAAATTAATAATGTAATATAATTTAATATGAAATTATCAGAACTTCAAAAAAAGGATATTGTTAATATAAAAGATGGTAAAAAGATAGGTAAAATCATCGATGTTTATTTTGATGAATCAAGTGGTTATATGATTAAATTTGTTATTGAAAAGACTCATTTTGTAAGAAATATATTTTCAAATACTGATGAAATTGTTATTAAATTTAGTCAAATTAAGAAAATGGGAGAAGATGTAATATTAATAGATATATCTTAATAATTATGTTATAATTCATATATGAAAAAGAAAAGTTTATTTATATTGATTGTTATTTTAATACTTACTATTATTGATCAAATTATTAAATATTTAGTTGTTAGTAATATTAGTATTGGTTCAGAAAAAATAATAATTGATAATTTTTTAAAGTTTATTTATATTAGAAATACTGGAGCAGCTTTTGGTATATTAAGTGGTAATATAATATTTCTTATATTTATTACAGTGTTACTTATTTTTTATATTGTTAATGAAATGAAAAAGAATATTAATAATAATTTATCATTATTATCATTTAGTTTAATATTAAGTGGAGCACTTGGTAATTTAATAGATAGAGTAGTAAGAGGTTATGTAGTTGATTATATATCTTTTACTTTATTTAATAGAGAGATGTCAGTGTTTAATTTAGCTGATACATATATAACTATTGGTGTTGTATTACTTATTTATATTGTTATAAAGGAAGGTAAAAATGAAAGAATTAGTAGTAGCAAAAGAAGATGAATTAAAAAGATTAGATGTTTTTTTGGTATCTAATCTTAATGAGAGTAGAAATTTTATTTTGAAGAATATTAAAAATGGTAATATAACTGTTAATGATAATGTTGTTAAAGGTGGATATAGTTTAAAAGAAGGAGATATTATTAAAGTAAAAGATTTAACTGTTGATACTTCTGTTAAGGCGGAAGATATTGATATTAATATCTTATATGAAGATGATGATATTATTGTTGTTAATAAGAAAAGTGGCATGGTAGTTCATCCTGGAAATGGAAATTATTCTAAAACTCTTGTTAATGCTTTAATGTATCATACTGATGAACTAAGTGATGAAGGTGGAAGTGAAAGATGTGGTATAGTTCATAGAATTGATAAAGATACATCTGGTATATTATTAATTGCTAAAACAAATAAAGCACATAGAATACTTAGTGAAGATTTTAAGAATAAAACTATTAAGAGAAAATATATTGCTCTTGTATGGGGAATTATAGATGAATCTAAGGGTAAAATAAATGCTCCAATAGGTAGAAGTAAACTTGATAGAAAAAAGATGGCAGTTACTGATATTAATAGTAAGAATGCAGTTACTAATTTTACTGTTCTTGAAAGATTTAATAATGCAACTCTTGTTGAGTGTGTTCTTGAAACAGGAAGAACTCATCAAATAAGAGTTCATATGGATTATATTGGACATCCTGTTGTTAATGATCCTATGTATGGTAAAAAGAAATTAATTAATGATTATGGTCAAATGTTACATGCAGAATATTTAGGTTTTAATCATCCAATAACAGGAAAGTTTATGGAATTTACTGCTGAACCAGAGAAAGAATTTAATGATATATTAGATCAATTTAGAAATTCATAAAATAAACACTACTCATTAATATAAAAGCATATATACTATAAATAATATATGGTATTAAGAAATAAGAAGATTTTTTAGAAATCTTTTTTGTTTCTATAAATAAGAATATTGTACTTAAAGCTACTACAGTTGTAATTGCAAATCCTAAGAATGGACTCATTAAATAGAAGAAGAAATACATAAATAATTCGTTTGCTAAGTAATTAGTAAGTAATATATACAAATAATCTCTATTTTTGAATATATTTGTTTTTTTAGATAATATTATTATACTTATTGTATTTAGTATATAAATGATAAACCAAATGATGCTTATTACTTTACCATTTAAGACAAATGATGGCAGTTTTAATAGTTCATAATATTCTTTATTATATTTAAATAATAAACCGCTTAAAAGCCATAAAAATAGTATTATAATGAATAATAAAATATCTTTTAGATGTTTTTTAATTTTTATCACCTCTTTACTAATTTTATGTTTAATAGTAAAATATTATTATTGAAACTGAAAGGAGTTACAATGAATATTAAAATAAATAAAAAAGATGATGTCATATTAAAAATATTACATTACTTTATTACAGAAGAAGATTATAAACCTGTTATTATAAATGGTCTTGAAAATGAAATATGGCTAGAAAATATGGAAAATGATCTTAAACTTATAAGAATAAATACAAATTATATACATAATGAAGAGCAATTTAAAAGTGATATATTTAAAGTTAAAACAATAATGAAAAGTATTAAAAGAAATACTTTATCATTAAAAATGACTACTTTAAATTTATTATTAGATACTGGTGAAAATGTAAATATAATTGATAATAAAAATATTGAAACTATTAAAGTAGGGGATCTTGAAGATTTTAAGAAGAATAAAGTTGTTAAGGAATTTTTTCCTAAGGTTAGTGATACTACTTTAACTGATGAAGTTGATCCAGTTGAATTCTTTAAATTAACAGAAGATATGAATCAAAAGACTATAAAAAATGAAAAGAAATTGGCTAAGATATTTAGTCCTAAAAAGCCAATTGTTACTTATATAATAATTGTTCTTAATTTAATGGTTTTCTTATATGGTATGTTACATAGTAATGATGAATTAATTAATATATTTGGTAATAATTATGAACTTGTTCAAAAAGGTCAATTTTATAGATTACTTACTTGTATGTTCGTTCATGGAAGTATTATGCATTTACTTCTTAATATGTATGCTTTATATACTATTGGACCTGTTGTTGAAAGATATTATGGAAAGAGTAAATATATATTTATATATTTAGTAAGTGGTCTTTTAGGTAGTGTATTTTCTTCTGTATTTATGAGTGCTGGTAGTATAAGTATAGGAGCAAGTGGGGCTATCTTTGGTCTTCTTGGTAGTATCTGTTATTTTACTTATTATTATCGAGCTACATTACAAGGTATACTAAGAGAAAGTATTGTACCAGTAATTGTTATTAATTTAATTATTGGATTTATGTTACCATCTGTTGATTTAGTTGCTCATATTGGAGGACTTCTTGGTGGAATACTTGTTTCAATGGGACTTGGAATAGGTGATAAATATAGAAAGAATGATCAAATTAATGGTTTCATAGTATTAATTCTTATGTTTATATTCTTAATATATATGATTATGACAAAATAAAACTGATTTAATAAATCAGTTTTTTTATATCTTTCTATAAAGACCAATTGCTTTACCAAGAATAGTTACATTATTTAATATTATTGGTTCCAAATAATCATTTTCAGGTTGTAGTTTTATATGATCTTTTTCTTTATAAAATCTTTTAAGTGTTACTTCATTTTCATCTGTCATTGCAACTACAATTTCACCATTATTTGCAGTTCTTTCCTTTTTAACAATAACTATATCTCCATCAAATATTCCTATGTTAATCATTGAGTCACCACTTACTTCTAATGTGAATACATCATGATTCATTGGTATTAGTTCTTTTGGTAGTGAGAAATATTCATTTGGATTTTCAATTGCTTCAATAGGATTACCAGCAGCTACTTTTCCAAGTAGCGGAACATTAACAACTGAGTCATCGTTTTTAATATATTCATTTGGAACAGTTAATTCAATTGTTCTAAACTTACTTTCAGTTTGACTAATATATCCTTTTTTAGTAAGATTTTTTAAATGAACAAACATAGTTGCAGTACTGTTTAAATTACATAATTTACATAATTCACGAATTGTAGGTGCATATCCTTTTTCTGCTATGAATCTTTTTATTGTATCCAATATCTTTTCTTGTTTAGATGTTAATTTTTCCATATATTCCTCCACTTAATACCTAAATAATAGCATACAAACATTTGATTGTAAACTGTTTTTATATATTTAATTTATTTTTAATATAGTTTGGAAGTTTCTTTGTAGGTTTAACTATGAAATATATTATTATTGCAAGTATATCTCCACTTATTAAGTCTGATACTACATGTTGTTTAGTAAAAAGTGTAGATAACATTATTAATATTGAAATTATTATTACTGACATTTTAGTTAAAGTAGTAGTATTTTTGCCTTCACATACATATAAAATAAATAACATACTTATAGCACAATGTAGTGATGGAAAACAATTAACTGGGGTATCTATCCAATAAATTAATTTTGCTATCATAGAAAATATATCTGTTCCTGTTACTTCTGGTCTTGTTACTGTTGATGGGTATGTTATAAAAACTATATTACCAACCATAGAACATAATATATATGAAATTGTATATTTTACGAATTTATTTTTATCTTTACAATATAAATAGTATGGTATTATGAATATCATTAAATACCATATACAATATGGTATAAAAAATGCTGGTAGAAATGGTATTTTAGTATCTATTACATTACCAACTAAATTCAGATCTCCTTGTAATAGTTTTGATACGAAATACAATATAGATTGAAATATTACTAAGCATATTGTAGTAATAATAGGTTTGATTTCTAACTTTTTTAATAACTTCTTCATATAAATCACTAATTAATTATATAATAAATTTAATTCTATATCAAATAAATAAAAAATTGATTTAATAACTTGTGAATAAAAAATAAATTGTGATATAATGTAATGTATGAATAAAATAGATTATATATTTAAAAACAAGATGTTTGTTTTAGTATTGATTTGTTTAATAGGAATTATTCTTAATTTTTCTTATTCTAACTTTTTTGTTTTGTCTAACAATCACAAAGTAGCTGAAATGTATGTTGGGGAGTTAAGTTATACGATTAATATTAATGGTAATAATACTAATTTTGTGTCTATTCCTAATGGTACGAGTGATATAACTCTTTTAATATCATCAAAGAATGAAATAATTACTAAATATAAATTAGGTTATATAATTGATAATAATAATTCTAATTATTCTATATATTATTATGATGATACTTCTTATAGTACTCCTAGTGGTTCTATTACTTCTAATGGTAATAAATCAATTAAACTTAGAATAACTAATAACAGCAGTGCTGCTTTAAAGTTTACATTCAAAGTATTTGGTGGTTATGATTATAATGATTTAAACAGTATTGTTCTAAGTGGTGGATATATGCAAATAACTGAGGTTGTTCCTGATGCTTGTGTATTTACAGGAAACTTAGTTGCTGGAGCTACATATAGTTATGGTCAATACACATATATTTATAAAATGTATAATTATTATAATGTTGATGAGGATAGTTATCAACTAAAATCATTTAGTGATGATGGCTGGTCAGTAATATTAACAGATAAAGATAGTACTGCTCCTGTAACAAGTGAGATATGTTCTTCTATTAATGATAAACCAATAGTATCTACATCAGCTATGTTTGCTAATAGTAAAGCAATTAGTATTAGTTATAAAGAGTTCGATACAAGTAATGTTACTGATATGAATTGTATGTTTTGTAATACTTCGTTTACTGATATTAGTTCTCTAGTTTTCAATACAAGTAAAGTAATAGATATGTCATATATGTTTTATAATTCAAAATATACTGATAAATTATATCTTACATATTTTGATACACATAATGTCACTGATATGAGTTATATGTTTTATGGATCTGCTGCAAGTGACATCAATGTAACTAATTTTTCTTTTTATGATATAGTTGATATGAGTTATATGTTTGCTAATAGTACTACTCAATATGTGTATTTTATTTCTGATATACCTGATGGTTCTATTTTAAATAATATGTTTGAAAATCGTACTATAGATACTGTTTTTGTACCTTCAACTGTAATTAATTCTGATTTTACACAAGATATTACTAAATATCCTGATACTATGAGAATTACTGTTATAGTTTAATATTTATAATTGACTAGAATTCCTAGTCTTTTTTCTTTATACTAGAAATCTTTTAACTTTTTTAGTATAATGTATTCGAGGTGAAGGGGAATGGCAAAGCAAACAATATGTTTAGTTGGTAGACCTAATACAGGGAAAAGTACACTTTTTAATAGAATAGTTGGTAAAAAGGTAGCTATTATCGAAGATATTCCTGGTGTTACTAGAGATAGAATATATAGTCAAGCTAGTTATAAAAATATACCTTTTTATTTAATTGATACAGGTGGTATTGATTTAAGTGAAGGAGAGTTTAATGAAGAAATAAGAATACAAGTTGAAGTTGGTATTAATGAAGCTGATACTATTATTTTTGTTGTAGATGGAAAAGATGGACTTACTACTAGTGATTTATTAATAAGAGATATGTTAAAAAAGCAAGATAAAAGAGTAGTAGTAGCTGTTAATAAAATGGATAATAAATTATCTAGTGATAATATTTATGAATTTTACAGTTTAGGATTTGATGAATATATTCCAATCAGTGCTGAACATGGAAGTGGAGTTAATGAATTATTAAAAACTGTTACTGATGGTTATGAAGCAGGTTATGAAGATGAGGATGAAAATATTAAGATATCTGTTATTGGAAGACCTAATGTAGGTAAGAGTAGCCTTGTAAATGCTTTACTTAATGAAGAAAGAGTTATTGTTAGTAATGTAGCTGGTACTACTAGAGATGCTATTGATACAAAGTTTACTTATAATAAAGAAGAATATACATTGATAGATACAGCTGGTCTTCGTAAGAAGGGTAAAATATTTGAAGCTGTTGAAAAGTATAGTTTACTTAGAAGTATGAAAGCTATAGATAGAAGCGATGTTTGTTTACTTGTTTTAGATGCAACTACTGGAATTGTAGAGCATGATAAACATATAGCTGGATATGCTCTTGAAGCTGGTAAACCTGTTGTTATAGTTGTTAATAAATGGGATACAATAGATGAAAAAGATGAATCTATGAAGGAATGGAAAAAGGATATTAAACATAATTTTCAATTTATGGATTTTGCTAAGGTTGTGTTTTTAAGTGCACAAACTAAAAAAAGAATCCATACACTTATGCCGGAGGTTCTTGCTTCTTATGAAAACTCTATTAAAGAAGTTAAAACAAGCATAATAAATGATGTTATAAGAAATGCATTTATTGAAACACCACCAGCATCATACAAAGGAAAGAAACTAAAAGTATATTTTGCTCATCAATCTGGAACTAAACCACCTAGATTTGATATTGAAGTTAACTCTAAAGGTTTAGTACATTTCTCATATTATAGATATTTAGAAAATAAGATAAGAGAAAATATTGATTTTAGTGGTACTCCTATTGTTATACAATTTAAAAATAAAGGTGAAAAGGAATTATAATATGAAACACATATTTTAAAAATATGTGTTTTTTATATGTTAAATGTGTTAAAATCATATTATGAAAAAGGATGTAAAAAATAAGAAAAAAACTAGTGTGTGGAAATATGTTAAAAAGTGTGTTCCGTATTTTGCTAAGGAAAAGAAAGCTGTTATTGTATTAATATCACTTAGTATTATAATTAGTATATTTAATTCATTTGCACCAGCTTTAATAGCTAAAATACTTGATTATTCGACTAGTGGTAGATTAGATGCTGCTATTAGTTATTCTGTGTTTATTTTAGGAATTGCATTATTTATGGATTTTCTTGATAATATTTTCTTTATGAGAGCTTATATTAAGGTACAAGAAACTGTTACAAATAATTTAAAGAAAGATGTAATTTCAGCTTATTTTGATATAGATAATAAAGAACTTTTAAAAACTTCTAGTGGAGTATTTTTAACTAGAATAACAGAAGATCCTAATAATATTGTTAATGCTTTTAATGCTGTTAGAGGTAATGTATCTAGAATACTTTCTAATGTATTTGTATTTATATATATTTTTTATATAAATTTTGTACTTGGTGTTGTTACTGTTCTTGGTACTATTACTGTTTATTTAGTTGAAAAATATGCTATGGATAAATGGAATGCATATAAGAAAAGAAGAAATAAGTTAAGAGATAGAAACACATCAATAATTAATGAAGGAATTAGAGGTTCACATGATATTAAATTATTAAATATAGTTGATCATTTTAAATCAAGAATTAGTGGTAATTTAGATGAATTATATGATGACACTATAAAAAGTTATAAAGCTGATAATTGGTATACTTTTTTAAGATCAACAATTGTGAATATATTTACTGTAGTAATAATAATATTATCAATATATTTTGTTAAGTTTGATATTATTAAAATTTCTTCTTTAATTGCTGTATTTATGTATAAAGATAGATTGTTTACTTCAGTATTATATTTAGCTTGGAGTGAAAGACAATTAAAAGAATTTGCTTTATCTGCTGAAAGAGTATTTGAAGTTATAGATCATACTGAATATAAGAAAGAAAAGTATGGTAATAAGAGAGTTAATAATTTAACTGGTAAGATTGAATTTAAAAATGTTAGTTTTAAATATAATAAGGATTTAGTTTTAAAAGGTGTTAATTTTAGTATTGAACCAAAAGATACTGTTGCTATAGTTGGTAAAAGTGGTAGTGGTAAGAGTACAATTATTAATTTACTTAGTAAGATATATGAAGTTAGTAATGGTGAAATTTTATTAGATGGTTATAACATAAATGATTTAGATAAATATTCAATTAGAAAAAACATTTCTGTTATAAGTCAAAAACCTTATTTATTTAATATGACAATTAAAGATAATCTGTTGCTTGTTAATCCTGATGCGGCTCAAAAACAAATTGAGAATGTTTGTAAAATATGTGAACTTCATGATTATATAATGTCACTTCCTAAAAAGTATAATACTCTTGTTGGAGAAGGCGGAGTTACTTTAAGTGGTGGAGAATGTCAAAGAGTAGCAATTGCAAGAGCATTACTTATGAGAACAAATATCATTTTATTTGATGAAGCCACTAGTGCACTTGATAATGAAACACAAGAAAATATACAGAATGCAATTAATAATATAAGTAGTGAATATACAATGCTTATAGTGGCTCATAGACTTTCTACTATAAAAAATTGTAATAAAATCATTGTGATTGATGATGGTAGAGTTGCTGGTATGGGTACACACTTAGAACTATTAAAAACTAATCCAATATATAAATCTTTATATGAAAAGGAGCTTCAAAATAATGACGAGAATTGATATAGAACTTGTAAATAGAGGCTTATTTGAAACAAGAAATAAAGCTCAAAATGAGATTAAAAATGGTATTGTTTATTGTAATAATGTTTGTATTACTAAACCAGCTTTTGATGTAACAAATGAAGATATATTAGAAATTAATGGTGAAAAACTTAAATATGTATCAAGAGGTGGATTAAAACTTGAAAAAGCTATATCTCTATTTAATATTAGCTTAAATGATAAAATACTTTTAGATATAGGTTCTTCAACAGGTGGCTTTAGTGATTGTGCTATTCAAAATGGTATTAAAGAAGTTTATGCTATTGATGTAGGTAGTGATCAATTTGATAAAAATTTAAGATTAAATAATAAGATACATTTATATGAAAATACTGACTTTAGAAATATTAATAATAATATTATAGAAGAATGTAATATAGCTTCAATAGATGTTTCATTTATATCTGTTACTAAACTTATGAGTAAGTTATCTGAACTTAATAATTTAAAAGAGATTGTTTGCTTAATCAAGCCACAATTTGAATGTGGTAAAGAAATATCTGATAAATATAGAGGTGTTCCACTTAATAAAGAAGTACATAAAGATGTTATTATTAATATAATTGATTCTTTTAAGGAAAATGGATATTTTATAAATGGTCTTACTTATTCTCCAATTAAAGGTGGAAATGGTAATATAGAATATTTAGCTTATTTTAGAAGAGATACTTTTAAAGAAATAAATATTGATAGTGTAATAAATGATGCATTTAAGTTATAGGTGAATATATGAAAAGGTTTATTAAAAATAATATAGCGGTTATTATAGGATTTATAATTTTGTTTATATTTTCTTTAATTTTTTGTATAAGAAATGTTGTATCAGAAAATATAAAGGAAGATGATTCAAAGAGAGAACTTATATTTTGTGCTTATATATTAAAGTATGAAACAGATAATGAAATGTATGATATATGTAGTGAAAATATAAAAAACACACCATATAAAAGAACAACTCTTAAAACTTTTAATGATATTATAAATAATAATACAGTTTTTTATAATAGTTATAATCTTAGTACTATATATTATTTTTTGATTCCATTTGTTGTTATGGCAAGTTCACTTTATAATATAAGTAAAAGATTTAAGAATCTGGAAATAAAAAATGCATTAACAAGAGAAAGTTATAATAGTTATATCAAAAAAACAATGCTAAATTCTTATAAAAGTATTATTATATGG
>JALFKQ010000016.1 GCA_022774645.1 Mycoplasmatota bacterium | reverse complement strand
ATCAAATTTCTTTTTAACCCCAATATTTCCTCATAATATCTTTTTGCTTCTTCCATATTATCTACAGGAAGAAAATAGTTGTCATAATTTTTCATATATTTAATGTTCTCCTCTTTGCTATAAACTACACTACTATATTTTATAGTAGTTATCATTGAAAGTCAATATATAATAAAAAAATAGATTAGTTGCACTGAACTAATCTATTTGTATAACTGCCTGTCGTACAAAAAAGACTGTCATTACTGACAATCTTTTCGGTAAATTACTATAAATCAATAACTATAAAATTGTAATTTCTATTTATTATTTTCTTTTTTTTTTTTTCTATTTTCTTTATTTGTAAAAAAACCTATAAACCCTAAAATATAAAATAATAATACCTTATCCCATTCATTAGTTTTATTAACAAATTGAAATATTGTTAAAATTACTGCTCCTATAATAGTAAATATTGAAACATAATAAGCAACATCAAAACCTGTTATTTTTATTTCTTTCTTTTCTTCTTTCATTAAAATTACCTCCATAAATTACTATTTATCTTTCTCTTACACTTACAATTATACCACATAAATTCCCTTCATTTAGTATGCAATATTCTTTTAAGAAAAGAAATTAGTCTTTATATAATATTTCTTCATTATTTGGTATATCTAATGAGTTAGTATAATTTTCAAATCTATCTACGGTATCAGTTTCCATCTTTTCAGTTACTCTTACATAGATATTATAAGTAGTCATAATAGTTGAATGACCTAATCTTTTAGATACTGCTTTAATATCTGCACCTTGCTCAATTAATCTTGTTGCATGTGTGTCTCTAAAGTCATGAAATCTACTTGGTATTTTTAATTCATAGTTAATTACTTTATAAGCATGTCTTGGTGTTTCAGTTCCTCTAAATTGTCCATTGGGTTTTACAAATATTAATCTTGCTTCTGGTAGATTAACATCTAATTCAGCTTCTGCATCTACTATTTTAATTTCTTCTCTTTTTGTATATTCATTCAACACTTTCTTTTCATAATGTTTTAAATATTTATCTCCATAAAATTTTTTATGTTCTTCTGTTAGTTTCTTATATTCTTTTAATGCCTTAATTAATGTATCACCAATCGCAATAGTTCTTCTTGACTGAGGATTCTTACAACTTCCATAAAACCATGTTTCAGTAGAATGTCCTTTAGCTATATTATATCTTTTAGGTAGTCCATCTTTATTCTTTCTTATTATGTTTTTATTGACAGTCAATGTTTTATTTTCAAAATCAATGTTATCCCAAGTTAATCCATATACTTCTGAAACTCTTAATCCTGTATAGTATGCTGTTAAGAATGAATAATAAATATAAGGTAAATCTTTAAATCTATCTAATATTCTTTCTATTTCTTCTTGTGTATAAATATGAGCTGGATCACCTGTCACTACTTCGTATCTTGGAATATGAACATGTTCTGCTGGATTATGATTAATAAAGTTAACATCATAACAAGCATATTTCAATGCTCCTTTAATTGCTTTTAATATTCCTTTTAAATAGCATTTAGAATAACTATGCTCTACATATAATTGATTTATAAAGTTTTGTATGAGTTCTGAATCTATTTGAGATAACTTATACATTCCTAGTTTTGGTTTTAAATGAACTTTAATAATATTTAAATAAGTTACTATAGTTGCATATTTCAAATTAAAATTACAATAGTTATCAATCCAATAATCTAGATAGTCTGCAAATGACATATCTCTATTCTTATTCTTTTTACCATAATAGTAATATTCATTATAAGCTAATGCTCCTTCATGTAATGCTTCTTGTTTAGTTTTAAATCCTGACTTTGTTAGCCACTTTCTTGTTCCATCAATGGATGCTATTTCAATTCGGTATTCATATACCTTTCCACGTTTTCTTACGCTTACCATTCTTTGTACCTCTTTCCTAATTTATGGTAAACAAAAAGCCATCAAATTTTGATGACTTTTATCTAACGTGTTGTCCACGAATAATATACTAAATTTTCATATAAATTATGTATTTTTGTCCACAATCTTAAATTTACGTGGACAAAATGTGGACAAATAGCCATTTTCGAGTGTTTTTCACGTGGACAAAATCCTCGCAAACCCTTTATTTATCGCTACTTACCACAGCATTGTTTATATTTTTTCCCTGAGCCGCAAGGACATGGATCATTTCTACCTATTTTTGCCTTTGCTTTTTTAGGTGTGTTTTTAACACCTTCTTTTCCATCATTAGTCTTAATATTTTTTACTTCTTCTCTTTCAATATTTTGTCTAACTTCAGCATTTAGTAA
>JALFKQ010000030.1 GCA_022774645.1 Mycoplasmatota bacterium | reverse complement strand
AAAACTATACCCCATCTTTAATAAATTAAGATAAACTATAATAAACATTAAAGAATAAGAGCATAATAAAATACCTGTAAACAATAAGACAATTTTCTTTAACATATTATAATTATATTTGTAAAATTATAAAAATATTATTATAATAAGAAAGGTGATTATATGGAGATATTAAAGTATTTATTATTATCAGTAGTACAAGGATTAACTGAAACAATACCTGTTTCATCTAGTGGTCATTTAATGATCATAAAAAAATTAATAAGTTTAGATGTAGATTTTAATACAATAGCTATACTTACTAATTTTGGATCATTAATAGCAATATTAATTATATTTTGGAAAGATATAGTTTCTCTAATAAATAGTTTTTTTAAATATTTAAGTACTAAAGAAACAAAATATAAAAGTGAATACAAATATTGCTGGATGATAGTTCTTGGATGTATTCCAGCAGGTCTTATGGGTCTTGTTGTTAATAAGTTAGAATTATTTGCTAAGATAGAAAATAATATTAAAATAGTTGGTTTATCATTAATTATTACATCTGTTTTATTATTTATAGTTAGAAATTTCAAGGGTAAAAAAAGTGATTCTGAAATAGGAGTTCATGAGGCTTTAACTGTTGGTGCTTTTCAAATTATAGGATTGTTTCCTGGAATAAGTAGAAGTGGATCAACTATTGTTGGTGGTATGAGTAGTGGTCTTAAAAGAGATACTGCATTTAAATATTCATTTATGTTATATATACCTATGAGTGTTGCTGCTACTGGACTTGAACTTACTAGTATAAATTTACATAGTGATTTAATCTTATATTATGCTGTTGCAATTATTGTATCTACTATTGTTACTCTACTTGTAACTAAATGGTTTAGAAAAATTGTTAATAATGGAAAACTTATTTATTTTAGCATTTATTGTTTAATAGTTGGTTTACTTGTAATATTATTTCTATAATTTTGAATTTAAAAACTACAATAATAATATTGTAGTTTTATTATGGTTTAATCTTCTAATTCTTTTATACTGTTTTCATCTAATTTAACATTATTAATTGAATCAAATCTCTTAGTTATTTTTTCAGTTGTTTTATGGATGTTTTCAACATCGTTATTAACTGTTTGTATAGTTCTTGATAGTTTATCCCATCTTTCTCTATATCTTCCAAATTCAACTCCTAATTTATTTAATTCTTCATGTATAACTGTTGTATATTTATCTCTTTCTAATCCCATTAATACTGATTGAATAATAGTAAGTAAACTCATTAGTGTTGTTGGAGATGTTATCCATACTTTTTTACTAGCAGCATATTTAATTATATTTGGATGATATGCATTTATTTCTGCAAATATTGCTTCTGCTGGTAAGAACATTATTGCTTGATTTGTTGTTTCTCCATTTATTATGTATTTACTAGCAATCGCATCAATATGTTTTTTAACATCATTATCAAATACTTTACTTCTTTCATTTCTTTCTGTTTCACTTAATCCTTTTTCAACTAATCTTCTATAATTTTCAAGTGGAAATTTTGAATCTATACAAATTGTTCCTAGAGGCTCTGGGCCAAATACTATTGCATCTGCTATATAAGAATTTGAAAGAGTATATTGTGTTCTATATATTTTATCATTCTTTTCCCCAAATATAGATGAAAGAATATGATATAAATTTACTTCTCCAAAAATACCTCTACTCTTTTTATCTGTTAATATACTTTCAAGAGATACTATTTCATTACCAAGTCCATCTATTTTCTTTTGTGCTTCATCTATTCTTGTTAATCTATTCATAACTTCTGTAAATGTTTTATTTGTTTTATCAAAACCATCTTCTAATTTCTCATTTACTTTTTGATTTATTAAATTTAACTTCAATTCTATTCTATCATTTAAGCTATTAAAATCTTTATTTAAATCATTAGCAAAATTATGCTTAAAATCACTTATTTCTTTTATAACATTTATTTCTGTTCTACTTAATTTTTCATTTAATTCACTATTATTTTTTCTTGTTAATAATATTATTAATAGTATTATTACTACTACTAAAAGTCCTACGATTACATATTCCATTTTTAACACCTACTTTATCTTTAATATTTTATTTACTATTACACTTATTATATATGTTATTACTAATAGTGTAAATATTTTTATTAATATAATTGGATTAGACATACTTTCAATAAATGAAGTACCAACAAATCCCCAGAAGTATACAAGTGATATTTTACCTATTAATAATGCTGTAAAATACTTTTTAAAGTCCATTTTAACTAATCCCGCTGCTATATTAATCATAAATGCAGGAGTAAATGGTATAGCAATTAATATCGTGAGTTGTGATACTGTTATATTTTTGAATATCTTTTTATATTTTTTTAATAGTTCTTTATCTTCTGTAAGATTTTCAAATTTATTTCCGAATCCTTTTTTAAATATGAAATATGACATTATACATCCAAGAATAGTAAATATCCAAGATAATATGAATCCGAGTAAATTACCAAATACTAAAAAGTTAATGGTTATAAATACCATTAATGGTAATACTGGGACTATTGATTCAATAAGTATAAATAAACAACCGATTAATGCTCCCACTGCTCCTGATGTTTCTATAAAATTCACTATTTCTTTTAATATATCTATCATATTTCTTCCCTAAATAATTATAATACTTTTCCATTTATTTTTCTAGATGATAAACTTTATAACCAAGTGAAGATAATATTATTGTTGCTCTCTTACTTAATTTTCCACTTTTACAATATAAATAATAACTTTCTGTTTTATTTAAATATCTTCTATAATTATTTATCAAGTCATCGTATGGAATATTTATACTACCATTCAAATGCTGATTATTATATGTGTATTTGTCACTTACATCTATTATTTTCATAATATCACCTAAGATATTTTATGAAAAAAAAGATGAATTGTTATTCATCTTCACTTCCGAAGAAATCATCAAAGAAATCTTCATCATTGTTTTTATCATTTACTACTACACTATCAACATCAATATTTACTTTTGGTTTTTCAAGTCCAAGTTCATTAAATTTTGGCTCTTCTGTTTTTTGTTCAACAGCCTTTGGTTCCTCTGATTTAATTTCAGGTACTGAATCTATTGAAGCTGATTTTGCTTCTGATGTTATTTCAGGTTCAATAAATCTTGGCTTAATTACCTCTTGACTGATAGGTTCTACTATTGGTTCCTCTTTCTTAGGAGTAAATTCTTCAAAATTATCAATAAACTTATTCATATTTGATGTTGCATTACTTTCTGATGCTTTATGATCAAATATATTGTTTATTTCTTTTTGAATTTCTTCTTTACTCTTTTCATTTAAAGGTATTGATTTAGTAGGCATTTCATTATCTTGTTGATTATTTTGTGTTGTTGTGCTTAGTGATGCTTTATTATTTTCTCTTTCTAACATTTCATTTCTTTCTAATTCAGCTATTTTAGCATCTAACTTTTTAACATAATCTTCATAGCTATCAACCATACCTGCACCCATTGGCATTTTGATTCCACCTGGCATCATACCACCCATGCCTGGCATAAATTGTCCTGACATTGGCATACCGCCTTTCATTCCTCCCATAGAGCCGCCCATTGGTGTTGGTGTACCTTGACTTTCTTTTAATTTATTTACATATTCTTTAACATCAAATACTTTTACTTCATGATGTGGTCTAACTGTATAATCCATTTTAGGATATTTTTTACCCCAATCAATCTTCCAGTCATATGTTAACTTTGTTTTAAATGGCATACTTCTAAATCTATTAATAATTACTTCTCCTTCTTTTAGAGCTTGTAAATCACTTACAGTGAATAATGGTCTAATTGGAGGAGCTGGTTTATCTTTTTCAGCCTTAGGTGGCTTTTGATCTCCTAATAATTTACTAATTTCTTCTAATGCTGCAAGTTCTGTACTCATTAAGTATACAAAGTTACCACAGTTACCTTTAATTGTTTCAGCTACATCTTTTCCATAAACTTTATTTAATTGTGAAAAGTTTTGAATAACAAAACTAAATCTAATATTTCTTGAACGAGATGCTGTAATCATTGTTTCAACATCTTTTAATGCTGGCATATTTGCAAACTCATCAAGTATAAAGTTTGTTCTATATGGTAATTTTAAATTTGGAAATGTTTGAGCTGTTGCAATTAATGCTTCATATGCTTGTTTAACAAATATTGTTGCTAAAGCATGATATGTAGTCTTTTCATCATGTACTTTTAAGAATACAGCTGTTTTTTCTTTACCTATATCTCTTATATCAAAATCACTATATGAAAGCATTTCTGATAATGCTTCTTGTGATGAGAATATTCTTGTCTTTGTTCTAAATGTAGACATAATTCCACCACGAGTTTCATTTGGTGCATTGATACATGAAGCAGCTGCTATATAAGCAGGACTTAATTCACCCTTACTTTTAAAGTATTCTTTTATATATGTAGAAGCACCTATTCTATCGTCTCCTACTTCTGCCATCATATTTATACTATTAATATTTATTTCTTCTTCTTTAGCATCATCAAATAAACCAAGTGATAAACCTGTAAAGAAGTTTGATGCAGTTTGTTCCCAGAATGGTTCTGCTTTATTATTAGGGTCTATTAAGATATTACTTGCTAAGTCTTGTAAAAGTTCATTAGCTTTATCTGAGTTACCTTCTTTATAAATTCTATATGGGTAACTAAATGGATTCCATGCAGCTCCTTCTTTTGGATCACGGAAGTTTAATAATATTATTTTATAACCTTTTTCTTTTAATAAGGCTCCACAGTTTTCGTATAACTCACCTTTTGGATCGGTTACTATCATACTTTCACCATGTCTACCTAATATTTTTATTAATGGAAACATGAATGCTTGAGTTTTACCTGAACCAGAAGCACCCATAATCAATGAGTGTGGTTGACCGCTATCATCAACCCATGCATCTTTACCATTATTTATTACTGGGAAACCACCAGCATCATAAGTATCATCAATTAAATGTACTTTTTTAATTCCATAATCTTTTTTCATGTCATTCTCTGACATTAATTTTGAATATCCATCATTTTTAGATTTCTTTTGAGTTGTTACTCCAAAACCTTCTTCTCTATCAAAGAAATATGATGAACATGCAGTTAATATTGCAACAACAGCTAATATAAAGAACATTAATGTTGTAAGTAATAAATCTGGAGCAAATGCTGGTAATGGATTCAATCCAGCAAATACTGATTCAGTTGCTACTGAGTGTATATTTACTACTGCTATTGCTATTAAATATAGTAATACTACTAAAAATATTAAAAATATTACTATATCTTTTTTGTCAGCTCTAAATTTTAACTTCATATTTTTCACCCCAATATGCTTATATTATACTATATAAATTATTTTTTTTCATTATTTATCTGTTGTTTTAATACTAATTATTTGATATTTAAAAAATTTACCATTATTGTTTATTTTAAATCTTATTGTTTTTCTTTCATATTTTCCATCTGAATCTTCAACAATTAATTTTTTTGCTCTATCAAATTCTTTGTTATTCATAGCTGTTCTTGCATTTACTTGTGCTGATGTTTCAGCTTCAGTAGTTATCGGATATGTATATAAATAAATGTCAGCTGTTATTATTTCATTATCTTTATCATAATCCATTTTATTTATATAAAACATTCTTCCATACATTGTAAAATCTAATGCCATAGTATAATACATACAATAATTTTGTTTTCTAAACATATATTTAAATCTGTACATCATATCATCTAAATATTTAGAAATATCTGTATTATATAATTCAACATAACTTTCTTTTAAATTATTTTCTGTCATACAAATATATTGTTTTTCTTTACTAAATTTTGTTAAATATCTTGTATTTGATAATTCAAAATTAATCATATAGTTTTCTATTAGATTATCAAGATCTTTTTTTGTCATATTTGAAGAGTCATAATCACCAACTGTTATAAGTCTTTCAAATAGAAAATCTTCTGACAATTTTTTTCTTAAATCTTCATATTTTTCTTCATCTGTAAATGTTCTTGAATTAACTTTTATATCTGTGTATGTTGGAAAATATTTAGCTCTATTGCTTTCAACTTTTTCCCCTGTAAGAATAAGAGGAATAATAATTGCTAGCATTATTACTAAAGCTGCTCCCAAAATTATATAAAATGATTTTTTATTTGATTTGTTCATTATAATTTTTCCTCTTTAAAATGCCACTTGTATTTGCATCTTCTTTGCAATTTATTTTTCCATATCCAGCAATAGAAGCTGAATCTTTACTTGCATAGGTTTGTCTTTTTACTCTTCCACCTTCTGGATCACCATGTCCTTCATTTCCACCTATTGTTGTTACTTGTCCTGTACTTGCGTTATAGTCTACTACTATCGCAACATGACCATAATCTCCAGGAGCATCGTATTGGAAAATGACAATATCTCCAGGCTTTGGATCATATCCTCTTCTAGCTGCTCTCCATGATCCTTTTTGTACAAAATATTGCTGCATAGGTTTAACTCCAGCTGTTTTAGGAATTTCTGTTCCAAGGTAACCTGTTTTACTAGCTATATATGTTACAAATATTGCACACCATTGTGCTTTTTTATGTTCACCATAATACCAGTCATTATATTTAATATAATCACTATTTTTTGGTTCTTCTTTATTTCCTATTTCAGCGGTTGCTGCCTTAACAATACCTAAGCAACCTTGTCCAGCATATACTTCATCATATATATTTTGATCAAAATTATCTTCATATGTTGAACACTCTATTAAATCGGAGTCACCATATGTCTTTTTAATGATTTCAGCAAAATTTTCTCCATTATTTGCTGCTGCTTCCCAACCTTCTTGTGTTGTATTAACATATCCAGCTTCTTTAATATTATTATTTGATATTATTAAATATTGCTTAGCTATTTCATATAACTCACCAAATTTTTGATATGCTGCATCTGATATTGCAGATTTATAATCTTCGTATTCAGCACTTGGTGCACTTCCTTGATAATAGCTTCTACAATGTTTACTGCTACACATCAAATTTGCTTCTTTTCTATATGACCCCTTACTTGGAGAACTAAATACCTGGTCACAGTCTCCATTTCTCATAGTTATTGTAGAGCCTTTTTTGTAGTTTCCTCTTCTTGCCATTGCATAACTTATACTAGCAATCATTTGTGTTAAAGCATAATTTTTATTGTTGTAAGAACTCGGACCAATTTCCCCGACAGTTACACCGATTATATAATCTTTAAATGAAACTGAGTCTTGTTGATTTCCATCGCAGTCCGTTAATTTAACAGTAATATCATCTAAATCTGATGATAAGAAGCTCTTACAGTATGCATTTGTTACAACTTCTGGATTACTAAAATCTGGAATTGTTCCTTCAATATAGTTTCCATTTTCATCCCAATATCCATTTTCTCCATATTGAGCTGAATCTAAATCTTTTAAAAGAAGAACATTATTTATTTCATATTTTCTATCTTTTGTTTCTTCTATTATTTCTTCTAATTTCTTTGGTGTAGTCGCATCATTATACTCTATACCTGGCAAGTTTGAATCTTCATCAGCTTGTTTGAATGATGGAAAATTAATATATCCAAATCCATGTTTATATTCAAATTCAACATATTCATTATGAACGGTTGGTCCAGTTGTTGTAAATTTTATATTTCTACTAGTAAAGTTATCTTTTGTTGTTGAGTAGATTTCTTCCACCTTTTGAAAATATATTGTAGTATCTACTATTTGATTGTATTCTCTTTTAATAAAATAGTCATGAGCTGATGTTACTGAACCATCTAATTTATCTACTAATGATAATAATGCATCTTTACTTATTGTACTGTTACATTCTTCTGATGTGGATTTCCATGCATTATTCATACTAGTATCATATGTATATCCTGTTCCTACTAATGTTAAAATTGCACTATTGCTTATTTTTCTATACTTATCTAAAAGTTTGCTACCTTTTACCCTTAAATATCCTGGAACACTAAATACTTTATTTCTAACTGTTGGAATATTATCATCACCATCTTGTAAATCCTTTTCATCGTTCCATCTTATAAACATTTCCCATTTATCTCTACTATATTCATAATTTTGTACTACTGAAGTATTGCAATATCCAACTTTAATATATTTTTGTTGTGAAATTGACCATTCTTCTCTTATTTCCCAAGTAAATGATGGATAAACATCTTCAAATATTGTATTTTGAATTATTCTATTAACATCTGGTTTAGTTAATTTTCCATCTTTAATTACATTTTTTAGTGCTTCAAAATGGTCTGCTGCTGAGATAAATGTGTCTCCTTTTTCATCTTCCTTAGCTGGAGGTGTTTCATAATTATCATATGTTGCTTGTGAATCGTATCCAAAGAACAATGTACCAATTATAAGACCTCTATCTAATTTGTTTGGGCCATTTGTCTCTTTATGCATATATTTAGTTTCATAATCATTTGTTTTCTTTTTAATATATCTCATTAACTGACATACATCTTTAAACTCATCACTTCCCTCTGGAAATAATGATTCCCAAATGCCTTGGAAAAATCCAGCTTTACAACTTTCATCGTTGTTAAGTACTTGTATTAATTCTGGCCAAGTATACATTTCTCCAGTATCTGGATTTCTTATGTATTTACTGTCAGTATAAAGACCTTCTAGATCATCTTCATCTGTTCTTTGCTCTGGCACACCAAAGTTAAGAACAATTGATGAAAAGAAGTTATCAATTACTAATACAAGGTATGCAATCATAAATATTCCTAAAAATACTCCCAATGCTATACCTATTATTTTTAATTTTAATAATTTTAATTTTAAACTTTTTGCTTTTAATGCTGCACTAGCAGCACCTGCTCCTGATCCTAATTTAGACGAAAGTTTTGATTTTAAATCGCCCAAACCCTTTCCTTGTGACTTTTCATCTTTTTTCTTTAAACCATTTTTCTTTTCAAGTCCACCTTTTTTGTCTGATCCTTCTTTTTGGTCTAGTTTTCCACTTTCTTTATTAACCCCTCTTGGTTCATTTTGACCCCTGTTTTTTAATCTATCTTTTGTTCCTTTTTCACCGCCAAGACCTAAACCAGATTTAAATCCAGACGAAAACTGGTTTAATCTATCGACTACACCAGTATTTCTTCTTTGATTTATATTTTGATTGTTTTGTTCTAAATTTTGATCACTATTATTGTCCATACTTCACATCCTTTAGGTGAAAGAACTATAGTCCACCACCTGAACCAAATGATTCTAATTCTTGTTGTGTTGCAATTACATTAATTCTCATTCTTCTGCTTCCACAAACAAATAATGCTTGTCCTTGACTATATCTCTTTATGGAATCTTTTTCTTGATCGTTTAAATCAACTAATTTTGCAAGATCATCTACAGCTTGTTTTCTAAGTCCCATTACTAAATAGTAAGAAGCATTATCGAAAATAGCTTTACCGTGAATAACAACATTTGGAGCTGCAAAGTCTGTTGGTTGTTGAGTTATTATAATTGTTCCTGTGTTATATTTACGACTTCTTCTTTGAATTCTTGCTAAGAATTCAGCACCTAATGTATTTTGATCTGCAAGAAGCATGTGAGCTTCATCAACCATTAATATTGTATTTATTTCTCTATCAAGAGTTAATCCCCATGCATATTTTAATATGTTGAAGAACAATGCATTTCTGATATTACTATCAGCATTCATAAGTTCCCTTATATTAAATACGATAAAATCAGCATCTGTATCTATTGTTGTTTTACCTGTGAAATAATATCTTAACTCTTTTGTTAATGGTCTAATCTTTAACTCAAGTCTTTCCATTATATCTCTTTCATGAGTATGCTCTGTCATTGATAAAAGTCTTCCTTTTATTGTTGCATATACATCATCAAATGTTGGATACTCATGAGAAGTAATTTTTCCAAAATCAGTATTATAATCTATTTTATATCTTCTATATGTATCTTGTACAACCTCACTAAATAGTGTTAATACATCTTCTTCAATATCTGGACTATAATATTTCATAAATGCTTTTAATGTTTGAAGTGTTCTTGTTAAAACTGCATAACCAGTTCCTTCAGCCATTTCTTCTTCATCAGCATCTAATACTACTTCAAGTGGATTTATCATACCAAAATCTCCACCACGACCTAAGTCGATGAAGTCTCCACCATATAGTCTAGTCATTTCTTCAAGTTCACCTTCAGGGTCAATTGCAATAATCTTATGACCATTTCTAATATTACTTCTAAGCAATACTTTAGCAGCTGTTGATTTACCTGAACCAGATGTACCAAGAATAATCATATTGGCATTATTTCTATTAAATTCTTTCTTAGTTTGATATAAAAATTGATTAAATAATATTACACCACCAGAGTAATCTACTCCAAGTAGACATGAAAGTCCTGGGTCTTTAATACTATCAAATACAAATGGATACATTGCTGCAATTGTAACTGATGGTATTGGTGTTCCAACTCTTTCTTCTATATCATTTTCTGGGAATATTGGAAGCATACTTTGAAGTATCTTTTCTTGTTCGAATCTAAGAACTAATCCTTTCATTCCCATAGCATCTAAGTAATTCTTAACTTGTACTTTTTTATTTTCAAGTTCTTCATGTGAATCTGCTGAAATAAATAAGTGCATTTGGAAATCAAATATTCTTGCTTGAGTAGCAGTTAACATTTGAATAAAATTATCAATACTTTCATAATCTTGTCTAATTTGTTCTTGAATAGTATGATCATGTTCATTTTGATATCTTGCTTTCATATCAGCAATTTCTTTGTTTAACATTTTTGACAATACGGAGAAAGCAATTGGAATATGTTTAATACATACTTTAACTCCACCCATTTGAGTTAGGTTAGCTAAATATCCTTCAGAAATTGATTTAGGATAACTAATTATAGTAAGTATTGCACAATACTTATCACTTATTATCATTTCTGATGATTTAAATTCTAAGCTCTTTGGAGCTAATTGACTTTTAAAACTTACACTCATTGACTAATCACCGTCCCAAAATTATATGAGTCACCACCATTTAAGAATCCATCTAATAATGTTCTTAAATCATCATTACTTGTTTGAGCTGATTGAAGTCCAGCATTAGCAAGACCTGAAACAAGATTTTGAATTCTTTTTTGTATTATTTCGGGTCTCTTATCCTTAAATAATATAAAGTATTCTGTATCAGTAACATTAACTTCTTTACTCATGAATAAGTTAGCTTTATCGATATCTTCCCTTATAAGTTTTCTAATAGCTTGAACTTGTACTGAATTATATAATAATTTCAATTGTGCAAGATAATTATTAATATCAACTGGTCTGTCTGATACGATTAACCAGAATTGATAATCTAATGTATTATAAAAACTTCTTAAATTAAATATCGCATTATTTTGAGAATCATAATCAAGAATAAATATATTTCTTGGTCTTATCTTTACTCCTGTTACTCTATATCCATTATCAAGTATAATTTCTCCATTTTGAATGCCTCTAATTGGCAACCAATTTTCAGCATACTTTTGAGCTTTAGTATCAACCTTTTTTTTGCTCATCGTCTTGTCCAACATACCTAGCACACCATCCTCTCCAATAATATCTTCTAGGGTTTAAAAAGAACGTTGTTAATTCTTGCAAATACACAAGAACATTATGATAAAAAGGAAGTGGCATAACTAAGAATAAGCATATGCCAACTGGGGCTAGTTTTATCATTAATTCCTTTATAGAATCACCCTTAAATACAAACATAAGTATCGTTGTAATTACAGCACCTGTAAGTAATATTATTAAGTCTATAATTCTAAAAACATTGAATATTAATTGACTTTTCTTACTATTTGCAGGTATCAAATAATTGCTCATATTCCTTTTTCCTTTCTAATTTATAATGTAATCTTTATTTTTTATTATTACCACTATGAGTTCTTGAATAGCTACTTTTACTTGTAATTTCACGCTTCTTATTAGCAATAGATGTTTTTTGCTCTTTATAATTAATTTCTTTATTTTCATTTTCGCCAATTGTTTTGTTGTATCTTTTTCTTGCTTCACTAGCAACATTATCTTTTCCAGCATAATGGTTAACAGCTTTATCATACATTCCTTTAGCAACATCTTCTGATTTTACCCTTTGCTTTTGAAGTAATGCTCTTGCTTTAGCAATATCAGCAGCATTTCCTCTTTGTTGTGCTACCTCTAATTGAGCTTGAGCTTCATTATATTTTCTATCATACTTCAACATATTTGTTACAAAGTCATCTCTGCTATCTCCAAATTTTACACTAGTCCAACCTTGGTTATATTGTCCATTTGCATTTATTACATCATCATTACTCATACCGCCATCTCCCATTAAATCGCTTAACTTATTATCTTTCGTAGCAGCAGTGGCAGCTTCGTTATATGCTTCTAATAGTCCACTTTGTTCATCTAATTTAGCAATTCGACTGTCTTGTCTAAGACCTACTCCTAACACACTTTCTGCTCCTCCTCTAATAATATTTCCTGCTCCACCTCGACTAGCAATATTTTGGGCTCTATTTTTATTTGCTTGATTATTAGCACTTTGATTTTTAAAGAAATCTGCTACATTTTTACCTTTCATTCCTGATTGAGCTCCACCTACAGCTCCACCCACCATATTAGCAAGTGTGCCAGTAAATCCTGCTCCTCCAGCAATTCCTGTTGCAAGTCCGCTTCCA
>JALFKQ010000034.1 GCA_022774645.1 Mycoplasmatota bacterium | reverse complement strand
TTTCAAAAGAAACTGGTATAAATGTAGGATTAATTTTTCAATGAATAAAAAAATATGTGAATTGAAAAAAGAAAATAAGTTAAATGAAAAAAATAATATATTTATATATTTATTTAGAAAATTAAAAATAAAAAATTAAGCCATTTTAGTCTCCTGGAGCGAAAGGCCGCTCCAAATCGGTTTCCTTTGGTTTATGGGTCACAAGCTGCTATCAATAATAAATAGTTTGCCTGATATTTAAATACAATTAGGACGATAAAGTATGTTTTAGAGGCAAAATAAAATATACATGATGCGGAGAAACTTATATAAAATAGGTTTCTCTTTTTATTTTGAAAGGAGCAAATATGAATGAAATAATAAAAGAAAATCAAAAAATTGAAGATATGATTTATGAAGTAAGGGGAGTACAAGTTATGTTATCATCTGATGTTGCAAAACTTTATCAAGTAGAAACAAAACGAATTAATGAAGTAATTAAAAGAAATATAAATAGATTTCCCAAATCTTTTTGCTTTCAATTAACTAATGAAGAAATTACTGAATTATCTTTAAGGTCGCAAATTGCGACCTTAAACAAAAACATGAACATGAGGGGACAACATCTTAAATATTTGCCTTATGTTTTAACAGAACAAGGAATAATAATGTTATCTGGACTTCTTAAAAGTGATATTGCAGTTAAAGTGAATATACAAATAATAGATGCATTTGTCAAAATGAGAAAATATTTTGCAAATACAATAATTACAAATGAAATGTTAATTAATCATGAAAATAGAATATTAAACTTAGAAAAAACATTTGATAAATTTAAATACAATGAGGAAATAAGTAAAATATTTTTCGAAGGTGAACTTTACGATGCATATTCATTATTATTAGATATTTTAAATAAAGCAAATAAAGAAATTATAATAATAGATAATTATGCTGGAAAAGAATTATTAGATTTATTAAAGAACATTAACAAAACAATTATAATTGTTTCTAAAAATATAGATGAAGTATTAAAAAGTAAATATGAAAGTCAATATGAAAATGTAAAATTCGTACATAATGATTCCTTTCATGATAGATTTATTATATTAGATAAAAATAAATTATATTCATGTGGTTCGTCATTTAAAGATTTAGGTAAAAAATGTTTTGCAATTAATGAATTTGATGATATGGAATATCTAAATAGAATATTAGAGATATTAATATATAACAATAATTAGATTTTATAATTTGATCAAGCTATACTTTGCATAGTATTAAGTAATAAAGGGAGATTAAAATGGGAAAAAAACAATAGTAGTTGCTAGTAGTACAATGGAAAATCAAAGTAAATTAGAAAGATTTTCATTCTTTTTGTGTTGATTATTTCAATTAATCAGCGTAAAATATACGATTAATTAGAGGTGAGTACTATGTGTTTTGTTAAAATGATTGATATTTCTTCTTCTAAGATTCTTGAACCTAAAACAATTCTTTCAATGGGTGATATTCATTATATGAATAATAATGGAAAAATACTTGGACTTAGCAATTTAAAGAGTGTGCATAAAGTAATATTTGAAAATGGAGATATGCCAAAAATTGATACTATATTAATAACAGGTGATGTTATAAATAATGTAAGAGATTTAGAAGATAAAAACTATAGAAAAAATATATCTTCAAGTTTAAGAAACTTTACAAATGGAATACCTACATTTGTTTCATATGGTAATCACGAACAAATGACTAAAGATACTATGAGAAAGTGGACTAAAGCAGACCTTCAAAAATATCGTGATTTTATTGCTAGCTTTAGAAATATATATTCAGTAGAAAATAATGAACTCGTTTCACATGAAGGATTCAACCTAACAGCATACTCACCAGATTTTGATTATTATGAAAGATTTCATGAAGATACAGGATACTTTATGAATGATTTTATCAGTACATTTAATCAATCATTTGATGACAAAACTTATAATATATTACTTACACATTCATCTTCACCATTATTAGAATCTTTAGAAGATGGAAAACTTCATACACTTGAAAATACTGATTTAGTATTATCAGGACATATGCATAATGGAGTAATACCATTTGCTAAAACATATGGATTAATATCTCCACAATCAAAGCTCTTTCCTAAATATACCCATGGAGATATGGAATGTTATGGTACATTATTTGTAATAAATGGTGCTGTTAATCCAATCTTAACTTTTCCAGTTATAAATAATATACTTGGTCCTTCAGTAAATATCATTACTTTAAATAAAGGAAATGAAGAAGTAATGAGAAAACGTTTAATAAAATTTTAAACTCTACTAAGTGTGTGTATACAAAATAAAATATTTATATTATTATTTTAGTAGAGGTGACATATGAATCAAGAGAAAATAGGTAAATTCATTGCTGAAAAGAGAAAAGAAAAAAATATGACTCAAGCAGAACTTGCATCTAAACTTAATGTTACAGATAGAGCAGTTTCACATTGGGAAAATGGAAGAAGATTACCTGATGTTTCTCTTTTTAAATCCATATGTGAAATATTTGATATATCACTAAGTGAACTTATGAATGGAGAAACTATAGACAAAGATATTCTAAAAAGAACAGAAGAAAATGTAATTGATACACTTAATAATAATAAAAATAATAAAAAGAAAATGAAAATTATAATATATTCATTATGTATATTACTTCTTATAATATTATTTATATTATTTAAAAGTATTTATCATAAAATTGATATAGAATACTTTACTATAAATAATAGTGATGTAAAAGAATTAAATAAAGTATTTAGATATAATAATAGAAATATATATTATTATGGAATAGATAATGCAATGTTTTGTGATAAAAATGATAATTGTTATTCAGTAAAAGAATCTATTAAAAAGAAACAAACTACTTTTGATAAGTTTAAGAGTTATTTAGATACAGAATTATCACGAGAGAATTTAACTAAACTTATGCTTTATGATGGTGGAACATCTATATATAAAAAAGGTAGTTATACAGTAATATTTTGTAATACAATAAATGGTAACAAAGATATTTATATTGGCAATGATGAAATGGTTAATAAGTTAGATGGCGAATATTGTGGACATGATAAAAGTAATAATGTGAATTTTACTAGAACATATAAAGTATTGTCTTCTACAATTGATAAAAATGATTCTGAATTTTATTATGCTAAACTTGAACAAAATAATGGTAGTGTAGGAAATGTAAGTATAAATAGTACATATACTTTAATACCAGGAAAAACATATGAATTTACATTTATGGCATATGAAGATTTTGATGATACAATAGAAAATATATTTAAGTATGCTGTTTTGCTTGAAGTACGTGAAACAAATAGAAGTAAGAATGAACAAATCAATAATGAAATATATGTTAATAAAGATATAGGTAAAAGTGATATTGAAACTCTTACTGATGTAGATATGAAAGCAATAAATGTTAAGAATGGTAGTCTTACAGTAGTCATAACTGATCATAGTAAGAATGAGTTTATATACGGAAGTAGTTATAGAATAGATTATGAAAGAAATGGTAAATGGTATTATTTATCACCAAAAAGTGAACTTGTGTTTAATTCTATGGCATATCACCCAGATAAAAATGGTAAATTAACTTTTGATATTGATTATACATATGGATATGGACTTCTTGATAAAGGTAAATATAGAATTGTAAAAGATGTAATTAGAAGAGATGATCCATGTAATGAAAAATGTAAGAAATATTATGTGACAGCAGAATTTATAATTGATTAAATTTGTGTTAATTAAATATTCAATAATTTAATATTTGCTTATAATATAGTGGGTGAAGAAGTGTGAATATGAATATTGAATTAATTAAATCTTTACTTATTATAGGTTCTGTTTCTAGTGTTTTATCTACAGCATTTGTACAGAAATTCAAATCTGTATCATTTATTAAGTGTAGTTCTTGTTTAATATATATTTCATTTTTAATATCTATGTTATTTGGTATAGTCTTTACTTTATCATTTACAAATTATGATATTATTAATGCAGCTTGGGTAGGATTATTTAGTTTTCTTGGTGCTGATTCATTATACAAAGTATTTGAAGATAAACTATTTAAATCTTATTCTTCAATCAATAGTGTAACTGAAATTCAGAGGGAATAATGAAATTAATATTCCCTTGTTATTATGTTGGTGTTACTCAAGGATTTAAATCAACTCATAAAGCAATAGACCTTGGATGGGATAAAAAACATGGAGGACCAAATCATAAAATAATCGCACCTGCAGATGGAATAGTTACATATGTTAAAAATAATGTAGTAGGTAAAACTAAAAATGTAACATATGGAAACTATATAAAAATAAATCATGGTAATGGTGTATATACATTAATGGCTCATCTTAAATATAATAGTGCTACTGTAAAAGTAGGAGACAAAGTAAAACAAGGTCAAGTTATTGGAATTATGGGAAATACAGGTTATTCATTTGGGGTACACTGTCATTATGAAGTATATATTAATAAGAAAAGAGTGAATCCTTTTAATTATACTTATTATACAGATAAGCATGTTGTTGGTAATACTACAATGAAGAAATACAAACCTAAAAAAGAGGAAAGTGAGGTAAATTCTGATATGGATGAAACTGATAATAAAGTAGTACTTGAAGTAGACAATACTGTTTTTGAATATATTTGTCCTAAAACTGGAATTTATAAAATTAAACTTAATGAAAATGAAAAGTTAATCATAAAAGATTAACTTTTTACTTTTTATATGTGATATAATCTTATTATGAAAAAGATAAACAAGTATTATATATTATTTTTTTTATTTACATATTTATTATTAGAAGAATTAATTTTTTCATTTTTGACATATAAAAATATTACTATTGAGCTAATTCTATTTAGTTTTTTATATTCATTTATAATATATTTTATTTATTTAATAACTAATAAAAAAAGTATATTATATTTATTAAATATATTAATATTTTTGATTTTTATATCTAATTATTTATACTTTATAAATTATTTATCATTTATAAAAATAAATGTTATGATTAAGTCAGTTAAAGTATTATATTTTTCTAATAATATAATAGAAATTATTAAAAATAATATTATTGGATTATTATTACTTTTTATTCCTTTAATAGTGGTGTGTTATTTAATAAAAGAAGATAATTATAAAAATAAATTTAAGTTTAATATTAAATATATTATTACTTTATTAATACTTTATGTTTTACCAATTATTTCATTATTTATTACTAATAATAATGATATTTATTCTAAAAGTAGTTTATATTTTGATATTAATTTTCCAATTAAAAACTTAAGTTCATTTGGTCTTATTACTTCATTAAGATTAGATACTCAAAGATATATATTTAAGTTTAAAGATAAAGGTAGTTTTATTAATATTAATAATGAGAAATATTCTAGTAGTGAATATAATATTACTAATATTGATTTTAAAAAATCTGAAAATGAAGAAATAAAAGAAATAAATGAATACTTTTCAAATAGTATACCAAGTAAAAAGAATATTTATAGTGGTTTATTAAAAGATAAAAATCTTATATTTATATTAGCAGAATCTTTTAATTATATGGCTGTTAAAGAAGATATAACTCCTAATCTATATAGACTTTTTAATGATGGATTTACTTTTGATAATTTTTATAATCCTTTGTTTCCCGTTAGTACTGCTGATGGACAATATTTAACTGATATTTCTTTATTTCCATCAGATGCAGAACATAGTTTAATTAGTACAAATAAAAATTATATTCCTTATTCCTTAGCTAGTATGTT
>JALFKQ010000031.1 GCA_022774645.1 Mycoplasmatota bacterium | reverse complement strand
TCCTCAATTAAAATAGTCTAAGCTATAGGTGATAAAACTAATCCACAGCGTCTTATGATAATTATAGTAAAAAATATTAAAGAAAGGAAAAGTATAATGAAAATCTGTTTTTTACTATGTTTTCATTATACAAGGTGATTAGATGAATGAGAATTATTTAGTTACTAAAGCGAATACTTTAATAACTTCAAATTATGATTTAAGTTTAGAAGAACAAAGAATAATATTAACTCTAGCAAGTACAGTTCAACCAGAGGATGAAGATTTTAAACCATATAAATTTAAAATTTCTGATTTTATGGAACTCTTAGGTGTTGAAGATAAATCTAAATATTCAGTAATACCAAAAGTAACTAAAGAATTAATGAAAAAAGTTTTTGAGATAGAAAATGGAAATAAATTAACACAAATATCTTGGCTTTCAAGTGCTGAATATGAGAGGGGATATGGAATTGTTGAATTAGAGTTTAGTCCTAAATTAAAACCTTTTATGTTAGGATTAAAAGAATTTTATACGAGTTATAAACTTAAAAACATCTTATCACTTAAAGGTAAGTATTCAATAAGGATGTATGAAATTCTAAAGTCTAATGAATTTAAAAAAATAGCAGAAATAACAGTTGATGAGTTGAGAAAAATATTAAAGGCTGATAAAGGATCATACCTTGTATATCAAAATTTTAAAAATAGAATAATATTTCAAGCACAAAAAGAATTAAAAGAGAAAACTGATATAAGATTTGAGTTTGAGGAAATTAAAACTGGTAGAAAAGTTACTTCATTAAAGTTTTATATTCATTCCAATAAAGATAAAACTCATAAGATTGATTCAGCTTCTGATGAAATAGCTGCTACAGTCTCGAATTATCAAGAAGAAATTACAATGTACCCTGAGGATGAAATAAAATCAATAATTCTTATGATGAAGGATCATAATATATCATCGTTAGAAGCAAGAAAAATA
Source organism: Mycoplasmatota bacterium (assembly GCA_022774645.1). Lineage (GTDB taxonomy): Bacteria > Bacillota_I > Bacilli_A > RF39 > UBA660 > CAG-1000. The sequence goes on along the minus strand of JALFKQ010000031.1, from coordinate 6,987 downwards.
TATAATAGTGCTTGTGGTGATCTTAAACATATATCCAAAATATATAATCATTTTAAAAATAAAAATGCTGATAATTTTGTTGCTCTTATGATAAAAATGGTCAAACCTGGTGAGTTCATAGAGCCAAAGAAAAATACTGCTAAAACCAAATTCAATAATTTCAATGGCCGAGATTATGATTATGATGAATTAGAAAAAAAGCTCTTAGGATGGGATTAAGATATCTACATAAAAAGTACTTGTTTTTATATTAAATATTATAACAGGTACTTTTTAACTATAAATCCGTTCCAAGAAACATTCCCTATTAAATATTCCTTACAGCTATAATAAAAAAATCTTGTAAATGGATATGTTATTATATTAGGTATTATAATTTCTTTGATTTTCCAAATGTAGTCTTCTGAAATCAAAATTATTATTATAATCCCTACAAGCATACATATATAACTTTCTAAATAGAAACTAGCTTTATATCTTCTATATAAATAACCAAAGTTTCTTAATATAAACTTTATAATTCTCAAAATAATTCCTCCTTTTACTTCATTATATATAAATCAATTGCATATTAATTCTAAAAAAAGAAAGCAGCTCTAATAGATTATCTAATGCTGCTTTCTTTTTTTATCCTTATATTCCTAATTAATCTATTTTAATCTGGTATATTATTAAATCCATCTAATATCGCATTATCCATATCACTCTTCTTTTCTGCTTTACTTTGTTCTTTATTAACTTCTTGAATATCAACATTTGCTATTACATCACTCATTTTACTAATAATTATATCTACTACTTGATCTATTGGTAAGCCTTGTATATTATTTGTTGTAAGAGTATTCCATTCTAAAATTATTCTTTCTAATGCTGCTGAATCACTAGAAAGCTCTTTATACTCTTTATACCTAGATACTGTTTTTATTGTATCATTTTCTAAAGTATAGGTTTTACTTGTCTTAGCCATAGTAACAGCTCCTTATTTAAAGAATTTACTTCCTACAAGATAAGCTCCTTTTGCAGTTGCCATTTGTGGATCTTCTATAGTTATATAATCTTTTACATTCATTTTCATTACAGTACCACCACCGATATAGATATCCATTTCATCTAAGTTTATCCATGTATTATCTATTTCTTGTGTTACTCTTTCATAAAGCTCTGTATATCCTCTTTCTTTTAATTCATTATAATCATCTTCATTAGTATCAATTTCAAATAATTCCTTCGATGTTCCTTGAGATAGTAATATTCTTTGAACATATTCTAGCGATGTCTTATTTCCTAATTCTACTGATTTTGATTTTTTATCATTAAATACCATTCCTTTATCAAAATAAGTAAGCTCTGTTGTTCTAAATCCAACTGTAATCATCCCTAGTGGTTTAGTAGTTGTTTCTACACTTCTTAACTCCCAATATAAAGCTGAATCTGCTTCTCTATATATTGCAATATCTTCTATTGTTATTGTTTTAAATGTTCCTTTTATTAAATCTTTTATAGTAACAGTTCTTCCTTTATATTTATTTTGAACATCTTGTAATGTCGTTTTATTATAAGATTTATATGGAACTGTAAGTACTATTTTTACTTTATCTGATACACAAATTTCATTTAATAATGCAAATAATAATCTTTCTGCTGTTAATGTTATTTTACTTTCTTTAGAGTTCGGAGTAGGAGAATCCCCCTCCTTTTCAGCTAACATTCCAACAAAATAATCAATCCCATCAACTTCTAAATATATTGGATCTTTATATTCAGAAAAATCTATATTTCTTCCTATCCCAACAACAGATTTAAAACAACATCTAAGTTCTTTCCCTTCATATACCGAAAATCCCTTAACATAACCTCTGCCTAAGTCCGCTCCAACTACTTGTATACTATCTGTTTTTAAAACTTCATTTTTCATAAATACACCCCTCGATATTATCTTATATTTTTTATAATAATTAATTTTCATCATCTTATACTAATATTATACACATTTAAAATTGATATGTCAATGGTATATCAATTTTAAATGCAAAAAAATTTACATTCCATTGTTATAACAATTAATTTTACAAGAGCAATTGGTATAGGATTGAATAAACAATTTTTAGTGTATGTATAATTTATATAAGATTGGATTATCAATTAAATTTACTATTGAATTCTATGTCAAATTAATAATTTATTAGTAGGTTTATCTTTATAAAAATATTGAAAATATTGGTATAAATAGTGGATTCTCTTAACTTCTGAAATCAGTATTTTATGGGTATTATCCCTAATAGATAAATCTAGTAAACTGATATTTTATCATATCTGGTATTACAGTTTATTTAATTTCATAATGAATTTTCTAAAGTTAGGGTTATTAAATATCCACATATAGATTTCTAAATATAATTCATTTAATGACCGTATATTATTAAAAATAAAAAATATTTTATTTTTTTTTAATCTTGAAAATTTTTATTAACTTATTATTTTTATTTCTGTTCCTATCTCTAATCTCAATGAGCTTTTTATCTATTTCTTTAAAATGTTCCTCTAAATTTACTTTTTCTTTTTCTCTTTCTTGGGAGTTTTTAATTAATATTTGATTATTTTCTATAAGATCATGAAGTCTATTTATTTGGATATCTTTTTCTTCAATTTGTTTCAATAATATTCCTACTACATTATCTTCTTTCATATTTTCTTCTACTTTTACTACGTTTAATTCTTCTTTATCTACTATCTCTACATTTTCTACTTCTTCAATATTTTTTCTTTTTGTATTAGCCTTTAACAATTCATAGAGTGACTCATTTATTTTTATTACATTATTCTCTTTTATTATCAACTTTTTATACTTTTCCTCTTTTAGTTTTTTATATATTGTAGCTTTGCTTATACCGAGCTCTTTAGATACATTATTAATACTTTTCAACATATTCTCTACACCTCAAATTAATAAAATATTCATTTCCATATTTTACTAATTCTATTTTTGTTTCTATTTCCCTTTAAAAAAGAAAAAAAGCCTGAAAATATTTTCATAGCTTTTCTACCAAAACATATTTTATTAATTTTTCTATAAAAAATATATATTTCTTTTTATCTTATTTTTTAATATTTTTACTATCTTTTATTTACTATATAAATAAATTTATATTTCTATTTCTATTTTTATGAACATACATAGTAAATTTTTTATTTAAAGTCATATATTATATTACATAGTTCCAATTCCTTCTATTAACCATTTATCAGATCCAACTAACTTAACAAGCATAACTTCTTTTGTTATTTCCCCACTCTTAACTGGCTCTATCTCTTCTATAAATTTAATATCATATTTTACTTCATATAATTTCAACATTTCAATGTCGAAATTCTTATTCTTAGTTAAGAAATTATTAATATATATATCATATCTGCTTTTATCACTTATGTAATTAATATTCTTTAAATTAATATAATCTAAATTAAATAATCTATATGAAGATACTGATTGTGGTGAAAGTAAACAAGACAACATTTTTTCTTCATTTTTATCATTATAATATTTATAATAATTTTTTATAACTTCTTCAGCTTCTTCATAATTCTCGTCTATCTTAGAATTTTCTATTAATATATCAGTCGTCGACTTATTAATAGAATTATCTTTAGATTTACATCCTATTAAGCTAAAACTAATTAATGATATTATAATTGATATCATTAATTTTGTTCTATAATTCCTAAGTATTTTTAACATCTCCTTTTATATTTCTATTTTATGATAAAAATATAATCAAATAAACTGTTTCCTCAAATTTCCTCAAATTTTGAAAAAAATTGAGATATATACATAATTGAAAAAGTACAAAATAATTGCAAAGAAAGTTGTACTATTATTCTATAAACTTGATTATAAAACCATATATTTAAAATTAAGGCAATTTTATTGCTAAATACTATAAAAAATATTGTAGGTAAAAAAAACTCATCTTAACTGAAAAATTAGATTGACAATATTTAGAGCCACATTTGTTGCATTCTAATATCCTATCTTTATCAATAATTACTTTAAGCCTATTTTTATAATTAAAAGTACTATTGCACTTCTGACATCTCCTCATAAAAACACCACTTTCTATAAATTAATTTATTTTAATTTCATCAATCAACTTATTGTTTGTTTTTCTTCTCTAAGCTCTATACATTTAGTATTTCAATACTCATTCTTATACCAATTATAATATAGTTTGTAAATATATTCTACTTCAGATTTGTTTTTGTAAATATCTAATTCTTTAGTTTGTATATCTTGTAAATTGAAATAGTAACTTCCGTTTTTTTTACTTAAACAGAAGTTAGTTTTGCAAAATATCTTATATAATTAATTTGATATTTGTCCTGAGAATATTAGGAGGATTAATTATGTCAAATAGTAAATTATGCAAAGGAAAACACCTTAGAATTGAGGAAGGTCTTATAATTGAATATGGGTTAGATCAAAATTATACATTGAAAAAAATAGCTGAAATAGTAGTCAATTGTTTACTATTTCTAAATAAAAAATAAAAAAAAGTACTCTTTCGCAATCTTAGTTACGAAATAGTACCTTTTTATTCCCTACAAGAATCTTCAGCCTTAATTTTCTTTACTGCAGTTTCATATTGTTCATCAGTAAAGAAAATATTATTTTTCTTTAATAATCCCTCATACTTTTCTAAGTCTACAATCCTTTCAGCTTTTCTCATTTTGAAAGGATTGTTTAGATCTTTTGGTTTCCATTCATACATACGACTACCCTAACTAGACGAAAAGGAGAATGATCCCTCTCTGTTCCTAAATTATAATTCTTCATTTCATTAAAATAAAATCAAATCAAAAATAATATAAAATATTAATTTTTACGATATTCTTTTGGCGTCATACCATACTCTCTTAGAAATAGACGATTATAATAACTCTGTTGTCCAAAACCACAAGCAAATGCAATAGATGATATACTCTCATTAGTATTTCTTAGAAGTGATGCACTAATTTCCATACGATAAAGATTAAGAAAATTAATAGGAGAACTTTGTGCATATTTTTTAAAAAGAATACAGCATTTACTTCGACTAATATTGCCAGCGTTAGCTATATCATCCAATGATAATTTCTTGGAATAGTTTTTATAAATAAAGTCTACAATTTTACGATACAATAAGGCATCAGTATCAACTGGAACAGAAAACTCTCCTTTAGTTGATTTATACAACATATAAAGTTTTTTTAAAATCATATATATAAATGCCACAATATCAATCTCATATGCATCAGGTTTGAATCTTTTTAGGTCACTAATTGAATCTATAATATTAACAATGTCTTTAGCAAATATACTTTTTGATGAAAGAATTATTTGAGAAAATCCTTCATCTAATAAGACTGGTTCAATATATTTATTATAAATATCCTTATCTGATGCAAAAAAAGAAGGATCAATCATTATACTCCGAAAATCACAATTACTTTCTTTCTCAGAATCTATTCTATGAATATTATTTTGATTAATAATACATAAATGATCCTTATTGATAATATATTCTTTGCCTTGAATTAAACAATGTAAACATCCATCTAAAACATGTATTAATTCAATACTATCATGATAATGTGGTAAAATACATTGTTTTTTTTGTTTCTTAAATGATTCATTTGAAGAAATATTTATATTCATAACTCCTCCTATAGTAATTTTTTTAAACATAATAGTAATTAAATACTATTATACTAAAAAAGAGTACTATAATGCTATAAATTAGCTAAAATTTATATTATTATATTATTAAAGATGATAGATATTATAAATATATTGAAGGAGGATATAATTATGAGAAGCTTTACAACATTAGATTTACAATATGCTCACAGATTTTATGGGTTTAGAGGAGAAGCACAGTACCTTCATGGTCATACTGGAATTCTAACAATTGAAGTTGAAGATACTATTGAAGAAGGGGTTAATATGGTATTTCCATGTAATGAGATTAAGAAAATTGCATGGGAAGTATTACAAAACTTTGACCATGCACTTATATTAAGAGAGGATGATCCATTACTTCCAGCAATTATCAATGTTTATGAAAAACAAGGTATTAAAAATGGTACTCCAACAAATACACAAAAAGGTCCTGCATTTAAGACTAATCTTGCAACAGCATATCCAGAGTCTAGATTAGTTGTTACAAAAGAAACTCTAACTGTTGAAGGTATGATAAAAATAGTTCATGAATTATTGAAAGATAAATTAAATATTGTAAAAATCACCTTTACTAGCGGCGTAAATGGAGCAACAGAAGAATATGGAACTAAAAAGAAAAAGAAACGCTGTCCATTATGTGGTATTGAATTAAATGAGAATGATATTTGTCCGAAATGTGGCTATAAAAAATAAGAAAGTTTAAAATAGTCCATGCTATATAAATATTATGTAGCATGGACTATTTACTTTTGAAAAATTAATACTCCATATTAAGAGTGTAATATTTTATACTCTATAAACAAAAAACGGTCTAAAAATTCTGCTGCCCTAATTACCTCACTATTATAAGTTTTAAAATAATTTATATTTACCATCTTTAAGTCTTTTATATATTTTAGCATAGTTAGTTTTATTAATTCATGAAAACATAGCTAATTAATCTTTTACGTCTATTATTATATCAGACTCTTCATAGTCTTCTTCATAATCAGAATTATCTTTATCTGTAGCATAATTGACTTTTAGTAATACAGCTAAAGGGGAAAAATCCAGTGCCACAATATATAGTATTATTTAAACCGCTAAAACTAACTACTTAATAGTAGAAAAATACTTAGTGTCTTTATTTGTGTATTGCACAAACTGTTATTGTTCCAGAAAATAATTTAAAAACTGTCCGCTAGTATTTTCCAATACTTTTATACACATAATATTTGGTAATAATATTAGGTATAAAAGGAAGTGCGGAAGGTGATTCATTTGAACAAGAA
>JALFKQ010000028.1 GCA_022774645.1 Mycoplasmatota bacterium | reverse complement strand
CAGGGGGAAATATTATTATCAGTTCGTAACAATTTAATAATTACTTAAAGTCTTACAAAATAAGGCTTTTTGTTTTATCATAATTTATCAAAGTTTATAAAAATAACTTTATTTTTATCATTTAGTATCTGATTTTGGTATCTAGAAAAATTACACTTAGTCTTTTTTCATCTGTTCAAATAATTTATCAATAAAATTTCCATTGTAAAACATTTTATAAATCCCCTTTTTGTTTGGATTCAAGTATCTTGCTTTACAACATATTTCATCTTGTTCTAAAATTTTTTTTGATTTATTAAAAAAATTATTAATTTTTAATCCATATTTTCTTTTAAATCTTTCACACATTTCCGAATATGTAAACGGATACATTTTTTTAAAAATTTCATCTGATAGTTCTACATTTATCTTTTTTCCTTCTTGTGCATATTTAAGTAATAATGCTTCATCAGTTTCAACTTTTGTAAATCTTAACTCTGTTTTAATACAAATATCAAATTCATCATTGATAGCACCAGATGTCGCCATATCTAAATAGTTAATAAAGTTCTTTTGTGCTATATCTAAATTTGCTGTTTCTACATTTTCATTTATTCCTGAAAAATTAATAGGTGTTATATAAAAATTATATTTTGACAATTCAAATTTGGGAAACCACTTTTCTATTAAATGATAATAGTTTTTTATTGTTGCTACGCAAATTGTATATAATTTATATTTCATCAAATCATTATCCTTATTTACAAAATGAATAGAATTATCTCTTATTTCAATTAACATTAAAATATTTTCAATAACGTTAGGTGATATTTTCTTATGATTTTTTAACAAATTCATTAATGACGTTATCCCCTTTGTCATTGGCTCGCCAATTCTGTTTTTTTTAATATAATCTCTTTTACTAGAAGTATTATCAACAAGTTTCTTTTTTTCATATTCATAAATTGAATTAATTTTACCAGTATCTTCAACTACTTTTGCTTTAAATAATAGTTCATATGCATTAATTATTAAAATTGCAAAACTTTCTTCTCTATATTCAATATTAGGTTTATTATACAATTCAATTCCAAGTAATGCAGCAGACAAAGATTTTTCTAATAATCTATTTGATATTTTTTTAGACATGCTTTCACTTCCTTACTACTAAAAAACACCAATACAAAAACTTATAAATTATAAGCCTGTACTAGCGCTTCCCTTTTATATAATCATTATATCATAAATCTTTTAATTATGTTATTACATGACACTGTGACACATCATTTGTTAGTACCTCTCAAGCATTTATAGTGTCATAGTGTCATAAATATTGTTTTTATCTTTCTACTTTATAAATTACATCATATTCATCTTCAGTAGGCTCTTCCCATTTAGACTCCAATTTTTTCATTAATCCTTCATCTAAATAAAAATCAGAACCACCATTACCATCTAATACTCTTTGGTTTCTTTCTGCAATATTTTGTTTCCAAGTATCATCATCAACACATACATAATGTATTTCACAATCTACTCCATTATTTTTATAATATTCTCTTAATTCTTTTCTATCTTTACTTGACCAAAGACCTCTTTCAAATACAACATTTGCACCTGCTTTAGCAATTTCACCAACTTTTCTTGTTAAGTACTTATTCAATCTTTCTGAAAATACATTATAAAATTCTCCTTGTTCATTATTAATTAATTCATAAGTTGCTTCATCTGGTGAAATTACCACGGCATTTAATGAATCTTTTAATTGTTTTGAATAATAACTTTTTCCACTACAAATTTTACCACATACTAATATTACTTTTCCCATATATTCCTCCTTATCTTTCTTTTACTAGTCCATCTGGTGTTAGAATATAAAGAGCATTTACTACTTCATTAATATATTTTCTATCATGAGATACACTAATTATAGTACCTTTATATTCTTTTAAAACTTTTCTAATAACTGGATTTGATAATGGGCTAACATTTCTTGTAGGCTCATCAAGTATTAAAACATCACATTTATCTAATACTAATTTAATAAGAAATAGTTTTGCTTTAGTCCCATTACTTAAATCTTTAATATTACTAATCATTTCATCTCTAGTAAACTTCATATTTCCTAAAAACATTCTTGCTTTTGTAATCTCATCTTTACTACCATTAGGACATACAAAATCTAATACATATTTATAATTATTTAAGATGTCATCATAAGTTTGTGGCATATAGCCAACCTTAATATCATTTCTATCTTTTAATTCATTATAAATTATTTTTATTAGTGTAGATTTACCAACACCATTTTTACCTATAATACATAAATGTACATTACCAATTACATCTAACTTTATGTTTTTAGATAATACCTTATTAGATATTTTTAATTCATCTATATTTAAATTGATTATATTTTTTGCTCTTGGAATTTCAACTTCTTCGAATGAAAAACTTATACTTTCTTCAACATCTGGTACTTCAGTTAATTCAGTTTCATCTAGTTTTCTCTCTTGTGATTTTAATGAATGCATTTTCTTTTTTAAAACTTTCGCTCCATGCGGATCAGCTCTTGTGATTGTATTTTGTTGATATTCAACCTTTTGCATTATTCTTTGTAGTTTTTCTTGTTGTTTGTTAAATTCTCTTTTTTCAGATCTTGCTACTTGTGTTTGTTTTTCAATTTTTCTAAGTCTTTGTTCAACATAAGTGTCATAATCAATTTTTAATAATGTATGTCTACATTCAGTCTTCTTTTTTATTTGTTCTAAATGTAAAATCATATTTGCTGTATTTGCTAATAATGTTTCATCATGTGAAACATACATAATTGGCTTATTAGTATTATTAATAAATTTTTCTAACCATTCTAATGTTTCAATATCTAAATCATTAGTAGGCTCATCTAAAAATAAGATATCATATTCATTTAATAGTAATTTTAAAATACTAATTTTAACTTTTTCACCACCTGATAATGTTTTTATTTTTTGTTTTAAAATATCATCAGTTAAATTAATCAAGTCTAAGTATTTATATAGATTATTAATTTTATCATAATAATCACTTTCATCAATAAACAAAAATTCATATACACTTTTATCTAATTTATCAGTACTAATAGATTGTTCTAAATAACCAATTCTATTGCCTTTTAGATTAATATTTCCACTTATTTCAGCATATTCACAAATATCTAAAATTGATTTTAATAAAGTGGACTTCCCATTTCCTTCTTCACCAATAATAGCAAGTTTATCACCATTATTTAGTATTAAATTTAAATTTTTAATTAAATATCTATCACTAATAGATATTGTTAAATCTTTTATTTCTAACATATTATGCCTCCTTTTTTCGGCATAATCA
>JALFKQ010000008.1 GCA_022774645.1 Mycoplasmatota bacterium | reverse complement strand
CAAGAACCTATGTTTTTATTTGTTGATACATATGTTTTGCAAAGGTATATGATGGAATTATTTTAAGGCATGAACTATGAATTGTAGGTAGATGTGTAGTCATATAGTTATATAAAATATAATACTATACCTATGCTATTATCAATGAGTATAGGTATTAATTTATCAGGGGCATCAGTATATATATTTATAAAAGGCTATGTTTTAATACAATGTTGAAATTATATAATTTTTGAATAATAAAAAATCAAGAGTTGTATTCACTTATTCATAAAACTCTTGATTTAGTTCGCATTATATTAAAATTGTGTATTTATATATTTGGCTATGTTAGCTATCTTCGTGATAGATATGACATAAAAACAACCACGCCTTAGATTTTTCAATACATTGAATTATAAGATGTGGTTGTTTTTATGACTTATTATAAATTCTTCGTGATATAGTAATATTATTAAATCTAAAGATTATAATTTATCGCTAATTTAAAAATTTTCATATTCTTTAGGTATCGGAATGTTAAATTCTTTACATAATAATTTTACATCATGAATATCACTTTCTCCAAATTCATACCCTAAGTGAAATAAGACTTGATTTTTAGCATTTATACAAGAAACCATAATATTTCCTATTTTTCCAACACCATCGAATATATTTTTTTGAAAAACTTCGCCTTCATAACATATGGTTCCATCACAGTTATCTTTAAACATGTGTAAATCAATAATTCGTAATTTATTATCAGACCAAATAGTATGCACTTCACTTGTATACTCCACTACAATTTCATTAAATCCTTTATTTTTAATTATTTCAATAAATTTATTATAGTTTTTTTCTTCTACAAATAAATCAATGTCATTATGCTGACGTGTTTCTTTTCCAAGTAAAGCATCTACACCCCAACCACCATCTAACCATATTTCTATATTATTATTATATGCCCAACTCAATATTTCACAAGCATCATTTATTCCAATCACTTTATCACCTCTAAAAATTTCTATTTATATATAATATTAATAATATCTTCACTTCACATTATATAACAATTGTGAACTTAATTATATTATACAAAGTATTCAATTATTTTACAATTATAAAATGGTTTCATTAATTCTAAGTAAAGTTCCTTATTTTATATTAACTCAATGAATCTATTTCTAATAGTGGCTCTAGTTACATAAGTATCCTTAGTAGCTACATTCACTAGCATATCTTTAATTCGGTCATTCTTTTTATTCTTCTTACTTAGTTGTAGAAATTTAAACCAAGCCAAATAATTATTGATATATTTTGTGGATACACCATTAAAAGTCATTAACCATCTCTTAAAGCTACTGTGAAGAGCATTTATATGCTGTAAATGATAAACACTATCTATCATTGATTTTCCCCTAGGAACTTGCTTTAACTCTATATTCAACTTATCCTTTATTGCCATATATGATTTATGTGAATCTACGCAAAAAGTAGCATCTTCACATATTTTATTGTCAAAGAAGTTAATTATTTGATTTGTTGTAATTCTGCCATTACAAACAGCACTCATAAGGATATTTCCTTTTCTATCAATTGCTGTCTCTATGCAAATCTGCTCTTTTGATATTCCTCTTTTCTTCTTATCATTTTTACCTTTACCTCTTTTTCTAGGATTTCTAGGCATTACAAATGTAGTACTTTTAGAATGATTCCCTTTAAAAGACTCCTTAATAAAGCATTCATCTACTTCAACTATACCTTCAACTTTATCATTTTTTAATGATAAATTGATTACATCAAGTATCCTATGACGCATGTAAAAAGACGTTTTAACACCTACTCCTACTTCTTCAGCACATTTTCTTATAGAAAGTCCTAATATCATTAATTCGCAGTATTTTAGCCATTTATCTAACCCTAATTTTGTATTAGAGAATGGGGACATAGTAAACTCATCAAAACTTGTACGACAACGTTTACATATATATCTTTGTCTTCCATTAGATTTCCCATTTTTATTTACATCTTTACATTGACATTTTGGGCACTCGTATCCTTTAGAAAATCTACTTTCTTTAACATTATCTCTAATTTCAGAAGAATTAAATAAAGTACTTAATACTTCTTGTGCTACTGAAATTAACTCTGTAAGTTCATTCTTTTTTAAATCTTTTATCATAGCTTTTATATCTATTTTTGACATAATATTAGGTATCCTTTCTG
>JALFKQ010000024.1 GCA_022774645.1 Mycoplasmatota bacterium | reverse complement strand
TTCTTTCATAAATGATTCAATATCTTCTAATATTAGATGATGTAATGCTTTTTCAGTAATTATTTCTATATTATTTTTATTTTTAATTAAAATAGGATTAGGTACTAAATCTTTTACTTCAACTCTATCTTTATATATTAGTTTATTTCTGGTTGCAACAGGTAATCTTTCATATTCATTATTTTTTACTATTTCTTCTAATTGTCTTTTTGAAAGATTTCGTTTTGACACTTGATTAATATAATAATTAATCTCATTAATGTTTTTAATTGGTAATAGAATTAGACAATGACTCCAGCTTAATTGTTGCACCAGTGGTGCGACTTTTTCATTACTAAATACATTATAAAATTGTTTCATTCTAAATAAAGTGCTTCTATTATATTTTTTACCAACTTCAATAACTAATTTTTTAGAGTATTCTTCAATTATATTATCACCATATTTTCCGCCTGCTTCAGTTAGTAATTTACCTATTTCTAAATATGTTATAACTTTGTGTCTTTCTTTTGAATAGTCTTTTATTTTTGAATATACTTCATTATCTATTATTTTATTTTTTATTTCATTATAATAATTCATATTTGCTCCTCTCTATGGACTACAAGTTTCAATTTTTAATTTCTTATTTTTAATTTTAAACATAATACTACCCTCTACATCTGTTCTATATATTTTTGAATCTTCTAAATTATCTAACGCTTCTTTATTTGGATGTCCATATCTATTATTCTTTCCAACACTAATAATTGAGTACTTTGGATTAATTGTATCTATAAATTCTTTACTACTACTTGTTTTACTTCCATGATGTCCTGCTTTTAAAACATCAATATCTGGTAAGTTATACTTATTTAATATTTCTTTTTCGGTAGTACCTGAAGCATCTCCCATAAACATAAATTTATAACCATTAAGTTCTGTATAAATTACATTACTATTATCGTTTTCATTACCATAATCTTTACTGTTCAAAAAATATAATTTACTATCATTGATATTTAATTCTTTAATACAACTATAATATGGTATTTTCTTCTTATTTAGTACTTTTATTAAATCTTGTTCTAGTTCATTAAACTCACCACAATTAAATATAACTTTCTCTACTTTAAAGTTTTCTACTAGATTTATAGCTTCACCCATATGATCATAATCTCCATGAGTTAGTATTAAATAATCTATTTTACTAATACCTTTGCTTTTTAGATAAGGAATTATTATGTTTTTACTTATTTCATAATTATGATTACCTCCAGTATCTATTAAAATATTATGTTTGTTATGGGGATAATGAAGCAAGATGGAGTCGCCTTGTGAAACATCAAGGAAAATTATTTCCATGTTAGGATTAAAATTGATGCTTATTTTATGAATTATAATTATGATTAATAGTGGGATAAGATATTTTTTGTTTATTAAGAGTAAGGTAATTAATGCATAGTATATCATTATTAAATAAATACTAGGTTTTGGTAACTCTAAAAGCAAATGATTAATATTAGTTAAGGATAATGAGATACCTTCTAGGATGTCCATGATAAGTATTAAAATGCTATCTGTTGGTAATATTAAGGTGATAAAGGATAATGGTAATACTATATAACTAATAATGGGTACAAATAATAGGTTAATAAGAATGGATAAAAGGTTTGCTTGATAATAGTTACTAATGATAATGGGAAAACTTACTAAAAAGGAAATAAGTGAGGTAATAAATAATTTTTTGAAATAATTTTTATGTTTGTTAATAATGTGGGCAAATATGATTAGATAAAAACTAATTAAATAAGATAGTTGGAAACCCAGATTATAAATATAGAATGGGTTGATTAAGACTATTATTATAAATGTTAACATCATGATATTTTTGGTTTCTATTTTAAAATTTAATAGTTTATTTAAAGATAGTAAGATAAACATAATTCCACTTCTTAGGATTGATGGAGTAAAATCAGTTAAATACATATAGATAATTAGTATTATTATTAAAATAACGTATTTATAGTACCTGTTATAACTAACTTTATCTAATAATTTTAAGATAGTTCCTAGAAGTAATGTTAAGTGCATGCCGGAAATAGAAAATAAATGTGATAAGCCATTTACTTGATAGGAACTAAGAACTTCTTTATCTAAATCATTTTTGTTGGATAGTATAAAAACATTTAAATAGGTGTGAGCTTTTTTATGATTAATGTATTTTTGTAATTTATTTTTGTAATGAGTTAGTATTTTGCTGTTGTTTTTTACTTTGGTTATTTCACAGGCTGTTAGGATATAATAAATATTATTATTCTTTAGGTATGCACGGTAATTGAAAAGGTTGGGGACGGTGTTTTTACTAGGGAGTTTTAAAGTGCCTTTTGCTTTGACTTTGTCTCCGAGATTAATTTTATCTATTTTTTCATAATAATTTACTAAGATTTTTTCTTTTTTGTTTTTTTCTTTAATAATAATGGTGGTTTTAGTATCATAATTTTTTATAGATAAAACGTTACCTTCAAAAGTGGTGTCACTTTCTTTATATGTGCTTGTTATGGATATATTTGTTATAATTAATGCATAAATAATAAAAGTAATGAATAATATGTATGTGTATTTTTGTTTAAGTTTTAAAATAGTCTTTAATTTTTTCATATACTGTGTTTCCTATACCTTTTACTTTAAGTAAGTCTTCGACGGTGTTAAAACCATATTGATTTTTGTAGTCTAATATGGATTTGGCTTTTACTTCTCCTAAGCCAGGGACGGATTTTAATTCTTCTAAAGTACATGTTTTTAAAGATATTTTGTTTTCTATTTTACTTACTTGGTTTTCTTCTTCAATGTTACTAGTGTTTGGAGTAGTATTTAGACATGAATCGTTTTTAATGTCTGGGCATACACATTCTTTTTCAATTATTTTAGTAATGCTTTGGTCCTTTTTGCTATTACTAACTTCTTCGTTTGAGTAAATGATTATTACCATTTCATCTTTGATTTTTTTTGATAGGTTGATTAATGAGGTATTGGCTTTGTCAGTAAGACCTCCTGCTGAATTGATCACATCTATTACTCTACTTTCTTCACTTAGTTGGTATACTCCTGGGTTGTTTACTTCTCCTTTAATATCAACTTTGTATAGTAGGCAGTCTTCGGTTGTGTTGATATTTTCTTTGGATATATTTTCTTTTTCTATTTTTTCTTCTTCGTTACTATTTAATGTAACTGCATTATTATTAAGTTTAATTTTAGTAATTAGAGAAATAATGATAATTATTAAAACTAAAGTGCCACTTAATAGGTAAATGTGGTTTTTTATGGATTTCATTGAAGTTCCTTTCTAGCGGTCTCTAACTATATATATAGTCAGAAAAAATGGAGATTACTTTTTTTTTTAAAATATTTTTTCATTTTTTTAAAATTTGACACTGGAAAGCGTAAAGTAGTAATACTTATAGTTAATTTATTAACAAGATGTTGTTTTTAAAACAATAATAAAATATTGTTCAAAATATGTTACATAAATCATTTAATTTCTTTAGTTAGTATTTAAGAACTATAACGCGAATAGCAAATGAAAAAAACGCTTAAAATCATTAAGCATTTTTTTAATATTTTTGTGAATATTCTAATCTAAGTTTATCAGCAACGGTTACAATAAATTCTGAATTAGTAGGTTTTGCTTTATCAAAATCAACACTGTGACCAAAAAGTTCTTCCATATAATCAATGTTACCTCTATTCCAACTTACTTCAATAGCATGTCTTATTGCTCTTTCTACCCTTGATACTGTTGTATCATATTTCATAGCAATTTCAGGATATAGTTCTTTTGTAATGCCTCCAATAATACTAGGATTATTGTAAATTAGGCTGATGCCTTCACGGATATATTGATATCCTTTAATGTGCGATGGCATACCTAGTTCATGTAACATATTGGTAATGGATTTATCTAAACCATTTTGATATAAATTAATGCTCTGTCCTTTTGTTGTATTAGTTGTTTCTAATATTCTTTTTTCTAATTCGTTTAAATCGTATGGTTTTAGAATATAATAGTTTACTCCATATTCGCTTACTTTTCTTATTGTATCTGGAGCATTGTATGAAGTTTCTACAATCACTTTCTTGTTTATATTTTGTTTTTTCATTTCTTCTAATACGTATAGTCCATCTTTCTTAGGCATGATTAGGTCAAGTAAAATTACATCATATTCTTCCTTTTTCTCTTTAATTAATTTTAAACCTTCTTCCCCATCGTGTGCTCTAAAAGATATAGATATTCGTTCATTTCCACTGAAATATTCACCTACCATATCTATTAAAGACTCATTATCATCAATCATTAAAACATTAATTTTTTTCATACTACAATTCCTCCTTTATTCTTAAATTCAGTATATTACTTTTTTAATTTTTATACTAGAGTGAATTATGACAAGTTTTGTCGAAAAGTAAAAAAAGAGAAGTATTAGCCACGACTTCTCTAATTTTTTTATACTGTTTCAATTATTTTTATTATTTCTTCTATTTTTGAAGATATTGTGCCAATTAGGACACCATCTAGTTTGTTAATTTCAAGTATTTTTTTGATATTTTCTCTATTAACACTTCCTCCATATAATATTTTGAAATCTATATTATCATATTTACTTAATACTTCATAAATATGGTTAATAACATTTTCTATTTCTTTTACTTTAGGTGTTTTACCTGTGCCTATTGCATATATTGGTTCATAAGCTATAATAATTTCTTTTTTTTCATTTAAATCATCAAGTCCTAAAATAGCATGACTTATTTGATTATTTATTTTTACTAAGGTTTCATCATTGTTATGTTCACTTAATGTTTCACCGACACAAATAATTGGGGTTATTCCATGGTTTAAGCATTGTCTTGTTTTTTCGTTGATTATCTCATCGGTTTCATGAAAAAGATTTCTTCTTTCACTGTGGCCGACTAGAGAGTATTTGACTCCTATACTATTTAGTTGAGTGCTAGATACTTCGCCCGTAAAGGCTCCATTTAACTCATTGCTAAGGTTTTGACTACCTATATCATATTTGGTATTTTTAATAAATGTGCTAATATATAGGTAACTTGGAATAATGATTATTTTGTTATCTGTTTTTACTTTGTTTATTTTTTCGATGTATTCACTTACTAAATCATAATTTAAATTCATTTTATGATTTAGGGCTATAATTTTATTCATTTCCTTTAAACACTTCCTTTATGGTGTCCACGAGTGGAATAACTATTTTTCTGTTTTTTTTGATTGCTGTGCGATATACTTCTAATACTGAAGAGGCAAATTTTGTTGATGAATATTTTTCGGCATCAATTCTAGCTTTTTTTCCTAGATTTTTAAGTAATTCTCGATCTTGATATAATTTAGTGATGGCTTCTATGTATTCTTCTAAATTGTTAAATATTATTCCATCAACGTTGTTCATCACAGTGCCTGTAAAGCTTTCGTCGTTGATGCAGACAACAGGTAATCCCGCGGCCATGGCTTCAATAACTGTTAAGCCTTGTGTTTCTGTTACTGAGGCTGTGGCGAATATATCTGCGATAAGATAATAGTCACTGATGCTATCCCATGGTACTTTTCCTGTAAATATTATATTTTTCCCTAGTTTGTGTTTATAAACATATTCTTTATAATATCCCATATCAGGTCCATCACCAATAATTAGTAGTTTAATTTTTTTGCTTAGTTTTACTAATTTATTCATTCCATCAAGGAGTAAATCAATGTTTTTTTCAGTACCAATTCTTCCTACAAATAATATAACAAAATCATCTTTTGCTATGCCTAAACTATTTCTTTTTTCTAAGATATTTAAATTTTTGTTGTTTTCTAGGTAAAATTTTTCTATTTCTATGCCTGTTGGTATGACATAAACATTTCTATTTACTTTGTATTTTTCTTTAAATAATTCTTTTGTTTTCTCTGTTGGGACGATTAACTCAGATATTGTTTTATCACAATAAAATAGTGTTAGGTATTCAACAATTTTTTTACTAGTACCAACAAAATATCCTTTTGTTATATAATGTACATAGTCTTCGTACATGGTATGATATGTGTGGACTAAGGGGATATGAAATTGTTTGGCTATGATTCTAGCAAAGGTTCCTACTCCAAATTCTGTTTGGGAATGGATTACATCTAGGTTCCATTTTCTAATTCTATTGATAATTTTAACTGGATATATGCCTGTCAGACGATAATCATAAATACCTATAGGAATTCCTGGTATTCTAATTATTTTATCATCTTCTTCATATTTATATGTCATATTTTCGTTGTTAACTGTTACAATGTAAACTGTATGTCCTTGTTTTTCTAAGGCTTTTTTTAACATAACTATACTTGTAGATACTCCATTAATGAATGGAGGATAAGTATCAGTAAATATTCCTATGCGCAAAATTAATCACTTCCTTTTTTATAAAGTGGAATTAGGATTCCTCCAAAGATCATGCCTATATAATATGTTACTACTCTCCAAATAAGCATGACAGATACTAAGACTGAGTTACTTAGGAAGTACCCATAAAAGTGGATAAAACCATATTCTATTCCGCCACTTCCTCCTGGAATTGGTACAAACGATCCAATTAGCATAACATAACTTACTGCGACAAGTGATGTTATATAATTAATATTAGTTGAAACATCTATACCTTTTATTAAAATTATAGGTACACTGTAAAGGAAAACTAAAGCCATAATATTAACAAGAATTCCAAGTAATACATTTTTTTTACTTTCCTTTAGTATCATGGCATTTTCATAGAAACTGGTAATATAATCAGTAAATTTTTTCTTATTTTTTTCTAAGTTTTTTATTATTTTTATTTTAGCTAAGAAAACAAGTAATTTATTGGCAATGAAGCTACTTATTTTCTTACCAAAGCTGATAATGAATGAACCTAACCAAACAAGGAAGTTAATAACGAAACCTAGTGTTACTAAATTAGCCATGACATTGTTTTTTGGGAATAATCCTGTCGTTCGATTGAAGATAACGGCAAAGAGTCCTAGCATTATTAAGGCTGTTTGGTAAAGGATAAAGTTTTGTAAGACGATATTGGTTCCTATTCCATAAGGTATTCCTTCTTGATGTAAGTAATATATTTGCGAGGGTTGTCCGCCTGTGGCAAAAGGGGTAATTCCATTAAAAAACTGGGTAATAAAGTTTAATTCAAAGGCTTTTTTTAGTTTGTATTTTTGTTTGTTACATTTGGCTACGATGTACATGCTGATTCCTAAGAAGAAACGGTATAATACCATGAGGATAATGCCTATTAATAAATAGAATATGTTCATTTTTTTAATATTGGCCATAACTTCATTAAAGTCATCTTTTAAGGTAAAATATAATATGATAAAGATAACAATAAACATGATTATCATATTTAAAATATATTTGGTTTTATTATTTTTTTTATTTCGGATGTTTTCTTTATTTTTTATTATTTCTTTATTTTCCATCTTCTATAACACTTAAACCTGGTAAAGTTTTACCTTCCAGATATTCAAGTGTTGCTCCACCTCCAGTTGATACATGATAAAATTTATTAGTATAACCTAATTTATTAACGGATGAGGCTGAGTCTCCCCCTCCAATTATGGTTTTTATATTGTTTTTGGTTAGGTATTCATAGATGGCTTTCGTTCCATGACTAAATTTCTCTATTTCAAATACTCCCATTGGGCCATTCATAATAACTCTTTTGGCGTTTTGTAAGTTGTATTCAAATAGTTTAATGGTTTCACTACCAATATCAAGGGCTATTTCATTATCTGAAATGCTATCTATGTTTTTGTTATTAACATTTGCTTTAGGACTGATTTCTGTTGCTACGATAGCATCTACTGGTAATACTATTTTATTTTTATAATTTTTTAAGACATTTTTAGCATAGTCTAAGGATTCTTTATCTATTAGGGATGAGCCAATATTATAACCTAGTGATGCTAAGAAAGTATAGGCCATTCCACCCCCAATTAATAGTTTATCACATTTAGTAATTAGATTATCTATTACTTTGATTTTATCACTTACTTTTTTGCCTCCCATAATGACAATAAAAGGGCTTGTGTTTTCTTCTAAGAGGCTATCTATTTTATTTAGTTCATTTAAAACTAGAAATCCTACTGCACTAGGAAGTATTTTGGCAATACCAACATTAGAGGCATGTTCTCTATGTAATGTCCCATAGGCATCGTTTATGAATACTTCGCCTAAGGATGCCCAGTAGGAAGCAAGATCCATATCACAGGAACTTTCTTTTTTTGAATCTAGGTCTTCATATCTAGTGTTTTCAACTAATAATATTTCTTTTTCTTTTAGGTTAGAAGCCATTTTTGTTAGTTCATCACTTCTAGTATCTTTGGAAAATAAAATGTTTTTGTGGAGTAATTCACCTAGTCTAATGCTAACAGGGTATAAGGAATTTTTTATTTTATCACTTTCTTCTTTTATTTTGCCTAAATGAGATAAAATAATTATTTTGCAATTATTTTTAAGCAAGTAATTAATTGTATCTAAGCTCATTTTTATTCTGGTATCATCTTCTATAATTCCGTCTTTGATTGGTACATTGTAATCACATCTTAATATTATTTTTTTACTACTTAAATCTATATCTGTTATACTGCGCATTTGAATCATCTCTACTTTCTTATTTGATTATAGCATACTTTTTTATGATTTAAAATAATTATTATATTTATTTGACACTTTTAATGATTAAATATTATTATTTGTTGTTTTTGCTACGCTGTTGTAGTTCTTTGGATTAATTAAACAAAAAGAAAAAAAGAAGATAATACAATCTACTTTGTTTTCGTTATACATGACCCTCCGTGGTCTTTAAAATAATCTTCTAAACGGGCTACGACTTTATTAGCATTGTCTAGTTTTTCTATGTCGATGTGGTCAGTAAGTCAAGCATCTCCCCCACTGGGTTCATAATTTTTATCATATTTTATTTCATAATAATATTTTTCATTATCTAAATTGCAGGTTATTGAGTATTTGCCCATGTATTTTTAATATTTTAATAACTAAGACCGCTAAAGTCTCGGTATTACTAACTTTTTCTACTAAGATGCTGTTAATGTCATTATTAGTTAATATTGTGTTTTCTAATATGTCCTTTGTTATTATTTCACTAGGATAACAAAAGTCTGGTGTCAATCTATACATATAACGAAATTTAAAATACCCATTTTAAGCCTAATAGAGCGAGTTTTTAATGAAGTTGGTACAATTCTATATATTTTAGTTTAACCTTTTATAAAGGTTTCTAAATCTGATAATTTGATTTTATTAGATAAATTTTCGATAAATATTTCATTAGAATAATTAAATGCTAGTAATGTAACACTCTTAATAATAATTCTATGAGGTTCAATGTAGTTTAAATTTATCTTACTAACTTTTCTTATATTACCATTTATTATTGTTGGAGTAATGTTACAAAAACCACATATAAATTCTATTTTCTTCTTTAATTCATTATTGATTTCTAACTCTTTCTTTACAATATTAATCATTTAAACCTGTCCTTTCTTTAATTAACAAAAAAATACCAACTTCTTGTAGAAATTGATATTTTCTATATTAAATCCAATACTTTAAAAGTTTGGTCAGATTGCTTACTGGTGCTGAAAATAGGACTTGAACCTACGACCTATCCCTTACGAGAGGATTGCTCTACCAACTGAGCTACTTCAGCTTAAAGGCCTAATCGATAGGCTTGCATACATCAACATATTTATTTGTTGGTATTATTTCTTCTAATTCTTTTATGCTGAGTTCAATTGCCGAATTACAACTACCACATGCTGGAAAGACAGTATCATATTTTTTTAAAGATATGTCTAGGTAGATATCTGATTCTTCTTTCAAACCAAATGGACATATTCCTCCAACGGGATGTCCTGTATGAATTAAGGCTTCTTCTTTGTTTAGCATTCTAGGTTTAAAGCCAAATGTGTTTTTAAATTTAGCATTATCTAGTTTCATGTTACCCGCCATAAGGATAAGTATTATTTTATCATCACCATTTTTTAAGGAAATGGTTTTGGCTATTCTTTCAGGTAAGGTATTTAATGCATGAGCTGCCTCTAAAACGGTTGCACTGCTTTCATTTAGTATGAATATATCTTTATCTTTGTTATATTTGCTTAAATGATTTTTTACACTTGTAATACTCATATTAACCTCTTATTTTTTAATAAGTTTTTTATTATTGGTGCTATTATTTATTTTATCTAATTCATTTTTTATTTCTTCTTTGTGTTTTATAAAATATCTATTTAAATTAAAATATTCTTTATCTTTATTGCAATAAGCAAGTGATGTTATGAAACCTTTGATATAATGAATATCTTTAGTTCTAGTAACATCAGTTAAGTAAACGCATCGATTATTTTCAAAACCACTGCTGACACTTTGAATTATGTTAGAGGAACAGATTGGACAGTAATAGAAATAAGGTCCTGTTCCTCCTTCATCGTTACTACTTTTGAAAACTACTTCATGATTACAATTATCTATATTTATTTCACCATTTAAAAACTTACTAGGACTAAATTCATTCATATATAACCCACCCTTTCTTAGAGAAAATAAAAATCCTTATCGGATTACTACTTACAAATATAAATGGCGGAGTAGGAGAGATTTGAACTCTCGCACCAGTTTCCCAGTCTACACCCTTAGCAGGGGCGCCTCTTCAGCCTCTTGAGTACTACTCCATCTGCCATATTAATATTGTATATTAAAAGCAATTATTTGTCAAACATTTTTTTAAACTTTTAACATAGAATTTATTAGGTGAATTTATGCAAGTGAATATTTTAGGTATTAATATTAATTATACACATGTTGGTCATGGTAAGAATTTGCTTCTTTTACATGGCTGGGGGCTTAATTTGAATTATTTTAATAATCTTATTAACGATTTGAAGGATAACTACTCTATCTATGCTATTGATTTACCTGGATTTGGTAAGAGTGAATTAAGAGAATCTTTTAACACTACTGATTATAGTGAGATAGTTTTAGAATTTATTAAGCATTTTAAAATAGATTCCCCTACTTTGCTTGGTCATTCTTTTGGTGGTAAAGTGATTATTGATCTTGTTACTAATAGGAAATATAATCCCAATAAGATAATTTTAATTGATTCAGCGGGGATAAATAAAAAGAAAAGCATTTATAAGAAGTATAAGGTGTATAAGTTTAAATTATTAAAAAACTTAATAAAGAAATTTTATAATGAGAAAAGGGCTAATTATTTGCTTGATGATTTGAGGAAAAAATACGGTT
This sequence comes from Mycoplasmatota bacterium, assembly GCA_022774645.1. Taxonomy (GTDB): domain Bacteria; phylum Bacillota_I; class Bacilli_A; order RF39; family UBA660; genus CAG-1000. Next base: position 1,814 of record JALFKQ010000024.1, on the reverse strand, counting down.
CTAGGGATTATAATAATAGTAATGTTGTTTTAAGAAATACTTTGGTAAAGGTGGTTAATGATAATTATATAGATAAACTTAGTTTAATAAAATGTCCTACGATTTTGTTATGGGGGGAATATGATACGGAGACTCCAATAAGTGATGGTATGATTATGAATAAGTACATTAAGGATTCGGCTTTGATTACTATTAAAAATGCAAATCATTTTCCTTTAAGTACTAATTATATGGAATGTTTATTAATTATTGATAGTTTTTTGAGAAGTTAAATTATATTAAGAAAAATACCTAGTTTTTTTAGGTATTTCGTTCATAAGATAATGGTTGTATAATATTTAGTGGGTGTAATCAAAACATCCACTATTTTTAATTAAAATAAAAAGGACATAACTTTTTGACCTAATCTTTGATATAATAAATTTGAAATAAAAAATAAAAAGAAATGAGGTTTTAAGTTATGTCACAAGAATATTGTATACTAAATTTATTAAATATTGAAGATAAAAATGTTAAATTAATAGAAAATTTTTATAAGATTGAGAAATTTGGAAATATAAAGTATAAGGTTATCGAAGCAATTCTATCGTATGAACCTGTTTATTGCCATAGATGTGGTTGTACTTTTAATAAAGAACAAACATATGAAAAGAATGGTTTTAAAACATCTGATATATTAATGTTAGACGTATGCAACCATGGTTGCATATTAAGGTTACATAAACAAAGATTTTTATGTCATTCTTGTAATAAAAAGTTCTTTGCTAGAACAAAGATTGTTAATGATGGTTGTTTTATTTCTAATCAAGTTAAATATGCCATAGCATTAGAGCTTAAAAATAAAATATCAGAAATAGATATAGCAAAAAGATATAGAGTATCCCCTAATACTGTTGAAAGAATTATTGATTCTTATTATGATGGTCAAAAACTTTATAAACATCATTTACCTGAAGTGCTTTCTTTTGATGAATTTAAATCTGTTAAGTCAGCTGATGGTGCTATGAGTTTTCATATGTGTGATGGTAAGACAGGTAAAACTATTGATATTGTTGAAGATAGAAAATTAAATAGCCTAATGAAATACTTTTCTTACTTTACCCATAAGGCAAGAAGTAATGTTAAGTTAATAGTTATTGATATGTATTCACCTTATATTTCTTTAATAAAAAAGATGTTTCCTAATGCAGATATTATTATTGATAAATTCCATTTAGTTAACCTAATATCAACATCATTAAACAAGACAAGAATTAATATTATGAAAAAAGATAAAAAGAATTATAATAAGTTAAAAAGATACTGGAAATTAATATTAAAATCACAAGATGAATTAAATAATTCAAAATGGAGAAAATGGCGATGTTTTGATAAATTAATGACACAATCTGATGTTGTCAGTTATTTAATAAATACTCATGTAGAATTGAAGGAAACATATGAAATATATCAGAATATTCTTTATTCAATAAAGAATAATAAATACAATAATTTAGAAATAATATTAAATAAAACTAGTAATAAAATATCTAGTTATATGAAGACATCTGTAAAAACATTAAAAGAATATTTACCATATATTAAAAACACATTATCAAATCCATATCATAATGGATTTGTAGAAGGAAATAATAATTTTATTAAAGTACTTAAAAGAATAGCATTTGGATTTAGATCATTTAGAAGATTCAAAGCTAGAATCATGATATGTAAAAATTTATTACATGTGAAAAAAGCCAGTGCATTTTAAGCACCAGCTTTATCAAATTTCTTTATCAAGATTTTTGGTCACACCCACTATTTGACAAAGAACC
>JALFKQ010000006.1 GCA_022774645.1 Mycoplasmatota bacterium | reverse complement strand
CCATCTTTCTAATAGTATAGATGGTGCTTCTATTTCAGTAATTCCTTTACTTGCTAAGAGTCCTAAAAACATATTTACTGCTACTACAAATGATGAGGTTACATCTTTTAAATTACCAATACCATATATTGTTTCATTATCAAGTTCACTATTAAAATTCTCTCCTACTTTAAATAATTTTCTGTTTATTTTCTTTTTAATATTTTCATCACTTTCTAATTCACTTTGTACTGCATATATATAACACTTATTCCCTGAAATTCCATATCTAATTCTTGGAAAATAATATCTTTCATTATTATTAGATATTGATATTTGAATACTATTTGGTGTTTCATTTAATATGCTTTCTTTTATATTTTCTATTTCGACTTCACCATCTAATATTTCACTATATCCAACTGTTTTTCTTTCGTTAAATTCATTTAATGTTTCATTATCTAAAAATTCTATTTGATTTTTCAAAAAACTAATCGGATCATTAAAGTCTTCATAAGTAGCATTAGACCATAATACAGTCATTATTAATTTATTTAAATAATAGTCTTGATTTTCTTCTATACCATTTATATATTTTGTTAAATCATAGTAAGTTCTTGCTTTATTTACATATTCAATTAATAATTTATTAAATAGTTCTTTGTTTGTTATATTTAATATTGGAACCATATCATCATTATTATGAGGTTCTAAATTATTAAAAAATCTTATGTTAAAAGTAAAATAGCAATCTACTTTGCCATCCATAGCTTCTTTTAAAATATCATTATAAAATATATTTAATATTTCCATAAGATTATTATATAATATAATTATGAAAAATAAAATTATAAAACCAAAAATTAGTTATACAGAATACTTCAATATACGAGAAATTGATTATTCAATTGATAATAAAGAATTCGATCAAGATAATATAGGATTATGTGAGTTTGATTCAATCACAATAAATAGTTGTATCTTTAATAGTATAGATTTTTCTAATATTAGATTTGATAACATTGAATTACTTGATTGCATATTTAATAATTGTGATTTATCAAATAAATCTTTTGACAAGAACGGTATAAATAGATGTGAATTCAATAGTTGTAAATTACTTGGTATTTCTTTTGGAAATTCTTCTCTTAAAAATATCAGTTTTAATGATTGCAATTTGAAATATTCTAATTTTTATGAAACCAAACTCGAAAATATTTTATTTAACAATTCTGTTTTGGATGAGGGATATTTTCAAGAATTAACATTGAAAAACATTGTTTTTGACAAATGTAGTTTAAGAAAGTTTTCTTTTTTAAATACTAAGCATGATATTATTGATTTATGCAATTCTAATATAGAAGACATTAATTTTGATTTAATTTCCATTAAAAATATTGAAGTAGATATGATTGGTGCTGCTATGTTATCTAGGTATTTAGGTGTTATTGTTAAAAATTAAAAGCAAGTATTATTAAAATACTTGCATTTTTTATCCGTGTCTTCCACCACCACTACTATGACCACCACCAGATGAACCCCTGCTTGATGAGAATCCTCCGCCTCCGCCTGATGATGATTCTGTTCTTCTATAGTGTGTAGTATGTGATGAAATTAAATTTTTAGTTCTCTTTGTATAACTAATACTTGAATTATTCAAATATCCAGTTGCTCTTGTATCTTTCTTTACCATTTTATTTTTATTAACCATAATAGTTAAAGTTATAATAGTTACAAATGTTGAAGCGATTAAAGCTATTAACCATGGAACATTATATTTCTTTTTTAAATATCCCATATCATCTATATAGTAATTTTTATACTCACTTGGTATTCCTTGTTCATAATAATTCTTATATATATCAACAAAACTTGAAAATCCATCCATATAATTTTTGTTTTTCAAATCTGGATATATTGCATCCAACATATTTTCGCTTCTTTCATATGAATAATATAATTGTGCATTACCAAACATATATACATTAAAATATGGATCAGTTTCATATGTATTTCTAAATAGAATAACTCCACTATAATTTTCAAAATCTATACCAAAATCATTATAATCATAAAAATCAACTGCATAATCTTCATTTTCACTGTCAAGTACATATGGAAGAGAATCAATAAGAATAACCATATCCATTTTTGTTTTAGTAATATAATCATCTATTAGACTTTTAAGTTCCACTTTTTCTTTTTCTGTTAACACATTAGAATAGTCATATATCTTTTCACTAGCATCAACATATTTTGTATTTTTAACATTATCTATATTACTATCAGTTATACTCCACTTTTTATTAACACCATAATTATTTGCTTCATTTCTTTCCTTTAATGTTACTTCCGCTTTTAAACTAAAAGGTAATATTAACAATATTGTTAAAATAATTATTTTGACTAACTTTTTCATTTATTACCTCCCAAGAAGAAGATTAAATAACTTATAATTATAACTATTATAAATGTAATTATGAATGTTATAATTGCATATTTAACTGCTTTCTTTTTATCTACTGGAATATTTCCTACAAATTCTCCTGTTTGCCCATTCATTGCAAATATATAAAATTTATTATTATATTTAACATTTATCATCCATACAGGTAATAAAACATATTTTGTTAATAACTTGTTAGCAGAAAACTTATCTTTTATTACAGATTTAATTCCCATTCCCATATCATTTTTCATTTCATCTCTTGCGGAATTGATACTTCTGCTACTAGCAGTTTTAAAACTTTCAATTTCTTCAACATCATATTTTTCTGCAAGGAATCCAGAAAGATATGCATGATTATAATTTTCAAGTTCTTCATAATCAAATGGTTCAATCGTATTCATAATATCATCATCGAATCTTGTTGAACCATCTACTGGAATTTTATTAAATTCCATTGTTCCTTCTCTTTCAAGTTTATATGTATCTATTTTAGTATAAACTGTATCTCCTATTGTCCAAGAACTACTTTTTGTACTTGTAGCAGCTAACTCTCCAGCTACTTTAACATCAAATAACCAAAATGGAATATATACTCCTCTTATTTTTTCTATGTTTTTTGCATCATTGAAAAAATTTGGCATAAGAGGTCTACCTTTATTTAAACTCTTAAATGATTCAATAGCGAGTTCTTTTTCATTTTTAAATGGAATTATCATATCAGGAGCAAATTTACCAGATAATTTTTCTTTTAATATTGCTGTATTTCCACAATAAATACAGAATGTTGCTGCTGTTTGTTCATCTGCTATAATTTTAGCTCCACAATCTTTACAATTATATTCTACATACTTTGCCTTTTCATTCTCTGCTTTTAGTTTTTTTTGCGATAGAGTTTTTTCATTTGTATCTTCTTTTAAATTATTCTTTTCATTGCTTGCATTATTGTATTTTTTCATTTCTTCAAGAGTAAATTCGCTTTTACAATAATCGCACTTCCATTTTTTTAAATTTGGTTTATATAAAATGGGAGCTCCACAAGCAGGACATTTATTATCCAATGCTCTATTTGCCATATTAATTCACCTACTTTAATTATATCATTTATATTAACAAATTATTTAAAAAGTGTACTTGGTATACACTTAAACTTCAACAGTATTTAAATATTTTAGTAATACAGGTTTTAATTCATCTTTATTTTTATTTTCACAGTATGATGTCACTAACCAAAAACCAGTTTTACCTTTATATACAGCACTTATATAATAGAACTCTTTGCCACTTACAGATGCTGTATAATCAAAATAATAGTACTTTCCATTTTCACTTTTTTTACTATCATATTTTTCATCATTAGCATATTCTACTACTTTTAAATAATCTTCTAATGATGAATCTGAATTTATATTTACTTCTTCTAAACTTTCGAAATCCTCAAATGTAACAACGATGCCAACATCTGTTGATTCATAGTAATATGTTGAACTTAAATTATCTTTCTTATAAAAATCATCTGTTAATGTTATTTTAAAATTATCCTCTGTAAAAGTTTCTTCTGTTGATAAATCACAAGCTGTTATAAAAACAAGTAATGATAATATAGCTAATATTTTAAATACTTTTTTCATATATCCTCCTGTTTTGATTATAACATTTATTATTTATATTTTCACTTTATTTTCACGATTTTTTAAAATTATAAAAATAATTAATTTGATTATTTTATTTTATGATTATTTGGAAAGAATTAAAAAATAAAATAGAAACTAGACTATCTTGTTTTTTATATGATAATATTATTGTAGAGGTGAAATATGACATTAGTAATTATGGCTGCTGGTATGGGCAGTAGATTTGGGGGACTTAAGCAAATTGAAGCAGTTGGTCCAAATGGAGAGTTTATAATAGATTATTCTATTTATGATGCTATTAAAGCAGGCTTTAAAAAAGTAGTATTTATTATAAAAGAAGAAAATTATGAGATTTTTAAAGAAACAATTGGTAAAAGAATAAGTAACCACATTAAAGTTGAATATGTATTTCAAAATAATAACAATGTTCCAGTTAGTATTCCTAATGAAAGAGTTAAACCACTTGGTACTGCTCATGCTATCCTATGTTGTAAGGATGTAGTTCATGAAAACTTTGCAATTATCAATGCCGATGATTTTTATGGTAGAGACTCATATTTAAAAGTTAAGGATTTTATTTCAAATAATAAAAACGATAATGAATTTACACTAATCGGATATAATGCAATTGATACTATAACTAATAATGGTTCTGTTAAAAGAGGAGTTTGTAATGTAAAAGATAATTATCTAGTTAATTTAAATGAAAGTGTAATAAATTTAGAAAATGGTAAACTAAATGGTAAAACACTAGTAGATAATAAAGATATTGAAGTAAATAATGATACTACTGTATCTATGAATATGTTTGGTTTTACTCCAAAACTATTTGAACTATTAGAAAATGATTTCAAGAATTTCTTAAATAATAATGATTTAATGACTGCTGAATATCTAATTCCAGAAGAAGTTAATAAATATTTAAGAAATGGTATAGTAAATGTAAAAGTTATTAAAACAACTTCTAAATGGTATGGAATTACTTATAAAGAAGATTTGCAATTAATAAAAGATGAAATTAAAAAGTTAATAAGTGATGGTGTATATCCAGAAAATTTATGGAAATAAAAAGATCTATTTTATAAAATAGATCTTTTTTAATAATTGTTTTTTATAAAATCAACTAAATTCTTTGCTGAATTACAATTTATATACTTTTCTTGATTTGATATTATTTCTTTTTGTTTATCTTTATTTTGAAGTAAATATTTACAGTTACTTATTATTTCCTCTTTATTATTACATATTAAATTCATATTTCTTTTATTAAAAAATTTAGTATTATATGTTTCTATTCCTGGTATCGGAAATATATGAAGCAATGGTTTTCTTATACTAGCAATTTCAGTTGATGAAAGTCCTCCTGGTTTTGATAAAACTATATCACTTGAATAAATCAAATCATTAACATTTGAAACAAATCCCAATACTATTAGATTCTGATTTTTTATACTATTTAATCTATCAAATAAATTTTTATTTGTTCCACAAACCACACAAATTTTAGTATTTTCTTGCTTTAACAATTCTGTTATAACAGTATCTATGCTTCCAAAACCCATACTGCCAAGCATAATAAGAATTAATGTTTCGTTATTAACATTTAAATCTTTTCTTATATTTTTAGCTTGTTTAATAAATCTTGTTGATACAGGAATTCCTGTTGTTAATAATTTGTCAGTAGAAATTTTCTTTTTGTTAAATTTTTCTTCTAAACCTTTATTTGTAATAAAATAGTCTGGTTTTGCTTCTTCCATAAATGGACATGGTTCATAATCTGTTGCTACAAAAAGAAAATGAATATTATTATAATCTTTATCTTTATTTATTGATGTTAATGTTAAAGCTGGAAATAAATGTGTTGTTATAACTAAATCAATATTATTATTTTTTATATAGTTATATAGTTTTTTCTTATGTATTTTATTTACTAAATATACTGGACTTTTAATTCCTGTTTTGCTGTATATTTCTCCCATTTTATAAATATTTTTAAATATTTTTCCTTCATTACCAAGAGATTTTAAATATATTTTCTCTGATATATTCTTAGCTTTTTCATTAACTATATCGTAAAAATCTTTGAATTCACAATCTATATTATTTGATTTTAATTCTTCTTCTATATATCTAGCACAAGAATTATGTCCTCCACCTGTACTACACGACAATAATAATATTTTCATAAACCTCCTATTTAATTAACTCTGTTACAGTTCCTATTCCTATCTCTCTTCCATTTTCTCTTATACTAAATGTTGAATCCTTTTCCATAGCAACAGTCGTATCAAGCTCTACTGTTACTGATTTTGTTTCACCTGGATTAATCATTTCTTCGTCATTATCTAGTGTTATTGTTCCATTATATGATTCTATTTTAAACACAAAAGATGACAAATAGTTATTATATATTGGCATATCATTTCCACCCTCTTTTAATGTGTTTATATGTATATTTGCTTTAAATTTGTTAGTTGCTGTTATGGAACTTGGACTTGCTACAGTTTGTCCTCTCAACACTTGACTCTTATTAACATCTTTTAAAATAATTGATATATAGTCGCCTTTTGTTGCAACAGAAGTTTCTTTTTCTTGTTTCTCTATTTTGTGAATATTAGTTGATATTATTTTATTATCACCTAAAATTTCTACTTTATCACCTTCGTGTAAGGTTCCTTGTGATATCGTACCAGTTACTGCTATACCAGTTGGTGTGGTAAAAATATCTTCTATTACCATACGAAATGCATTTGTATCTTCTACTCTTGCAGTTGTAGGTTGAGTTGTCTTTTCAATAACCTTCTGTGTAGTTTTTGTTGTCGTATTGCTTTCATTTTCCTTCTTTTTCATATTTTTAGAACATATTAGCATTATTCCTATTCCAAAAACGATAATAACCATTACAGCTATGCCTATTATTTGTGATTTTTTTTCATCCGTCATTTTATCACTCTCCATATAAAGTATAACATGATTCGATTTTTTTGAATTATGTTTATATATTTGATATGTAAAATTTTGTACAATACTTATAATATTTTTTTATATAAAAACTATGATGGCTGTCATAGTTATTTTTCTTTTACAGACTTTATATTTTGTAACTCAAATCTATATTTTTGTTTAATCTCTGGATACTTATCATGATCTACTTCAGAAATAAACATATCATATGGCCTGATATACAGTTTAGCATCTCCATATAGTGCTCTATATACAACATATTTTTCTCCTGACTCACTGTGAATTGCAATATCCTCTACAAAATATAAATCTCCTTTAAAATGTTTATAAATTGCTTTAGTTTTAACTTCCATACTTTTCTCCTATTTATTTAATTTCTTTCCAATCTCCAGTATATGCTTCCCATAACAATTTATTAAGAATGACTGTCATAGTCCCAAATATTGATGTAGACACACATATACATGTTATTGTTCCTTCTTGAGCTTCCATCTGTAGCTTTACCACAAAAGGATATTATAAGCAACAAATACTCCTAGTATAAACATATCATAATATTTTATTTTTTTAAAGATTAACTTTAAAATATCAATTTATTACTTTTTCATATATTTTTTTCAAAATCTAACACAAATCGAAGTAAACTTTTTTCTTTTGTTTTTAATTCTAATATGTCAGCACCAGTTTCACCAGCGGTTTCATAAGCAATCTTTTTTATTATTTATCATATCATTGAAATCTTTTTTTATTTTCATTTGACATTATATCACCTACTTTATTATATCATCTACTATATAATTTCTAAAACAAATAAAAAGTGTTATCAAATTAACACTATTTTACATTTTCTTTTTTACTTTCATTTTCTTTTTTATTTTCATTTGATACATATAATGCTAATAAAACTATTCCTATTAAGTTTACCCCTATTGAAATGCCAAGTAATACTCCACTAGCAAAGTCCCCAAAAGAACTATTTCCACCTTTAGTGAAAAATGTATATGCTAAATATAAAACATTACCTAAAACAATTAATGATAATCCTGTTTTTAATTTACTCATATTTTACCTCCTATATCACATACGGATATATTTTAACATTTTTATAGTTTTATTAAAAGATAAATTTAATTATAATTTATTTATTCTTTTTATTTTTATTATTTGTACAACTTTATTTTCACATATAAAAATAGAATCATTATAAATATCAATTTTATGATATAATTATAGATAATAGATGGTATTGGGCGGTGTACTTATGATTGAAAAAATGACTTTAGAGCAATTTGAACAAATTAAAAACCAATTATCAAATTTAGCAAAAGGATATGAAACTTCTTTTGATGAACATAAAAATGATGTCAATTATGATAGTGCTGCAGAAGAACAAAGAGTTGCTGGAGAATATCTTAGACTACAAGACCAATTATTAAGCTATGATTTAAGTAATATTCCTTTTGAGGCATGGGAGGGTTTTACAGTAGTATCTGATGCAGAACATAAAGCAGATTTTTCTAAAACAAAAGCTAATATAGATTTTAAGTTAATAGAATATTATGGAAATGGTAATTTTAAAGGATGTAACATCAGAAATCTAGATAATATTCAAACTCATATAAATTCTAATGATTTTGATGAAAAAACAATTCAAATGAATCCTTCATTGTTTTTAACTGATATTTTTAGTACTGAATTTAAAAATAAATATTATAACTGCTCATTAACCATTGATGATTTATCTAATTTATCTTCTCTACAACTAGAAGAAATAAAACAAAAAAATTTGAAATCACATGTTGTTACAACAAATAATTTTCAATTGATGTTAGATCTTTTAGGATTAGAAAAAAATATTGATTTTTATAAATTTTCTAAAGAAGATTTTTATATTTTCAGTAAAATGATGCCTATGTCTATGTCAGAGTTTTATAACGATAAACAAGGTATATCAACAGTCACGGAATTTGAACAAGAATTAAAAAATATGGATGTTTCGGAATTTAAAAATGCTTGCTTTAAAAGAATCAGACAACAAATCACTAATACAAATATGTTATTTTTAACAAAAAAATATCCAAAAGAGTTTATAAATGAAAACCCAGATCTCTTTTTAGTAAATGTTAATATTCCAGAGGAAGTTAAAAAAAGATTTTTTGATAGAAAGTTAAAAATACAAGATTTACTTGAATATAAAGACATATTCAAAAATATTCCAGTTGATTACTTTATGGATCCCGCAATTTATATTGATCTATTCATTAGAAATAATTTTGGTTTAGGTAAACTCCAAGAATTAGTTTTTACATATCCAGATGTATTTGGACATATTACACAAGCAAATAAGCTTTATAGTTTATCTAATCTCTTTGTTCCTGGAAAAGATTTAGATACTGTGTTCAAGAATGCTATTAAAGAGTATATTTTGGAATATGAATCACCAGTGGTAATTATTAATAATAACAGTATTCGAAATACTTATAGTGTTCCTGAATGGGCTTCATCTTTGAATTTAAAGATTATTGATAAATTAAGTTCAACTGATGAGTTACTAAGTTATGATGATTCTGTATGTGTACTTGATAAAGAACAAAGAATAATACTTTCTGGTTTTGGTATTGATAATATTAAAAAATTTGATCAAGAAACTGGATTCTTTTCTCATAAAGCATACGATTGGTCACCTGATTTAGAAATGCTTAAAGTACTTGGATCTTATTATAAATATAGATATAGATTATTAAGTAATGAAGGAATTGACTTTAAAAACGGAAATTTGACTTATGAAGAATTTAAAGAACAGTTTGCGAAATTTTTGAATTCTGTTAGAATTTTTAATACATTTAAAAATAGTCCAAATTATGATTGGGTTACAGGTGAATTTAGAGATAACCATCCAGAACTTTTTGTGGACATGGATGCTCCAAAAGAACTAAAGGATGCATTTTATAAAAATTTGCTAAATCCAGATTTTTTGTGTCAACATAAAGATTGTGTTAAGTATTTAGTAGATAAAGATTTGCAAAGTATTATAAAGGCATCAATAACATTAAATCTCCCTGGTTTAGATGATGGTCATGGAATGATGTTACCTAACTCTGTTAATTTTATGGATGAATACATTTCACGATATGGTAATGAAAAATTCTTAGAGTTGTGTTCTAAATATGGAGCTGCTCTTTCTAAAATAACTATTCAAAGTTTAAATGGCGAGATTAATGATGAAAAAGCTATAGAAAAATCATTACGAGAATCAATTTATAATAGTATAGTTAGTGGCAATAGTAAACTAGATTATTCATATCTAGCTAATGTTCCAGAAATGATAGAAGAATATCCTAATATATTTATTAATTTAGATAATTTTAATACTATTACAGCAAAAGAAAAACAAAGTTTAACTAATAGATTTTATACTGGACAATTAGACTTTGATGATATAAAAAAACACCCAGAACTTATTGAAGCACTAAAAGATAAAAATTTATTTATTGCATTTGGCGATAAAAATGGTATTAATTTTAATAATAGAATATTATTAGATACAGGTCGTAATCGTATTTCCAATAAAAGATATAGTGATTTAGAATTATTAAAAGTATATGGTAATGAAAAGTTTTTAGAATTATGTGCTAAATATGGAAGATACATGGATGGTATTGGTCAATATATAAGTAAAGACATTACTATAAGAAATGGAAAATATATTAATTTTGCTCAAGATGATATCGACTTTAAAAATGGTATAAGTGTTGATGAAATATCTAAAATGATTGAAAACATGATTATTAAGGAAAGTAAACTTGGTAATATAGCTTATTATCCAGAAGATGCTCCTGATTTTTTAAAGAAAAACAATCCTGAATTATTTTTAGATGATGATGCCCCAAAAGAATTAAAAAATGCTTTTTATAATTACAATTATGTATATACAAACCATATGTCATTTAGAACATTAAAAGAACATAAAGAATGGTTACCATATTTAAAAGGTAAATCAATAGCTACTTCATTACTAAGATGTAGTTATCAAAAAGAAGATTTAATAAAATATTTAGATGTATTCGGTGAAGAAAAAGGTATAAAATTAGGAATTAATAGAGCTGAAACAGTTGATGAAATGATAAAGTCGCATCAAATAGAACTGATGAAAGATTGGTATGACAAAACTGGTGGAAAGTTTCTTCCTGATTTTGTAGTAATGCAAAACTTTGATATTAATGAAGCAGATAAATTTTTGACATCTGGTCAAAATTGGAGTAATTTAATGAGAATCAAAAACTTTGCTGATAATGCTGAAGCAAGAGATGCTATGCTTAAACTTGCCTATTCTTTTGGTGCTTTTGATCAAGATCAAAGAGGATTTAAAAAACTTCAAGATTTATTAACTGATTTACCTAAAAAAATTGATGCTGAACAAGGATATATATTTAAACAACTTGATAATCAAATAAGTAAATATAGTCAAAAAGAGGTTTATTATGGTGTAAAATCGATATCTTACATAGGTGAAGATGGTAAAATTCATACCACTATTGAATCTTCCCCTACAATTAATGCAGAGGAAGCATATCAACAAATGATTAATCATGTAAGAAATGCTAATTTTGTTGATTTATTAGACAATAAAACTTTATTAAATCTTTTAGAATCACTAAAAAAAGAAAATGTTAACATTGACTTTTCTAAAGATATATTTAGCCAACTTTATCGTAAAGATGATGATGGTTCTTATACACTAACTATTAATACTCAAAGTTATCCAAAATCAACCCAAGCTATTAGAGATATTTTAGAAAAATTTAGAGATTTACCAATGCTTACACCTGATAGAGCTCATCAATTATTTGGTGGCTTTGAATTAAAGTATGATCCTGACTTTAGAGAATTCTTACTTTCAAATATGGATAAAATTATGAATAATCCAGAATATGGAAGTATGGTTGCTAATATTCAAAAACAATTTTCTAATATTAAAGCTGCAAATAGTAATAGAACTTTAACTTGGGAACTAGCTGTTAGTTATGTTCAAGAAAATAAATTTACTTCTGTTAATGTTGGTAATGAACGAGCTGCTGAAATATCAGCTATCGCCGGATACAGTCAAGAAGATTTTAACAAATTACAACAAATATATAACTATGGTAAACAAAGAACTTTCAGTAGCATTCCTAGAATTGAACAAAATGTTAAAAAAGTAAGTGGGAATTATACATATGAAACATTAAGACTTGATGATCCGTTAGCTATGGCGATTGGTACTTTAACTGATTGCTGTCAAGAATTAAATGATTGTGCTGAAGTATGTATGGAACATAGTATGGTTGATAAAAATGGTCGTGTATTTGTTATAAGAGATGATAAAGGAAATATAGTTGCTCAAAGTTGGGTATGGAGAAATAAAGATGTATTATGTTTTGATAATATAGAAATACCAAATAAAACATTTACTAGAATTTCTAAAGAACATCCTGAATTAGGAAGAACAGGATTTACAAGTGAAATATTTGATATATATAAACAAGCTGCACATGATTTAATTGAAGAAGATGAAAAAGTATATAGAAAAATGCTTGAAAGCGGTAAAATTTCTCAAGAACAATATGATGGTTTAAGACTAGGAAAAATCACTGTTGGTCTTGGATATAATGATATTGCCGAATCATTAAAGCAAAAATCTATTGTTGATAAGGGACATATTTCAAGACCCTTACCTTTTACAGAGCCTATAAAACTTAAAAGAGGTTTATATACAGCTGATTCTACAACACAATATATTTTAGAAGAAAGAGATGACAGAAAAACATTTGATGGCGAAACTATTACTCCACATAATGATACTTATATTGAATATGATGATCATAACTTTACAGATAAATCTTTAATGGCTCTAGAAAGATTAGAGTTGACAACTAAAGAAGAACCGAGAAAATTATCAACTGCCATTGGTGATTATGCTGATAGTGAACATTTAGTAACAGAATTAGCTAGTAATTATGGTCTGAATCCAAAAACAACTAGAATAATTATGCACCCTAATTTTGCTATTATATATGATAAAAATAATGATAGAATTAAAATTGCTGATTTATTATTTAATACTAAAGTTGATAATGAAGATCAACAAATGGATATAGAAAATAAAGTCGTAATGCAAATCAGATTAGCTTTAGATCAATTATCATATGGTGAATATATTGATATATCAAACTTAAATGAAAAACAAAAAGAAATGTATGCTAAAGCAATGGAATTAACTGATGAATTGGATATAGAAAGAGGTGTTAGTCATGCAAGATAATAATATTAATGAAATTATGTCAAATGCTTTAACTGTAAATAAAGATACATTAAGTAAAAATATTAAAGATATTATAAATCAAATAAAAAATGTAATTGAAGCAAATAAAGATAATATTGAAAATGCAAGCAGTATAGATAAAAATAATGACAATGGTTTTATATTAAATTTTGATATTGTTAATAATATATTTTCAAATATAGAAAAAGAAAATACTTTGTATGGTGATGTTACTCTTTCACAAAAAGATGATTATAAAAAAATAATCTATGGAACACAGATAATGGAATATGGAAATGTCGCTGTTATTAGTGACGGAAATCCTTATGTTATTATAGAAATGGCTTTAAGAAATATAATAGCTGGTAATACAACAATATTTGCAAACGATAAATTTATGCTTGGAACTAATCAGTTATTAATTCAAATTATTCAAAGTGTTTTAGAACAATTTAATATTTCTAAGTACTTAGTACAAATATATATTACAAATAATTTTGATGAAGTATTATCTAATTTTGCAAATATAGATTTAGTTATATGTATAGGTAATCGTAATTTACAAAATATGATTTTAAATAAATCTAAAAATAAAACTATTATTAGTGGATATGAAAATTTTGATTTATATATTGAAGATACAACTCATTTAGAATTTATAAATAAAATAATTAATACAGGACTAAATATTCAGTTATATGTAAATGAAAATACTAATTTAGATTATTCTAATTCTATTATAGTAAGTGATATTGATGAAGCTATTGCTCAAATAAACTATAATGGCAACAGATATAGTTCCGCTATATTTACTAGTTCAACAGAAAATGCTTCAAAATTTATTAAACAAGTAAAATCAAAAATAGTAACTATTAATATAAGCCCTACTATTGAAAGAATAATAGATATTAATCAATCTGATTTAACTATTGAAAAGACTATAATATATCCATTTAGTTTTAAATTTGATGGTAACAATGATACTATACAAATAACAGATGATGAATCAATTTAAGAATACAATTCTTAAAAAATATATGATTGCAATAAAAAATTATATAAAATAGTGAGGCAAAAAAATAAATATTATAATCATTGGTGTTGGAGTTTTAGTTATAATAATTTCAATTGCTATGATTTCTAATCCAATATTTTTACAAAATTAAAATTTCCTCCATTAAATAAAAAAGTTCGAAAATCAAATGCTTTTTGCACTTTTATAAATATATATAGTTATATTAGCCTTATTATAGATTTATGTTTAATAATTCTTGGTATTTTTATATAAAATTTAAACTTGTGAACAATTAAATTCGTAAGTTTTTTTATTTTGAAGCAATGACATAGGTCATTTGCAAAAAAATAGAAACAAGTAATTGATTAAATCAATTTATTAATAGTATAACATATATTATATATTTTAGTATGAATATTTAAAAGTAAATTAAACAATAAAAATCAAGGCTTATATGAATTAAATTATTCATTAAACCTTGATTTTTTACATTAGTTTTTTAAATTATTATTTTTTCTTAGCATCTACAACTATTGTCTTAGTACATTTTTTATTTTTCAATGTCCATCCGTTTTCGCAATTAAATACTTTCTTCATTTTTAAATCACACATACCACTAGAATTTACATTTACTCCACCTGCACAATAAGTAATAAATTCTGCTTTATATTTTGCATAATAACAATAGCCATTATAATATACTCTACCATGACTTGAACAATAAATTGGATTTGATTCACGATAATCTTTTCTATAATAACAATCATTTGTTGTTGAATCAAGAACAGCCTCACTTGCTTTGTATCCCATTTTATCTATACACCTGTATTCTTCTTCTGGATCTATTTCAGTTGTACAATAATCATAATCCCATGCTCCTGCACTAAAACCTTGTGGACATTTACCAGTTGCATTTTTAGTTTCAGTTTTAGTACATTTAGTTCCATTTAAAACATAGCCACTTTCACAATAATAAGATACTGTATTTTTATTATCTGTTTGTCTTTGCTTTTTAGTCGTAGTTTTATTTTCTTCTATTTTTTTCCATTTTGCATATAGAGTTGTATCTTCACTTAATAGAGCATCGTTATAAATTGGTGTTCCATTTTTATCTTCCCATACTACAAACTTATAACCTGCTTTACTTGGCTCAGTTGGAAGTTTTAATTTAACATTTTCATAAATAACAATGTCTTTAACCTTACTTCCTCCTTTTGAATCAAATTTAATAGTAATTGTTTTTACATCATCATTAAAAACTGCTTTTAATTTAACATTTCTATTAATTTTAGTTTTAAAATCAAATGGCTTTTCTGCTAAAATGTCTTTTCCATCTTTAACATCAACAATTTCATACCAATCAACAAATGATTCTCCTAAATCTTCCTTACCTTTAATATTACTTAAATTTAGTATTTTATTATGTTTAACATATACTACCTGAACATCTGAACCATTATCTAGATAAAAACTTACCTCATACTTACGATTCAAAAAAAATACTAAAAAAATAATTACTGCAAGTAATATAAAACATCCTATTATTTCAATAATAGTCCTTCTTTTTTGTTCATTTTTAGACATAATCTTTCCTCCTTAAATATATTATACTAAAAAAGTATTTATTTTAAAACATTTTTTAATTAAATTATAATTGATAGTTTTTTTGTATTTAAATCTCTATAGTAAACAAATTCGTGTCCATTGAATAAAAGATATGTCTTATTATTAATAATTACTCTATGAGGCTCTATATAACCTATATTGGTGGATTCTTTTGGTATTTATTTAAGATACAACAGATTGCATTATTCTCAGCATTTGGTTTATCAAATACTATTATCTCAATATTATCATTTTATTATGGAATGCGAGATAAGGAAAGAATTAATGATTGTATAAAATATGGAATAATTGATACAATTATAGTTACTTTTTTAATAAGTATTTTATTTGAAATATAACTAGTCTCAGTAAATATATACCCCTGTCTCTTTCAGCAAAATATTACATTTACTACAATAATGATTGTACACTAAACCTCCTCATCCTCAAGAGGTGGAAACACTAATTTTGTCCATAAAATCGTATTATCTTTTAAAACAATGTAATTTTCATTAATATATTTTATTTCACTTTTATAGTTTTTATATAATTTATTCTCAACCATTTTAATTTCACAATCTACATCAGCATACTTCGTACATTCTTCAGTAATAATCTTTTCAGGGCCATATAAAGCATTATCTGTAATAAGAAAGAAATCATCTCCATAATTAAAGAAATTTTTTATAAAGCCATAATCATCTTTAGAATATAAAAGCGTTTCATGTACCACTTTGTCAAAATCAATCTTATAATCTAAGCCCATATCAAATACAGTTTTGTAAATATTACCATCTGTTTTAAGAACAAAAAACATATAACCATTAGGGCTTGGTTCATAAACTCTTTTTAAACTTACAATATCATTATTTTTTGTTAATAATTCAAAATCACTTTCAATATTATAATCACCTTTTGTGTACAAAGAAGAATAAACTTTATCATCTTTACCTATAAAATAATCTCCAACTACTTTTTGAATGATAATATCAGTTTCTTTCTTTTTACACTGTTGATTATTTTTATAAACTTTATTGCCTTGTTCTATATATTCATAAGATGTCCCGTCTTTTAATATAAAAATATCACCATTAATATAAAGTATATAATTATCTTTTAACACATCACATTTTATATTATTTTTTTCGTATCCTCCCTTTTCAGCCTTGCCATATTTATTGTCAAGATACTCAATTAAAGTATTATTTTCTTCGACTTTTAATCTAGCACATCCCGATAATAATATTAGTACAATAGAAAATAAAATCATAGTCATTTTTTTCATTATGATTAACTCCCTTCATTTAATAGTATAACATATATCAGTCTTACCAAGAAGCTAAAGTAAAAAAATATCTTTTTACATTTAATTCTATTGTAAGTCCAATTTGGCATTACAGCATCCCCTTTCTTTAATATTTTTTAGTATATGAATTATCAGTTTGAAACAATTTACTAAACTCTTTTTGCGCTTCTTCCATTTCAGCACCACATTTAGTACAAAATAATATATCTTTATCTTTGTAGTATTTTCATCTGTTTTTTCTTTATTAAAAATATTGGATATTTGTTGATAACTATTTCCTTCTAAATAAAGATTAAATATTCTTTCAATAATATGTCTAGTTGCTTCATCTATGATAGTTTTTTATTACCATCTTTTTTATATTCAAGTGGAACAACACCAGGTAAATGGCCTGATTTTATAGCACTATTAAGTCCAAATTTTGTTCTTTCTGAAACTATTTCTATTTCTAGTTGTGAAAGTACAGTTAACATTCTTACAAAGAATCTTCCATTAGCAGTACTAGTGTTAACATTATTAAGCATTTCTTGGAATTTATTTCTATGTTCCATATCTTTTGCACTTATTCCAGCATCTTCATAAACCTTAAAAACATTTTATCTTTTAAATTCACATAAACTAAGTAGTTTTTCTTTTTACTCTGGTAAACTAAATGTAAATACCAGCATTCTTTATTTCTTCTTCACACATCCTTATCCTCCATAACAAAAAAGGGCGAAGAAATATTTAGATTATAAATACTACTTCACCAAATAGGTTTAATATTTTCTATAACAATTATAACACAAATTTCGTCATTATTTTAATTTCTTGTTTGATTATTTTTATCATAATATCATCAACACCTTTCTTAAACGACAAAAAAATCAATCATTTCTGATTGATTTAATCATTAACATCGCTTTGGTGCGACAATTTTTGCTTCTGGAGCGGGTGTCGTAGTTATCTACAACTCTTTTCCAATAACGAAAGAGTACATATAATCTTCCGTTGCTAGTAATAATATACCACGTTTTAAGTGTTTATGGAATAGATTTTTGTTAATTTTACAATCCTTCGCACAAAT
>JALFKQ010000001.1 GCA_022774645.1 Mycoplasmatota bacterium | reverse complement strand
GCATCCCTTTTAGCAACAAATGTTATGATACTTACTCAAAAACAAATTAACGATTTGTTAACAGAAGAATTTACAGCACTAATTGAATTAGAAAAGAAAGAAGGAAATATAAATGAATAATAAGAAAATAGAAATTATATGGGGAATAGCTCTATTATTAGTAGGAGTAATATTAATACTAAATTTAAGTGGAATTACAAACATTGATGTATTTTTTAAGGGATGGTGGACACTATTTATTATAGTTCCAAGTATAATCGGAATAATTAAAGAAGAAGATAAAGCTGGGTCATTTGTTTCATTAACAGTAGGAGTATTATTGTTATTATGTTCAAGAGGTATACTAAGCTATAAATTATTTTGGCAACTATTATTACCAATAACTTTAATTATAATAGGATTTTCATTAATATTTAAAAAGAAAATTACTGATAAGGTAGTTACAAATAAAGAAAATGATCATTTGACTTTATTTAGTGGACAAAAAGTTACAGTAGATAAAGATGACTTTAAAGGTACAACATTAACAGCAATATTTGGAGCAATAGATTGTGATTTAAGAAATATTAAAATTAAAAATGATATAGTTATTAATTCAACAGCAATCTTTGGAGGTATTGATATTATCGTACCAGATGATATTAAAGTAGTGATTAAATCAACTTCAATCTTCGGAGGTTCTGAAAATAAAAAAGTTAATAAAAAAGAAGATAGTAAATATACAATATATGTAAATTGTAATTGTGTTTTTGGAGGAGTTGAAATCAAATAATGAAAGATTTTATTTTAGCAGCATTATCATTTGCAACTATATTAGATATTAATTTAGGTTATGGAATAAGTTTCGGTATGCTTATAGGTGAACCAATCGGATCATTTATACCTAAAAAGAAATAGAAAGGATATTATGGAAAAAGTAATTGAAGTAAATAATTTAACTAAATCATACAAAACATTAAAAGCAGTAGATAATCTATCATTTACAGTTTATAAAGGTGAAATATTAGGACTTTTAGGACCAAATGGTAGTGGTAAATCAACAACAATAAATTCAATATTATCACTACTTAATTATCAAAAGGGTTGCATAAAAATATTTGGTAAAGAGATGAAACCAGATTCTTATGATATTAAAAAAGATATAGGAGTAATATTTCAAGAAGTAGCAGTATTTAATGAACTAACAGTATATGAAAATATAGATTATTTTTGTGGATTATATATAACAGATAAAAGCAAAAGAAAAGAATATGTTGAAGACGCTATTGAATTAGTAGGACTCGCAAATTATAAAAAGTTTTATCCTAAACAATTATCAGGAGGGCTTTTAAGAAGACTTAATATAGCTTGTGGAATAGCACATAAACCAAAAATTATTTTCTTAGATGAGCCAACTGTTGCTGTTGACCCTCAAAGTAGAAATAGTATATTAGATGGTATAAAAAAATTAAGAGATAATGGAGCTACTATTGTTTATACAACTCACTATATGGAAGAAGCTGAAATATTATGTGATAGAATTATAATACTTGATAAAGGGAAAATTATTGCAGAAGGAACAAAAGAAGAACTTAAAGAAATGACTAAAATCGAAGAAAAAATAACAGTTGAAGTTGACGAATTAAATAATAAAAATATAAATGAAATAAAAGAATTTAAAACAGTTGATACTGTATCTTATAATAGAAATATTTTAGTTATTACATATAAAAAAGGCAAAAATAATATTAGTGATCTTATGGATTATTTAAAAGAAAATAAAATAAAGTATAATAAAATATACTCTGAAAGACCAACTTTAAATGATGTATTTTTAGAATTAACTGGAAAGGATCTAAGAGATTAATGTTCTTACATAATTTAAAATATTCACTTAAAACATTATTTAGAAGTAAAGCACTGATATTCTGGACTTTTGCCTTTCCAATAATATTAGGAACTTTCTTTAAAATGGCTTTTTCAGATATAGAAAATAGTGAAAAATTAGATATTATCAATATAGCAGTAATAAATAATGAAGAATTTAATAATGATATAGTATTTAAAAATACATTTAAAGAATTAAGTGATAAAAATAGTGAAAACTATATGTTTGATATAAAATATACAACATTAGAAGAATCTAAAAAATTACTTGAAGAAGAAAAAATAACTGCTTATATCTTATTTAAAGATAATAATATTGATATGAGTATCAATAAAAATGGTATTAATGAAACAGTTACAAAATATGTAATAGATGAAGTACAAAGTAAGAAAACTATATTAACAAATATAATAACAAAAGAATTAGAAAACAATAATTATGAAGTTGATTATACAGAAATAGTAAACTTAGCAAATGGTATTATGAATAATTCAAAAGCTAAATTCATTGATAAATCAAGAAGTAATCTTAGTTATACAATGATTGAATATTATACTCTTATTGCAATGGCTTGTTTATATGGTTCAATGTTATCAATGTATATAATTAACTATATTTTACCAAATATGAATTCAGTAGGTAAAAGAGTATCAATATCAGCCGCATATAAAAGTTCTTTAATAACAAGCTGCTTAATTGCTAGTTATATTGTACAAATAATTGGAATAGCTATATTATTTTTATATACGATATTTGTATTAAAAGTAGATTATGGTAATCATATTGGAAAAGTTATATTACTAATGCTTGCTGGTTCACTTGTAGGATTATCTCTGGGTGTTTCTGTATCAACAATAATTAAAACAAACGAAAATGCTAAAACAGGTATTTTAGTAGCTATAACTATGATTATGTGTTTCTTATCAGGAATGATGGGCATTACAATGAAATATATTATAGATAAAAATGCTAAAATACTAAATATAATTAATCCAGCTAATATGATAACAGACGGTTTTTATTCATTATATTATTATGATACATTTAATAGATATTATTTTAATATAATAAGTTTAATTATATTCTCTATATTAATGATATTAATTTCTTATAGTGGATTAAGGAGACAAAAATATGACAGTATTTAATACATTTTGGAAAATAATAAAAAAATATAAAGGAACAATTATATTATATACAGTTATGTTAATAGTATTTGGAGGGCTAAATACTACAACTAATGATACAGGAATAGAATTTTCATCATCAAAACCTGACATATTAATAGTAAATAATGATAAATATGAAGGTATAACTAAAAATTTAGTAGACTATTTAACTGATAATTCAAATATGATTGATATTAAAGATGATGAATCGGCAAGAGATGATGCATTATTTTATAGAGATATTAGTTATATAATTTATATACCTAAAAATTACAGAATTGATACATTAAATGGTAAAAATGTAGAACTTGAAATAAAGAAAGTTGATACTTATGATGCAGCTTTAACAGAAATGATGCTTAGTAGATATATTGAAACCCAAAACATATATTTAAAAACAAAGATAAGCGAAAATGAACTTATTAACAATATAAATGAAAGCTTAAAAAATAAAACTAATGTTGAGATAATATCAAAATTAAATACAGATAAATTAACAAGTATAACTAGATATTTCAATTTTGCTAGTTATAGTATTATGGCAGTTACCATATATATTATTTGTTTAGTAATTACAAGTTTTCATGAACAATCTGTTAACAAAAGAATAATAATAAGCAGTATGAATTATAAAAAACATAATAGACTTTTGCTATTATCTAGTTCCATTTATGCGATAGTTGTATGGGGTTTATATACATTACTTGGATTTATAATATTAGGAAATGAACTATTCTCAATAAGAGGTTTATTATTTATCGGAAATGAATTTGTATTTACAATGAGTTGTTTAACATTATCATTACTTATAAGTTCATTAGTAAGTAGTAAAGTAGCAGTAAGTGGAATAGTAAATGTAGTAGCACTTGGTTCAGCATTTCTATGTGGAGCATTTATACCTCTTGAATGGTTACCAAGTTCAGTAATAAAAATTGCTCACATTTTACCAGCATATTATTTTATAAGTAGTAATGAAACAATAAAAACATTAGAAATTATTAATACAAGTACACTTCATACAGTATTTATAAATACAGCTGTAATATTGGCATTTACTATATTATTCACTATAATAAATAATATAGTTATTAAAAAGAAGAGAGTTATAGCATAAAAGCAATAAATTTGACATTAATTTTTATAAGAATTAGTGTCTTTTTATTTGTAGTATGATAAAATTTAGATAAGAGGTAGGATATGAAAAATAAAACTAATAAAGGTGAGAATAAAAGTATAAGTATAATTATAATTATAATAATTATAATAGCAGTAGCAATTATCGGAGTTATATTTTATTTTATGAATAGAAATAATAACAATGATAATCCAGTAGTTAATAAATATGAAATATTTGATTCAGAATATAAACTTAATTTAATAACAAATTATAATGAATATTTAAATTTTGAAGAAGAACATATGATTAAAAATTTAAAAGTATCAGACTTTGAAGATAAAAATTATATATTACTTACAATAAATAATTTTGATGATTGTCATGAATCAATAGAATATAAATCTCAAAAATACGATTCAAATAATAACTTGAATTTATATTTTGATATGACTTATGGATGTGGAGTTTGTGCACCATATAATAAAGTTATAACAATACCTGTTTCAAAAGATGATATAAATATAGATTCTGTAAAAGTATTATATAGAGTGACAGAAACTAAAGAATGTGATCAAGATATTGTATATAAACCAATTATTTATATTTATCCAGAAAAGGAAATGGATATCACTATTAAATTAAAGAATGACAAATTGTTAACACATACTTATCCAAAGTATAATAATAAATGGAATATTAGAGTTGACAAAACAGGAAATATATATGACTACAAAACTAATAAGAATTATTATGCGCTATATTGGGAAGCTATAGACAATACAAAAATTAATATGAATGAAGGATTTGTTGTAAAAGGAGAAGATACAGTTAAATTCTTAGAAGAAAAGTTGGCATATCTTGGATTAAATGAAAGAGAAATTAATGAATTTATTATTTATTGGATAGATAAACTTGAAAATAATAATTATAATTTTATTAGATTTAGAAATACAGACGAAGTAAACAGTTATATGCCTCTTGAAATTAGTGAAACTCCAGATACTTTAATAAGAGTAATAATGGACTTTAAACCTCTTGATAAATACATTAATGTAAAAGAACAAAAATTAGAAAAAGTAACAAGAAAAGGATATACAATAGTTGAGTGGGGCGGAAGAAAAATTAAATAAACATTTATTTTAGAATAATAAAAAATATATTTAAAAAATATATTTTTTAATTTGTATATTGTAAGAAAGGATAGACATTTCAAAGCAAATATGATATAATATGAGCCGAAAAAGTGATGGAAAATATTTTATTTTCAAAAGGGGGAGAAAATGAATAATATATTAAATGGAGTAAAAGGTTTTGATGAATTATTAGATTCTGATTTAACAGATGATGAAATATATTACACAAGACTTAAAGATTGTTTATGGCAAGAAAAAATGTATGTTAAGGATAATAATTCGAATATTACAATGCATTTTGGAATGGTTAATAATTATCCAATACCATTTGGAGGTTGGATGCCAAGACCATTTTATGTACCAGATGATAAAGAATTTTATAAGATTTTTATTAGGAAAGTAAGAGAACATAAAAAAGCAGAAAAAGATTTTTGTAATAATACAACTATAGCTTTCTTAGTTTATTCAACAATTTTAGAATACTATAAAGCAGACCCAAGTGATGAAAAGTATATAGCTCTAGAAAATAAGTTAAGAGAATATGAACAAAAATTGGAACAAAAGGGATTATATCGTCCAATGAGATCAATGATTTCATCTGTAAGAACTGACTATGTATTATCAAGCCCTGATTATGTTGAACTTGAAGATGACTATTTACAACCACAAGAAATGTTCAAAAACATTGGAGATTATGCTATGTGTGTTGAAAAGAATGCAGCTGTAGGTAGTTTATTATCTTTTGCCGGAATTAATTCATTCATAATAACATCAGGTGTATTTATAGGAGACCAAAAAGAGCATCATTGCTTTCCAATATTTGAAAGAGAAGATGGAACATATAGCATACTTGATACTACTACTGGATGTATAGGTGGAAATATTGAAAATCCTAAAGATGGATTTGAAGTAACATTAAATTCTGATATGGGAAAAGGCGAACCTGTAAGATATATATCACCACAATTTACAGAAGAGCTAGATGGAACAAGTTTAAGACTTGTAAACAAAAGTAGATTAACTGAATAAATATAATAAACCTTCAAGTGATTGAAGGTTTTAAAATGCAATAAAATAATAGCAAAAACATAATAATCTCATACAATAGATTAGGTGATTTTATGGCTTTAAAAGGAATTGTTATTGATCCAGGACACGGAGGAACTGATCCTGGAGCTGTTTCTAATAATTTAAAAGAAAAAGATTATACATTGTTAATTAGTAAATATATGTATGATAGATTTAAAGAACTTGGAATACCTGTAAAAATGACTAGAGATACAGATGTTACATTGTCTCCTAGAGAAAGAACGAATAAGGTTAAGAGTTTTTTTGGAGATGGAAAAGATGTTGTGGTTATTTCTAATCACTTGAATGCAGGGGGTGGCGACGGTGCTGAAGTAATCTATGCCCTTCGCAACAACAGCACACTTTCTAAAAAAATACTTAATGAGTTAGAAAAAGAAGGTCAGAACATAAGAAAATACTATCAACAAAGACTTCCAAGTAATCCAATAAAAGAT
>JALFKQ010000020.1 GCA_022774645.1 Mycoplasmatota bacterium | reverse complement strand
TTATTATGTTATAAACTTCATCTCTAAAGTATCCATACTTATCTTCAATTTCTCTTGCTGTGTATCCATCTAAATAAGACTTTATTATTTCGTTTTTATTATAAACTCTTTTATATCTAACTTTCTTTTTATTATCGTTTAGAACTTCTATACTAACTCCTAATAACTTAAGTCTATTTAATTCTTCTTCCTGTTTTTCATCTCTTATTTCTTTAAGTTTTCTTCTTATAGTTCTTTCGCTACAATTGCAAATATGAGAAATTTCCGTAATCTCATATCCTGCTATATACAGATCATAGACTTGTTCTTTTCTTACCACAGCTGAAAACCTCCTAAAAAAGGGTGAATTTAATCAACCATTTCAGTTTTTTGCCAAAATGGACATTTTTTTAATATTTCCTATGTAAAAATATAATTTCATCAAAGATAAGATATATCCTTGAATAGAATAACTACCCCATTTATTGTGTGAAATAATTCATTAATTAATTTATAAAATCAATTAACTTACTTGTTGTTTAGTTTTATAAATTAATGCTATATTAAAAATATATATTATCCTCACATTTTTGTCAATATATTTACACTTTTTATTTTTAGTCTAAATATCGATTTTTTTTTATGCATTGTTTTTTTTCTTGTATTATTAATGTGAGGTGATTTTATGAATTCAACTTTTTCCAAAAATTTATTTAACTTGAGAAAAAGTTTTAATTTAAAACAAGATTTTTTAGCCCAAAAAATTGGTATCTCTAGATCTGTCTTATCATATTATGAATCTGGAAAAAGTGAGCCTACTTTATCTATATTAATAAAATTATCTGATTTCTTTAATATATCTATTGATAAACTTATTTCAGATGATTTATTTGATACAAAGTCGTCTGACTTTAATATAGATTTATTCTCTATAGATAATTTAAAAATAGACTTAGAATATAAAAAACAATGCTATATAGAAGAAAAAGAAATATTAAATAGGATTTGTACTATTGATATTCCAAGAAAAATCGAAGAAATTGATAGGTTGCTTTCCTATTTAAATAAAGATAAAGTTATTAATTTTAAAGAAGTTAATAAATCTAATGAAGAATATACAGATGAACTAGTTCCTAATATAATCGATTTAAATTCTTCTAAAAAAGAACAAATTTATCGTGAAATTAAAGATTTTGGTCCTATACCTGCAGGTAAAATTTCTTTAACATATGAAGATAATATGGAATTTGTATCTATTCCTGAAGATAATCTCAATTCCTCTAAAGGATATTATGTTTTACACATTAGTGGAGATAGTATGAATAAGCTTTATAAAGATGGTGAGATTATACTAGTTGAAAATACTTCCTGTGTCGCTCCTGGAGATATAGTCATTGCAAGAGTTGGATCTTATGCCACTATAAAAAGATTAGAAATAGATGACGAGTATATCACTTTAATTCCTGAAAGTACTAATCCTAAACATAAAATTCAAACCTTTAGACATAAAGATATATGTATACAAGGTAAAGTTATTGGTAGATTATCCGATTATCTTTAATGATAATTTATAACTCCAATTTAATAAAGAATTGAGTAAGTAAGGTGGAGCTTCTTACTCTAATTCTTTGCTAATTTTATTAATAATACTTTTTACTTTTCTGCAAACTGTAGATTTACTAAGGCAAAGAGATTCTCCTATTGCTTGATAATCTCTTTGCTTGTTAAATCTCATATCACATATTTCTTTATCTTCCTCATCGAGCACTAAAATAATTGACTCAATCTTTAGAGTATCTTCTAGTAAAATATTATATTCTAGATTCTTTTTTGCTAATAACTCCTTATTCGCATTAATTCTATTTATTATACTTTGCCTATATACTCCCATCAAATAACACTCTAACTGTTTTCTACTATTTTCTAATATATCTATTTCATTCTTCAGTTGCTTTCTTCTCTTTAATCTTTGGTAATAATCTATTAACATCTTATCATTATCACTAATTCTCATAATTGGTGATCATCAACTCCCCATATTCTTTTCTTGCTGCTTGTTGTCTTGAAACTGAATAATTCACCATTACTTCTTGAATATGAAAG
This sequence comes from Mycoplasmatota bacterium, assembly GCA_022774645.1. Classification (GTDB taxonomy): domain Bacteria; phylum Bacillota_I; class Bacilli_A; order RF39; family UBA660; genus CAG-1000. The sequence continues at coordinate 2,887 of JALFKQ010000020.1, read as the reverse complement.
TCTTTATATAATTTCCTAATTTCTTCACAATCATTTATTGTAAGCAGAAATTTTCCTGATATATTTGATAATGTATCTCTTAATCTTATATGATCTTCTAAAGTAAATTTAGCTTCTGCACCATATCCTGAAGTTCCCAAATATGGTGGATCGCAAAAATAAAAAGTTGTTAGCCTATCATATTTTTTTATAATCTCTATAGCATCTTTATTTTCAACTATTGTATTTTTTAATCTATCTCTTAATAGCATCAATTCATTTTGAACATCATAGATCTTCTGACAAGGCTTTCCTATAGCTGTATATCCAAAGGATACTCCCCTGGATGCAAAGCTATTACTAATTATATATAAAAAGCGTACTGCTCTCTGTATTTCAGTTAATCCTTCTACATCTATAGACTTATATTGTGTGAACTTATCTCTACTTATGAACTCAAAATCTAATAATCTTTCGACTTCTCCTGGATGTTCTTTTATCATCCTAAAAAGATTTATAAGCTCTCTATCTTTATCATTTATAACTTCTACCTTGCTTTCTTCTTTTTCAAAATATATTCACCCAGCTCCGAAAAATGGCTCAACATAACATAGATGATCCTTAGGTATTTTCTCCGTTATTATTTTCTTAAGTTTGCTTTTCCCGCCCATTCTACTAATTGGTGGCTTCATTTGTATCACTTCCTATAAATTATTTATATATTTATTTTAAACTGTTTTCTTTTTGCTTAATTTCATATTCGTTTCATTTTGTTTCATTTTTAACTCAGTTTATTTAACAACAATATTTTTTTAACTCATTTTTTATCTATTTTATAGAACTTATGTTCTTATTGTCAATAAAATAACAGAATATTCCCAATATTAAAAATGCTACCACAACCAATAGTTGTTGTTTTATATGTTTTAGACACCCTTCTAATCCTTGATATAACTAGCTTTAAAATTTTAAATACGAGTTTTACATACTCAAAATAATTTTAACTATGAGTTCTTTATAGTCTATTATAAATTAAAGATGAAAGCTTTATAAGAAAATATGCCTGTAAATTTAACTAATACATTTTCATACCTAAATTTTTTTTATACAATTTTTTATTTTTTTATATAAATATTTCTCTTAATAGGTTAAAAACAATAACCATTAAGAGTTGTTGTTTTTATTGTTTATTTATTATTTATATGTTTATATGTTTACATGTAGCTAAAAGCCTTGATATAACTAGCTTTAAAAATTTTATTAATACATTTACATACCTAACTAATACATTTACATACCTAACTAATACAAATACATTGTATTGTATTTGTATTGGATATATGGTAAAATATTCTTGAGACTAACTATATGAAGTCAAGTCTTTTTTAGTAAGTTTCTTTAATTATTATTTTAGTAAAAAATTGCATGACAAATAAAGCAACAAAGTTGCTATTTTTAAAAAGTAAATTACATTTGTAGAACAAATGCAGTATCAGTTTTTAAAAGATAAAAAATAACTCTTAGTAGTTTTTTAGAAACATGGCTCATGGCTATATAATAATGTTTTCCTTCGGATCGTTTTTTAGATAGATATTCTGAAAATGTTAAATCTCTCATACAAACTGTCCTGGAAGCCATTAATATAGCCCATCGTAGATATTTTGAGCCACGTTTTACCATTGGTGTATGTGAAGCTGAATATTTACCAGATTGATATGTAGATGGATCTAATCCTGCAAAAGCTAAAAGCTTTGCGGGCGTAGTGAAACGTTCTATTTCTCCTATTTCATATAATATGATTGCAGCTAGAGTATAAGAAATACCTGGTATTGTCATTATAGGAGAATTCAATTCGGTAACAACTTCTTTTATTTGATTGTCTAATATTTTAATTTCATCCTGAACAGACTCAATCAGTCTGATTGTCTGCTGTAGCTCAAAAGATAATGATCTATTACTGGTTCCAATTGAATCTTTAGCATAAGTTTTTAATTCAATGGCTTTATCTTTTGTATATTTACCTTTTGAAGCTTTATTTAGAAGATTAGTAAGCTTCGTTAAATGACATGACTCTATATCCTTCGGGCTCGGCAACTCCTTTAGGAGAGCATAAGATGAACTTTGATGAATAGACCACAGCAATTTAGGCAGTTCAGGGAAAATTATATCTATTAGCCTGTTTATTGATATTTTAAGCTTTGAACGATAACCGATTAATCTATATCTGTGTCTAGTTAGTGACTTTAATTCTTGAATCTGGTATGATACTGGTATATAGGATTTTGTATCATCAGAAAATAGCATTTTAGCGATAACTAGTGCATCGGTTTTATCCGTTTTAGTTTTCCTAAGGGTTTGTGCCTTACGGAAAAGATTTGTAGCTAAGGGATTAAGAATGGAGATCTTAAACCCTTTATTATACAAAAAGCTTTGGATGTTAGTGCTATAATGACCTGTTGATTCAAGTCCTATTTTTACGTTAGAAATATCCTTGTCAGGTAGGACGGAAAGGATTGAATTATAAAGTAATTCAAAGCCCTTAAGCGTATTGGATATACGTAAAGAATCATTAAGAATAACACCATCCGAATCAATAATACAACAATCATGCTTTTCTTTAGCAACATCAATGCCAATGTAAATCATAAGAACAACTCCTTTTTAATTTATCCGCTATGTTCCACAAATCTTATACTAAATGTAACCTTGCTATATATAAAACGTCATGCGTTATCTAACTAATTAACAAATAAGCATAAGACAGTGGTTAGATCCTCAATTAAAATAGTCTAAGCTATAGGTGATAAAACTAATCCACAGCGTCTTATGATAATTATAGTAAAAAATATTAAAGAAAGGAAAAGTATAATGAAAATCTGTTTTTTACTATGTTTTCATTATACAAGGT
>JALFKQ010000026.1 GCA_022774645.1 Mycoplasmatota bacterium | reverse complement strand
AAAAAATTAATTTTGTGCTTTAAAGTTTTTAATTAAAGAATATATAAAGGAGTGAAATTTTATGGATATGTATCAAAAGAGAAAAATGAGAAAAGAAAATAAAAATACAAACATAGAAGATAATAAAAGTATCGCGAAAACCAATATCAATTGGTACCCAGGACATATGGCTAAAACAAAAAAAGAGATAACAAATATCATTTCTAACATAGATGTAGTTATTAATGTTATTGATTCAAGAGTGCCATATTCTTCAATGATACCTGATTTAGCAAAAATAACAAGAGAAAAACAAAATATAATTGTATTTAATAAATATGACTTATGCGATAAGGAAGAAACAGCTAAATGGATAGAAAAGTATAATAAAGAGGGATATATTATAGTTACTTGTGATTCTAAAAATACTAATGATTACAAAAAAATAATAGAAGAAGTTTCAAAACTTATGAAATCTATAAATGAAAAGAGAAAAAATAAGGGTTTACTTCCTAAGAAAGCAAAATGTTTAATAGTAGGTGTACCTAATGTAGGAAAAAGTACACTTATTAATAAATTAGTTGGTAAAAATATAGCTGGAGTGGGTAATAAACCAGGTGTTACTAAAAATCTAACAACACTTAGAATAAATGATAATATGGATCTAGTTGATAGTCCTGGAATTTTATGGCCAAAATTCGAAAATAATATGGTTGCATATAATCTAGCAAGTATGACGATTATAAAAGAAGAAGTAATAACAATTGAAGAAGTAGCTTGTCATATACTTGGAATGTTAGATAAATATTATAAAGATATATTAAAACAAGAATTTGGAATAGAATATTATAATGATGATGAAGTAGAAGAATGCTTTACTAAAATATCTAAAAAGAAAAATATTCCAGTAAATGGGGAAGTTGACTATGAAAGAGTTAGTTTAATAATAATAAATTCTATTAAACAAGAAAAAGTCAAAAATATTACTTTTGATAGGGTGAAAGATTATGAATAGTTTAAATGAAATAACAGATATTGAATTTTTAGATAAACTTGAAAATAAAATAGAAGAATATAAAAGAATGAGTGAAAGTTTAGAAATAGAACTTACTACTTCAAAAGATAAAAATATTATTGCTAATAAAAAGGCAAAAATAGATGAAAAAATTAGAAAAATGGAATATGATTATAGAGAATATCAAATTGCCATGACACAGCTTTCTGCATCATATGAAGAATATGAATATTCATTAAATCCTGAACATAAAACAGAACTTAAAATAATAATGGAAAAGATTAAAAAAATGCAAAGAATATTGATAAAAAGAAATGCAGAAATTCTAGGATTATGTATTAAAAATGAATCACAAAAATTAAATATAAAAATTTAAGTTTAAATACAAAATTAAATGGAAAATTGAGTTTTAAAAACTCTTTTTTTGTGAAAATTTATTTTTGGTGTTTACATTTATATAAATTGAATTTATAATAATAAGTCAAGAGCAGGAGGAAGCATGATTAAGAGTAATTTGCCAGTAATTTTGTTAAAAAAATTAGTCTTGCTTCCAGGTGAAGAAGTAAGAGTAGAAATTAAAAGTGATATAAGCAAAAAGGTAACAGAAATATCTAAATTATATCACGATGACGAAGTCTTAATCGTTTGCCCCCTAAATACACTTGAAGAAAAACCAGATACATCAGATTTATCTAGAATAGGTGTAGTTGGAAAAATAAATAGTGTTATTGATTTACCAAATGGAAATAAAAGAGTAATAATAACTGGATTGTATAGAGTAAAAATAATAAGCTATGTAAATTATTCAAATGAAGAAGATATATTGGATAGTATTATAACTAGTATAGACTTATCAGAAAGTGAAATAGAATGGACAGCATATCAAAGAAAGTTACAAGCAGAATTAGAACAATATATAGATAAAAATCCTTTAATAGGTAATTCAATAATGAGTGAATTAAAATCAGGTTGTAATTTAGATAAAATGACTGATTTAATAGCAAACTTTTTACCATTATCTTTTGAAAAAAAATTAAATTTAATGTTAGATTCTTCTCCAATAAGTAGATGCAAAACACTAATTAAAGAATTAGCAGTTGAAACAGCTGTTATAGACTTAGAAAGTCATATTGAAAATGAAATTAAAAAAGGATTAGATGATACACAAAAAGAATTCATTCTAAAAGAAAAACTAAGAGTAATTAAAGATGAACTTGGTGAAACAAATACTAAAGAAGAAGATATTTTAAATTATAGAAACTTAGCAAATAGTGGCAAATATCCAGAAAGAATAAAAGAAAAGCTACTTAGTGAAATAGAAAGATATAATGCTACTAGTGAAATGAGTCCCGATGCAGGAATAATAAGAAATTACATAGAATATTTATTAAATGTTCCTTGGTATATTGAAACAAAGGATGAAAAAGATTTATTAAAAATAGAAAAGAAACTTAACGATACTCACTATGGAATGAAAAAAGCAAAAGAAAGAGTTATAGAATATATAGCAGTCAAAAGTATAGCAAATGAAGTATCAAGTCCAATAATTTGTTTAGTTGGCCCTCCAGGAGTAGGTAAAACAACATTTGCAGAATCAATATCACAAGCATTAAATAGAAACTTTGTTAAAATATCATTAGGTGGAATGAGTGACTCAGCAGAATTAGTTGGGCATAGAAGAGCATACATTGGATCTAATCCAGGTAAAATAGTAACATCACTTATAAAATGTGGAAGTAATAATCCAGTATTTTTGCTTGATGAAGTTGATAAATTAAAAAAAGATTACAAAGGTGATCCAGCTTCTACATTACTAGATATACTTGATGTAAGTCAAAATAAAAGATTTACAGATAACTATATAGATGAAGAAATAGATTTATCAAAAATATTATTTATTTTAACAGCAAATGATATCACAAATATACCTCCCACTTTACTAGATAGATTAGAAATAATAGAGTTAACTGGTTATACAGATAGTGAAAAACTATTTATAAGTGAAAATTATTTAATACCAACTTCATTAAGAAAGCATGGCCTTAAAAATACAATAATAAAATTTGAAGAACCAGCAATCAAAAAAATAATAAATGAGTATACTAGTGAATCAGGTGTAAGAGAACTTGAAAGAGATATAAATAAAATAGTTAGAAAAGTTATAACTGAACATATAAAATCATCTAGAAAAATAGTTAGTATTAGAATTAAAGAAAATGATATTAATCACTTCTTGGAACAAGAATTATATAAAGAATCAAAATATAAAGAAATTATTCATCCAGGAGTAGTAACAGCTGTAGCCTGTAGTACAGTTGGAGGAGTATCAATATACATAGAGTGTACTACATTTAAAGGAACAGGCAAATACACATTTACAGGATCACTTGGAGATATGACTAAAGAAAGTATAGAAATTGCAATAAGCTATATTAAAAGTAATGCCAAAAGATTTGATATTGATGAAGACTTTTTTGTGAATAATGATATACATATAAACTTTACTGAAGGAGCTATAAACAAAGATGGTCCATCAGCAGGTATAGCAGTAGTAACAGCAATACTTTCACATATAAAAGGAACAATAATAAGTGATAAAATATCTTTAACAGGTGAAATAACACTAAATGGTGATATATTAAAAATAGGTGGTTTAAAAGAAAAAACAATAGCCTGTGAAAGATTGAAATTAGAAAAACTATTTATACCAAAAGATAATATGAATGATATAGAATGGTTAGAAAAAGATCTTAGAAATAATATAGAATTTGTACCTGTAAGTAACTACTTAGAAATATACGAAAAAATATTCTCATAATGAATATTTTTTTTCATATATTTAATTGAGAGGAGAAATATATGAGAGAAATTATTCCATTAAAAAAAGATATTATATTTAAAACTAAAATAGGAGAAATAACTAACATTAGTTTAGAACATGATTATAAAATTCTAGATGATTTAGTTGAAGGAACTGTAAATATAAATGGTACATATAAAATGACAGAAGCAACTGTTTTAGATGAAGAATTTGAATATACAGTTCCATTTGGTATAGCTATATCAAAAAAAGTAAATAAAGATACAATAAAAATAGATATTGATGATTTTAAATACTCAATCTCTAAAGATGTATTAACAGCGAACATTGATTTATTATTTACTTGTGACGAAATAGAAGATGAAAAGAAAGAGGAAGAAAAAGAAGAGGATGACCCACTTGATAATTATTTAAATGATTATTTTAAGGACGATATTGAGTTGCCAGAAGAAACAAAAACAGAAACTATTGAACCAATTGTAAATGATGTTGACATTGATAATAACATTACCAATATAACAAACACCATTATTAATAATGAGAATAAATATTATACATATAAAATATATATTCTAAGAGAAGGAGATACAGTAGACCAAGTATGTAATAAATATAATATTAGTAAAGAAGAATTATCTTTATATAATAATTTAAATGATTTAAAAATAGGCGATAAAATAATAATACCTGAAGTAAATGAGTAAAAAATATAAAAATAGTGTCTTAATAGAAGATGGCATAATTACTAAAAAAAGAAATAATGATTTATTAGAATTATATGAATATTTAGATACAGTTAATTTTAATAACTACCCTGAAATAATAGATATAAATGATAGAGAAGTTAAAACAAAATATATTAAAGAGGAAAAATATCATGAAGTAAGTACAGGTACTGAACTTATAAAAACACTTTCTATGCTCCACTATAAAACAATGTTTTTTAAAGATGTTAGTAAAAATAAATATAAAAATATATATGACAAATTACTATCAAATATAGAATATTTAACTAAATATTATGAAACTGCCATAGAAGAAATAGAAAATGAGGAATTTATGTCACCATCACATTACTTATTTGCTAGAAATTATAGTGCTATAGATAGTTCACTTAAATATGCTAAAGAAGAACTTAAAAAATGGTTTAAAATAGTTGAATTTAAATCAAAAGAAAGAGTGTGCATTAATCATAATAACATTTCATTAGAACATTTTATTCATGGAGATAAAAATTATTTAATAAGTTGGGATAATTATTTGGTTGACACTCCAGTCTTAGATCTATATAAATTTTATAAAAAAGAAGGTTATAAACTTGATTTTATTTATCTTTTAAAAGTTTATAATGAAACTTTATCATTAACAGATGAAGAAAAAATGCTTTTTAATATTTTAATATCAATACCTCCAAAAATAATAAAAATAGATAATGAAATGGACAACACATATAATATAAAAAATACATATTCATATATATATTCTGGTATGAATATTGTAAGAGAAAATAAATAATCTACAATTGTAGATTTTTATTTTTATTTGTTATATAATTACAATAAGGAGTAAAATATGAAAAATAAAAATGGTTTCATTTCAATGACACTTGTATATACATTTTTAATATTATTTCTTTTTGTTATGCTTGCAATATTAAAAACATATTCTAGAAATAATAAAATATTAACTACTTTTAGTGAAAGAATAAATAGTGATTTAAAAGTATCTAATGAACAAAAAAGTAAATTATATTATAGAATTCTAATAGATAATTTGAATTATTCAGATAGTGTAGATAGTATTAATGTGAGTAGTAGTACAGGAATAAATTTCAGTTTACCTTCAAGTGATACAAATGGTAAAGGACTGTATTATACTACTAGTGCAGATAAATCAATTAATGGCAAAAGAGTTTATTATTTTAGAGGTGCTGTAAATAATAACTATGTTATTTATGCTGGACTATGTTTTAGAATAATAAGAACAGCTGAGGGAAATGCTGTCAAGATGCAATATGCAGGTGTACCAACAAATGGAGCTTGTCCCGATGGAACAATTACTTCTCCAATAACTGATGTTGTATATAATCAAACAACAAAAGACAATACATTTATAGGGTACAAAACAGGAGTTGAAAATGAGTGTGAATCAACCACTACTTGTGTTATAACAACACCTACAACAACATATGAAGAATCCACAAATAATAAATTTGATAGTAATGCTAAAAAAGAAATAGATAATTGGGCTAAAGATAATATTTACTCAAAAGGTGATGAAATTACAAAATATTTAGCAGATGTAACTTATTGTTCAGATAGAAAAATTACAACTGCAAGTGAAGGATATACTGGTACCGGAACACAATTTGGTTATGGTAATAATATTACATATTATAATCCATATTTAAGATATCAATCAAATTTGCCAACATTTAACTGTACAAATGATAAAGATAAATTTAGCCAGTCATTAGCATCAGGTAATGGTGAACTATTATATCCAGTTGGAATGATTACAATGGATGAATTAATGTATGCAGGTGCTATTGCTAAAAATGGTACAACTACATCAGAAACACATTATTTAGCAAACGGAAATCAATATTTTACAATGACACCAAGTTCTCATGTAAGTAATTATTCAAATATATTTATGCATAATGCAGATGGAACACTTGAAGAAACAAATACTTCACAAAAAGGAAAAATATTTCCAGTTATAACTTTAAGAGGAGATTCTATCATTAAAAGTGGAACAGGACTTAGAACTAGTCCATATATAATAGGAGACTGATTATGAATAAAAAAGGATTCGTATTTGTAGAAAGTGTAACCGTCTTGATAATAGTTGCACTAGCACTAACAATGTCATTATCTAGTTATGATCTTTTAGCAAGTAAATCAAAACAAAGAAAATACTATGATACTCCAAGTGATAAATATTTATTATGGACTGTAAACGAAATGGGAAATAAAACAGGAGTGAGTTATCAAAGTAATTTAGTTGCCTCTAAAGATAACTGTGATACAACTTACATGAATGATGTTATTTCTGATTGTAAACAGTTATTTAGTGATACTAATATGATATATTTTATAATAATAAATGATATAGAAAAAGCACTTACTAATAACCAAAGTGAGAATTACTATGCTACTAAAGTATATGATAATGGGACAATAGAATATTTAAAAACATTAAAAAAATATCAAGATGATGATACAACACCAATTAACTATGCAATAGGGGTATTTTATAGAAAAGGAAAATATTATTATGCTTCAATAATGTTATAATGGAGGATAACATGAACAAAAAAGGTTTTACACTAATTGAATTAATTGTAAGTATAACTTTAGTATCAGTTATACTTGTTTCACTTCTAGCAACACTTGTTAAATTAAAACAAACATATGAAGTTATAGATGAGGATAGTGATATTAGAATATTTAGTGCATCAATATCAAGACATATAAATAATGATATTATTAATAATAAAGGTATTACTAAAGCAAGCTGTAATGAAGAAGGAAATATATGTGATATAAAATTAAGAAATGGTGAAGAAAGGCAATTAAAAATATACACTCTTTCGTTAAATGGAACTAAAGCAATAAAAGATAGTAATGGTAATATAATAAGATATGAAAGAACGGATACTAGTACAGTATCTTATTATGATAAGAAGACAAATAAGCAATCATTTTTAAGAACGATAGAACAAGAAAATATACAAAATAAAGATCAAAATAGAGTCACAACAAGAGGTTATAAATTCACAGGTTTATCTCTTGAACAACATTCTTATGATAATAAAAAAGATACAACAAAACAAGATATATTAAGTATTTTAACAATACATGTAAGTGATGAAACTTATAATATTAAATTATATTCAACAGATACAGTAAAGAAAACTGATGGAACACAAACTCCTAATCCTCCAGTGACTGGGCTTGCTTGTACTAGTGGAAATACTACACTAACACAAGGTTCAAAATATATAAGAGGTTCATATGAATATAGATATAAACAAGAAAGTTTCTGGACAAGAATACAAAGTAACCAATATAGTTGGAATAATATTTCAACTGATGGTTGGGGAGTGAGAATTGTAGATTTATCATCAACTACTCCAATAACAGATGAAATTTGTGCAACTATAGATGGAAAACCAATTGTTTCAACTTCACATATGTTTATTAATTCAAAGGCAACTTCTATAGATGTTAGCAGTTTAAACTCTAGTAATGTTGTAAATATGGAGAGTATGTTTGACGGAGCAGAAGCTACAACAATAAATGGTCTTAACAAATTAGACACTAGAAATGTTACAAATATGGAGCTAATGTTCTATAATACTAAAATTTCTACACTTGATTTGAGTAGTTTTGACACAAGTAAAGTCACTAATATGAATAATATGTTTAGAAATACAAGAGCTACGACAGGCTATGCTAGAAATAGTGCTGAAGCAAATAAATTTAATGCATTAAGTACACCTCATAAACCAGAAAACTTAAAATTCACAGCAAAGTAACTATAAATATAATAAAGGCACTCATAATAGAAAATATTAATTTAACAATTAATATTTTTTTTATATTGATTTTATATTTACTAAGAATAGTAAAACTTTGAAATAAAATAGACAAACCACTAAAACATAAAATAAAAGCTGTTAAACAAAACTTTATATTTAAACTATTATTTATATTACTTACATTAATAACACCACTAGTAAGCTCTAAAATACCACTAAAAATACTAAGTATATATGGATTAATATTAAAATACTTAATTATCAAATTGATTATAATAGTAAACACAATAAGATTACCAAGTATTATAAAAGAAGTATTAATACCTTTCATAATAGAATTGTAAAAAGTATCAAGTAAATTATCGTTATTACTTCTTATATTATAACTTATATTAGTATCATTTTTATTTCTTAAAAATAAACCAATTATTATATTATTAACTAAACAAATTAAATATAAAAATAAACCAAATTTATAATTATTATAAAGACCTATACCAATACTACCAATAACAAAAGATATAGATGGAAAATAAGTATAACACAATAAATTACTAGCATTATTAACACTTATTTCATTATTATCAAGCATATTTTTAATATATATTGCATTAGCTGGATGACTAGTAAATAAACTAAATAAAAATACAGTACTACTTTCACTATTAATTCTAAATAATTTAGATATAAAAGACCCAATATTATCTTTTAAGAATATATGATAATTAAAATAATATAATATATCACTGAGTATAATAAATGGAAAAACACTAACAAAAATTTTATTAAAAAACACAAAAGATGCATTATGAGCAGATTCAATAACAACATCAATATTAATAATAAATATTATAAATATTAAAGTAAGCAAAATATATTTTATTTTTTTCATTTAATTTCCTTATATGTGATATACTATTAATAATGGGAGAAAAATATGATAAAAAAGATACTAAATTACATAAAAAATGATATTAAGAATAATTATATTTCATATATATTATTTATTTTAATTGTACCAACTTTCTTTATAAAACTTGATTATAATATATATTCGCCAGGAGGACTTATTAGTTTAGAAGATAGAATTGAAACTGATAATAAATATATAGAAGAAGGCAGCTTCAATTTAACTTATGTAACATCTAGAAATGGAATAATACCAGCAGTACTTTTATCTTATATAATTCCATCTTGGGATTTAGTACCAGCAAGTGATGTTAAAATAGATAATGAAAGTATGGAAGAAGTAAATCTTAGAAATAGAATTTATTTGGAAGAAACAAGTTATAATTCAATAATAGCTGCTTATGAAGAAGCAGGTAAACCATATAAAGTTAATAGTGTTGATTTAAAAGTAACATATATAACAGATAAAACAAACAATAATCTAAAAGTAGGAGATACAATAAAAGAAATAAATGGTGCTAAAATTACTGATTATGAAACATTAAAAAACGAAAAAGAAAAATATAAAGAAAATGATAGATTAAATATAAAAGTTGAAAGAAATAATAAAGAAAAAGATTGTTATGCAATACTTAAAAAAGATGAAAATGATAATTTATCAATAGGAATATATTTAGCAGTACTAAAAAATATTAGTACAAAAGAAAATGTAAAATTCGTATTTAAAAATAATGAAAGTGGTTCATCAAGAGGACTTATGTGTGCCCTTGAAATATATAACAGAATAACAGATTATGATTTAACAAAAGGTGAAATTATAGCTGGTACTGGAAGTATTGAAGCGGATGGTACAGTTGGTGAAATCGATGGAGTTAAATATAAACTAAAAGGAGCAATTAAAAATAAAGCAAAAGTATTTATTGTACCAAGCGGTAACTATGATGAAGCAATAAAAATTAAAAAAGAAAAAAATTATGATATTGAAATAATAAAAGCTGATAATTTACATAATGTAATAGAAAAATTAAAAAATAGATAGTGTATCAAAAATATTCTTCGTATATAAATAATGGAGGAATATTTTTTTATGATAAAAGACATTATTAAAAGTGAAAGACCAAGAGAAAGATTATTAGAGGTAGGAGAAAAATCATTATCAAATGAAGAACTATTATCAATAATATTAAAAACAGGTACTAAAAATATATCAGTAAAAGATTTATCAAGAAAGATACTAAATGAAATAAAAGATATATCAAATTTAAAAGATATAACATATAACAAACTTATTAAAATAAAAGGAATAGGTACAGTAAAAGCAATAGAAATACTCGCATCACTAGAACTCGGAAGAAGAGTGTATTATAGAAATGTAAAGCAAAAAGTAAAACTAAACAATACAACACTAGTATTTGAGCAATTTAAAAATTTATTTATTAATGAAACACAAGAAAACTTTTATGCTTTATATCTAAATACAAAAACAGAATTAATATCATATAAATTATTATTTAAAGGCACAATAAACACATCAGTTGTTCATCCAAGAGAAATATTTAAATATGCTTTTTTAGAAAGTGCTAGTTCAATAATAGTTATACATAACCATCCATCAAATAATACAACACCCTCAAAAGAAGACATAGAACTTACAAATAAACTATTTGAAATAGGAAATATTATGGCGATACCAGTAATAGATCACATAATAATTGGCATTGATAATTATTACAGCTTTTATGAAAATATGCATAAAAATTAATAAACAATATATAATTTAATATGACATATGAAGAATATAAAAATAATAAAAAAGGTAGTAGTACAAAATTATTGTTTAAATCATTTATGAATAAACTTTTTACAATAGTTATTTTTACTATGTTAATAATAATTATAAGTAACTATTCACCAAAATTTAGAAATTTTATAATTGATAAAGTATTAAATAACACAATAGATTTTAGCTTTGTAAATAAGTTTATGAATAAAACAACAGATATATTTAGTAAAAATAACACTGAAAATGTTTTTAAAGAAGAAACAAAGCACGAAAAATATAAAGATGGTATTAAATATATAATTGGTGAAGGAGAAAACATATATTTAAAAGATAGTGGAATAGTAACATTCATTGGAAATAAAGATGGATATAATAATACAATAATTGTACAACAAAGCAATGGTTATTATGCTTGGTATGGAAATGTAAAAGAATCAGTAAAATTATATGATTACATAGAAAAAGGTGAAGTAATTGGTACAGGTGATAATGAATACTATTATGTACTTTTAAAAGATAATAAACCTGTTAATATAGATGAGAATTAATATACATAACACAACCTATATATTCATTTTAATATCTTTTTTAAGCGGATATTTTGAATATGTATATCTTTTTTTATTGATAATATTTATTCACGAAAGTGGGCACTATACATTTAGTAAAATAGTTGATTTTAAATATAGTGAAATAATAATATATCCATTTGGTGGGATAACAAATTATAATGAAGACTTAAATGTAAGTTCAAATAAAGAATTATTTACTCTAATAGGTGGTATAACATTTCAACTACTTTTTGTTTATTTAATATTCATTTTATATCAAAATAACTATGTAACATATCATACATATAACATAATAAATAATATAAATAAAATATTAATATCTTTTAATTTTCTACCAATATTACCACTCGATGGAGGTAAATTAATAAATATAATATTAGATAAAATATTTTCATATAAACTATCTTTTAAAATATCAATAATAATATCAATAATTTTTACATTAATATTCTTAATATCAAAAAGAACTTATTTAAGTTTACTTCTTACTATATTTTTAATTAAATGTATCATAATAGAAATAAACAATTTAAAATATAAATACAATAAGTTCGTATTAGAAAGATATTTAAATAATTACAATTTTAAAAGAATAAAAATAATTAATAATATAAATAATTTAAAAAGAGATAATTATCATATAATAAATAATATGTTAGAAAAGAAATATCTAAGAAAATTGTTTGACAGAACCGAGCATTTATGCTAAAATATCAATGTTTGTAGAAATCTTTCTCTACAACCGCATTGAAAAGGTTATATAAAAGATGAAAAATTCTTACCTTAAAAGCGAGTCTTATTGAAGGAGGAATAATATGAAAGCAATATTCGTAACTGGTGGAAAACAATATATGGTTGAAGAAGGTCAAGAACTATATGTTGAAAAACTAGATAATGAAGTAGAATCAGAAGTTGTTTTTGATGAAGTTTTATATGTTGATGGTAAAGTAGGAACTCCTACTGTTAAGGGTGCTAAAGTTGTTGCTAAGGTTTTAAAACATGGTAAACAAAAGAAAGTACTTGTGTTTAAATATAAACCAAAGAAAAAATATAGAAAAACTCAAGGACATAGACAACCTTATACTAAGATTCTTATCAAATCTATTTCAAAATAATGATAAAAGTAAGAATCATTAAAAAAGATAATGTCATTGAAAGTATTCATTGCAATGGTCATGCAGGATATGCAAATTATGGAAAAGATATAGTTTGTGCATCTTTTAGTACAATGATAATTACAACAATAAATGCAATACTTGAGTTTGACAAAGATGCTATTAGTTATACTGATACTAATAATTTAGATATTATTAATATTAAGAAAGATAATATAACAAATGGCTTACTCAATAATTTAGTTCATATGATAAAAGAGCTAAAAGAAAACTATGATAAAAATATTAATGTTAAGGAGGAAAACCATGAATAAGATGAATTTAAATATACAATTATTCGCATCTAAAAAAGGTGTTGGTTCTACAAAGAATGGTAGAGATTCTGCTGGTCGTAGATTAGGTGCTAAGCTAAGTGATGGTCAAACTGCTAAAGCTGGAGCTATAATCTATCGTCAAAGAGGAACTAAGATTTATCCAGGAAACAATGTAGGAATGGGTAAAGATCATACTTTATATGCTAAAATTAACGGAAATGTAAAGTTTGAAAGAAAAGGAAAAGATAGAAAACAAGTTAGTGTTTATGAGAACTAGAAATAGTTCTTTTTTAATATAAGAATTACGATAAAATATTGTCCAAGTAGGTGATGATATGTTATACAAAGGAAAAGCAATACCTATAGAAATTAGATAAAGAATGTGGGAAACTAGTACATGATTTTTATGGACATGATTCAAGTAGAGAAATAATATATGAAAAAGTAGAAGACGAAGATGGAAATGTTTATGGAAAAAAATATTAACTGGTGGTTTATTTCCAATTGAAAGTGACAATTCAATTTGTATAAAAAAATATGAAATAGAAAAATTAAATGTAAGTAATTTCAATACTAATAATGTGACATCAATGGATGTTTGCTTCAGCAAATGCAACTGAAATAAAGGGTTAAAATAAACTTGATACTAGTAATGTGGTAGGTATGACAGGTTGGGGATTTCACTTTTGTGGAATGTTTGAGTCAACTAAAACTAAGGTATTAGATTTGAGTAGTTTTGATACAACCAATACAAAAGATATGCATTATATGTTTAAAAATGCACAAGCAACTATTGGATATGCAAGAACACAAGCAGACGCCAATAAATTTAATAATACTTCTAATAAACCAAGTGGACTAACCTTTACAGTAAAATAAGCAATTTATTTGCTTATTTTTATTTATTCTATTTAATAAACTAGGGAAAATATGTAAACAAATTTAGTTACATTTCATACCATATTAATGAATAGAAATAAAGGAGTGGATTATATGTGTAATAATAATGAAAACAATTGCAATACTTGTGATAATTGTATAATGGAAATATTACAAGTTATAAATGTATTACAATCTAATGCTTGCCCAGATAATTGCTTACTATCATGTGATAGACCAGCATTAGGCGGTGGTACTAACTGTGTAATTTGCAACACTCGTCCAATTATGTTATATACTTGTTGTGGTAATGGAACACCTTGGAGTATGCCTGTTAGTAGAACAGAAACAGATACAACAAGTTCAGTATTTAGAGTAGAAAAGGTAGATGGATGTTGTTGTACATTTAGAGTTTTAGCAGCTAACCCAGATACAACATCACTTTACCCTTATGTAAGCACAGATTCAATTTTCACAATGGATTGTAATTGCTTATGTACTATAAGATGCTTAAATGATACTTATGTAGAATGCTTATAATAGAACCATTAAAAAGAAAAGTAGAGTAATTCTACTTTTTTTGATGCAAAAAGTAGTGTTTTTAAATTTTTTACATTATATAATAAATAGAGGGAGAAAATAATTTCTTGACAAATTTAATATTAATGTTAATATTATTTTTGTGAAGAGAAATTATAAAAGGAGAAATATGAAAAATCTTGTTATAGTAGAAAGCCCTAGTAAAAGTAAAACAATAGAAAAATATCTAGGCAAAGATTATAAAGTATTATCAAGTAAGGGTCATATAAGAAATTTATCAAATACAGGTAAATATGGTCTTGGAATAGATTTAGAAAATGGTTATAAACCTAATTATATTACTTTAAAAGAAAAAAGTAAGGTTGTAAAAGAACTTAAAGCGGCTGTTAAAGATTGTGATAATGTTATATTAGCAACCGATCCAGACCGTGAAGGAGAAGCTATAAGCTGGCATTTAAAAGAAGCATTAAATCTTAAAGATAATAGTTATGATAGAGTAGTATTTAATGAAATAACAAAACCAGCTATCATAGAATCATTTAAACATCCAAGAAAAATAGATGATAATCTAGTACATAGTCAAGAATCTAGACTTATGCTTGATAAAATAATAGGGTTTAGACTAAGCAGACTTATGCAATACAAAACAGATGGTAAAAGTGCTGGTAGAGTACAAAGTGTAGCACTTAAATTAATTGTTGATAGAGAAAGAGAAATAGAAGCATTTATTCCAAAAGAATATTACACTATTGAAACAGATTTTAAAGACTTTAAAGCAACATTAACTAAATACAAAGGTAAAGAAATTGAAATAAATAGTAAAGTTGAAGCTGATGAAATAATTAGTAAATTATCAAATGCTTATAATATAGCTAATGTAGATAAAAAACTTAAAAATAAGCAAAGTAAATTACCTTTTACAACAAGTACACTTACTCAAATGGCTTCAAATCGTTTAGGCTATCCAGCATCTAAAACAATGATGATAGCTCAAAAATTATATGAAGGAATTAATATTGGTAGTGAAACTGTCGGTCTTATTTCATATATGAGAACAGATTCAATTAGACTTTCAGATTTATTTATAAATGATACAGAAAAGTATATTGAAAACAATTATGGAAAAGAATATAAGGGATATGCTAAAACAGCTAAAAAGAATGATAATGTTCAAGATGCCCACGAAGCAATTAGACCAACAAGTATAGATAGAACACCAGAAAGTATTAAAAAGTATTTAAAACCAGAAGAATATAAACTATATAATTTAATATATATAAGAACATTAGCATCCCTAATGGCAGATGCTAAAGTAGAAGCAACTTCTGTTGATTTAGATAATAATGATTATACATTCCATGCTACTGGTCAAGTATATGTTTTTGATGGATATTTAAAAGTATATAAAGACTATGAAGACACAGAAGATACAGTACTACCTGATTTTGCCAATTATATGTCATCAGTAATTGTTTCAGATAAAGTAGAGAAAATACAACACTTTACTGAACCAAAATCTAGATACACAGAAGCAAAACTTATTGCTGAATTAGAAAAATTAGGAATAGGAAGACCAAGTACTTATGCCAAAATAATTTCTGTATTAAAAGAAAGAAAATATGTAGAAATTAAAGATAAAAAATTCTATCCAACAGAAATTGGTGTAAATGTTACTGATAAATTACAAGAATTCTTTTCAGGAATAATTAATGTTGATTATACAGCAAATATGGAAAATGAACTCGATTTAGTTGCTGATGGAAAATTAGAGTGGGATACAGTAGTAGATAAGTTCTATAAGGATTTTGAACCACTTGTAGATAAAGCATTTAAAGAAATGGAAAAAGCTAGTCCAAAAGAAACAGGAGAAACTTGTCCAGAGTGTGGAAGTCCACTTGTAATTAGAAAGGGAAAGTATGGAGAGTTTGTAGCTTGTTCAAATTATCCGGACTGTAATTATATTAAGAAGGAAGAAAAAGAAAAGCCTACTGAAACAGGAGAAACTTGTCCAAAATGTGGAAGTGCTATGGTAATTAGAAAAGGTAAGCATGGTAATTTTACTGCTTGTTCAAACTATCCAAGATGCAAGTACATTAAACAGGAAGAACCAAAAGAACTAGATGAAACTTGCCCAGAGTGTGGAAACAAATTAACAGAAAGAGTAGGAAGATATGGAAAATTTATAGCTTGTTCAAACTATCCAACTTGTAAATTTATTAAAAAACTAAAAAATAATCTATAAAAAAATAATTTATATGATAAATATGTAAAAAAGGTATCAATTTACTTGCAATTTCCAGTAGTTATGTTACAATTAATATGTAAGCATTGTATGAAAATATATACAGTGCTAAATATTAATGGGAGGTAATTTACGATGAGTAAAACTGAATTAGTAGAATTCGTTGCTGCTAAAGCCGGATTAACTAAAGCTGATGCTCAAAGAGCATTAGAAGCTACAATCGAAGGTATTACAGCTGGTCTTAAGAAAGAAGGAAAAGTTTCACTAGTTGGATTCGGAACTTTCGCTGCTAAGAAGAGACCTGCAAGAGAAGGTATTAATCCTGCTACAAAGGAAACTATTAAGATTCCTGCTAAGGTTGCAGCAACATTTAAAGCTGGAAGTAAATTAAAAGATGCTTTAAATTAATAAAAAGCCCTTGGGCTTTTTTTATTTGAAAAAATAATTAATTGTGATAAAATAAATGTATGAAAGAAATAGTGGATAAAATTATTGAAGAGGGTTTTGAATGTTATATAGTTGGTGGATATGTACGAAACTATTTACTTGGATATGATTCTAAAGATATAGATATATGTACTAATGCCAAAGTTGAAGATTTAATTAGGATATTTGGAAATGCTGGAAAACCTAATAAACAATATTATAGTTATCATATAAAAGAAGGAGAATATACATATGATATAACTTCTTATAGAAAAGAACTACAATATAAAAAGAATAAACCAGTAAAACTAGAATATGCTAACGATTTAAAAACAGATTTACTAAGAAGAGACTTTACAATAAATACATTTGCTATTGATTCAAATGGCAAATTATTAGATTTATTAAATGCTAAAGAAGATCTTGATAATAAAATTATCAAAGTGGTAGGAAATACTAAAGAAAAATTAACTGAAGATAAAACAAGAATTATAAGAGCTATAAGGTTTTATTGTACACTTGATTTTGATTTATCAGATGAGATATTAGAGTTTCTAAAAGAAAATGGTAAAATGCTAAATGAAATACCAAAAGAATACATAAGAAAAGAATTAGATAAAATATTTGATTCTAATGGCTATGATAAGTTCTTTGAACTAGTTAAAAAATATAATTTAGGAAAGTATTTAAATATTAAGTTCAATGAAGTATATAAAGCTTATGATAAATATGGAATATGGGCTCAAATAGAAACTACATTACCATTTTCAAATAGTGAAAAAACAGTTATATCATACATTTCAAACATGGTTAAAAAAGACTCTATAAGTACTGAAGAATTAATAATATATAGTGATACAATAATAAAAAATGCAAGTTATATATTAAATCTAAATAAAGAGATAAAGTCTTTTGAAGAATTGGGTAAAATACATAGTATTATTGAGTTAGAAATAACTCCAAGAGAAATTGCTAAATATGTAGAAATAAACAATATAAAAAAATTATATAAGTTTATTGAAAGAAAAGTAATGTTAGGAGAATTAGAAAATTCTAATTATAGAATAAAAGAATATTTAGAAACTACAAATATAGGAACAATATTAAAGGAAGCAGATTATGAGTGATTTAAGAAATATGTTTACAAGTAAAGATTTTGTTATTAATTCTAATATAGTCAAATGCATAAGTGCAATAGACATTACATTAGATGAGTTTTTGCTTGTATTATATTTTATTAATGTTAGCTCATTATTAAATACAGAAGATATACAAGAAAAACTTGGATTTGATGAAGAAAAGATATTTAATACATTTACAAGTTTAATAAATAAAAAATATATTGAAATGGTAGTTACTAATAATAATGGGGAAGTTATAGAACAAATAAAATTAGATCCACTATATGATAGACTTGCATTAAATAAAAAGACTGATAGTACAAATAATAAAGATATTTATGCTATGTTTGAAAGTGAACTTGGAAGAACATTAAGTAGTTTTGAATATGAAATGATTAATAAATGGCTTGAAAAAGGTGTTAGTGAAGAAACCATTAAATCAGCACTAAAAGAAGCTGTTTTAAACGGAGTTAGAAGTTTTAAATACATTGATAAAATAGTGTACGAATGGTCTAAAAAAGGTATTAAAAATAAGATTAAAGAAGAAAAACAAAAAGAAGACAAAGCTGAAGATGATAGTATATTAGATTTTGAATGGTTTGATGAAAATGAATAAAGATTTAATAATAAATGAATTTGATAGATATTTTATAAATCCAAAATGCGAACTAGAATATTCAAAAGATTATGAATTACTATTATCAGTCATGTTATCTGCTCAAACAACAGATAAAAGTGTCAATTTAGTAACTAAAGAACTATATAAAAAATATGATACATTAGAAAAATTAAATGCATTAAGTATAGAAGAAATTGATAATTATATTAAAAGAATAGGTTTTCATAAAATAAAGTCTAAATATTTTAAAGAAATAGTAGAAAAAATATCTAAGATAGGATATGTACCAAATGATAGAGAATATTTAGAAAGTTTAAGTGGTGTTGGTAGAAAAACAGCAAGTGTTGTTTTAGGACAATTATTTGATGAGCCATCATTCGCAGTAGATACTCATGTATTTAGAGTTTCAAAAAGATTAGGAATTACTACTAAAAAAGATGATGTATTAAAAACAGAGCAAAAATTAAAAAAATATTTTGATAGAAATACATGGAATAGAATAAATTCACAAATGGTTTTATTTGGTAGATATATCTGTACAAGTAAAAATCCAAAATGTGAAAATTGTAATTTAAAAAATATATGCAAAAATAAAGAGATGAATTAATCATCTCTTTTAATTTACAGTAACAGTTTGAGTAAACTTCTTTGTTATACTTGTTTCTTCATGTTTAAATGATACGGTATAAATTATCTTATAAGTACCAGCAGTACTAGTAAAATTATCTATTGATACTGAGCCACTACTTCCATCTTTAGTAATTGAAGTATAACTTACAGATAAATCAGTAACACTACTTTTTACATCATTTCCATTTAATTTAATAGAAGCTATTGATGAATTATCAAGTACAGTATAACTGTCATTTACTTTTAATGTTTTATTTAAATTATTCATAGTTACATCAAAGTTTTTAGTATCACTACCAGATGCATTAAATGAAATTTTTATTCCATCAGAAGCATTACTTTTAAACTTAGAATAAATACTTTTAATAATAACGCCATCAAATGTACCATAATATTTATTTAAGTCAATTGTATAAGTTGTATCTTTTGTAAATCCTACATAAGTAGAAGATGTACCAGATGTTAAATATACTGCAAATCCGAAATCTCCAATATTATTAGCATTGTAACTAAGTCGTTTATTATAATAATCTTCTGCCCAAATTGTATATCCATTTTTAAAGTATTCAGATAAGTAATTTGGATCAGCAGCTTCAGGTAAACCAGGAGAATTCCAAGTAAGTGTAAGTGATTTACCTTTAACAGTATAAGAACCAGGAGTAGGGTCACTTAATTTTGAGAATCTATTTGATACTTCACTAGGTTCAGTACCACTTATGAACAAGAATGTTCCCTTTAATTTATTTGGTGTATAAGCACTTGGTTTTTGAGCTGGTATAGTTTCAAGTTCAACCTCAGCAGAAGTGATTCCACCAGGATTTTTAAATTTAGCATTTTTTTCATATATTTTCTTACCAAGAGCAGCTTGTATTTTTAATCTTTCACTACTTGCATGTCCCATAGTCATATAATGTTTCTTTTTAACATTATCTTTTGTTAAGCCTTCTGGATAACCATACCAAATTGCCATAGCATAATCAGTTGTATAACTAGAAGTCCAAGAGTCTGGAATAACACTAGAAGTAAGACCATAACTCTTTAAAAGAGATGTATCATAAGAACTAGTACCAGTCTTAGTAGCAACTTGTGTTCCTGAAACTTTAAGTCTTGAAGTAGTAACACCAGTAAGCACAGTTGATAATAAATAAGCTGTTTGAGCTTTCATAACTCTTTTTCTTTCAATATCAGGTGTATATTCTTCTTCACTTTCACGATAAACTATTTTAGTAAATGAATATGGAGCTGTATAATAACCTCCATTACCAAATGCAGCATAAGCACCAGCAAGAATAACAGGAGTAACACTATTAAATGCTCCAACTGAATAAGATTGTGGAAGTTTAGTAGTTCCATCTTCTGGTTGAACACCTAAATTAGTCATAAATTCTAACTTTTGTTCATTTGTTGTCATATTAAATGCTTGTAAAGCACAAGTATTAACTGAGTTTTTTAAACAATTTCTCATAGTCATAAAACCATTATATTTACCATTAAAGTTTCTCATAGTTCCACTACCATAAGGTGTTTTTTCATCAATAAATGGACCATATGTACTTAAATTTTCATATTCAAATGCAGGACCATAATCTAAAATAGGTTTAATTGTACTACCAGGGTGTCTCTTTGTTTGATAATCAAATGTAGCAACATTAAGTGTATTGGCACCTTTTTTATTTCTACCAGCACCAACAGCAATTAATGCACCAGTGTTGACATCAACAACAGCAACACCAACTTGAATTTTATCATCTTTAAATTTATAAGTTTTATAGAAATTATTTATAACATCTTGTTTACTTTTCTTCATTGTTGTGTAGATATCCATTGGAACATCATAAGGATTGTGTCCAGTTTTTCTGATAACTTCTGCAACAACTGTATCAATAAATCCAATATATTCATTTGTACTAGATGTTCCTTCATCTAAGAAATCTTTTATTTTAACACTAGTACCAGCTTTATATTCAGCATCTGTTATATATCCATGTCTTTTCATTAAATAAAGAACAGTATTTTTTCTATCATTAGCATCATTTGGATTAACATAAGCATTATATCCGTTAGGTGATTGGAACATACCAGCTATCATAGCAGCTTCAACTAAATTAATATCTTTAACATCTTTACCAAAATAATATTTACTTGCTTGTTGAACACCATAAATATTACCACCCATACAAGGAATGTTGACATAGTACTCAATTAATTCTTCTTTTGTAAATGCTTTTTCAAGTTTAAATACAGCCATATAAATATCTGTAAACTTTCTTATAATACCTTTAATACCTTGAGCTTCAAAATCAGTATATTCAAGTTTTGAAAGTTGCATTGTTAGGGTAGAAGCACCACCGCCACCTCTTCCTAAAACTTGACTAATTGAAGCTTTTAAGAATCTAGGAGCATCAAATCCATTATGTTGGAAGAATCTTGAATCCTCAGTAGCAATAATAGCATCAATTAATACTTGTGGAAGTTCATCATAAGAAACTTTTTCTCTTTTTTCACTACCAAGAGTAGCATATATATTACCATCAGTATCAAAAATTCTAGTAGATTCCTTCTCAAATAGATTATCTTTATTAAACTCTGGTGCACTTTTTACGATATAGTAACAAAATCCAATACCAGCCATAAAACAAAGCAATCCGCAAGTTATAATAAATACTAATAACCAATACCAAACTCTAAATCTTTTTTTCTTTTTAGGAGTTTCATCTTCATTATTATTCTTTCTAATTTTTTTCATAAAAACCTTCCTTTAATTAAAATAAGCCTTGTCAACTGCATCTAAATATTTAAGCCTAGGTGTATAACTTTCACTTATTTTATATCCTTTATCTTTTAAATAATTATATTCAATAGATTTTCTTTCATTATTATCAATAAAATCAATTAAATCTTCACCCTTAAATAAATAAAACTCATTATTCATAAATATTATTAAAAATACAATACCTTTTTGTTTAATAACTTTTCTTATATGAAGAATTTGATGTTCTTTAACATTATTAAGTGGAAAAGAAGTTTTAGAGTGACACTCCTTAGCATCAAATTCTATATATTTTTCTTTGTAAATACCATTATAGTCAAGTGTAGAAATGTTAGAATAAACAGCTTTATCTATTAAATGTGACTTATTAGTAGGATAACTTACATTTAATACTTTTATTGGTGTAGGCTTTTTATATATTAAACATTTATCAATACTATTATAGTAAGTATTTGAATCATTTAATATATTTTCAAGAAACATACCTCTGTTTTTATAAGTAGTATTATTCATCAGCTCTTCACCAATTAACATTATACTATAATTATATGTAATTTTCTAGATAATCATATGAATAATGTAAACTAATATATTATATAAAAAGATAAAAAACTCTTTTATTTTAAGTAAAAATATGCTAAAATAAATTCGCTTTAAGAAAAAAGACATGCTTATTGATTTAATATTCTAGTGCTTACAATGTAAGTGAATATTAATTTAAAGATAAGCAGAAGAATTAACGAAAGGAGAAATGAAAAATGGCAGTAATTGCAAAAAGTTATTTATTAGAAGCAGGTGTTCACTTCGGACATCAAGCTAAAAGATGGAATCCTAAAATGAAGGAATACATTTTTACTACAAGAGATGATATACATATTATCGATTTACAAAAAACTGTTGAAAAAATAGAAGAAGCTTATGCTGAACTTCTTAAAGCATGTGAAAACGGTGGTAAGGTTCTTTTCGTAGGTACTAAGAAACAAGCTAAAGAAGCTAGTATCGAAGAAGCTACAAGATGTAATAGTTTTTATGTAACAGAAAGATGGCTAGGAGGTACTCTTACTAATTTCAGAACAATTAAAGAAAGAATTAAGAGACTTGTAGAAATCGAAAAAATGGAAAAGGATGGTAAGTTCGAATTACTACCTAAAAAAGAAGTTGCTAAAATTCAAAAAGAATATGATAGATTAAATAAACTTCTTTGTGGTGTTCGTGATATGGATCGTTTACCAAAAGCTATCATCGTTGTTGATCCAAGAGTAGAAGCTAATGCTATTCACGAAGCTCGTAAATTACATATTCCAGTATTCGGAATTGTAGATACTAACTGTGATCCAGATGCTGTTGATTATCCAATCCCAGCTAATGATGATGCTGTTAGAAGTGTAAAAGTTGTTTTAGGTGTTTTAGCTAATGCAGTTTGTGAAGCAAACGGACTTCCATTAGTTGATTATGTTACTGAAGATGAAAATGCAGTAAAACCATCAAAAGAAATTAAAGTTGAAACAAAAGTAGTTGAATTTGATGATTTTAGTGAAGAAAAAGAATCTAAAAAAGAACATAAAAAAGAAACTAAAAAAGAAGAAAAAGTTGATTATTCATCAATGAGTGTTGCTGAATTGAAGAAAATTGCTAAAGAAAAAGAAATTTCTGGATATTCAACAATGAAAAAAGATGAATTAATTGAAGCTTTAAATTAGGAGGCAAAGTATGAATATTAGTGCTAGTATGGTTAAAGACTTAAGAGAAAAAACTGGAGCAGGAATGATGGATTGCAAAAAAGCTCTTGTTGAAACTAACGGAGATATGGAAAAAGCAATAGATTATTTAAGAGAAAAAGGTATTTCTAAAGCAGCTAAAAAAGCTGAAAGAATAGCTGCAGAAGGTCTTTCAAATATTTATATTAAAGGTAATGATGCAGTAGTAGTTGAATTAAACTCTGAAACTGATTTCGTTGCTAAAAATGCTGAATTTAAAGAATTATTAGATAAAATAGGAAACACTATTTTAGAAAATAATGTAACTAATCTTGAAGAAGCATTAAATGCTAAATGTGGTGATGAAACTATTAATGATTTAATAGTAAATGCTACAGCTAAAATAGGAGAAAAAATTTCTCTTAGAAGATTTGAAAAAGTTACTAAAACTGATAGCCAAGTATTTGGTTCATATTTACATATGGGTGGTAAGATTTCATCATTAACTGTAGTTGAAGGTGAAAATGAAGAAGTAGCTCGTGATGTAGCAATGCAAGCAGCAGCTATGAGACCACAATATGTTAATATTGAATCAGTACCAGCTGAAGATCTAGAAAGAGAAAAAAATGTTATTAGAGAACAAGTAATTAATGAAGGTAAGAAACCTGAATTTGCTGATAAAATTGTAGAAGGTAGAATTAGAAAATTCTATGAAGAAACAGTTTTAGAAGAACAAGCTTTCATTAAAGATTCTGGATTATCAGTAAAAGCTTATTTAAGTAATAACAATGCTACATTAGTAAAACTTGTTAAATATGAAGTTGGTGAAGGAATGGAAAAGAGAAATGATGACTTCGCTGCTGAAGTAATGAGCCAAATTAAGTAGTCTAAAGATACCGAAAAGGTATCTTTTTTATTTATTAAATAGTATAATGATTACAGGTGATTTTATGGGAAATATTATAAGTTCATTATTACCACCTGTATTTTTTATTAAATTATATAAAGGTAGTAATAAAGAAAAGAAAGCTTACATTATTACTTATTTAGAAACATTATTTATAAGTAATATAATAACTATGTTTATGATATACAAGTACTTTAATTTTAAGAATTTTGAAAAAAGTATAGAATTTACATTAAGATATGCAGTTATATCATTGATAGTAAATATAATAATGGTAATTGTTTATAAAGTAATAACTAATTATATAGAAATAAAAGTTGAAACAAAAAAGGTAACTAAAAAATGAAAAAGTTAAAAAATATATTGTTAATACTATATTTAATATTTTTAACATTAATATTAATAGTTACATTTTACTTTAAATTTTGTTTTACAAATGAAACAATAGAAGAAATGTATTTTTATGCTACTAATGGTGTTACACATGCAGATGCTGGAGTATTTTTAGTAGCAGTAGGTGACTGTATTATATTTTTCTTGATAGTTCTTGGAATATTAATATCATTGTATTTTAATGTACTTATTAATAAAAAAATATTTTTAAATATTAAACTAGGTAAGAAGAAAAAAGTAAGAAAACAAATATATCCATTAAACTTCTTTTTAAAGCATAGAGGAATATCGTTGATAATTACTACAATTGTAATGCTATTAATTTCATTTATAAATATGGATGGTATAAAGTTTACAAAAGATAATATTCAAACATCTACATTTATAGAAGATAACTATGTCACACCTAAAAAAGAAAATATTATTTTCAAAAAGAAGAAAAATTTAATTCTTATATTTGCTGAGTCATTTGAAACAACTCTTTTTAGTAAAGAAGAGGGAGGAGAATGGAAATATAATGTAATGCCTGAGATGTTTAAATTATTAAATGAAGAGGGGTCAATATACTTTGCTAGTGATGACAAAGTAGGTGGAGTAAATACATTGTTTGCTACAACCTGGACAACTGCATCAATAGTGGCAAATACAACTGGATTACCATTTAAAATACCTATTGATGATAATAAATATCACTCAGATGACTTTATGAAAGGTGCCTATGCACTTGGAGATGTTCTAAAAGATAATGAATACTATAACGAGGTTATATCTGCTGCTAAAACATCTTTTGGAGGATTACAAGAATATTATACAAAACATGGAAACTATAACATAATAGATAACAGAAATGTTAAAAAATACGATAAAACTTACAATAAAGAAGATAAGTCAAGTTGGGGAATGAATGATAAATATTTGTTTGAAATAGCTAAACAAAGATTAGAAGAAATATCTAATAAGAATGAGCCATTTAATTTAAATCTAATAACAATAGACACTCATGCTAATGATGAATATATTGGAAAATACTCAGAAACAAAGTATAAAACTAAAAATGAGAATGCTTATGCAACTAGTTCAAAATTAATATATGAATTTGTAAACTATGTTAAAAAACAACCATATTATAAAGATACAACTATTGTGATATTAGGTGATCATCCAAGTATGCATAAAAGTATCTACAAAAATATAAGTAAATCAAGAAGACTTAGATATAATGTAATAATTAACTCAGAAAAAGAGCCAATAAATACAAAAAATAGAGTGTTTACTGCTTTAGATATGTATCCTACAATATTATCCTCAATCGGAGCCGACATAAAAGATGATAGATTAGGTCTAGGAGTTAATCTTTTTTCAGATAAAGAAACATTATCAGAAAAATATGGATTAGAAAAAATAAATAATGAAATACCAAAAAGATCAATATTTTATAATGATGAGATACTCGGAACAGATTATGCTAAATTTTTATTAAAAAATAAAGATAGACATTAATTATTGACAAATAACAAATATACCATATAATAATGTCCCGAGGTATATTATGAATAAAGATGAACAAAGCATACTTAGTAGAATGATAGAAATATATAAACCAGATGGCTATGATTGGATGGGAACTAAAGAAAAAAAGAATAATCCTTTTACTTATCATCATATAGTTAAAAGAAAAAATGGTGAAACAACTGTTGAAAACGGGGCAATTTTAACTAAAAAAAGTCATCAACTATTAAATAAACTACAAGCAAGAAATGAGGATTTATTTGATAGTTGGCAATGGTTATTTATGGAAATAAATCATTCAAATAATCCTCCATCAACAGCTCTTTTAGAAGAAATAAGAGATCTTAGAAAGCAAACAAAAGAGTTTATATATGGAAAACCAAGACAATTAAAATTATAAAAATAGTAATAATATGTAGAAAATTGTAGAATTTTACTTGAAATTTGGCGGTAATTGTTTTATAATCGATTATAGTCATGAAGGGAGGGAAGAAATAGTGACACACGTAGAAGTAAAAGACGGAAATATCGAGGGCGCATTAAAACGTTTCAAAATGAAAGTTCAAAGAAGTGGAATCCCTACTGAAATGAAGAAAAGAAAAGAATATTCTAAACCTGGCATTAAGAGAAGAGAAGCTAAAAAAGAAGCTATCAGAAATGCTAAAAAACACAATAAACAAAGATATTAATAAAATAAAGGAGTCTGATAATAATGTTATATGAAACCATATCAAATGATATGAAAGAAGCTATGAAAGCTCACGATAAAGAAACATTAAATACAATAAGATTGTTAAAGTCTGCTATTGATTTATATTTAGTAAATAATAAAATGGAAAGAAATACATGTAGTGATGAAATAGTTATAGATATAGTAAGCAAACAAGTTAAGACTCATAAAGAAAGTATAGAAGAATTTAAAAAAGGTAATAGACAAGACTTAGTAGATAATCTTCTAAGAGAAATAAATTTACTAAGTAAATATTTACCAAAACAATTAACAAAAGAAGAAATAACTGCTGAAATTGATAAAGTATTTGATAAAATCAAACCTACTAGTATGAAAGATATGGGATTAATTATGAAAGAATTAACACCAATATTTAGAGGAAAAGCAGATATGAAAACTGTTAATGAAATAGTTCGTTCTAAATTAAATTAATAAAAAAGCTTCACATTTGTGAAGTTTTTATTTTGCCTTTTGAAACTCAAGCTCAATTATTTCATCATCCGTTGTAGAAAATAAATATTTTCCTAAATAAGTATTAATATTTTCAAATTTATTTAATTCTTCTTTATCTTTATAAACCGTTAATACATTATCTTTTAATGTATAACCATATCCGTTATCAAAATATTTATATAATGCATCTATTTCACTTATTTCTTTTGAGTTAGTTAAATCTAAATAAATAGAATCATATTTACCAGTTGCTTCATAATATATCTCAATATAACAAATATTGTTTATTAAATAAACAGAATAACTATATTTAGAATTAATAAGTTTCTTAGTAGTATATTTATAATATTCATAATAATCAGTATCATAAAAAGTTACAGTTACTTTATTATCATTGGTAGAAATAGAGTAGTAGTATTTAACATTAGTATAATCATCATCCTCAGTATATAATGGTTCAATATTTGATTCTACCGTAAATGATCTATCAATTCCTTTAGAACTAATAATATATGAATTTATGTTTCTGGTAAATTCATCTTTTTTAATAAATAAACCACCTTCATCATAAAAGTATCCTTTAGGATAAATCATAAGTAGAAGAGAATTATTTTCAGAAATAGCAGTATAAGTACCATGAGTATCATTACCATATATATTAATAAAATTTACTTTCGTATCTATCTTAATACTATAATCAACTATTGTTTTATATTTATTATTTAAAACACCGAGTTTATCATTCTTTGTTACTATAATATATTTACCTGCATAAGATAAACTATCGTATTCAAAATTTAAAATTGTTTTATTATTTTTATCGATAATACCATATTTATTGTTTAATTCAGCTATAAATAATCCATTTTTATAACTAATCATACTATCATAAATAAAGTCTACTAATATTTCACCCCTTGAATTAATAATACCATATTTATCACTTTTATTAATTGCAACAATTTCATATTCATTATTAGTAATTGCACCATATCCAGAAAGTTCATCTCCAA
This sequence comes from Mycoplasmatota bacterium, assembly GCA_022774645.1. Lineage (GTDB taxonomy): Bacteria > Bacillota_I > Bacilli_A > RF39 > UBA660 > CAG-1000. The sequence goes on along the minus strand of JALFKQ010000026.1, from coordinate 191,958 downwards.
GTTCAGGTAAAGATCTGATTTCATCATTAAGAGTTACAACTTTATTTGTTTTAACATCTAGAAAACCAGATGTACCATCACTTTCACTTAATAATAAATATCTAGGAGTTTTGTTATTCTTGTAATAAACAGGTTCAATAAAATTATAACTTTTTGATTTTGTTTTATTTAATTTATCATAATAATAATATAAAGTATCATCGTTTTTATCTTCATTTTTTCTAATTTCATATCTACCAAACTTTAATATTTCATCTTCTGCTTCCTCAGTGTTAATATATTTAATTTTATCTGGATAAAGTTTACCATCAACACCTAAAATGTATTGGTTATCATAATTTATTATTTCCATTATTTCTTTCGTTTTTTTATTATAAGCAATTCTCCCCTCATACTTTTTTAACAACTTTGAAGTAACAGCACTATAGTCTTCGGTAATAACTGGGATAGTAGGTTTGTCAGTAGGAGTAACTTTAGGCTTTTTTCCAAGTGTAGCAAATGCATAAATACTTGAAACTACCATACATAATAGAAAAGTTAAAACCACCGCATAAATAATTATTTTCTTTTTCATATCTTTTACACCTCTTATTATTAATATTAGTATATCATACATATTTTTCTTTTAAAATATTAATTTTTAATATATAATATTTTAGTAGGAGTAGATTATGGAAAAACAAGTACAACAATATATAACATATTTAACACCAGAATATATCTATATTCCATTTGATAATCAAGAATTACTTACAATAAATAAAAATAGATTAGTATATCATAATATGAGCTTAGGTACTAAAGATGATGGAAGTTATATTTTTAGTCCAGTAAGTGGTCAAATAGTCGGATTAAAAGAAATGGAATTTAATAATAAAAAAAGAAATACATTGGTTGTTATGAATGACTATAAAGATAAAAGAGAAAGATTAAATCCATCTAGAAATATAAACAAAACTAAAAAAAGTGATATTATAGCTTCACTTCAAAAATATAATTTAAATAAAAAGATTAATAGTAAAACAACATTAGTAGTAAATTCATTATATGATAAAAATTATGATTTAAAAGATATGGTTATTAATTATGAATCATATGAAGGTATATTAGAAGCAATTGATGAATTTATGAATATATTTAATATGAAAAATTGTTATATTTGTATACCTAAAAATGATTTATATTCTGCTTATGCATATGAAAAGTATATAAATGCATTTATGAATATTTGTTTAGTACATTCAAACAAGAAATTTAAAGATAGCACAGCAGTATTTTATAGTATAGAAGAAATACTAGCAATTTATAAGGCAATACATTTAGACTATATGTATGATAACACAATTATTACAATATATAATGGTAAAAGTACAATAGTTAAGGTAAAACTATATACCTCATTATATGAACTGTTAAAAGCCTTAAAAATAGCTTATAAAGGTAAAAAAATACTAGTTAATAATAAAGAAATAAATGAAATAAAAGATTTTGTTATTGATTCTAGTATAAGAAGTGTAATAATAAAGGATTAGATATGATATATGTTTATTTAGGAAATGAAATTAATATATTAAAAATGAAAATAAACGAACTTATTTCTTCATTAGATATAAAAAATATAATAGAATATGATTATAATAACACATCAATAAGAGAAATATTAGAAGAAGTATGTTATGTAGATTTATTTAATGAAAAGAAACTAATAATAGTTTCATCTTTTACATTCAAAAAAATAAAAGATAAAGAAAAAGAATCATTAATGAAATATATAGACAATATGAATGAAAATGTAATCATATTAAAATGTATAGATGAAAAACTAGATTACAAAGATACTCTTATTAAAAAATTAAAAGATAAATGTACTATAAATGAAATAGTTAAAATGGATTATAAAGCTACTCATGAATTTATAACAAATATCTTAAAACAAAATGGATTTAATGTGAGTTATGATATTGTCAAAAAAATACTCAATTTATGTGAAAATAATGGAGATTATGCTTTAAAAGAAATAGAAAAATTAATGCTTTATAAAATAGATGATAAAAATATAACTATTAAAGATGTAGAAACAGTAATAAGCAAAAGTAATGAAAAAGAAATGTTCAATTTATTAGATGCAGTCATGAGTAAAAATATAGGCTCATGTTTTACATCTTATAAAACATTAAAAGATACTACTGATGCAACTGTTATAGTAGATGCACTAAGTAAACAATTTAGATATTTATATCAAATAAAAATACTTATGAATACAATGGCTTTGCCAAGCATAGTTACAAAAATATCAGTAAATCCATTTGTAGCTAAAAAACTATATGAAAATACGAAAAACTTCAGTGAAAAAGAAATAATAGAAATTATATATAAATTAAGCGATATAGATATCGGAATAAAAATAAAAGGTTATGATAAAAATAAGTTACTAGAAAACTTTTTTTTAAATTTATAATGTATAAACTTTACATAAAAACCGTAAAATTATTATGAGAAGTAAATTATATAAAGTATAATAAAAGTAAGGGATGTGATAAAATGCTAATTCTTGCTAAAAGTATTTTAGGACTAATGTTAGGCTTTTTTATAGCAGTAATATTTGGTTTCTTCTTAATACCTGTTTTAAGAAAATTAAAATGTAAACAAAGTATAAGTGCATTCACTGCATTTAGACATGCTTCAAAAAATGGAACACCGACACTAGGTGGTTTAATATTTATAGTTCCGACATTAGTAACTATGCTATTTTTATATTTAAGGGGTAGTCTTGAAATAACACATAGTTTACTAATAATAATATTTGTATTTATAAGTTATGCACTACTTGGATTTGTAGATGATTATTTAAAAATAAAAGAAAAAAACAATGCAGGGCTTTCAATACCTCAAAAATTGTTAGTTCAAGTATTAATAGCTCTTGTGTTCTTCTATATTTATATGAAGGGTGGAGGAGATGCTAATGTTACAATAACTTCACTAGGAATAAATATAGATATGGGCTGGTTTTATGGATTGTTTATCTTATTCCTACTTGTTGGTTCTTCTAATGCAGTTAATTTAACTGATGGGCTGGATGGATTAGCGGGGGGCCTATCTTTAGTTGCTTTTTTAAGCTTTGGTATTATAACTTGGGGAACAACATGGGTAGAAGGATATCAAGAAATAGCAATATTTTGTTTTATATTAGTAGGTGCAATACTTGGATTCTTAGTATATAATACACATCCAGCAAAAATATTTATGGGAGATACTGGTTCACTTTCACTAGGAGCTACATTAGCTGCAATTGCAATACTTACAAAGCACGAACTTTCATTAGCTGTAATAGGTGGAGTATTCGTAATGGAAGCATTATCATCTATAATACAATTAATCGCAATAAAAAAATTCCATACAAAAGTATTCCTTATGACACCAATACATCATCATTTCGAAAAACTCGGTTGGGAAGAAACAGACATAGTAAAATTATTCTTAATTATTGGTTTTATGCTTGGAATGATAGCCATTTACTATGGAGTATGGATGTAAGAACAATAACAAAAAATTTAATATTAATAATAAATAATATCACTTATTCATATCCTTAAATGAATAGGTGATTTTTATTAAAAGAAATAAAATAATAATTATAATAACAATAATACTATCAATAATAGGTGTTATAATGATATATTCAAGTAGTTATATATGGGCTAGTTTCAAATATGGAAATGCCTATAAATATTTTATTAGTCAATTTTGTTTTTTAATAATTGGTATTTTTATGATGTTTATTTTTTCTAAAATAGATTATAATTTATATAAAAAACATTCAAATAAATTCTTATTAATTAGTTTTATTCTACTAGTTTTAGTTTTAATTCCAGGAATTGGTTCAGTTAGAAATGGTAGTAGAAGCTGGTTTGGAATATTAGGTTTTGGATTTCAACCGAGTGAAATAACTAAACTATCATTAATTATATTTACATCTAAATACTTATCAAATAATGACAAAATAAAAAGAAATACATTTAAATTTATAATACCATTATTTTCTGTTATACTTTTATTCTTTGGATTAATTATGCTTGAACCAGACTTTGGTACTGGAATGGTTATAGTTTGTTCACTAATTGGTTTAATTTTTATAAGTGGAGCTGACTTTTCAATATTTATAAAATTAGGAGTTTTAGGAATAATAGGAATAGTAGTTTTAATATTAATTGCTCCATATAGAATGGATAGAATAACATCATTCTTAAACCCTTGGAGCGATCCTCTTGGCAGTGGTTTTCAAATGATACAAAGCTTATATGCAATTGGTCCAGGCGGACTATTAGGATTTGGATTTCTAGGCTCAAGACAAAAACATTTCTATTTGCCAGAACCACAAACAGACTTTATCTTTTCGATAATAACAGAAGAATTTGGCTTTATAGGAGCCTTAATAATAGTAATATTATTTATAACACTATTTTATAATATAATAAAAAAATCAATTGAGTGTAATGACTTATATGGAAAATACTTAATATTTGGTTTATCATTCCTCCTTATGTTTCAAACACTACTAAACCTATCAGTAGTAGTAGGCCTAGTACCAATAACTGGAGTTACTTTACCTTTCATAAGTTATGGGGGAAGTTCACTAATAGTGAGTATGATAAGCATTGGAATGATATTGAATATTGGTAATAAAAATAGTTAAAAATATTGAATTATTACCATAAGATTATAATTAAATAAATATTAAAAATAAATTAGCACTCTATATTGACAAGTGCTAATTTTTGGTGTATAATATGTTCGGTAACTAAGGAGGTATAGATTATGTTTAATATGAATAATGAAGAAAACGAAAATGTTTTAGAAAAATATGGTCGTAATATAAATGAAGCGGTTAAAGATCGTAAAATAGATCCAATAATTGGTCGTGATGAAGAAATTCGTAGTATAACTAGAATATTATCTAGAAAGACTAAGAATAATCCAGTACTTATTGGTGAACCAGGAGTAGGTAAAACTGCAATAGTAGAAGGACTTGCTCAAAGAATAGTAAAAGGTGATGTACCAGAAAGTTTAAAAAATAAAACTATTTGGGAATTAAATATGGCATCATTAATAGCTGGTGCTAAATATCGTGGTGAATTTGAAGAAAGACTTAAAAAAGTATTAGATGAAGTCAAAAAGAGTGAAGGCAATTTAATAATGTTTATAGATGAAATTCACTTAATAGTAGGAACAGGTGCTGTTGATGGAGCAATGGATACAGGTAATATATTAAAACCAATGTTAGCAAGAGGCGAAATTCATGTTATAGGAGCAACAACACTTAATGAATATAGAATGTATATCGAAAAAGATGGAGCTCTTGAAAGAAGATTTCAAAAAGTTACAATATCAGAACCAACTGTAGAAGATACAATTACAATACTAAGAGGTTTAAAAGAAAGATTTGAAATATATCATGGAGTAACAATTCAAGATAAAGCATTAGTATCAGCTGCGACTTTATCAAACAGATATATAACTGACAGATTTTTGCCTGATAAAGCAATTGATTTAATTGATGAAGCTTGTGCAACAATAAGAGTACAAATGGATAGTGTTCCAACTGAATTAGATAAAATCACAAGAAAAATTTTAACTTTGCAAGTTGAAAAAGAAGCAATCAAAAAAGAAAAAGATGAACTTTCTATAAAAAGATTAGAAAAAATAGACAATGAACTTTATACATTAAAAGGCAAAGAACAAGAATTAAATACAAAATGGAAAGAAGAAAAAGAAATAAATGAGTCTATAAAGAAAATTAAATCAGATATTTCTAAATATACATTTGAATTTGAACAAGCTGAAAATAATTATGATTTAGAAACAGCCGCTAGAATTAAAAATGGAATATTACCTGAATTAAAAAAGAAATTAGATGAACTTTCTAAAAAAGGTGATAACAATATTTTATCTGATACTGTAACAAGTGATGATATCGCAGGTGTTATAAGTAAATGGACAAACATTCCTATTTCAAAATTAATGAGTAGCGAAAAAGATAAAATATTACATTTAGAAGAAAATCTAAAAAAGAGAGTTAAAGGTCAAGATAAAGCATTAAAACTTGTTAGTGATGCTATTATTCGTTCTAGAAGTGGAATTAAAGATCCAAATAAGCCAATTGGTTCATTTATGTTTTTAGGCCCAACAGGTGTAGGTAAAACAGAAGTAGCAAGAAGCCTTGCATATGAACTATTTGATGATGAGCATCATATGGTAAGAATTGATATGAGTGAATATATGGAAAAATATTCAGTATCAAGACTAATAGGTGCAGCTCCTGGATATGTAGGATATGAAGAAGGTGGGCAACTTACAGAAAAAGTAAGAAGAAACCCATATTCAATAGTATTGTTTGATGAAATAGAAAAAGCACATCCAGATGTTTTAAACTTATTATTACAAATACTTGATGAAGGAAGACTTACTGATTCAAATGGTAGAACAGTAGACTTTAAAAACACAATAATTATTATGACATCAAATGTAGGTAGTGAATACATCATTGATAATGAAGAAGACAAAGTAACAACTGAATTAAATAAATACTTTAGACCAGAATTTCTTAATAGATTAGATGAAATAATAGTATTTAATAAATTAACTAAAGAAGACCTAAAAGAAATATTAGATAAAATAATAAGTGAAATAGAACACAGATTAATTGATTTAAATATAAAAATAAATCTAACAGAAACCGCTAAAAATTACTTTATTGATAATGGATATGATGAATATTATGGAGCAAGACCACTTAAAAGACTTGTTAATAATAAACTAGAAACATTAATAGCTAAAAAACTTATCAATAATGAAATTAAATCTAACACTACTATTACAGTAGATTATATTAATAATGAATTAGAAATTAATTAAAGTCATCCCAAAAGGATGATTTTTATTTTTTAATTATGATATAATATTTATATAAAATTTATTAAATAAGGATGAAAATTATGAAAAAAATATTTAGCTTATTATTGGTAATAATGCTTTTAACAGGTTGTGATAAAACAAAAGTAAAAGAAGAAATTAATGAACCATTATCATTTACCGAAATGAATGTATCAAAGCAAACAATGTCTGCAAAATATAAAGTATGTGATATAAATAACGAATGTGTTGAAAAAGAAATGAATGACATTTCTAGTGTAGAATATATTAATATTGATTTTATCTTTAAATTAATGTTATCAAATAAAAATAAAAACAATTTTTCATATGATGTTGAACTTAATATTAAATCTGATACTATAAATAAAAAAGAAAAGTATACAAAAGAAAATATCAATTTATTAAAAAAAGATTTTTCTCTTATAGATGATAGCCAAGTAAATATTGAAGATAGTTTTAAATTAGAGTTAAAGAAATATTATAATGAAATGTTAGAATATTATAATGATAAAGGCTATAAAGAAGAAGATATTTCTACATTCTTTAATTTAGATTTAAAAATAACAAACGATAATAACGAATATTATAAAACAGAATTGTTAACAATACTTATTGAAGTTAATAATGAATTTACAAATTCCAATGGTGTATCTGTTATAATGCTTAAATATTATCCAGATGGTGAAGAAGTTTCATTTGATAGTGTTAATATATGTAATAACCTAGAAGGGTATTCTTGTACATGTGGTGATGTTGATTATATAGCTAATTTGTTATTGCAAGGACAAACAGTAAATATTCCAACTAATAGTGATATAAAAATATCTAAATCAAAAGGTATGCAATATTACAATCAAAACAATCCAGAATATACAGATTATACAATTAGTTGTGGTAGTTATTCAAAAACTGTTAGAGTAAAATAGTAAAGGCAATATCAATTAAAAATATATGAAAGGAAATAATATGGAAACTTTAAAAGCGGGCTGTTTCTTAATAAATATAGAAACAAAAGAAATTTCATTAATTTATAGAAAAAAGCAAAATGATTATTCTTTTCCAAAGGGACATGTTGAAAAAGGCGAATCATTAAAAGAAGCTGCTATAAGAGAAACAGCAGAAGAAACTAAAAGAATTGCTGAAATTATAAATGACTATGAACCTTATATTGAAAGATATACTACACCAAAAGGAGAAAATTGTGTTTGTTATATGTTCTTTGCAATCGATAAGGGTAAAAGTGATAATGATTCTACAGATACACACGATGTTATATGGACTCAACTAAACAAAGTTGAAGATACTTTAAGTTATGACAGTTTAAAAAACACTTGGAGATCAGTACAAGATACAATAATAAAAATAATAGAAGATAGATTATAATGAGGTATCATATGGGACTTATAATAAATAATTGTAATAAAGAATCAGTTTCTTTCGCATCAAAAATACATTTATCAGTAGATAAAAAAGAATATTCAATTAACTTAGATAATTTGATTATATCAATGTATCAAATAAAAAGCATAAAGTTAAAATATTGAAAGGAAGATTAAAAAACAGTTACAAAACACTAGATTTTTCTAATGGTGAAACATATATAGTAAAATATTATTGTGGTTTGTTTAAATCAAAAGTTGAATATAAGAAAATAGATATATTAAGAGATTTTCAAATAGATAAAAATATATATGGTTTATTCATATTAGATAAACATAATAGAAAAATATGGTTACCTGTAATAAGTAATTATATGGTTTTAAAGTATAAAGATATATTTACTTTTGAATTAAGAAAGCATGAAGAGGAAGAACATATTAATTTAAAATCAGCAATAGTAGGATATGCTTTTTTTGGTACAGCTGGTGCAGTACTAGGCGGAATGAATACAAATGATAAAACTAAATATGAAATACTAATAACACTAAATAATGCTCAAAAAATATTAATAGAAAATTTAGATAAAAAAGTTGCACAAGAAATACTCGAAGCATTTAAAGAATTTGAAATAGAAGAATTAAATAACGGTAAAGAGGTATAAAATGAAAGAATTTGAAACAGAACTTTATAATAATGGGATAAATTATATAGCAGGAATAGATGAAGTAGGTAGAGGTCCACTTGTAGGTCCAGTAGTAACAGCAGCAGTAATATTACCAAAAGATTTTTATGATGAAAGAATAAATGATTCTAAAAAGTTAACTGAAAAGAAAAGAGAGCTTCTTTATGATGTTATTATGGAAAATGCAATCTCAGTTGGAATAGGAATATCAAGTGAGGATGTAATAGATGAAATAAATATATTAAATGCTACTAAAAAAGCAATGATTGAAGCTGTTAATAATTTAAATGTAAGACCAGAACATTTACTTATTGATGCAGTTAAGCTTGATATTGATATACCACAAACATCAATTATAAAAGGAGATGCTAAAAGTGAAAGCATTGCAGCAGCATCAATAATTGCTAAAGTAACAAGAGATAGAATGATGGTTGAACTAGGCAAGCTACATCCAGAATATGATTTTAAGCATAATAAAGGATATGGTACTAAAAAACATATAGAAGCAATAAGAAAATATGGGATAATAAAAGAACATAGAAAAACTTTTGCTCCTTGTGATGAATATGTAAAATAAATATTGAAATAAATAAGGTTTTGTGCTAAACTATAACTCGTAAGCGATGAAAGTGTGATGGCAAAGCACTGAGGCTATAACTAAAGAGTGATTCTTCTAGAATAAATAGGGTGGAACCGTCCTTATGGACCCCTATAAATATTTTAGAAGTTTTTTTATTTATTGGAGGTTTATATGAAAATACAAGGTTTAAAACAATTAGATCAAAATAGTTATGATTCAATATCTATTTCAGAAGATAGAGCTGTTATAAGTGGAAAAGAAATTAAAACAGTACCACTTATGGCGAGATTCAGTGATGAACTAAGAGGCAAAACTGATAAAGAAATACAAAACTTAATAGTTGATCAATTCCTAGATTATAGTAGAATTAGTTATGTATCTGATGACTATAGTAGATTAAGAGGAAATGTTGTATATGCCGGGACAGAACCAGGTAGACTTCTTATTTTAAATGATGTAGCCGATGAAGAAATGAAAGCAAAAATATTAGAAAAATATATCAAAAGTAGAAGAGCTTTCCTGTATAACAATTGCAATAATACATATAGTTTAATGATAAATTATGGTAAAACAAGTTCATATTGTATAACTAGAGAGGGAACAATAAAGTTCAATTTATCTAAAACTGGAAAAGATTTAACAGAATTTGAAATACCATTTATAGAAGAATTTTTAGATTATGTTTTTGGAAGTGAAACAATAACAATGGAAACACATGAGAATAAAGGTATAGAAGATGGAGTATATTTAGTAGGAAACAATAAAAGAGTTATTGTAGCTGTTATAAATAAAGATATAATGAAAAAAATTGAAGAACACAATGAAAGATGTGAAAAAGAAAGATTAGAAAGAGAAACAGCAATGAAATTGCAAATGAAAATGGAGGGATTTTAATGGAAAACAAAATATCAATGGAAGAACTTACAAATTATTGTAAGAATTATGGTTATATATTCCAAGGAAGCGAAATTTATGGAGGACTTGCTAATACTTGGGATTTTGGACCACTAGGAGTAGAATTAAAAAACAATATTAAAGCCGCATGGACTAAAAAATTTATTCAAGAAGATATTAATAATGTAGGACTTGATAGTGCAATACTTATGAATCCTAAAACTTGGGAAGCAAGTGGACATTTAAAAACATTTAGTGACCCACTTATTGATTGTAAGCATTGTAAAACTCGTCATAGAGCAGATAAACTTTTAGAAGACTTAGGAATTGAAGATGCTGGAAAATTTAATAATGAAGAATTAATCAATTATATAAGAGAAAATCATGTTAAATGCCCTAACTGCGGTAGTGAAGACTTTACTGATATTAGAAACTTTAACTTAATGTTCAAAACATTTCAAGGAGTTACAGAAGATTCTAAAAATACAGTATATTTAAGACCAGAAACTGCTCAAGGTATATTTGTTAACTTCAAGAATGTTGAAAGAAGTATGAGACTTAAATTGCCATTTGGTATTGCTCAAATAGGTAAATCATTTAGAAATGAAATAACACCAGGTAACTTTATATTTAGAGTTCGTGAATTTGATCAAATGGAATTAGAATTCTTTTGTAAACCAGGTACTGAATTAGATTGGTTTAAACATTATAAAGAATATTGTAAGAATTTCTTATTAAGTCTTGGCATTAAAGAAGAAAACTTAAGATTAAGAAATCACGAAAAAGAAGAGTTAAGTTTTTATAGTAATGCTACTACTGATATTGAATATAAATTCCCATTTGGATGGGGAGAACTATGGGGAATCGCATCAAGAACTAATTATGATTTAAGTAAACATATGGAATATAGTAAAGAAAATCTAGAATACTTAGATCCAGAAACAAACGAAAAATATATTCCTTATGTAGTTGAACCATCATTAGGCGTTGAAAGATTATTCCTAACAGTACTATGTGATGCTTATCATAAAGATATGGTAAATAACGAAGAAAGAGAAGTATTAAAATTACATCCTTTCCTTGCTCCAATAAAAGTAACAGTACTTCCACTAGTAAAAAAATATCACAATGAAAAAGCATTAGAAATATATAAAAATCTTTCAAAATACTTTATGTGTAGTTACGATGAAAGTGGATCAATAGGTAAAAGATATAGAAGAGCTGATGTAGTTGGAACTCCATTCTGTGTAACAGTAGATGATGAAACTATAAATAATAATACAGTTACAATAAGAGATAGAGATACAATGGAACAAATAACATTAAGCTTAGATGAATTAAAAGATTATATTACTGAAAAATTAGAGTTCTAAAAAACTCTTTTTTTCTATCAAAATTTTGTATATTATTGTATAATAATGTTGATTTATTATTATTTTTGAAATATTTATTGCTACTAAAAAATATTTATGTTAAAATATATTTGTATAAATAATAAGGAGGAATATAAAGTGGCATTCAAATTAAAAGAAATATTTACTGGCGAAGAAGAAGACACAGAAGTGAATGATTATGAAATAAAAGAAACAACTAAAAAAAGTAATAATAAAGAATTTAAAAATAAAACAATACTAGTTGAACCAAGAGCTTTTTCAGAAGCTCAACAAATTGCTGATTATTTAAAATCAAACAATCAAGTAGTAGTAAACTTTAAAAGAGTAACAAGCGATGTATCAAAAAGAATAATGGACTTTTTAAATGGAATAATTTATGCAATTGAAGGAACTATGCAAAAATTAGGTCCAGGCATTGTTATTTGTGCTCCAAAAGGATTTGAAATAGAAGGAAATATTTCAGAAGAGGAAAGTAAAAAAGCAAGTAAGAAAGACGAAATGAACGAATGGTAATATATTAGTATAAAATATTTGAGGTGAAAGCATGAGAAAGTTTAATACAGTTTTTCATGGTTATGACAAATATCAAGTTCAGAAATGTATAGATGATATTATAAATAATTATGAGGTTTTGCTTAACAAAAGTAAGAAAACTGAAGAGCAAAATAAAGTATTAAGAGAAAAAATACAATATTATGAAAGAATAGAAGATTCTATGAATAGAGCAATATTCACTGCTGAGACTGCTGGTGATCAAATCAAAAGTAGTGCTAGAAAAGAAGCAGAAGCTCTTATTACAGAAGCAAGGCATAATGCTAGTAGAATAATAAATGATGCCTTGTTAAAAGCAGAAAAAGCTCAAAATCATGCAGACCAATTAAAAAGAAATACTAATGTATTAAAAAGAAGATTAAGACAAATAATAGAAAATCAACTAGAAGTAATTGAAGAAATAGATAATGTCGATTTTAGTGACATAGATAATAAATATTAATGGATTATTAAATATAATCCTTTTTAATTGTATATAAATATGATAAAATTCTATATAAAATAAGTGGCAGTAATGAAAAATAGAAAAGGATTTACATTAGTGGAATTATTAGCAGTAATAGCAATACTTGCTTTACTTGTTATCATAGCACTTCCAAATATATTAAAAATGTTATAACTCTAGGTGGCATGTTTAGGGAAAGCAAAATTGAAACACTAGATTTAAGTAGCTTTCACACACCAAAAGTAACTAACATGGATGGAACATTTAGAGCTACAAGATTAGATTTATTAGATATTAGTAGTTTTGATATAACTAATGCAGATATATCATATATGTTTGATGGAGCAGTAGTAACTAAAGTACTCGTTAAAAATGAAGAAGATTTAGAAAAGTATAAAAATTCTGGATCAGTACTAGCATTAACAAAATTTTATGTTAAAAGCTAATACATATAAATATATATGAGATAATAAGTAGGGTTTCCTACTTTTTCTTTTGACCAAAATATTGTATAATTAAATTGAGGTATCAAATGAAATATATTCCACTTAATATTAAAACTGAATATGATTTAATGAATAGTTTAATAAGAACTAAAGATCTTATTTCTTTTGCATTAAAAAAAGAAATATATGCTCTTGGAATAACAGATACAAATATGTTTGGTACAATGGAATTTATTAATGAATGTAATAAAAATAATATAAAACCAATTATAGGAACAGAAATTAAAATAGATGATTTATATATGTTACTTTATGCTAAAAACTATAATGGACTTACTAATCTTTTTAAAATAGTTTCATATAAGAATATTGAAGAAAAATTAAGTATAGATTACATAAAAGATAATTCTAGTGATTTAATAATTGTAACTAGTGCCAAATATTACGAAGAATTAAGTAAATACTTTGATAATATTTATATAAAATATCATAATTCAAAGACTAAAGAAATCGCATCAAAATTAACTGATAATATTGTATATATGGATATGATAAGATATTTTGATGAGGAAGATAAAGAATATTTTAAATATTTAAAATACATAGATGAGGCAAAAACAATTGATGAAAAAATAAATATATATGATAGTTATTTTAAATTAAATATTAGTGATAGTGATACAGATACTACAATAGAATTTGCAAATCTTATAGATATAGAACTACCAGAAACTAAATTACATATACCAGTATATAATGATAATTCTCTTTCTTATTTAAAAGCTCTTGCTAAAAAAGGACTGGAAAAAAGATTAAATAATGTAGTACCAGATATTTATAAAAATAGATTAATGTATGAACTATCTGTTATAGAGAAAATGAATTTTGTAGACTATTTCTTAATAGTTTATGATTTCGTTTTATATGCTAAAAAACATAATATTTATGTTGGCCCTGGAAGAGGTAGTGGAGCTGCATCGCTTGTTAATTATAGTTTAGGTATAATTAATGTAGATCCTCTTAAATATAGTTTAATATTTGAAAGATTTTTAAATCCAGATAGAATTACTATGCCAGATATAGATATAGATTTTGATAATACTAAAAGAGATAATGTAATAGAATATGTAAGTGATAAATATGGTCATGATAAAACAGCAAGAATTATATCATTTAATACAATGTTACCAAAACAAATAATAAGAGACATGGGTAGAGTACTTAAATATGATAATATAGTTATTGATAATATATGTAAAACTATAAATGATGAAAAAGATTTTATAAGTTTAAAAAGTAATAAATCATTTGTAAATTTAGTTAGTAAAAATAATAATATTAGATACTTAGTAAACTGTTGTAATAAACTATGTGGTCTTAAAAAGAATACAAGTATGCATGCAGCTGGTGTTGTTATTAGTGATATATCACTTAATAATTTTATGCCATTATACAAAAGTAATAATATAATTTTGACTGGTTATAGTATGGAATATATAGAAAGTCTTGGTCTTTTAAAAATGGACTTCTTATCAATTAAAAATCTTAACACTATTTCTAATATAGTAAATGATATCAAAAATGATAACTATGATATTGATTTAAATAATATACCATTAAATGATCCAAAAACATTAAAAATATTTAGTAGTGCATACACTACAGGAATATTTCAATTTGAAAGTAGTGGTATGAAAAACTTCCTAAAACAATTAAAAGTAGATAATTTTAATACATTAGTAGATGCAATAGCATTATATAGACCAGGTCCAAGAGATATGATAGGTGAATATATATTAAGAAAAGAAGGTAAGAAGAAAGTAACATACTTGGTAAAAGAATTGGAACCTATCTTAAAAAGCACATATGGAATAATCATTTATCAAGAACAAGTACTTGAAATATTAAGGCTTATTGGTGGATATACTTATGCAGAGGCAGATTTAATAAGAAGAGCTATGTCTAAAAAGAAAGCTGATATAATAGAAAAATCTAAATCAAAGTTTATAAATGGAGTTATTAAACATGGATATGATGAAAAAATAGCCTTAGAACTTTATGATTTAATAATAAAATTTTCATCATATGGATTTAATAAATCACACTCTGTAGTTTATTCATTAGTGGCATATCAAATGGCATACCTAAAGAGCCATTATACAAAGTATTTTATGAGAAACTTACTTAATATGAATATTTCATCAGATAAAATAAAAGATTATATAGAAGAATCTAAAAAGATGAATATTAAATTTTTGAAAGTTGATATAAATAAAAGTACAAAAGAATTTATTACCGATAAAAATAATAATGAAAATAATAATTTAAGATTACCATTTAATATAATTAAAAATATATCTGGTATTGTAAGTGATGAAATAATTAATGAAAGAAATAAAAGCGAATTCAAATCATTTAATGATTTTATGATAAGATGTTATGGTAAGAATATAAATAAAAGAATAATTATTTCATTAATAGTTTGTGGAGCATTTGATAGTTTTAATATCAATAAAAAAGCTACAATTGGGGCATTAGATGAAATTATAAATTATGCAGTGCTTTGTAAAGATCTGAATATAGTTATGGATAATCCACCTATGTTACAAGAAATAGAAGATTTTAATGATATAGAAACTATTGATAATGAAATAAATAATTATGGATTTTATTTATCTAAACATCCAGTAACTAAATATATAAGAGAAGGATATATTAAGTTAAATGAACTATCAAAATATTATAATAAAATAATAAGTCTAATATTATTTTTAGAAGATACTAAAATGATAAAAACAAAGAATAATGATAACATGTGTTTCTTGAAATTTAGTGATGATTATGGTACCATAGAAGCCGTAATGTTTAGTGATGCATTATTAAAGATTACTAATTTAGATAAAAATAAAGTATATAAAGTAAATGCAAAAGTAGAAAAAAGAGAAGAATCATATCAGTTAATAGTATATGGTATGTTTCAAATATAGAGGTACATATGGCAAATAAAAAAAAGAATATTAAAAAGAAAAAATCAACAACTAAAAAGAGAAAAACTACTAATTCAAAAAAGAAGACGACTGTACAAAAATCAAAAGTTTCAAATAACACAAATAAAACTAGCAAAAATAAATCTAATAAAAATAGTGAAATCAAAAATAAAAAAACTGATAAAGTTATAAAAGAAAAATCTAACAAAAGAGAATTAATCTTTAATATAATAATAGCTGTATTAGTTATAGTTGTGATAATAAGTTTCTATTTTCTAATTCAAAAGAGAAAAGAAGAAGAAATTACTATTAAAGAAATAGATGAAAGTAAATTAGTAAAACCTGATAATAATTCTACTGATATTGATATACCTAAGAAAACTGTAAAAGAAGAAATAGCTGAATTAAAAACAAAATATAATAATAATGATGTTATTGGTATATTAAATATAGATAATGAAATTTATACACCAGTAGTACAAACAAAAGATAATCAATATTATTTAAAGTATTCATTAAGTAAAAAAAGAAGTGTTATTGGAAGTACATTTATGGATTATAGGTTAAATAAAGACAGTAAACAAATAAATATATATGGTCATAATCACAGTAATAAAAAGTATAATCCTCCATTTAAAACACTTGAAAATTATTTAAAAAAAGCTTATTTTGAAGAACATAGATATATAGAATTCAAAGTAGATAATGAAATTCAAAAATATGAAATATTTAGTATAGTTATTGGCGAAAAAGTTGGAACAGAAGAACACATGAATATAAAATATACTAAAAATAGTGATTGGTTAAAACATTTCAATAGACTTAAAAATAGAAGCATATTTAAAACTGATACTAAATTAACTGAAAATGATAAAATAATAGTATTACAAACATGTTTATTTGGTAAATATAAAGGTAAGTTAATGTTAGTAATAGGTAAAAGAGTTGACAATGAGTAAAAGGTAATCTTATGATTATCTTTTTAATTTTATAATTTATAAAAAAGAAGTGTTTTATCATTTTATTTCGAATAATAATATTAGAGGGAAAATATAGGCCTAAAGTTCTCTTAAATAAGAAAGGAAAATAAAATGATAGAAGAAATGATAATACTTAATCCAGAACTTAAGGTACCAAATGTATTTGTAAAAGGAAGAACAGTATCAAATAAATATAAATAGAAGATGTAATTATACTGAATTAAATAGAGAATATTATATTCAAAGTGATGATAAAAGAAAATTTGTAGAGAACTTTAAAATAATAGAATATAATATGGAAAAAATATTATATGAATGTTATAATGGAGATGTAAGTGATAAGTTATACTTATATTTATCAATGATAATAACTAACTCTGAAGAGAGAAAAGAAATCATTAGGAATAATGGGGATGAAGTTATGGAAGATTTTAGTGAGAAACTAATGAATATGAGTGAAGAAGAATACTACAAAGGATGGATGAGTGTAGAAGAAGATAATGCTTATATGGATAAATTAGAAGCAAGAGAGTTTGGAAAAGAAGAAGGTAGAGAAGAAGCAAATTTATCTATGGCTAAAAAGATGCTTGAAGAAGGTGAACCTATAGAAAAAATATCTAAGTTTACTGGATTATCTATTGAAGCAATAGAAAAATTAAAATGAGTTTATATTTTAATTAAAAACAAATAAAAAATCGTACCATTAAAAGTACGATTTTTATTATAAAATTATTACATTAATTTCTTTTTAAGTAAGATAGTTGTACCAAGTGCTACTAAACTTAACATAGAAATAATTTCAACTATATTATTGCTTTCAATACCTGTTCTTGGGAAGTCTGGATCATCTCCACCAGTACCACCAACATAAGTATATACATATACTACAAGAGTATCTTCTTCAGTATATATACCAGTTTTATTTCCTTCAACTTTTAGAAGTTCATAATATTGAAATTCTTTTTCTTCAGTTGTATATTCTTTACCAACCATTTCGCTATTATAAATTGTATCAGCTAGTTCTTTTCCGTTTTCATCTACATACTTAACAGTTAAATTTCCTTTTGCTGCTGTATATGATAAGTGACTATGTCCAGTTAATTTATAACCTTGCCATGCATTAGTTAATAATGGACCACTAAAATGGAAGTTCATATCGATATCTTTTTTATCGTTGCTTTTAAGATTTCCAATATTTTCTTCTATTTTATCGTCACCTTTAGATTCGTTTCTCATATATTCACCAACACTATACTCATGTTGATTAGAATCATCTATTTTTTGATCCCCTAATGAAATTCCCATACCATAATTAAATGTAAAATCAAAATGTAATGCAATAAGTTCAGCATTTTCTTCTAGATATTTTGTAGTAAATCCACCAAAGATACCATTTGCTATTTCTGATGGTGTAAAATCTGATAATTTAGTTACTTTATTTTTACCGTTTTTACCATATCCATAAAAATCATTAAAGAAGTCTAGATAATATTTACATAATTCTTCAAAACCTTTGTAACCTTTTTCTTTTAATGCTTTATCGATATTTTCAGTACTCATTTCACTTCTACTAAGATTTAGATTTCTTAATGCTACATTATCAGTTCTTACGAATTGTTGTAATTCTGTAACATCTTCATTATTAAATGTTTTTTGATCTGAGTCTAATCTTTTATAATTAATTGCTTCTTGTTCATCAGCTGTGTATGGATATATTACAAAAGAATTTTTATCGTAATTATAATTATATTTTGATTTATTAATTATAGTTACATTTACTATTAATGTTTGAGTTGGCAATATATATGGAACTTTCTTTTCTTCATTATGTTGTGCCCATCCAATTACTTCAAATATTTCTGGATTGATTGTAATTGTTTCTTTTTCATAATCTTCAGGTATAGTATAAACTAATCCAAATACATGTTGATTTTGATTATTTGTTCCTTTATATTCATAATCAATTTTAATACCATCACTTGTTGTAGTAGTTCCTGGTTGTATAGCAGACCATTTGTAATCATTTTCTTGATTATTTTCAGTAACTTCTTCATTAGTTGCTTTTACTTCTTCTGTTATTTCATTAGTAACAACTTCATTTTTAATTTCTTCATTGTTTAGTTCAGTTTCAGTAGCACTAACTGTACTAAATAATAATGAAAAAGCCATTAAAAATGATAAAACTTTTTTCATTTTAATTCCTCCCAAAATTTATTAACACTCTTTTGGAAGAAATAAAGATATTTCAACCAAACCCCCCGTGTTTATAGCTCCATATTATAAAGCATAATTCATTTATTGTCAAGTAATAATATATAAAATATGATTTTTAACTAAAAAAGTGATTGATTATTGAAAAATCAGCATCAAAATGATATCATTTATATATAAGAATAGGTGATAGAATATGAGTTTATCTGACAAAATATTTGGAAATTATACTAGGAATAATCAAAGAAGAATAAGAAACATGGTTAAAGAAGTAAAAAGAACCATAAATTATTATAAGAAAAAAGGTATAAGCAAAGAAGAAATAAATAAAAGAAGTAGAACTTTAATGGCCGCTATAAGAAGTGGCAAAACTACTGTTGAAGATAATGTTATTGAAGCAACAGCATTATGTTATTTAGCAGCTGAACAGGCTCTTAATATTAGTTTTTATGATGTACAAATAGAAGCTGCACTTGCTATGAGAGAAGGAACAATAGCTGAAGTAAAAACAGGTGAAGGTAAAACATATATACAAATAATCGAAGCCTATTTAAATGCATTAGATGGAAAAGGTGTGCATGTTATAACAGCAAATGACTATCTAATCGGAAGAGATTTAAAAGAAACACAACCAGTATATGATTTATTAGGTTTATCATCATCTGTAGTATATGGTAATGAAAGAATGACTAGAGATGAAAGAAGAGAAAGATATAAATGCGATATAGTTTATGGTACAGCTAAAACATTAGCATTTGATTATTTACTTGATAATACAGCTACAAAAAAAGAAGATAGAGTATTTAATCCAGAAGGCAAAAATGACAGTAATTATGGAAAATCTTTTAATTATGCAATTATAGATGAAGCTGATAGTATATTACTAGATGATGCAACTATCCCGCTTATAATAAGTGGATCATATCCAGGACAGAGAAAAGCTGATATTGGTGAAGAAGAATTCAAAAGAAGAAACAATTTAAATAGAGAAATGTACAGAAAAGCTATGCGACTTGCTGACACACTTACTTGTAAAATAGAAAATCAAGACCAATTAGGTAAAGATAAAGATATAAGATTTAGTGAAGATTGTTTATTATATTTAGATGATCAGAGAGTAATATTCAGTGAAAAATTATATAAAAAAATATATGGTAATGTTGATGTATCTAAATTAAGTATAGAAGAACAAGAAAACTATATGAATTATGTAATAGCTGTAGAAAACTGTATTTTAGCAAAATATTATTACAAAAAAGGAGAGCACTATATTTTAAGTAGTGTGCCAGTAAAACCTAATAAAAAGCCTAGAAAAGAAATAGTTTTGATAGATGAAAGTACTGGAAGGCTTACTCCAGGAAGAAGAAGGGGAAGAGGTTTACACGAAGCATTAGAAGCAAAAGAAGAAATGTTAGCAGAAGGAAAAGGATATCATGTAGCAATTCAAGCTCCGACTGTAACAACAGCAACTTGTACTTATCCAGATTTTATAAGTAAATATAAAAGTGGTGTTAGTGGAATGACAGGTACGAGCAACATCGAAGAATTTAATGAAATATATAACTTGCCTACATATGAAGTTCCAAGTAGACTTCCAAATATAAGAAGAGATTTGAAAAATTCAGTATACTTAACTAAAAAAGCCAAGTATAAAGCAATAATTAATGAGGTTTTAAAAGCACAAGAAACACTTCAACCGGTATTAATTGGTACTACTAGTGTAGAAGAAAGTGAAATGATAAGTAAATTATTAGCAGAGGAAGGAATTAGACATCAGTTATTAAATGCTGTTAATAATGAATATGAAGATGAAATAATTGAAAGTGCTGGTATGAAAGGTAGAGTTACTGTTGCAACAAATATGGCCGGAAGAGGTAGTAACATTAAGCTTGGAGAAGGTGTAAAAGAATTAGGTGGTTTATATGTAATTGGTACATCTAGAAATAATAATGAAAGAATAGATTATCAATTAAGAGGAAGAGCATCGAGACAAGGAGAACCTGGCAAAACAAAATATTTTTCTTCATTAGAAGATGAACTTGTTAAAACAAGAGCATACGAAAAACTATTTGATTTAGCTAGAAAACTTACAAAAAGTCCAAACAAAGAAATAGAAGATTCAAACATTGTTAAATATGTTGATAGATGTCAAAAAACACAAGAAGGATTAGAAAGTAAAGCAAGAAGAATGAGTGAAAAATATGGTAAAGTAATGACTAAACAAAAAGATCTTATGTATGCTCAAAGAGATGTAATATTAGATAGTACAGATGTAAGAAGTTTATTTAATAAAATAATACCAAGTTATGCTGATTATTTAGTTAATAATTGTACAGCGGAAGAAATAAGACAAAACTTAAATGGATTAGTAAATGTAAAAATACCAGAGACAAGAAATTTAAAACCATTTAAAGAGGCTATAGAAAGAGAATTATTAAAAAAAGTAAAAATAAACCTTACTACAAGAGAAAGCATAGATATTACAAAGAGAAATATGTTAAATGTTGTTGATACATATTGGATAAATCATTTAGAAAGATTAGAAGACTTAAAAAAGCAAACATCATATTACAGTTTATCAGGAGTAGATCCTTTTAAGGAATATGAAAAAGTTGCCAATCAAGAATTTGTAGATTTAAATCCAAGAATACAAAGAGACTTTCTAATATATGCTACTAATCCAACATTACAATTTGGTAAAGCTGAAGCCTACGAAATGGAAGGAGCAAAAAGTTTATAATGAAAAACATATTAAATGTAATAAGAATTATCATAATTATATATTTAATTTTATTCACAGCTATAATGGTATCAATATATACAAAAAGAAAAGTATATAATGATCAATTTCCAACTGTATTCGGCTATACATATTTAAAAATTGATAATAATTTATATGAACCAGATATTAAAAATGGAAACATAATCATACTAGAAAGAACAAAAGCAATAGATGAAGGAGATTATGTAGTATACAAGTATACAAATGATGCTAAATTTGGAAAAGTTAGTAAAGTTGATAAATACAAAGTTTATATAAAAGATGATAATGGAACATTAAATGAATACGATTTGCAAAATGTGTATGGAAAAATGATATATAATAATGATAAATTTAGTAGTGTAATGAATATACTTACTAATTGGATAGTTTTGGTTGTATTATTGTTTGCTGGAACTATTTTCCCAGAACTAATATTTAATTGATATCATAATTGATACAGAGTAAACAAGAGATAACATTTGTTAATAAAATGTAAATCTCTTTTTTATTGCAACAATAGCGGGTAAATATAAAAAGAAAGATGTATCAACTGTAAATTTACAACTTTACAATTGAAAACAATATGTAAATATAAAAAATAGTAATATTGTATAAAAACATTCATATATTTTACTAGTAACTAGAAAGTGGGTAAAATATGGATAAAAGTGAAGTTATTAAAAGTTTAGGTAAAAAATCTAATGGCGAAATTTATTTGGGTGTAGTAGGAGCTGTTAGAACTGGTAAAAGTACATTTATTAAAAAATGTATAGAAACATTAATTCTTCCTTATATGGAAGATAATGATGAAAAGAAAAGATGCATGGATGAAATTCCACAGACTGCACAAGGCAAAACAATTATGACTGTTGAGCCTAAGTTTGTACCATCATCTGGAGCAAGCATAAATATCGATGGACTTGTAACTAATATAAAATTAGTTGATTGTGTGGGATATGTTACACCAGAATCAGTGGGTTATGAGGATGAACTTGGAAATCCCAGAATGGTTAAGACACCTTGGTTTCCAGAAGAAGTGCCTTTTGTAGAAGCAGCTTCTATTGGCACTGAAAAAGTAATTAGAGACCACGCCACAATTGGAATAGTTGTATCAACAGATGGTTCAATATTAGGACTTCCAAGAAGTAATTATGTTGAAGCTGAAGAAAAAGTAATAACTGAATTAAAAGAAATTAACAAACCATTTATAGTAATTATGAATAGTACACATCCAAATAGTCCAGAAACAAAAACAATCGCAACAGCATTATCAAAAAAACACGATGTACCTGTAATACCAATTAGTGTAGAAGATATGAATATAGATGATATAACATCAGTACTAAAAGAAGCATTATATGAGTTTCCAGTCTCTCATATTGAATTTAAGATACCAGATTGGGTAGCTGTCCTTAAAAATACACATCCATTAAAACAAAAATTTTTGAATAAGATGAAAGAATCAGTAGTAAATGTAGATAAATTAAGAGATGTAGAAAATATTAATATAGATTTACAAGATACTAAAGAAATTACAAAAGCATATGTTTCATCTTTAAATACAGAAGAAGATCTTGTCACTATAACATTAGATGCTGATGATAATCTATTTGATGACATATTAAAAGAAGTAGTAGGTTCATCAATTAATAGTAAAGGTGAATTATTAAAAGTTTTTCAAGATGTAAGTGAAGGAAGAAGTGAGTATGAAAGTATAAAAGGAGCTTTGAAACAAGTATATCAAACTGGATATGGAATAGTTCTTCCAAGAATAACTGATATGAAGCTTGATAAACCAGAAATAATTAAACAAGGTGGAAGATTTGGAATTAAGTTAAAAGCAAAAGCCTCTAGTGTACATATGATAAAAGTAGATGTAGAAAGTAGTTTTGAGCCAATAATAGGTAGCGAAGTTCAAAGTAAAGAATTAATAGATTATATTATGAAAGATGAAGAAAACCCTGAAAAAATATGGCAAAGTGAAATATTTGGCAGAAGTTTAAATGAAATAGTTCAAGAAGGTATTCAAGCAAAATTATCATTACTTCCTGATGCAGCTAAATATAAATTATCTCAAACAATAACAAAAATGGTTAACAAAGGAAGTAATAATCTAATAGCAATAGTCTTGTAAATAAGACTATTTTTTTGTATAATTTATTTGAATGTAGGTGAAACAAATGGAAGAAAAAAATAATGAAATAAATAATCAAAATCAAGAAATGAATGTTTTAACAAATGAAGAAATTCAAAAAATAAACAATGATGAAAGTATAGTTACTCCTGTAGGAAATGCTGAATCACAAAATATAGCGGTACCTAATATGGAAGTGACTCCAAATAATACAACCACACAAGTAGAAAACAGGCCAAAACCAAAAAAGAAAAAAAGTTTTATATCAAAATTAATAAATTTAATTATATGGCTTGTTGTTCTTGGATGGGCTGGAATTTTGGTTTATGATTTTGTAAATGTCTTAAGAGAAAAAGAACCAATGTTTTGTTTAGAAAAAACTACAGAAACAACTAGTGACGGTACTGTTAATATTTGTGAGGGAGTTGGATATAAAGTATTTAATTATGATTATGGAAGCTTAAAAGCATTGGAGTTTGCTCCATTTTGGAATAAACCTAAAACTGCAGAAGAATTAAAATAACGAAAGATATTTCTTTCGTTTTTTTCTTTAAAAAGAAGTGTTTTATCATTTTATACCTTATATAATAAATAAGGAGGTATGAATGTATAAATATGTAAGATGTTACAAAATGGGATATGAAGAGGGATATCAAACAGCAAAACTAGATCAAAGAAATAAAAAAACAAGAAAATTTATAGAGATTGATGATTATTTAATAATGGCAAAGATATATGATGCTGGATATATAGATGGTTATAATAATTATTTAAAAAAATACTTGAAATAAATTGCTTAGAAATAAAGTAAATGATAGATAAAATAAAGAAAATAAAATAGTGCATAATCTGTTATAGAGGAGTGTTGTATATGAAAGATGATAAAGAAAATAAATTTAAAATATTAGTTTTGATGTTAGGAACTATAATCATTATAATATCATTAATAATATTATTTTTTTCAAAGAAAGAAGAAACAAATACACCGAATAATATATCAGAAGATAAAAGTTATAAGTATTCATTGAAATCAAATAAATTTATATACACAAATCCAGAAACAAACTAATCAAAAAAATTTAATCTTTTTAACTTTAGATTGGATTTTTATGATAATAAACTAAATATATGTTATTTAAAAAATTCTATTTGTGAATCACATCAATACACAATAGAAGAAAATAGAGTATTAAATATAAAAGGTAAATCAGAAATTTCACCATTCACTGGCATTTATTTTATTACTTTTAAAGATGATTATGTTTTAATGGAAAAAAATAATGGAAACAATGAAAATGTAATCTATAAATTCAATCTTTTAAAGTTAGGTGGTGAAAAATAATGAAGAAAAAAATATTGATATTAATTTTCTTAACTATTATTACAGTAAACATAAAGGCAAAAATAAATAATAATTATAATATTTCTGCAAATTATTCCAATAAGTATATTATTAATTTTAAGGATTATGAAAAATATATTGTAAAAAGCAGTAATAATTATATTATACCTTTCAAATATGAAAATAATGTTTTATCCACTTTTATCCCTTATGAAAATGGTGGTATGATTAGCTTATATGAGTTTAAAACTACTTTTTTTAAAAAAGATTCTTATTATTGTCAGGCCAAGAATATTGGACATTAACAAATAAAAATACAAATATAAACTATATAATTTCACATAACAATGAAAAATACAAAAACATTATTGATGCGTCTGGGCTTAGAGTTACAGAACAAATTTTAGAAAAGACAAGAGTTTCCGGTACTGGAACTTATAATGATCCATGGATATTTTCTCCTAAATATAACTTAACTATAAAAAATTTGACACCTAGTTATGGTATGGCAAATGCTGAATCAGATTATGTTTATGCAGGAGAAATAGCTAAAATAACACTTAATTCAAGACCGGGTTATGAGTATGAAACAGATACATGTAGTGATATGAAAGGATATTTAAAGGTTGGTAATAATATAAGAATAAAAGATATTACTAAAGATATAGTTTGTAGTTTCACATTTAAACCAAAAGAATTTATTGTTAAATATGATTCTAATGGTGGCACATTATGTAGTCCAGATAGTTATACATATAAAAAAGAAGATACATACAATATAAATTGTAATCCAACTAGAACTGGATTTACTTTTGATGGATGGTATACTGAGCTTGATGGTGGTATAAAGTTAAATTCAACAACAAAAATTACTAATTATAATAACCATTCAATATATGCCCACTGGATATCAAAACCAATAACATTAGCAAATCAAAGTTTTGTAGTATATAGAAACTCATCTGAAACAAGTGTAGCTATAAGAAATGCTGAAGGCGGAAGTGGTCTTTATACTTATACAATTAATGGTTCAGGATCAGATAATTTTAGCATTAAAAATAATAGTCTTTATATTAAAGGAAATACAAGTGTTGGAACATACATTTTAACAGTAATTGCAACGGATGAATATTCTAATTCGTCTGTAACAGCGACATTTACAGTTAATATTAAAAATACTACAACAACTAGATATATAACTACTGAAAGAGATTATGATTATACAACTAGAAGAACAACACCAACTCGAACACCAAGACCAACATCACCATCAACTAGACCAACAACAAGAAAAACAACTTCAAACGATTGTACATGTACTGGTGGCCCAGATTGTTATAATGGGGTTATATGTAAACCAGGTAAAAAACCATGGATAATGGATTGCTGCCAGTAAAAACAAAATATATTATTCTAATTCATAATTTGCACTTTAAAATAAAATCTAATTATTGTATAATAGAAACATAATAAGGAGTCTGATATGAATAAAAACGGATTTACATTAATGGAACTATTAGTAGTTATATCAATTCTAGTTATAACAAGTACATCAGCAACAATTATATTTGATAGTACTACATCCAGTACTGAAAAAGAAGATACAAGAAGATTGTATGTTAATATTCAAAAAACTGGTGAAGTGTATTTAGATTTAAATGATTCATGGATGAACTCATTTAACGAAAAAGGTGAAGTGTATTTAAAAGTAAGTGAACTTGAAAATGCAAACTATTATAATTCTACTTACGAAGGAATTAAAACAAACAAAAAGATATCTGGAAACTATTTTGTAAAAGTATTTGTAAACAAAAAATCTAATTTATCATATGTAGATACTTGTCTAATATCATATGATAGATCAAATCAGCCACACTGTATTGCGGATAGAAATGGAAACTCTGATAATTGTGACTATAACACAAAATGTGTGGCATCCTAAAAACACAAACATTTTTTTGTAAAAACATTGACATAAAAAAATAAATATTATATATTTGTAGATGTATAATATTTTTTGTTTGATTTAAAATATTTAGTGAGGTGCATTATGGACAAAATAATAATAAAAAATGCAAGAGAAAACAATTTAAAAAACATAAATTTAGAATTACCTAAAAATAAACTTATTGTTATGACGGGAGTATCGGGAAGTGGAAAAAGTAGTTTAGCTTTTGATACAATCTATGCTGAAGGACAAAGAAGATATGTTGAAAGTTTAAGTGCTTATGCAAGACAATTTTTAGGTAATATGAATAAACCAGAAGTTGATTCAATAGAAGGGCTTAGTCCAAGTATTAGTATTGATCAAAAATCAACTAATAAAAATCCTAGAAGTACAGTTGGAACAATAACAGAAATATATGATTATTTAAGACTTCTTTTTGCGAGAGTAGGAACACCATATTGTAAAAATCATAATATACCTGTTACAGAACAAAGTATAGAAGAAATGACAAATAAAGTTTTAGAATATCCAGTTGGAACTAAAATAGAAATAATGTCACCAGTAGTTCACGGTGAAAAAGGAACTCATAAAGAGTTGTTATTAGATCTTAGAAAAGAAGGATTTGTAAGAGCAAGAATAGATTCAGAAATAAGAGATTTAAATGATGATATTATATTAGAAAAAAATATAAAACATAATATAGATATAGTAGTAGATAGAATTGTTATAAAAGAAGATTCTAGAAGTAGAATATTTGAAGGCATAGAAACATCTACTAAAATGGCTAATGGTAAAGTTGTTATAAATATAATTGGAGAAAAAGAAATAGTTATGAGTGAAAACTATGCTTGTCCATTATGTGATTTTAGTTTACCAGAATTAGAACCAAGATTATTTTCATTTAATAGTCCATATGGAGCTTGCCCAGTTTGCAAAGGATTAGGAGTTAAACTTCATATTGATGAAGATATATTAATTCCAGATAAAAATCTATCTATTATGGATGGTGCTATCACATCATTTCAAAGTGGTGAAACATTAAATATAGCATATAAAAAATTAAAACTAGTAGCTGAACATTATGGAATAGATTTATACAAACCGGTTAAGGATTTAACAAGAAAAGAACTGGATATTATTCTATATAAAAGTCCAGACAGATTAGATTTATCATTAACTACTAGAAGTGGAAGTACTTTAAAAAGCTATGATTATTTTGAAGGAGTTATAACTAACCTAGAAAGAAGATATATGGAAACAACTAGTCCTCAAATAAGAGATTGGATTAGTAGATATATGACAGAACTTCCTTGCCCAGCTTGTCATCAAACAAGACTTAGAGATGAAGCACTAAGTGTAAAAATAAATAATAAAAATATATATGAAGTAACTTGCTTGAGTATAAGAGATCTAATAGAATTTTTTGATAAATTAAAACTTAATAAAGAACAAACAGAAGTATCATTCTTGATAATTAAAGAAATAAAAGAAAGATTAAACTTCTTAAAAAATGTTGGACTTGAATATTTATCATTAAATAGAGAAGCAGCAACATTAAGTGGTGGAGAAGCCCAAAGAATAAGATTAGCAACTCAAATAGGAAGCAGACTTTCAGGAATACTTTATGTTCTTGATGAACCATCAATCGGTCTTCATCAAAGAGATAATCAAAGATTAATAGATTCACTTAAAGAAATGAGAGATTTAGGTAACACACTAATAGTTGTTGAACATGATACAGACACAATGTTACAAGCAGACTATTTAGTTGATATTGGACCAAAAGCAGGAACAGAAGGTGGATATTTAGTTGCAAATGGTACTCCAGAAGAAGTTATGAAAAACGATAAGAGTATCACAGGTAGATACCTTTCTGGTAAAGAAAAAATAGAAGTACCCAAAACAAGAAGAAAGGGTAATGGAAAATCTATTAAGTTAACTGGATGCAAAGAAAATAACTTAAAAAATATATCAGTAGAATTTCCGCTTGGTAAGTTTATTTGTGTAACAGGTGTATCAGGTAGTGGAAAAAGTACACTTGTAAATGAAATATTATGTAAGATATTATCAAGTACAATAAATAAATCAAAAGAAAAACCTGGTAAATATAAAACAGTTAAAGGAATTGAAAATGTAGATAAGATAGTAAATATTACTCAAGATCCAATAGGCAGAACACCAAGAAGTAATCCAGCAACATACACAGGAGTATTTGATAGTATTCGTGATGTGTTTGCAAGTACAAAAGAAGCAAAAATAAGAGGATATGATAAAAGTAGATTTAGTTTTAATGTAAAGGGTGGAAGATGTGAGGCTTGTAGCGGAGATGGTGTTAAGAAAATAGAAATGCATTTCTTACCAGATGTTTATGTACCTTGTGATGTTTGTAATGCTACTAGATACAATAAAGAAACATTAAAAATAAAATTTAAAGGATTAAATATTGCAGAAGTATTAAATACTAGAGTACATGAAGCATTAAGTATATTTGAAAATGTTCCAAAAGTATATAAAACATTAAAAATAATGGAAGAAGTTGGACTTGGATATGTACAACTAGGGCAAAGTGCTGTAACTTTATCTGGTGGTGAAGCATCAAGAGTTAAATTAGCAAAAGAATTACAAAAGAAGCCAACGGGAAAAAGTGTATTTATATTAGATGAACCATCAACAGGATTACACCAAGATGACATAAAAAAATTACTTGTTATATTAAATAGAATAGTTGATAATGGAGATACCGTGATAGTGATTGAACATAATCTAGATATAATAAAACAAGCAGACTATATAATTGATTTAGGACCAGAAGGTGGAGATTTTGGTGGTACAATAGTTGCAACCGGAACACCAGAAGAAATATGCAAAGTTAAAGAATCATGGACAGGTAAATATTTAAAAGAATATTTGAAGTAGATTTTTCTACTTCTTTTTATTTCTTTGTGTTATACTTTTAGTAGGAGGATATAAAATGGAGAAGTTTTTAGAAAAATTAGTGGATGGTTGTATAGATATATCTGCAAAATTGTTATTAGCAGTAGTAATTTTAGCCATTGGAAGTAAAATAATTAAAATTGTAGAAAATAATCTTAGAAAAGAAAATAAATTAAAACACTTAGATGCATCAGTAAAAGGATTTTTGATAAGTTTTATATCAATTACATCAAAAATTGTGTTATTCATTGCTATTCTACATATTTTAGGAGTTCCAACAGCATCAATAATAACAGTATTTGGTTCTTGTGCAGTAGCAATAGGTTTAGCGCTTCAAGGTGGTTTATCTAATATTGCTGGTGGTCTTATGATACTTATATTTAAACCATTTAAAGTTGGAGATTATATAGAAGTAAGTGGAAAAGAGGGAACAGTCAAATCAATAACAATGTTCTATACAACAATAACTACATTTGATAATAAGTTAATACAACTTCCAAATGGAAGCTTATCTAATTCAAATATAACTAACTATACAGCAAATAAAAAGAGAAGAGTTGATATTGATATATCTGTTTCCTATAGTAGTGATATAGATAAAGTTAAAAAAGTAATTAATGAATTAATATCAAAGAATGAATTAGTTTTACAAGAAGAGAATAATTATGTAAAATTATCTAAACATGATGATTCAGCTTTAGTATTTGCAGTGAGAGTATGGACAAAAACAGAAAATTATTGGGATTTATATTTTGATTTAATGGAAAGTATTAAAAAAACACTTGATAAGAATAAAATTGAAATACCTTTTCCACAAATGGATGTACATATTAATAAATAAAAAAGTTATGAAAATAACTTTTTTTAATTTGATATTTATGTTAAAATATTATAGAAGATATGGTAACTGATTAGTGGAGATGATATAAGTGAATGATAAAGAATTTATAAAAATTAGAAATCAAATAGCAAATAAACTTTATGCTTTAGTTACAAATGAATACAATGAATGCTTGTTATTTGCAAACAAAGCAAAATCAAACAAAACACTTGTATCTATTGCTAAGAAGAAAAATGAAAATTACAGTTTAATGACTAATTACTATAATCAAATAAGGCAATGTAACTCAAGAGCTGAATTAAATGTAATCAGGGCTAAAATAGTTTCAAGAGTCAATCAAATCAGACAAGAATATAAAGAGCTTGCAAGTAAAAAAGCAACATCACAAAATAAAGATTTAATAACTGAACAAATGGAAGCTTTAAGATTAGCTAACTTATTTATGTATAACTTTGTTAATGAAATGGATGCACCTTTTAAACAACAAACACAGGAAAAAAATACTACAGTAACTCACATAAATACACCAATACCAACAGTTAAAAAACAAGAAAGAACTGTAATTCCTACAGAAAGAAAACCAGAAATAAAACAACAAACACCTAAGACATATCAAACAGATCCAAATCTATATAGAGACAATGATATAAAAAATATAGAAATAATTAATAAAGCAATTTGTGAACTTAAAGAAAAATATTATAGTCTAAACCAGTACAGTGAAGAAGCAAAAGAATTAAGAAAAAAAATATATGCTTATTCTGTTAGAAGAGAAGAAGGTATAAGAAGAATTTGTGGTAATGAAGGAATTAAATTATTATTAAATGTTGAAAGCATTGAAGATAGTATCTATTCAAAACCTGTTCTAGCCACAAGAAAACCATATAGAATATCATCTTCAAGCTATATGACAAGATTGACTAGCCTAATTGGTGCAATAAGTGATTTAAAATGTAGTGGTTATGATAGTAAATACTATAAAGGTCCAAAAGGCGATTATAAAACATTTAATAAATTATTAGATGCATCAATCGCAGAATATCATAATATGATTATGGCTGTTGCAGATGTAAGCAAAAAACCAGGAATAATTAAAACATCTAATGATATATTATCATTATTAAATATATATAATATAGATGGCGATTATACAAAATTCAAGGATATTAATAATGGAGGAATGGTTGGCGGAGATAGAATATCTATTGAAGCATACAGAGAAGGTGTAAGTAGAATAAATGGTATGATTGATACCATTAAACAACAGTCTTCATTAGCTATAAAATCAAATGGAGGGGCAATAACAGTAAAAGATTGTTCAAATGCAAGAAGTGAAGATGAAAAATATCTTCAGATAGCAAAAGAAGAATTATATAGAAAATATTTAGCTAGTAAGAAAAAAATATTAAGTCAAGGAACTATAAAGAAATAAAGCAACTTAGGTTGCTTTTTAATTGAAAAAGTAACCGATTGTATTTTTGATACAAATATGTTATAATATACGAACATTTAGGGGGAAAAAGAATATGGAAAAAGAAATAAATGAATTTATATCACAAAACTTTACTGATGGACCAACAGTAGAACAATTAAAGAATTTCAAAAAATTAATTGAATTTTTAAATAATAAAAAATATGTATTAGACTTTAAAACCACACAAGAATTATTAAATAAAAATAAGAAATTAAATAAACTAGCCTCTACACTAAATGAACTAATTGAAAAAGGTGATGTTGATCTAGTTAATAATGAAAATGTAAGTATGCTTGTATCTGCATATTATCTAATGAATAACAAAGAAAATACAGAAAAAGAAGAAAAAAGTAATGATTTTGATTATACTGATTATGATGTTAATGATATAGATGATGTTAGATTATACTTAAGAGAAATAGCAACTAGTAAATTATTAACTGCTGATGAAGAATTAGAATTAGGTAAAAAAATATCAATGGGTGATGAAAAAGCTAAAAAGAAACTTATTGAAAGTAATTTAAGATTAGTTGTTTCAATAGCTAAAAAATATAATGGTAATGCTGGTTCTTTAACTATTCTTGATTTGATTCAAGAAGGTAATATAGGACTTATGAAGGCAGTGGAAAAATATGATTATAGTTTAGGATATAGATTTAGCACTTATGCAACATGGTGGATAAGACAAGGAATTATAAGAGCAATAGCAGACCAATCAAGAACAATAAGAATTCCATCTCATTTATATGAACAAATTAAAAAAATGAGTGCTGTTATTTCAAGATATATAACAAATAATGGAGAAGAACCAAGTGACCAAATGCTTGCAGATATGTTTGATGTTTCAGTTGAAACTATAAGAGAAAGAAAAATGATTATGCAAGATACACTATCTTTATCACAACCAATAAGAACAAACGATACTGAAGAAAGTGAAGAACTTGGAAATTTCATAAAAGATCCAGATATTAATGATGACGATTTTACAGATAATGTGTATTATAAAGACTTCTTAGCAGCAGTTTTTGAAAGAAGCACTTTAACAGAAAGAGAAAAAGAAGTTATAAAGTATAGATACGGAATTGGAACAAATGGAAAAAGATACACATTAGAAGAAATAGGAAAAATATTCGGAATAACTAGAGAAAGAATTAGACAAATAGAAGGAAAAGCACTTATAAAACTAAAAGTCAATAAAGAAATTAGAAGTTATTGTCCAGAATCAAAAAAATTACAATTGGTAAATTATAGATAAGTTATATAATTATAATAAGGAGAAAAGATGGAAGAAGTTAAAAAGGAAAATTCAGAATATTATAAGAATATAAATATTAGTACTCTTGATGATATGGATTTGTATTTAAAAGATCTTGAAGAAACAATAAAGTTTGACAGATTAACACACGAAGAAGAAAAAAAGTTAGGAAAAAAAGTATTAAGTGGATCCTTAGAAGCAAAAAG
Source organism: Mycoplasmatota bacterium (assembly GCA_022774645.1). Lineage (GTDB taxonomy): Bacteria > Bacillota_I > Bacilli_A > RF39 > UBA660 > CAG-1000. Next base: position 157,579 of record JALFKQ010000026.1, on the reverse strand, counting down.
AAAACTAATAGAATCAAATTTACCTATAGTTATTTATGTGGCTAAAAAATATGCAAAAAACTCTGGAACACTTTCAATGTTAGATTTAATACAAGAGGGAAACATTGGATTGATTCAAGCAGTAGAAACTTATGATTATAGAATGGGAACAAAGTTTATAACACATGCTGTTTGGTGGATAAGACAAGCAATAACAAGAGCAATAGCAGATAAATCTAAAACCGTCAGATTACCTGTTTATATATTTGAAGATGTAAAAAGAATTAATAAATTAACTCATGATTATCAAGAAGAACATGGGTTTGAACCAAATGATGAAACGATTTCAGATATATTAGATATACCATTAGAAAAGGTTAGAAAACTAAAAGTAGCAATGCAAGAACCATTATCATTTTCACAACCGCTATCAAAAAATAGAAATGATGGAGAAGAAGGTGGTTCATTAGGAGAATTTGTAGCAGACTCAAAATCAGCAATTTTTGATTTTGAAAACGAAACATTTTATAGTAGTTTTAATTCTGTAATATTTGATTCAGACATATTAACTGAAAGAGAAAAATTCATTATCAAGCATAGATATGGATTTGAAGGTGAAACAAAAGAAACATTAGAAGAAGTAGGCAATATGTTAGGACTAACAAGAGAGAGAATTAGACAATTAGAGATAGGAGCACTAAAAAAGTTAAGAAATAGTGAAGAGATTAAAGACTTTGGTCAAGAAAGAAAACAACAATTAGTATTAAAATGTAAATAAAGGCGATAGTATCGCTTTTTATTTCTTTAAAATCTAGTTGCATTTTTGATACAAGTGTGTTATAATACATAATTATTCAAGAGGGGTATAAGAGATAAAACAAATTATAGTACTTAAAAAAACTTGTATTTTAAGTACAAATATGCTATAATATGCAGGAATTTAGGGGTGAAAATAAAAATGAAGAAGGAAATATTAGAATTTATAAGAAATAATTTTATAAGTGGCAGTTCGTCTGTACAATTAAAAAACTGGAGAAATTTAGTTACATATTTAGATAGTAAAAAATATAAATTAGATTCTAAATTAGTAACAGCTTTGTTAGCAGAAAGTCCTGAATTAAATGAAATGACAGCTGCTTTAAATGATTTGAATGAAAAAGGTGACATTGAATCATTTAATAATGATAATATTGCTGTCTTAATTTCATCATATTATTTAATGAATAATACTGAAGAAGAAATTAAAAATGGAAAATCAGAAGAAGGTATATCAAAAGATGAAGAATTTATACCTGAAGATATTAGTAGCCTTGATAATGTAAAATTATATTTAAGAGAATTAGATAGTGAATTATTAACAAGAGAAGAAGAAATCGAACTTGGTAAAAGAGTTGCAGAAGGCGATGAACAAGCAAAACAAGAATTAGTTAAATGTAATTTAAGATTAGTTGTATCTATTGCTAAAAAATATGCTAACTTATCAGATACATTATCATTTGAAGATTTAATTCAAGAAGGTAATATAGGACTTATGAAAGCTGCTGATAAATATGATTACACATTAGGATATAAATTTAGTACTTATGCTACTTGGTGGATTAGACAAGCAATAACAAGAGGTATTGCTGATCAATCAAGAACAATAAGAATACCAGTTCATTTACATGATAATTTAAGAAAAATGCATGTAGCAATAACTAATTATATATCAGAGCATGGTGAAGAGCCTAGTGATAAATATTTAGCTGATTTATTAGGCATAACAGAAGAAGCAGTTAGAGAAAGAAAACTGGCCGCTCAAGGAGTTGTTTCATTATCTCAACCAGTAAGAAATGAAGGAGAAGAAGACGGAGACGAATTAGAAAGCTTTATCGAAGACCCAACATATAATGATAATTCTATTGAAGATGCTTTATATTTAAGAGATTTTAAATCAGCAGTATTTGATAAAGTACCATTATCAGAAAGAGAAAAAATGGTATTAAAATGTAGATTTGGAATCGATATGCCAAGAAGATACACACTAGAAGAAATAGGAAAAATGATGGGTGTAACAAGAGAAAGAGTAAGACAAATAGAAGCAAAAGCAATAAGAAGATTAAGATCAAACAGAGAAATCAAATCATTTAATCCTGAAAATGATGAACCTGGAGTTAAGTTAGTAAGAAGATATAAATAAAATGAACTAGAAATAGTTCATTTTTAGTTTAATATATAATTGTATTTTATGGATAATTTTGTTAAAATATTTCTTATGGAAAGAGATAAAATAAAAAATTTTTGTATAATAGCTCATATAGATCATGGAAAGAGTACTCTAGCTGATAGAATACTTGATATTTGTCATGCAGTAACAGAAAGAGAGAAGAAAGCTCAAATACTTGATTCTATGGATCTTGAAAGAGAAAGAGGAATAACTATTAAATTAAATGCTGTTGAACTTAAATATAAAGGATATACTTTGCATTTAATAGATACACCAGGTCATGTAGATTTCAGTTATGAAGTAAGCAGGAGTTTAGCTGCTTGCGAAGGAGCAATATTAGTAGTTGATGCTACACAAGGTATAGAGGCACAAACTTTAGCTAATCTTTACTTAGCACTAGAGGCTAATTTAAAAATAATACCTGTAATTAATAAAATAGATTTACCTAATGCTGATCCTGAAAGAGTTAAAGATGAACTTGTTAATACAATAGGATTTGATAGAGATGAAATAATATGCTGTTCAGGTAAAACTGGTGAAGGTGTAGATAAGCTACTTGATGCTGTAATTGAAAGAATTCCATCTCCAAAAAGTAATAGTAATAAATTAAGAGCATTAATCTTTGATAGTTACTTTGATCCTTATAAAGGTGTAGTTATACTTATAAGAATAATGGATGGTACTGTTAAAGTAGGAGATAAAATAAGATTTATAAATAGTAATGCTGTTTATGAAGTATTAGAACTTGGAAAACATACACCACACGAAGTAAAGAAAAAAGAACTAACCAGTGGAGAAGTAGGATTCTTAAGTGCCTCAATTAAAAGTATTACAGAGGTAGAAGTTGGAGATACAATTTGTATTGATGGTGAAACAGTAGATGCACTTCCTGGATATAAACATGTTATACCAATGGTTTATAGTGGAATATATCCAATAGACAGTTCTAAATATAATCAACTAAAAGAAGCTTTGTTAAAATTAAAACTAAGTGATTCAGCACTAGTGTTCGAACCAGAAACATCAGTTGCCTTAGGCTTTGGATTTAGATGTGGTTTTTTAGGGCTACTTCATATGGAAATAATAGAAGAGAGAATAGAAAGAGAATTCAATATTGATATTATTGCAACTAGTCCTTCTGTTATATATGAAGTTATTAAAAGTGATGGAGAAACTGTAATGATAGACTCTCCATCAAAAATGCCTGATCCAGCAAAAGTATCAAAAATATTAGAACCGTTTGTTAAGGCAAATATATATGTTCCAAGTGAATATGTAGGTTCAATAATGGAACTTTGTCAAGATAAAAGAGGTATATACAAAAATATGTCGTATATAGATTCAACAAGAGTTAATATTACATATGATTTACCACTTTCAGAAATAGTATATGATTTCTTTGATAAACTAAAAAGTTATACAAAAGGTTATGCATCTTTTGATTATGAGTTTATTGGTAATTTTGAAAGTAAACTTGTTAAAATGGATATATTATTAAATGGAGAAATAATAGATGCACTTAGTATTATAGTTCATAAAGACTTTGCATATAAAAGAGGTAAAGTTATATGTGAAAACTTAAAAAAAATAATACCAAGACAAATGTTTCAAGTACCAATACAAGCTTGTATTGGCTCAAAAGTAATTGCAAGAGAAGATATAAGTGCTATGAAAAAGAATGTACTTGCTAAATGTTATGGTGGAGATGTTTCAAGAAAGAGAAAACTTTTAGAAAAACAAAAAGAAGGTAAAAAAAGAATGAAACAAGTTGGTAGTGTTTCAATACCACAAGAAGCTTTTCTAACAATACTTAGTACAGACTCAGTAAATGATGATTAATGAAAGAAAGTAAGAGTATCATTGTATGAATCATTTCTTACATCTACTCCATTACTTTCTTTTATATTGTCTAAAACTTTATCATCCTTCTTAAATAAACTCTTTTCGTGATTAACATAAGGTCTAATTTCTTTGTATACTGGTATAATTTTTTTAACCACTCCTAAAGTTTTATTAGTGTTTGATACTATATTAGAAATTTTAATTCCTTTCAAAATGCCCAGTAAATTACTATTCATATTATTCACCTATAATATTATATTTAAATGTGTTAAAAAAAGTTAAAAAATATGTTTTTATTTTCAATTTAATATGTTATAATCGATATAGTAGAATAAGAAGGAACTGATAGTATGGCTAAAGAAAAAGAAAAAAAAGTCAAAACTAATAAAAAAGATGCAAAGAAAAAAAATACTATTAATAAAAAAACTACTAAAAAGCCAAGAATAAATCCAATAAAATTTATTATAAATGAAATAATAGTTTTAATTAAATCAATTGGTTTAGGAATATTTGGCCTTTTTGATATTCTTGTATCATTTATAGTTTCATTTGTTTCATATACATACTGGGGAATGAGAAATATAATAGTATTCTTATGGAAATTGTGTTTCAAAGGTGTATTTGGAGAACTATATGTTATGCTTTTTTCATGTTATAGCGGATTTATATATATTTTTTCAATGATATTTGTTGATTTACCTATGTTTTTATATGATAAATGTAGTAAAGTAGTTTATAAATATTATAAAAAATATAAAGCTTATCAAGAAGCACAAAAAGCTAAAAAAGCTTTGGCAACAGAAAAAGCACTCGGAAGTAAATCACTTACGAAGACACTTGCTGATTATATTACTGAAAAATATGAAAATCTATCATTTGTAAAAGAAGCAAGAGCTAAAAAAGAAGCAAGTTTGGTAGTATTAACACTAGATCCAAATGGTGTTGATGCAGTAAAATCAGCCACAAAACAAACATATAGATACTTAGTTAGAGGAAAAGATGGAAAACTTATTAAAGGTTATTTCCCAGCTTTTTCAAAAATGGATGTTTATTCATATTTAACAGATGAAGGTTATATAGTTTATGAAATAGCAACAAATTGGTCTATTAATTTTTTACATGCAGATGCAACTGCATTTAAACAAAAAATGAAAATTAAAGACTTAGTATTCTGGCTCGCACAATTATCAACATATATTAGAGCAGGTATAGCATTAACAGAAGCTGTAAAAATATTAGCAAAACAAGATAAAAGAAAGAAATATAAACCTGTTTATGAATCACTTATATATGAACTTACAATGGGAGAAAGTTTTAGTGAATCATTAAGAAAACAAGGAAATGTTTTTCCAGCATTACTTGTTAATATGATCAAATCATCAGAACTTATTGGTAATATTGAAGATACATTAGATGAAATGGCTGACTATTATCAAGAAGTAGAAGATACAAAGAGAGCTGTAATAAGCGCTATGGCATATCCATGTGTAGTATTATTATTTGCAATAGGTATAGTTATATTTATGCTTACATTCATAGTACCTAGATTCGTTGGTATTTATGAATCAATGAATGCAGAGTTGAATGTAGTAACAGTAATTACATTAAAAATATCAGCATTCTTAAGAACACAATATGTTCCATTAATAACTGGAATAATTGGATTTATAGTACTTTATGCAGTATTATATATTAAAGTAAAAGCCTTTAGAACATTTATGCAAACTATATTTATGAAATTGCCAGTGGTTGGAGATATTCTTATATATAAGGAAATGTCACTATTTGCAAGAACATTTGCAACACTACAAAAAAATAATGTATTATTAACTGATAGTATTGATATACTAGCAAAAATAACTAATAATGAAATTTATAAATCTATAATGAATCACACAATAAATAACCTAATAAAAGGTGAAAAAATGAGTGAATCATTTAAAGATAACTGGGCAATACCTGATGTAGCATATTATATGATATTAACCGGGGAATCAACTGGTGAACTTGCAAATATGCTAGAAAAAATAGGCGATTATTATCAAAAATTAGAAAAGAATAGTGTTAATATGATAAAGACATTCATTGAACCAGTATTAATAGTATTCTTAGCAGTAGTTGTAGGATTTATTCTAATTGCAGTAGTTGTACCAATGTTCGGAATTTATTCAACAATAAGCTAATTGGGGTGAAGGTATGGAAATATTTACAATGATTTATGTAACAATGATAGGAGCAATAATGGGTAGTTTTTTAGGATGTATGGGCTATAGAATACCAAACAAAATAAAAACTACCTATCCAAGCAGCTTCTGTAATGACTGTGGTAAACCATTAAAATGGTATATGAATATACCGATAATATCTTATATAGCACTTGGTGGTAAATGTGCTTACTGTCATAAACCAATAAATTTTATTTATCCATTTGTTGAAATAGCATGTGCATTATTATTCTTATGTAACTATATATCATTTGGTTTTACAATAAACTTTTTCATAAGTACAATACTTACTTGTGCATTAATGGTAACAATAGTAAGTGACTTCTTATATTTTTATATATCTGATAGAGTTCTTGTTCTTTCAGGAATTGGTATTGTAATAACATTATTATGTTTTGAAAGCACCGATATTGTATTTAAACATATTATAGCAAGTGCTATCATATTTATATTAATGTATTTAATAAAATTGCTTGGAAATGTTTTATTTAAAAAAGAATCACTTGGAGATGGAGATATAAAATTAATGGGAATTGTAGGTTTATCAATAGGAATTATGAATAGTGTTGTTTCATTATTTATAGCTTCAGTAACAGGACTTACATTTTCATTAATAGTAAGCAAAAAGAACAAAGAAGGAATAATTCCTTTTGGACCATTTCTTCTTATAGGAGCACTTATAACACTATATTTTAGTGATATAATTACACCATTCTTAAAAGCATATTTATAGCACTAGAAATGGTGCTTTTTAATTGTAATATAGAGCAACAAAAAATTAGTCTTTACAATAAAAAAACATAGTGTTATAATGTATGTATTCAAAACAAGGGATGAAGACGATATATAATTAAAGTTAATAGAGAACTAGTGTTTGGTGGAAACTAGTAACAATATTGTATATGGATCACTTCTGATGTTATCTATGGATAAGATAGATACGCATAATTGCGTTAAAATAATAAAGCAAATAAAGGGATGGTACCGTCTATTTTAGACTCCTTGTACTATCTCTTTTTTATTTATAATAAGGAGGAAAATATGAAAGAATTTGAAAGTCTAAGAAACAAACCAGTAGAAGAGAATGAAAAAATACTTATTGATTTTTGGAAAAATGATAATATTTTAAAAAAATCAATAGAGCAAAGAAGTAAAGATTCTAATTTTGTATTCTATGATGGACCAGCTACAGCAAATGGAAATCCAGGACTTCATCATATGATTGCTAAATTTCTTAAAGATACTTTTTGTAAGTATCAAACAATGAAAGGTAATAGAGTAATCAGAAAAATAGGATGGGATACTCATGGTTTACCAGTAGAAGTACAAGTAGAAAAAGAATTACACTTTGATGGTAAAAAAGATATAGAAAAATATGGAATTGAAAAGTTCAATGAAAAATGTAAGGAATCAGTATGGGCTAATGTTGATGCATTTAATAGATTAACTGATGAAATGGGACAATTAATAGATTTAGAAAATCCATATATTACATATGACAATAGTTATATTGAAACAGAATGGTATATTCTAAAAAAATTCTTTGAAGAAGGACTATTCTATGAAGGAGTTAAGATTGTACCTTGGTGTCCTAGATGTGGAACAGGACTAGCAACACATGAAGTTGCTCAAGGATATGAAAGCGTTACAGCTAATACAGTAATAGTTCCATTTAAAAAGAAAAATAGTGATGAATATTTTCTAGTATGGACAACAACACCTTGGACATTAATTGCTAACTTAGCACTATGTGTTAATCCTAATGAAGATTATGTAACAATAGAAAGTAAAGGATATAAATTTATCTTAGCTGAAAAATTAGCTTCATCAGTAATTGGTGAAGATTATACTGTTTTAGAAAAATATAAAGGTAAAGATTTAGAATATACTGAATATGAACAATTAATGCCATTTATCGATGTTAAAGGTAAAGCATTTATGGTATTATGCGATGATTATGTAACTACTGAAGATGGTACTGGTGTAGTACATATAGCTCCTGCTTATGGACAAGATGATGCTAATGTATGTAAAAAATATAAGATTACTTATGTGAATCCTGTCGGAGAAGATGGAAGATATACAGAAGGTCCTTGGAAAGGCCAAAATGTATTTGAAGTAGACGAAGTAATAATTAAATGGTTAAAAGAAAATGATAAACTATTTAAAAAGATAAAGATGGAACATGATTATCCTCATTGTTGGAGATGTCATCACCCATTACTATATTATTCAAGACCAAGTTACTATTTAGAAATAACTAAAATCAAAGATAAAATAGTTGAAGCTAATAAAACAGTTAATTGGTTTCCAACATTTGTCGGTGAAAAAAGATTTGGTAATTGGCTAGAAAATTTAAATGACTGGGCTATTTCAAGAAATAGATATTGGGGAACACCACTTCCATTATGGAGATGTGAATGTGGCCATATGGAGATGATAGGAAGTAGAGAAGAATTAGCAGAAAAAGCAATTGAAACTGTTGATCCTAAGACTATAGACTTACATAGACCATATGTAGATAATGTCCATATTAAGTGTCCACATTGTGGAAAAGAAATGACTAGATGTGAAGAAGTAATAGATTGTTGGTTTGATAGTGGTTCAATGCCATTTGCTCAATATCACTATCCATTTGAAAATAAAGAATTATGGGAAAGTCAATTTCCAGCAGACTTCATATCAGAAGGTATTGACCAAACAAGAGGTTGGTTCTATTCGTTACTTGTAATAAGTGTATTCTTAACAGGTAAAAGTCCATATAAAAATGTATTAGTAAACGAATTATTACTTGATAAAAATGGTCAAAAAATGCATAAATCAAAAGGTAATGCAATCGAACCATTCTCATTAATTCATAAATACGGTGCTGATCCAATTAGATGGTATATAGCTTATGCTTCACCAGTATGGACTCCTCTTAAATTTGATGAAGATGGTGTTAAAGAAGCAAATTCTAAACTATTTAGTACGCTTAAAAATACATATACATTCTTTGAAATGTATGCTAATGCTGATAAATTAAGTCTTAAAGATTTTGATATTAGTTATGATAAATTAGATCAAATAGATTATTGGTTACTATCTAAATACAATAATTTAGTTAAAAATGTAACATTCAATATGGATAGATATGATTTAAATAAAACAGTTCATTTAATTCAAGACTTCGTATGTGATGATTTAAGTAACTGGTATATCAGAAGAAATAGAAGAAGATTCTGGGAAAGTGAACTTACTGATTCTAAGAAAGCAGTTTATAAAACTACTTATGATATATTAGTTGGTTTATGTAAATTAATAGCTCCAATTAGTCCATTCTTAAGTGAAGAAATCTATCAAAAACTTACTGGTGAAGAAAGTGTTCATTTAGCTGATTATCCAGTATGTAATGAATCATTAATTGATGAAAAATTAGAAGAAAAAATGGATTTAGTAATTGAATTAATAAGTTATACTAGAAATATTCGTGAAGAAGCTAAAATTAAAGTTCGTCAACCTATTAAAGAAGTAATATTTGAAGAAAAATATAAATCTTTAGCTGGTGAATTTGAAAATCTATTCAAAGAGGAACTTAATGTTAAAGAAGTAAATTGGACTAATGATTTATCTAATTATATAACTGTTTCATATAAGCCAAACTTTAAAGTAGTAGGTCAAGTATTAGGAAGCAATATTAAAGCATTTACTGAATATTTAAATAATATTAGTAAAGAAGATAGTGAAGCATTAGAAAATGGAAATTTAACTATTAATTTAAACGGAAATGAGTATAATATTGATTCATCTTATGTATTAAAAACTATTAATGGAAAAGATGGATATAAAGCAGTAATGTTAAATCATAAAACTGTTATTATAAATACTACACTTGATCAAAAACTAATTAATGAAGGTATAGCAAGAGAAATTGTATCTAAAGTACAAAATCTAAGAAAAACAAGTGGATTTGATATATCAGATAGAATAGATATGATTTATAATGGTCAAAAAGAGATAGTAGATGCTATAGACGAATATAGAGATTATATTATGGATGAGGTACTTGCTCTTACATTAGAACAAAGTGATAAAGCAGAAACTGAATTCAAAATAAATGATTATAGTATGTCTGTTTCAATAAAACAAGTAAAATAATGGTTCATTTGAACCATTTTTACTTGTCTATTTTTAAAACTTATTATATACTTAATACAGTAGGTGATTTAATGAAAAAGTTATTAGTAGTTACATTTCTATTTTTTATAGGTATATTTAGTGTTTCAGCTAAAACTATAGATAATGAAATAATAAGTAATAAACTACAAAATATATTAATAATTAGAAATGAAAAGATGTCAATATTTAATTCAAAAATACTAATTGCATCAGCTCCATCTTTTGCAGGAGAGTTAAATCCATTTGGACCTAAAGATGATACTTGTACTAAAGTATTAGGAGAAACTTTTTCAGCTTTGGTAAAAGAAGCTATAAAGTGGGTAAGAATAGCAGGAGCAATTATTGCAATTGTTAATGCTATGATGAAACTAATACCAGCAGTTATGTCAAAAGATGCAGAAGCACTTAATAAAGCAATTAAGACTTGTATAACAATGGCAATAGTTTTAGTATTCTGCGTATTATTTGGATGGTTACTTGAAACATTAGGAAAACTATTTAAATGGGATGTATCTTGTATAGTTGGATAATATTAAATTTTATTATTTTTAATGAATTCTCTGAGCATTTTAATTAATGCTCTTTTTTCTATTCTAGAAACATAACTTCTTGAAATTCTAAGTTTTTTAGCAATTTCCTTTTGTGTTTTTTCTTCTTCATTTAAAAGACCATATCTCATCTTAATAATTTCTAATTCTCTTTTATTAAGCACATTTAAATATTTTGATAAATTTCTAATATTATCTTTAAATTCTATAGCGGTTTCTATACTTTCACTATGTTCTTCAAGTACATCCATTAAAGTTATATCTCCTCCATCTTTATCATGAGCAATAACATCATTTAAACTGATGTTTGTATTATATTTTTTATTACTTCTAAAATACATAAGTATTTCATTTTCAGCACATTTAGCAGCATAAGTAGTAAGTTTAACACCCTTATTAGCACTATAAGAATCGATTCCTTTAATAAGACCAATCGTACCTATACTAATTAGATCATCAGCGGAAACTCCTTTTGTTTCATACTTTTTAACTATATGAGCAACTAGTCTTAAATTATGCTCAATAAGTTTATTTCTAGCAACTTTATCCCCTTTAAGTAATTTTTCAATGCATTCATTTTCCTCTTTAATACTAAGAGGTTTATCAAATACATTTAAAGAATAACTTGTAGTAAAAATCATTATATCTTTTAAAAAAATTTTAATTTTATTAAACAATTCAATCACCTAATTAATAATATGTAAAGCAAACAAATTAATGCTAAACTTATCTTTTATAGGTAATACCTAGCTTTATGTTTTTTATAATCAAAATTTCAAAAAAGTCAAGATGTAAAATTTTGCTTTTTTGATAAAAAATATACAAAAAAACATTTACAAAAAAATAAGTCCGTGCTATTCTTAACTTGGTAATAGAAAACGAAGGTGAGGTAAAGAAATGGAAAAAGATTTCCTAGACGACCTAGTGGTTGTCAAAAGAAGCGGTCAGAGGGTTAGCTTTAACGATGCTAAGATTGCATTAGCCGTTAAAAAAGGATTTGATAGTGTATACGAAGAATATGATGAAAAAAATGTATACAAAGTTAAAGAAAAAGTTCTAGATCAAATTAGAAAGGAATACAAAGATAGAAAAACTATCGGAGTAGAAGATGTATCTGATGTTATTGAAGAAGTACTTAAAAAATTAAAATATGACGAAGTATATGAATCATTTAAAGGATATAGAGAAAGAAGAGATGCATCAAGAGAGGCATTTGTAGTTAAACAACAACATAAATTTGTAAAAGCAATTGAATCACTTGGACTTAAAAGTGCAGGAGAAGAAAATTCAAAAAGAGAAAATGCTAATGTTGATGGAGATGGTCCAATGGGAACTATGTTACATTTTGGATCAACTGTATCAAGAGAATTTGCAAAAGCATATTTAATGGATAATAAATATAGTAGAGCTCATGATGAAGGTGCAATTCATATTCATGATTTAGATTTCTGGGCAATGGGAACTACAACATGTATGCAAATAGATTTAAATAAACTATTTAAAAACGGTTTTTCAACAGGTCATGGTTACCTTAGAACTCCAAATAGCATCGGAAGTTATTCAGCACTAGCAGCAATAGCAATTCAAGCAAATCAAAACGAACAACATGGTGGTCAAAGTATTCCAGCATTCGATTATTATATGGCACCAGGAGTTCTAAAAACATTTAAAAAGGAATTTAAACAAGCAATATATAATTATTTAGATTTTGAAGGTTTTAAAGAATTAATTAATTTTAATAAAGTAACTGATATTATTGATAAATTAGAAAGTATTGAAACAGACTTAAATGTATTTGATGAATTTATGTCAAAGAGTACAAGACTTAAAGAAATTTTTGAAAGTTCATATGAAAATGCTATGAAGAGAACTGATAGAGCTACTTATCAAGCTATGGAAGCATTTATTCATAATTTAAATACGATGCATAGTAGAGCTGGAGCACAAGTTCCATTTAGTTCAGTAAACTTTGGTACAGATACAAGTGCTGAAGGAAGAATGGTTGTTAAAAACTACTTATTAGCAACAGAATCAGGACTTGGTCATGGAGAAACTCCAATATTCCCAATTTCAATTTTCAAAGTTAAAGAAGGAGTTAATTACTTTAAAGAAGATAAAAACTATGATCTATTTAGATTAGCTTGTAGAGTATCAGCTAAAAGATTATTCCCAAATTTCTCATTTATCGATGCTCCATTTAATATTAAATATTATATCCCAGGAGACTTTAATACTGAAGTAGGTTATATGGGATGTAGAACAAGAGTACTTGCTAATGTATGTGGTCCATCAGTTACACCTGGTCGTGGAAATTTAAGTTTTACTTCAATCAACTTACCAAGACTTGGTATTAAATATGGAATTGCTCTTGGAGAAAGAAATAAAGCAGATATGAAAGCTTTCTATAAAGAACTTGATGAAACTATGGACTTAGTAAAAGGACAATTACTTCAAAGATTTGAATGTCAATGTTCAAAATCAAAAGCTAACTTTAAATTCTTAATTGGTTCAGGAGTTTGGCTAAATAGTGAAAAATTAGAAAATAATAGTAAACTTAGAACAGTATTAAAACACGGGACATTATCAATAGGTTTCATAGGTCTTGCTGAAACATTAAAAGCTTTAATTGGTGAACATCACGGAGAAAGTGAAAAGGCTCAAAAATTAGGCTTAGAAATAATCGGACATATGAGAAAAAAATGTGACGAGTATACTAAAGAGTATAATTTAAACTTTACATGCTTAGCAACCCCAGCAGAAGGACTTTCTGGTAGATTTGTTGCAATAGATAGATCAATATACGGAAAAATAAAAGGAGTTACTGATAGAGATTATTATACTAACTCATTCCATGTACCTGTTTATTATAAAACAAGTGTTAAACATAAACTTGAAGTTGAAGGTAAATATCATGAGCTTACAAATGCAGGTCATATTTCATATATAGAACTTGATGGAGATACAGTTAACAATGTAGATGCATTTGAAACAGTAGTTAGAATAATGCATGATTGTGGTATTGGATATGGAGCAATCAACCATCCAGTAGATAGGGATCCAGTTTGTGGATATGTAGGGGTTATAAAAGATGTTTGTCCAAGATGTGGAAGACATGAAAATGAAGGCATTGAAATGGAAAAAATATCTTGTGCAGATTGTTTCGATAGCTGTGGAAGCTTAACAAAATAATTTATTTAAAGGAAAGGAATAATTAAAATGGATAAAGAAGTTAAAAAAAGTAAAAAAGTTGTTGGTGAAGGTGTAGGATTCGAAAGAATTAGAAGAATTACTGGATATTTAGTTGGAACATTAGATAGATTTAATAATGCTAAGAAAGCTGAAGTTAACGACAGAGTAACTCATGCAACAAAGTAAAGAATATATTCGTTTAGCAGCTGACCTTCAAAGTGATTCAATAGTTGATGGTCCTGGATTAAGAGCAGTTATTTGGACACAAGGCTGTTCTCATAACTGCAAAGGCTGTCAAAATCCTGGAACACATGATTTTAATGGTGGAGGACTAGTACCAATAAAAATGGTTTGCGATGCAATTGATGAACTTGAATACCATACTGGAATCACATTTAGTGGGGGAGATCCTATGTTCCAACCAGTTGCATGTAACGAAATAGCAAAATATGCAAAAAGTAAAGGTTATAATATTTGGGTATATACAGGTTTTACATTTGAAGAATTAATAGAAATGTCAGAAAAGAATCCAATATATGCAGAGTTCTTACATAATATAGATGTTTTAGTAGATGGAAAATTCATTTTAGAACAAAGAGATTTATCACTATTATTTAGAGGTTCAAAGAATCAAAGATTAATAGACATCAAAAAAACATTAATAAATGGTGAAGTAACCTTACTAGATGAATATGTATATAATGAAACAAAAGTGTTTGAAAAAGAGCCAATGTTTGTATAATTGGTTCTTTTATTTGATGACACTACATATTAAAATAGAAAGAGTGATTAGATGAAAGAAAATACAAAAAGATTTATAGCAGCATTACTAGCTACAACAACAATATTTACAGTAAGTGCTTGTTCATCTAAAAAAGAAGATACTATGGATGAAGAAAAAACAATAAATAGTGAGCTTAAGAAAAATGCTAAAGAAGAAGTAGAAAATTTCATATCAATTAAAGATAATTTAGATGAATTAATAGATCTTGAAAATTCACTATATGATTATAAACAATATTTATATTGTAGAAAATCAGAAGTTTATCGTGATGGTGTCCGTGAAATATCAAATAGTTATAAATTAGAAAATGAATTACTTGATTTACCAGAACAAAAATTAACATATTTTGGTTATAGAGAAGATACTGACCCAAATGGAAATAAATTAATGGTAAAAGATAAAGAAGGAAATAGCATAGAAGAATTAATTAGTGAAGGATATAATTATATTAGAGCTAATGATATATATGAATATTGTGATCAAGAACTAATTATATCTCATATGTTTTATGGGTACAGAATAGAAACTTTACCAACAGGTGAGAAAGCTATATATAGAAGTGAACCAACTCCATCAATAGAAGAACTAATAGATAAAGGATATACTTATGTTAAACAAGGTGAAATATATTATGGATATGACACTATAACAGGAAAATTCATAGAATTTCAAGATACAATGGGTACTGAAAAAGTAAAAACACAAGAATTAACTCTAAAAAAATCATCATCAAATTGATGATTTTTTCTATTTTTAAAAAGATTGTAAAATAATACTAAATATGCTATAATCTAAACGACAAAAGAAAGGAAGCGATAACTATGTTTATAGATGAAGTTAATTTAAAACTTATTGCTGGTAAAGGTGGGGATGGATGTACTTCATTTTTAAGAGAAAAATATGTACCATTAGGAGGACCAGATGGCGGTAATGGTGGTAAAGGTGGAAGTATAATCTTTAAGGCAGATAAAGGACTTCGTACTCTTATTGATTTAAGATATAAAAAAATAATTAAAGGTAACAATGGCAATATGGGTAGAGGTAGAAACCAAACAGGTCAATCAGCAGAAGATATAGTTATTGTTGTTCCAATTGGTACTACTATTAAAGATACAGATACAAATTTAATTATTTGTGATTTAGTTACAGATGGACAAGAATGTACAGTTGCTCATGGTGGAAGAGGTGGTAAAGGAAATGCTGCTTTTATGACTAATAAAAATAAAGCACCATATACAAGTGAACTTGGAGAACCAGGAGAAGAGAGAAATGTACTTTGTGAACTTAAATTATTAGCTGATGTAGGTCTTGTGGGATTTCCAAGTGTTGGTAAAAGTTCATTAATATCTGTAATAAGTGCGGCTAAACCAAAAATCGC
The DNA here is from genome assembly GCA_022774645.1 of Mycoplasmatota bacterium. Lineage (GTDB taxonomy): Bacteria > Bacillota_I > Bacilli_A > RF39 > UBA660 > CAG-1000. The sequence continues at coordinate 141,270 of JALFKQ010000026.1, read as the reverse complement.
AGATTATCATTTTACAACTCTTGTTCCAAATTTAGGAGTAGTAAAAGCTAGAGACTACAGTTATGTAGTTGCAGATCTTCCAGGAATGATAGAAGGTTCTAGTGAAGGAATAGGGCTTGGTGATAAGTTCTTAAGACATGCTAGCCGTTGTAAAATCGTAGCTCATGTTTTAGATATGGGACAAGTAGACGGAAGAGATGTTATTGAAGATTATAAAATAATAAGAAACGAAATTAAGAAATATGATGAAAATCTATATAATAAAAAAGAAATCATAGTGGCAAATAAAATGGATTTACAAGTTTCAAAAGAAAATTTAGAGAGATTTAAAAAAGAATTTCCAGAAGCAAAAATTATAGAAGTAAGTGCTGCTACAAAAGAAGGAACAAAAGAATTAATATTTAAATTAAAAGAATTATTAGAAAGTCTTCCAGAAGAAGAATTATATAATAAAAATGAATTTGAAGATTATGTGTTATATGAATTTAAACATGAAAAACCATATAAGATACAAAAAGTTGGCGAAGGTAAGTGGAGAGTTACTGGAGATGAATTAGAAAAACTTTTAAGAATGACTAGATTTAATTCAGATGAATCTGCTTTAAGATTTGCATCTAAACTAAAAAGATTAGGAATTGATGCAGAACTAAAAACACTTGGCGCTAAAGAAGGAGATACAGTTCAAATTTTAGATCAAGAGTTTGAATATGAAGAAAGACTATATTAATAAAAAAGAATAAATATTTTGGGGGAAAATATGTTTTGGTGGATTACTTATAAGAATATATTAGATTATCTAGAATTTAGTACTGACAGTAATGAGCAAAAAGAAAAAATAATTTCAAGAAATATAAAATCTATATCTTCAAAAATAAATAAATTAGATATTGATAAAATTATTCATTATTTGTTAGATGTAGATTTACCATTATCAGTAAGAAAGCTAATAAATGATAAAATAAATGAATTATATAGTAAAAAGGATTCTATTATGCTTAAATTAGTAGCTAATAGAACTTTTAGCATTGAAGAATTATACCATTTACATACAAATTATCCAAATAATGACTTTATAGATAAAATTATTAAGGAGTCAACATTTGATTCTCCATATAAAAATATTTTAGATGAAAATATACCATTTGAATATAAAAAAATGTATATTGATGTTTATAAACAAGATTTCAGAATATTATGCAATATATTAAAAGTTACAAAAGATAAAGAAGTGATATCTTATGTTATTGATAGCCATGATTATTCAACTCAAGTAATAGCATCAATGTTATTTGATTTGGAAGTTGATTCTAAAATTAAAAAAGAGATATTAAAAAGACAGATTAATACTGATAATATTATTGGAGTCTTATCATCTCCATTAACAGCAAACAAAGAAATAAGAAAAAAAATAGTAGAAACAAAATATCCCGAATTAGTTCTAGCGGTTTTGAAATTAAATAAACAAGAAATTAGTTCAATGATTAGATATGATAGTCATAATCATGAAACAATCGATTTAATAATAAGAAATAGAAGAGAAACCTTAGAAGAGGCAATAAAAGAAATAAAAATAGAAAATTTATTTTCAAGTATAATTAATTGCTCACACAAGCCTCTTGCTGATTTAATAATTGAGATAAGAAAAAATGATCTTGGACTTGCAGTAGAAAAAATTAAATATCAGAATTTAGCAAATATTTTAGCATCAATAACAATACCTCAAGAATACAAAGAAATAATATTAAAAAATAGAAGCGAACAGTTAGAAAAAGATATTAGTAAATTACATATATCTACAATACTTTCATATTTAAGATGCCCTGATATAGAAGAATCAATTAAAAAATTATTCTTTGATTTAAGATTCAATGATATAGTTAATGAAATAACAGACTTTTCGTTTTATCAAGTGTTAGGTTATTATTTTGATGAAAATTGTTATGGAGAACTAAATAAATTAATTGTTAAATTATGTGTAAGTAGTACAAATATATTTAGAATACTAAATAGTCAATATTTAAAAAAAGAAAAATGCATTCATTTAATAAATGAAAAAAACAATTTAATTGCTGAAATGTTAAATAATATGCAGTTAGTTGATTTAATGGTAATAAGAACAGAACCAGATATTCCAATGGATTTTAAAGAAATAATTGTAGAAAATAATAAAGAATTAATAAGAAAAAGATTAACAGAATCTATAGGTTTATCTTTTGCTTTAGCATCTAATTTAAAAGAAGTACCACACTCTATAAAAGAAATGGTAATAGAAGAATTAAAACTAAATAAAGATGAAGTGGATAATATATTTATATTAAGTAAATATTGTAATCGTGATATATTATTAAAAAAATATAATGAATTAAAAGAATATATAAGTAGTTTAGGAATAGATTTTTCATCATTCTTACAATATGGAGCAGGAAGTACAAAATATAAGAATTGGTTTAATTCAATAAATAATATATTAGTTAGAAATAAAAAAGAAGAATTTAAAACTGTAAAAGAATATTTCTTTAAAAATTATTACAATAGTTCTAAAGATAGTACAATAAATACAATTGAAAATTTCTTAGAAATATTAACTAATTTTGATAAATATTATGATTTATTCATGTATTTTGCAACTAATAATTATATTTTGTCAAAAGAAGAAAAAGAAAATATAAGTTTCTTATTTAGTAATGAACAATCAATTACAATTGAAGAACCTAAAGATTTAAGCGAAGCTAGAAATGAATTATGTGAACAATATAAAAGAATGATAAATAAAGAAGATTTAACATTGAATGAAATAAAAGAAATGTTTAATAGTATATTATTCTGTGGTTCAAATAAGATAATTAATAGGATAGGTGGAACTCTAGGATTAGCAAAGTTAAAATCAATGAATAGTAACTCAAAAACAATGGTTGATTATATAAATGTTTTAATGGAATATGTATCTTTAATAGAATTAGTTAATCTTTCTACTAATACAGAAGGATTAAGAAGAGCATTTAAATCACTTTTAGATAATAATATGGAAGAATTTATTAAAATGCAAAGTGAATATAATAAATTATCAGAAAGAATAAAAAAACTATATGAATTAGATTCACAAATAAATTTAACTAAAATTGACAAAGTAAGAAATATGAAATCAGTGTATGATGAAAAACTAAGTAAAAAATATGGAACAACTACACTTGATTTTAGTGATAAAAACTATGCTTTATATGCTCATATATTAAGTGATAGAGAAAATATGGAAGACTTGATAAAAGGAAGAGCTACTGGTGATAAAAATTTTATTTCTTTAAGTCCGATAAGTTATTTAGGTCAAAAATATTATTATGGTATAAATTATAAAGTAACATTTGCTTATGATACTATACCAGATGGCAATTTTATATGTAGTTCTAGAGAAAATATGGGTAGTAATGATTTAATAAATCAAAATTCAAGTGAAGTTAAAGAAAGAGAAAATGAGCAACTTGGAATATTAGATACTAGTGCTGTAACAAGAAACAATGCAGAAGCATTACTATATAGAGAAGGTTTAAAACCATCAGGAATAATATTAGTTGGTGGTAGAAAGCCAACAGATGAAGAAATATCAATAAGTATAAAATATAATTTACCACTTATAATTACTCAAGAAAAAGATAGTAAAGTTAAAAATGCTAGAAATATTTTTGGTATCAATGAAGAATATCAGACAAAAATAAAACACAACCCAAAAGTTAGAGAGATGTTTGAAATAGTAAATAAGAAAATAAATATACAAAAAGAAAATAATGAATATACAGGAAGAGAAATAGCATTATTTACTGATAGTCATGGAATGTATGAGCCAACACTAGCAATACTTGAGGATATCAAAAAAAGAGGAATTAAAGAAATATATAGTTTGGGTGATAATGTAGGATTAGGACCAAATCCTGATCTAGTTCATGATTTATTACAAGAATATTCTGTAAAAAGTATTTGCGGAAATAGTGAGTACTATAATATACTTGGAATTTCTCCGTTTACATATTTTAATAAAGAGAAAGATGAAAATCAAAGATGGACTATGGATAAATTAGGTAGTCAAAGAATAAAAGAAATGAGAAAATGGAATCCATCGCTAGATCTTGAAGTAGGAACCAAAAAAATAGGTTTATGTCACTTTTTAAACGATATAAGATGGGATTACTCAAAAAGAAGTACTTGGACATATCAAGAAAATTTTATACCAGGTTTTTCTTCAAAACAATTTGACTATACAAATAGTGAACAAGCCAAAAAAGATTTAGAAAAATTATTGTCAGATGATAATAAGGGTAAAATTAAAGCAGCACAAGATGTAATGAAAAACCCATTATTAAATGGAAAAAGAGTTAATGAATATGATGCAATAATACAAGGACATACTCATTTTGATATACAAGACCACCTTAACAATACAGACATTTATACATTAAGAGCCGCTGGTATGGGATATAAAAATGATATGAAAAATACAGCTTGTTATTACATTTTAAGAGAAAAGACTGATGGAACATTTGATATCGAAAAAAAATTAGTGGTTTTTGATAGAAGCTTATTACTGTCAAAAATAGATTCATCAACATTACCTCATAAAAGTATTATATTAAGAATGGTAAAATAAAAAATAGTAGTAGAAATACTTCTATTTTTTTGATAAAATACTTATAGAAAACAAGGTGCATAAACAATGAATAAAAAAGTTAGCAGTACCAGTAGTAAAAAAAATTCATTTAGTAAAGTAATTAAAATAGTATTAAAGTTATTTTTGATTGTTTGTACTATATTAACTAGTACATTACTTTTATTATTATCATTAAATGATCCAATCAGCCTAATCTTAAATAATAATTATAAGGTTTCAAAAGCAAAAATAACAGATTCAAAGTTAATTATTAAAGATGATAAATATGAAGAATATGAATTTTTAAAATTTGAAATATCATATCATTTTACTACTAATGATAATAAAACAGTAAAAAGTAATGATGTTATTGTTTCACCATTATATTATATCGTTCATAAGTTTAAAAAAGATACAATAGTACTATATAATGTCAAAGACTCAAGTAAAAATCACATATTTCAAATATATATGTTACATTTTATAGTATCAATTATACTATTCTATGTATCCATAATTGAATTCAAAAAAACACTTAATTATAAAGGAGTAGAAAATATTTAAAGGAAAGCAATATCTTTTCTTTTTTTTTAGATATAAAATTGATATAATATTTCTAAGGATGTGAAATAATGGTAGAAAAATTTATGCCTGATATATATCAAAAAAGTATTTATTATATTAATTATGATAAATTATATAAAAAAGGAGTTAGATGTTTATTATTTGATTTAGATAATACAATAACACCTAGTCATGTAACTAAACCTACAAAAAGACTTAAAAAATTATTTGATGAACTTCGTGATAAAGGATTTAAAGTTATAATAATGTCTAATGCTCCTAAGCATAGAATAGAACATTTTAAATCATATTTGGCAGTTGATGCTTGTGCATTTTCATTAAAACCAAAAAAAGACAAATATCTAAAAATAATGGAAAAATTCAAATATAAACATACAGAAATAGCTGCTATAGGGGATCAATTACTTACGGATATTTATGGCGCTAATAGACTTGATTTAGTAAGTGTTCTTGTTAATCCTATGAGTGAACATGATTATAGTATTACATGGATAAATAGAATATTTGAAAAGTTTATATATGGAAGTTTAGAAAAAAAAGATGTATTTAAAAGAGGAGAATATTATGACTAAAGAATGCTTAGGATGCGGTTCAGTATTACAAACAGAATTTTCGAGTAAAGAAGGATTTATTAAATCAAGTGTATATGATAAATCATCATATTGTGAAAGATGTTTTAAAATAAAACACTATGGAGAATATAGTGTACTTGATAAAAAAGTAGATACAGATGGTATCATAAGAAATATTAATAGTGATAATATGGCAAGTGTTGCATTCTTAATAGATGTACTTAATATAAATGATACAATTAAAAAATATATAAACAGATTCAAAAATAAAAAATATATTTTAATAACTAAAAAAGATGTTCTTCCTAAAAGTTTAAAAGAAGATAAAATAATAAATTATATAAAAGAAAACATTTGTAATACAGAAGATATTATATGTGTAAGCTCATATAAGAATTATAATATAGATAACTTTTTAAATAAAATAAAAGAAGATGGTGTAAGAAGATTATATATAGTAGGATTTACAAATAGTGGAAAAAGTACTTTTATAAATCATTTACTTACAAGTGCACTCAAAAATCCAACTATAACAACAAGTAGTATTCCAAATACAACAGCATCATATATAACAATAAAATTAAATAACAAACTAACTATTGTAGATACACCAGGATTTATAGATAAAGATGCTATATATAACTTTATAGATTATAATAAAGTAGTTAAACTATATCCTAAAAAGGAAATAAGAGTTAAAACATTTCAAATAAGAAGTGGTTATTCAATAATTATAAATGATATTCTTAGAATAGAAAATACAAGTGAAAAAACAAATAGTTTTAGTTTTTATATGAATGATAAATTAAGATATGAAAAGATAAAAGATAAAAATCCAAAATTAAAACATTTACCAAATATTAACTATAGTATAGAAGAAGGCACGGATATTGTTATAAGTGGTCTTGGTTTTATTAGAATTACAAAAGAAGGTAGTGTTAAAATATATACATTGGATGAAAAATTAATTAGTAAAAGAAAGAGTATGATTTAAATGAATAAAATAGCAGTAATGAGTGAAAATCTAGCTAATAAGATAGCTGCTGGTGAAGTAGTTGAAAGAATTGGTAATGTGGTTAAAGAACTAGTAGAAAATAGTATTGATGCAGGAAGTAAAAATATTAAAGTAGAATTACTGTTAAGTGGAACAAAACTTATTAAAATAGTAGATGATGGATGTGGAATGAGTAAAGACGATGCAATGCTTTGCTTTAGTAGACATGCTACATCTAAAATAAAAAATGAAAATGATTTATACTTTATAAATACTCTTGGATTTCGTGGTGAAGCACTAGCTGCAATCTCATCTGTAAGCAATGTAGTTTTAGATACCTATGATGGTAATGAATCTACTTACCTTGTTATAAAAGATGGAAAATTCATAACTAATAAAATAGGTAGTATGAGAAATGGTACAATTATTGAAGTAAGTGAACTATTTTATAATACACCAGCAAGATTAAAATTTATGAAAAGTTTGCAAGCAGAACTATCTTTAACAGTTGGCTTTTTAGAAAAAATAGCATTATCTCATCCAAATATATCATTCACTCTTATAAACGATAATAAAGAGATATTTAGAACATCTGGAAGTAATGATATGTATAAATGCATACATGAAATATTTGGTTATAACACAGCTAAAAATATGATTAAAATTGATGCTGAAAACTATGATTACATCATTCATGGATATATAAGTAACTTAAATATATCAAAATCAAATAGAAACAACATGATAATACTTGTAAATGGAAGAGTAGTATCAAATTTATCAGTTAATAGAACTATAAAAGATGCATATCATACTGTTCTTGCTGAAAATAAATTTCCAATAGTTGTTATATCAATAGAAACAGATCCAACACTTATAGATGTTAATATACATCCAACTAAGCAAGATATTAAATTTTCTAAATTAGAAAGTTTAAACGATCTACTTTTCAGTACTATTAGAACAGCCATTAATGAAAGTGATAATACATTTAAAGGATACACTGAAACCAAAAAAAGTGAAGATCTTGCACTTACAGAAGATGAAAAAGAAAATAATTTTAGAACAATTGAAGCACTTAGACTAAACTTTAATGTTAATGAAGATGAAGAAGAATATAATAGTGAAGAGGTTAAAAAAGAAGATGTTTTTATAAAACCAGTTGGTTTAGCACTTGGTACTTATCTTATCGCACAAGATGAAGATATTATGTATATGGTAGATATACATGCAGCTAATGAAAGAATAAATTATGAAAGATATATGAAAGCACTAGAAGAAAGAGATGTTTATACAACAGATATGTTATTTCCTATACAACTAGAATATTCTCATAATGAATTTATGAATATAAAAGAACATATTGATGAAATAATTAAACTAGGTTTTACAGTAGAAGAATTTGGTATTAATACATTTAGAGTTACATCTCATCCATCCTGGTTAAAAGAAGGCTATGAAGAAGAGAGTATCAGAAGAATATTTGAGTTAGTTGGAGAATTTAAAGGTGGATTTGATAGAGTTAAATTCAATGAAAAGGCAGCTATAAGACTTGCTTGTAAGATGAGTGTTAAAGCTAATACAAATATAGGATATAACGAACAAGAAGAATTACTGAATAGATTATTTAAATGTAAATTTCCATATACTTGTCCACACGGAAGACCAACTATTATAAAATACCCAATATATGAGTTAGAAAAATTATTTAAAAGAGTAAGTACAGAATAGGTGAATTATGAGTAAAATAATATTATTAGTAGGTCCAACAGGAACAGGAAAAACAGCGTTATCTATATCACTAGCTAAAAAATATGATGCAGTAATTATAAATGCAGACTCAACTCAAGTTTATACTGAGCCACTAATCGCAACAGCTAAAATAAAAGAAGATGAAAAAGAAAACATAAAACATTATCTATTTGATATAGTTTCATTAAATGATGATTATACATTATATGATTATCAAAAACAAGGAAGAAAATTATTAGATGAACTTATTAAAGAAAATAAAAATATTATAATAGTTGGTGGTAGTGGTCTATATGTTAAAGCACTTTTATATAATTATATTTTAGAAGAAAAGAAGAATATAAATATAGATTTAAGTAAATATACAAATAAAGAACTAAAAGAAAAAGTATTAGAAATAGATCCTATAAGTGATATACATGAAAATAATAGACAAAGATTAGAAAGTTTTTTAAAAACATATTATGAAACAGGAAAAATAATTAAAAAAACTGACGAAATAAATAAAAAACTATATAAATTTATTTCAATCGGTCTAACAACTGATAGAGAAACATTATATAAAATGTTAGACAATAGAGTAGACAAAATGTTTGAAGAAGGTATGCTTGAGGAAGCAAAAAGATTATATGATATGAATCTTAAAAACTATACAAATATCATTGGTTATAGAGAACTAAATGATTACTTTAATGGTAATATAAGTTTAGAAGAAGCAAAAGAATTAATAAAAAGAAATACAAGAAGATATGCTAAAAGACAATATACTTGGTTTAATAACCAAATGAAAGATATAAAATGGTTCAATACAGATTATAGCAACTTCACTAACACAATAAATGAAGTAAACAAATATTTAGATGAATTAAAATAGTCAATAAAATGTTGACTATTTTTTTAATAACAAATATAATAATTCGTACACAAAAAGGAGTAATTATGAAGTTACAAAATATGACATACCGAGAAAAAGAAAAAGAGCCATTATATATTGCCCAAGGTGCAGCTGTAACAAGAATGTTAGAAAATGGTTTTGTAGAAAAATCTGATCCGCTTGGTTTAATATTAGTAACACCAGTATATAATAAAGATAGTGTAGATGATGAGGTGTTTGGTTATAGAGAAGTGATTACAAATAAAATGGTAATTAAAAAATTAACTTATCATAACGATAAGGGAACTTTATTATTAAAAAATGAAGATATTAATAGTCAAAACAGCCAACATAAATCAGAAACTTATATAGGTGAATTAATCTGGGATGTTATAACAATTGTAGATGCAAGAGATTATTTACCACTTAAAGTAATAGAAAAATATTTTAAACAATCTCCAAATGAAGTAGAAATAAAATTAAGTTTAATGAGAAAAATAGCTAAAGGGTATGATATAGCTGGATATTATACTAAGAAATTAAGACAATAAAAAAATGATGAGAAATCATCATTTTTAATTTAATTCCAAATAATCACTTACATCAAAATTATGCTCTTCTTTATCTTTTTTAAATAAATCATCAGTACTTATCATATAAAAATTATGTTGATTGTACTTGTTAACTTCATCATCATCCCAAGTACTATCAATATGTGTCCATTTACCATCGTAATAGATAACATTCCATACATGTTTTTCACTTGTAACTTTAAAATTAGGAATATTTAATCTGTCTAACATTAAGGCTAATGTATCAGTGTAACCACTACATAAAGCAATTCCATTAAATAAAGCTCCATATGCCTTGTTTGATATTGACTCTCTATTATTTTCTTTGTAATCTTCATCATATTTAATATTATTAATTAAATAATCATGTAGTTTTTTAATATTTGTATTACTTATAGTATTATTAATTTCAAGTTCATAAAATATATTATCTAATTTAGCATTAATATTAGTTATTTCATCATTAGAATATAATTTCTCAATAGTAAGTGTTATAGCATTGTTATTAGTAATTACAGTATTATATTTTTTATATGAATTATAAGGACTTACATAATTATTTATCAAGTTTATATATTCACTATCATCAGCAATAGTTTTAACATCATTAGCACAATTTTCATATTCCTTATCACAATAAAATGTAAATTCATCCCAACCATTATTTAAAACTGTATAATATATACTTTTTAAATCTTCAATATTTTTAGGGCTAAAATTATCAGTATCATGAACAGTTTTATAAGAATATTTTCTATTATAAATAATTTTATCATTAGGAATATTTATTTTAGGTTCCTTAACACTTGTTATAAATTCATTTATATTTTTATTTATTTTATCAAAATTTTGATAAAATAAAAATATTATAAAACTAACTACTAGTACAATTAATATATATAATAGCTTTTCAGTTCTTGTCATATCTTTCACCATATTCAGTATAACAAAAAAAGTAGACATAATCTACTATTTTTCATTTACTAATTTATTTAATCTTGTCTTATATCTATCTCTAGTATTAGCTTTAATAACACCCTTAGAAGCTGCAATATCTATTTTCTTAATAGCTTCTGGTAATTTAGCCATAGCTTCTTCTTTATTAGCTGCTTTTTCAACTTTCTTTATAGCAGTTTTCATACTAGCTTTAACATCATTGTTAAGAACAGTTGATTTTTTAGTAACTAGAACTCTTTTTTTAGCACTTTTAATATTAGGCATGATTCCACCTCCCTTAAAACTTATTTAATGATAACAAAAATAAATTAAAAAATCAATTATTTCGACATTTTTTTAATAATAAATATTATATATTTTATATATGGAAAAATTTAAAAGTAAAAAAACTAATCTAAAAAAAGAAATATTCATATTATTTATAATTGTTTTTATACTAGTATATTATTACTTATTTAATAATACAAATGTTTTAAATAAATACTTTAATAATTATTTTAAGATAGAAAAAGATTATAATATTAAATCAAGATTATTATATGAATCACTTAATAAAATAGTATCTTTAAATGATATAAATAATTATAAAGAACCAGAAGAAATAATATTTATAAATAAAAATGAAAATGTTAAAAATGAAACCTTAGAGCCACAAGTATATATTTATAATACACATGATACTGAAAAATATGCGATTCCCTATATAAGCGATTATTCAATAACGCCAACAGTAAAAATAGCCTCATATATATTTAAAGAACATTTGAATAATAATGGCATAGGAGTAATAGTTGAAAACAAGAAAATAAAAAATTATTTAACAAAACACAATCTTAATTATTATGGATGTTATGATGCAAGTAGAAGTTATATAAAATCAGCTTCTAAAAAAAATAAATTTAAAATACTAATAGATTTACATAGAGATTCAGTAAAATATAAACAAACTTTATATCAAAAAGATAATAAAAAGTATGCAAGAGTTATGTTAGTTGTAACTACTAAACACAAAAATTATAAAAAAAATTTAAAATTTGCAGAATATATAAATAGTAGTTTAGAAAAAGATTATAAAGGATTAAGTAGAGGAATATATAAAAGAAGTGATGTTATTTTTAATCAAGATTTAAATCCTAATGCAATACTTATAGAATTAGGCGGTGTTGATAATCAAATAGATGAACTTAATAATACATTAGAAATATTATCAAAAATAATAAAAGAATATCTAGGTGAATCAAATGGATGAAATAAAAACTCAAGAAAAAAACACATTACTTAAAATAACTTTGTTTCTTTTTGTAATTTTTTTAATCTTATATATTTGTAAAGAAACTGGATTTTATGAATACAAGGCTCACAATAAAGCAAATTTAACAAAAGAAGCATTAAAAAAATTTGAAAATGATGTTAATGAAGGAAAAAATGTATCACTTAAAGATTATGTTATAGATGAACAAGTAGATTATACAAATAAAGTGAGTAATATTGGATATAATATAGGAAATACAATAGAAAAATTTATGAATGAAGGAATTAAAAAAACACTTAAAGTAATAAGTGCTTTATTCTATGAATAGCATTGATGATACCTTTGTGTAAGTTCTTGTTAAAAGGCCACTACCTAGTAAAGTACCTCCAAAATATCTGATAACAACAATTAAAGTTTTATTTAGATTCTTCCTATGAATGATATCAATTAATCCTCTTGTTGTGCCATTTGGTTCTTTATCTGCATGATTTTTCTCTATATTATCAAATTTATAAGCATAAACAATATGTCTACATTTTTTATGTTCTTTTCTAAGACTTTCTATAATATTATCAACTTCATCAATACTATCAATTTCATATAATATACTTATAAACTTAGATTTCTTTTCCTCTAAAAACTTCTCATTTAACTTTTTCATATATAAATTATATATTATTTTTTAATTATTTAAAAGTATTTAATGCTATAATAATAAATATGGAGGAAATATGGCAATAAAATTTACTAAAGAATTAAAAGAAGTACCTAAAAAAAGTGGATGTTATCTTATGTACAATAGTGATAATGTTGTTATCTATGTAGGTAAAGCTAAAATATTATTTAATAGATTAAAAAGTTATTTTACTGGAAGAGTGACTGGTAAAACTAAAAAATTAGTAAGTGAAATAGATCATTTTGAATATATAGTTACTAATAGTGAAACAGAAGCATTTATATTAGAAATTAATTTAATTAAAAAATATGATCCAAAATATAATATATTACTAAGAGATGATAAAAGTTATCCATATATTGAACTTACTAATGATAAATATCCTAGACTTATAGTAAAAAGAGAAATAAATATAAATAAGAAATCAAGTCACTTATTTGGGCCTTATCCTAATGTATATGCCGCTAGGAGACTAGTAAATTTATTAAATAGATTATATCCCTTAAAAAAGTGCGATACAATGCCTAAAAAAGTATGCTTATATTATCATATTGGTGAATGCCTTGGTTATTGTGAACATAAAGATATAGACATTACACCTATGAAAAATGAAATATTATCAATACTTAATGGTAATGATACACTTTTAATAAATAAAATAAATGAAAAAATACAAATTAATTCGGATAATTTAAATTATGAAGTATGCAAAGAACTAGTAGAAGAACTTGGATATATTAAAGAAGTATTTAAAAATCAAAGTATTGTAGAACTTGATGATAATATCAATAGAGATGTAATAAATTATTATTATGAAAATTCATATATAAGTATTGTTATATTCTTTATAAGAAATGGTAAATTAGTTGGAGCTAATAACAAAATAATACCAATTATCAATGATATAAAAGATACATTAGAATATTATATAAGTACATTTTATTCTAAAAATAATATAGCTCCCAAAGAAATAATAATGCCAGAAATAATAGATTTATCTCTTATGGAAAATATATTAAATACAAAAGTAATTACAGTAAAAAGAGGCCCAAAAAAGAAATTATTTGATATGGCATATACCAATGCAAAAGAACAATATGAAAAAGAAATAAGATTAATCTATAATAATGAAAGGTTAACTAGTGATGCCAATGAAGAATTGAGAGAACTACTTCATTTAGACAAATTACATATAATCGAAGCATTTGATAACTCAAATCTTTTTGGCACATTTAGTGTATCTGGAATGGTATCATTTATAGATGGAGTACCTTCAAAGAAAAATTACAGAAAATTTAAACTTACATTTGATAAAAATGATGATGTAGCTTCAATGAAAGAAGTAATTTATAGAAGATATTTTAGGGTTTTAAAAGATAAATTAACAATACCCGATTTAATAATAGTTGATGGTGGAAACAATCAAATAAATGCCTGCAAAGAAGTGTTAGAAAGTTTATGTCTTAATATCAAAATAATAGGTGTTAAAAAAGATAATCATCATAGTCCAGAATCAATCGTAGATGGAGACACTTATGAAATAATAAAAATTGATAAGAGCTCAACGGTATTTAGGCTATTAAGCAGAATAGATGAAGAAGTACATAGATTTACAATTAGTTACCATAAAGAAATTAGGAGTAAAGGAAGTATATCAAGTGTATTAGATAATATAAATGGACTTGGAGAAAAAAGAAAAAAAGCACTTATTAAGAAATATGGTAGTGTAACAAAAATGAAAGAAGCAACAACTTATGAATTAAGTGAAATAATACCATTTAAAGTAGCAGAAGAATTAGTAGAATATTTAAATAATATGGAAAAATAGCTAAAATAAGTTATTTTTCTTTTTTAATATGTTATAATATATTTCACGAGGAAAAGGAGGCAATAATATGGAATTAAACTTCAAGAAAATAAATATGCTCAGTATAGAAGAAATATATAACATATTATTACCAACTATTGAAAAAGCAAAAAATAGATTTTCTTTTTTAGAATTACCTGAAACTGAATTTGAAGAAATGGCTTATAAAATAATAGAAGAATCAAAAAAAGATTATAAAAGTGATACAGATTATAGTAAATATATTTATAATAAATTAAGAAAAAGTTTATCAATTATAACAAGAGAACTAATACAAGATCCAACTAAATCATACAAAATAATAAGTAATTACATAAATCAAGAATTTATAATAAATAACCCCGAAACAATTGTAAAATCATTTAAAAAACTAGAAGACTTTTTAGAACTATGTAATTTTTCATTAAATCCAGATAGTATATGCAAACTAATATCAGAAAACGAAACATTCAGTAAAGCTATTAAAAATATATATGAAAATAATAAAAAGAAAATATTAGGTGGAGATGCTGAAAAAATATTTGATAGTAATCTATTACTTCTCTCAATTGAAACATATTGCATGTTAAACAATATAGAAATAAATACAATTGATACAGAAGTGCCTTATTCAGATATTAGTAATTATAGTGAATATGAAAGTACTAAAATGTACTTAAGAGAAATAAATGATATTAGAATATTAAAAATAGAAGAAGAAAGAGAACTTGCTAAAAGAATTAAAAATGGTGATGAAAGAGCTAAAGAAATATTTATTTATCACAATTTAAGATTAGTAGTTAGTATAGCTAGAAGGTATCAAGGAAGAGGATTATCTTTTATGGATTTGGTACAAGAAGGCAATATTGGTTTAATGACTGCAATAGAAAGATTCAATTCAGATATGGGATTTAAATTTAGTACTTATGCCACTAGTTGGATAAGACAAGGAATTACAAGAGCAATAGCCAATACAAGCAGAAATATAAGAATTCCAGTTCATATATACCAAAAGATATCACAATATAATAAAATTGAAATGAAGTTAGAACAAGAAACGGGAGAAATACCTTCTGTAGATGTAGTTGCTAAAGTAATGGGAATATCAATAGAAGAAGCAACAAATATTTATAGATATAAAATTGATACAAGAAGTTTAAATGATTTAGTTGGAAAAGATGAAGACACAGAACTTGGAGCATTAATTCCAAGCGATACAGATAACTTTGACAGAATTGCAGTAATTAATGAATTACCAACTAAAATAGCAGAATTATTTAAAAAGTGTAACCTAAAACCAAAAAAAATTGAAGTTTTGATTTTAAGAAATGGTTTAAGCGGACAAAGCCCTAAGACATTAGATCAAATTGGAAAGATATATTCAATAACAAGAGAAAGAGTTAGACAAATAGAAGCGGTAGGGCTTAAGAAATTAAGAAATTCAGCACACATAAAACCATTTTTAGAATATATGAAAAACCCAGATGAGTCATCAAAAAGATTATATGAATTAAGAGAAAATTATAAAACTGATAGTAGAAGTTTTAAGTCATATGCAAGACAATATAAAAAAATAAAGGAGAAAAATGAAATGCCAAGATTAAAAAGTATTTATGAATATTTTGATGGATTTACTAGGGAAGAAATTGACACTGTAATATCACAATTATCTGATAAAGATAAAGCACTATTAATAAAAAGATATGGTGAAGATTTAGAAAATCCAGTTAAAACAGATATAACACAAAAAGAAAAAAATAAATTTTATGCAGGATTAATGCCAAAAATAGAAAGGGTGCTTATAAAAAATAGAACTGCCAAGGTAGAAACAACAACTGTTGAAAATAAACCTATTCCAGTAGAAGATAATCCTGAGATAAATGAAGAAAAAGTAGAACCATCAGTAGAAGTTAAAATACCAGTAACCAAAGTAGTTTCTGAGCAAAAGGAAGAACAATTAGAACAAAAAGATTATATAAGAATATTAGAATTATTAAAAACTCCATCATTTGGTGATATGTTAAAAGTTTTAACACCAAAAGAAGCTATAATCATTTCATTAAAACTTGGATATGTAGATAATAGATATTATTCAAATGAAAGTATTGCTGAGTTTTTAGGGATAACAACATTAGAAGTAATAGAAACTACAAAAAAAGTCTTATTATTATATAAAGAAAATATAAATTCTATTATAGATACGGCGATTGAAGCAGTGTCAAATAGTGAAAACAGTGATATTAGATTAATAAAAAGAAACACATTTTAATAAATGAAGTATCAAAAAACTTGACATCTTGTAACTTTTTTGATACAATATAAGCGTTTTTTAAGGGGGAATAAAAAATGATTTGGAATATTTGCACAGGATTATTTTTAGTATCAACTCTAGAAGAAGGAGTAAAACAATATACATTCAGAAAAAAACTTGAAAGAGAAGGCTTAGAAATAAATGATAACAGAAGTGTACCAGAAACAATAATATCTTTTTTAAAGGATTATGTATATCTTCTAGTACCAGGATATAATATTTTTAAATCTTCAAAAGAATTATTTGGTGATGAAGATACATATTATACTAATAGACTTATAACATTAAATAAAAGAAAAATTGTTAGAAATGTTAGTGAAACTAAAGTTGAAAAGAAAGCTTTACCAGTAAAAAAAGAAAAGAAAACTGTAGAAGTTAAAAAAGAAACTTCAAAAGATAAAGTTCAAGAAACAAAAAAACCAGTAGTAAAACCTGTAACTGGAAATAGTACACTAGAAGAATTAAAGCAAGAAAAAGCAGAATATTATAGAAGAGATCAAGAATTAAGAGCAAAATATAAAAGATTAAGAGAACTTAATGCTTCACCAGAAACATTAAGCGAATTAGTTGGAAAAATTAAAGCAATTGATGCTAAATATAATTTATTGTGTGAAGAAATCGCTCAAGTTGAAAGAAACGAAAGATCAGCTACTAAACTATCAAGAAAGAATAAAAATGAACAATAATATAGATATGGGTGCTTATTCTGATACATTTAAATACTTATGTGTTAAAGAACAAGAATTATCAGAATATTTAACAGAATTAAAAAAAGAATATATGAGAATTGCAAAAAGAGAAAATTCTTATGCAATCGATGTTATGAATGAAAAATATAGAGCGACAGTAGCAATATATAAAGACACAGTAGAATTTATGAAAGAGTTACTTGCTATACAATCTCAAAAACAAGTTAATTTGAAATAAGATGAATAAAAGTTCATCTTTTTCTTTTATTTAATATTAAATTTTTGTATAATAATTAATGTGATGAGTTATGAAAAAAGTATCGTTATATCCAGCAGATTTATATCAAGTTATAGATAAAAGTTTATTATCAAGTAGTGATAAACTTGTTTTAAATATGCTTTATATGCCAATAATAGGTAATATTGCAGTAATGTTATACTTTTTCTTACAAACAGAAACTAAAAATACTTTTATTTCTTGTGAACTTACCCATAAACATCTAATGACAAGTATGGGAGTTACCTTAGATAATTTAAAAGAAGCAAGATTAAAATTAGAAGGAATTGGTTTATTAAAAACATATTATCATGAGGGAGAAGTTAATTCTTATGTATATGAATTATATAGTCCAGTATCAGCAACAGAATTTTTTTCTCATCCAATATTTAATGTTGTTTTATATAATAATGTAGGAAAAACTGAATATAATAGATTATTTGAATATTTTAAAGTACCACATTTATCATTAAGGGATTATGAAGAAATAACAGCTCCATTTGATGCAGTTTACAAAAGTAGAAATTATAGTCCTCTTGAAATAAGTAGTGGAGAAGTAATATCAAAAAACAAACTATTATTAAAGTATGAATTAGATTTTGATTTTGATTTAATGGTTTCATCACTTCCAAAAGAAATGTTTAATCAAAAATGTTTAAATAGAAGTATGAAAGAATTAATAATTAATTTAGCATTTTTATATGAGATAGACCCTGTAACTATGGCAGATATTATAAGAGCTTCATTAAATGAAAAAGGTAATATTGATAAAGATGATTTAAGAAAAAATGCGAGAAAACTATACCAATTCAATAATGATAACAGACTTCCAAGTCTATTATTTAAGAGTCAACCAGAGTATTTAAAAGATGCTAGTGGTGATAATAGTAAGAGAGGAAGAATAATTGCAGTATTTGAAAGCCATTCACCATATGAATTCTTAAAAGCTAAATATAAAGGTGTTAAACCAACTGAAAGAGATATGAAAATATTAGAAAACTTACTTATGGATTTAAAACTTAATCCAGCAGTTGTAAATGTATTAATAGACTATACTTTAAAAACAAATAATAATAAATTAGTAAAAGCATATATAGAAACAATCGCAGGTCAATGGAAAAGATGCGGAGTAGAAACAGCAAGTGAAGCAATGGATTTGGCTGAAAAAGAGCATAAAAAGATACTTAAAAAAGAACCAAAAAAAGTAAATAAAGTTATGCCAAGTTGGTTCAATGAAAAAATAGAGACTAGTTCAACAGATGAAGAAAGCAATGAAGAACTTAAGAAATTTATAGAGGAGTTTAGAAAATGATCAATAGTAGTAATTTTGTTAAAAAAAGTAAAAAAGCTATAAATGATGAATTAAGAAGAAACTTCGTTTTAGCTAGTAGTGATGATACATTTAAAAAATTATGTAATAGACTTAAACTCGATGAAGAAATATTAATGAAATATACTAGTAAATTAATGGACTCATCAAGTGAACTTAAAAATTGTTCTAAATGTAAAGGATTAGGTTATTGTAAGAATACTGTTAAAGGTCATGTATATTTTCCAACTGTAACAAAAGATTTTATAGAGTTTTCATACAAATCATGTAAATATTATAAAGAGAGCACTAAAAAGAATAACACAACTTTTTTTGAAACATCAAAAATGTTAATGTCAGCTTCATTAAGTGATTTAATTAATGAAAAAGAAAGAACGATTATTATAAAATATATAAAAGATTTCTTAACTAAAAAAGTTAAAAATGAGCCAGTAAAAGGATTATATTTGAGTGGTTCTTTTGGAAGTGGTAAATCATATATATTAAGTGCATTATTAAATGAACTTTCTAATAAAGGCTTTAAATGTGTTAATATTAATTATCCATTACTTTTAAATAAATTAAAAGCAGCATTCAATGATTATAATTATAATGAAGTATTAGAAGAAATTATGACAAGTGATATTCTTTTAATAGATGATATAGGCGCAGAAAATAATAGTGTTTGGGCTAGAGACGAAGTACTTGGAACAATACTTCAATATAGAATGGATTGTGATCTTACAACATTTTTTACATCAAATTTCACTATTGATCAATTAGAAAATGAGCTTTCTGAAACAAACAAAGGCTCAGACCAAATTAAAGCAAGAAGAATAATTGAAAGAATAAAATATTTGACAATAGAAGAAAAATTAATCAGTAAAAATAAAAGATAAAGTAAAAACCAAAATGTTGTTTGACATTTTGGTACTTTTTTGGTATAATATGTTCATCATTAAGGGGGAATGTAAAATGAGAGATTTTTTATTAATATATGCTGTAATGCAATTAATGTCTACTGCATTTGGTTTAACAGTTATTGGTATTGTTAAATCCTTAATTGAAGAAAAGTTACAAGATAAAGGCTATGTACTAAAAAATAGAAATAGTCTATATAAATTTAATGAGAAATTAGGTAATGTTTTAAAAGGTTTTATTCCATTCTATTATGCTATAAAAGCTGTATCATTAATTCAAGGAAAGAATCCAATTAATAGAGCAGCTGAAGAAGAAATAGTGAGTGGAAATTATATTACTAGAGATGAACAATTAGATATATTCCGTGAAGAAGAAGCAAGAAAACAAATAGACCCAACAATTGCTCATGAACCAAGAATAATGTTTGAAAAACCTGAAAAGTATAAAGCTACTAGAAATAATATAGAAAACTTATATGATACTTATGAAACTCCTATTGAATATATTACAAAATTAGACACTGAAACAGAACAATTAGATATTACACCTTTCAAATCAGAAGGAAATATTCAAAGAGTTGTAGTTCCTGGTGAAGTTACTAATCAAGATATAGCAAGAGCAATAAGTGAACTTAGTGTTGCTGAACTAGAGGCATTAAGAAAAAAAATAAGTGAACTTGAGAGTATAAAAAGTAGAAATAGAGCATTATCATTTAAAAAAAATATTGCATAAGAAATTTTGATATGTTATTATATACTTGTAAAGAAATAATTGGACAACATAAATAATATAATTATTGTAGAGAGTTAGTGCTTGGTGAAAACTAATATAATTTGTTATTTATTACTACCAGTTGTATGTGGTTAATAGCCAACGGATGTTCCGTTATAACAAATTAAGATAAATTAGGGATGGCACCGTCATTTTTGACTCCTTTGGCTATCTCTTTTTTTGTTCTTTTGGGAGGGTTTATGAAAGAATATAAAAGTATAACATTATCAAAATTTTTGTCAAGATATATGGCAGTGGATGGCAAAGCTCTGACTAAAGTAAGCCATACAGATGTAAAAACATTATTTCCAAGTATTCAAAGAACATCATTTGAATATGCTGAAAAACATCAAGAAGATATAATGATGGGCAGAATACTGATGGTTTTTGATGGAAAAACGACAATACCATACATAGTACCAAAAGAAGAAATAACCGACAGCAGAACTACTATGCCACATAAAGAAAGAAAAAAAGAAAAAGTACATCACTACGATTATAGTAGAATGAAAATATATGAATTAAAACAGTTATTAAATGCAAGATTTAATACATATAAAGTAAGCAGAAATGCAAGACAAGAACTAGAGAGTAGAGGAGTACTAGTTAAAAAGAAAAAATATAAGAGAGTAAAAACAGTAGATATGGAGGAATATAAATGATAAATATTAAAGAAAATAATGAATTAAACACATTAAATCATAGCTGTGCTCATCTTTTAGCACATGCTGTAAAACACTTATATCCAGATGCAAAATTTTGGGTAGGACCAGTAATTGAAGATGGATTCTATTATGATATAGACCTTGGAGATGTATCATTAACAGAAGAAGATTTAGTAAAAATCGAAAAAGAAATGAAAAAAATATCTAAGGATAACAAACTTATTAAAAGAAAAGAAATAAGTAAAGAAGAAGCATTAGAAATGTTTAAAGATGATCCATATAAAATTGACTTAATCAGTAGAATGGATGAAAACGATACAGTTATATCTTGCTACGAACAAGGAGATTTTATTGATTTATGTAGAGGACCACATGTTGAAAGTACTAAGCTTATTAAATACTTTAAACTATTAAAAGTTAGTGGTGCATACTGGAAAGCAGATTCAAAAAACAAAATGCTTCAAAGAGTATATGGAATTTGTTTCGATAACGAAGAAGATTTAAATAACTATCTTACTTACCTAGAAGATTGTAAAAATAGAGATCATAGAAAAATAGGTAAAGAAATGGAATTATTTATGTCTGATGACTTAGTAGGTCGTGGACTTCCAATGTTTTTACCAAATGGATATATTGTTTGGCAAGAATTAGAAAACTATATAAAGGAAAAAGAAAGAAAACTGGGTTATCTTCATGTTCTAACACCTTGTGTTGGTAATGTTGAATTATATAAAACATCAGGACATTGGGATCACTATAAAGAAAATATGTTCCCAGCTATGGAAGTTGATGGAGAGAGCTTTGTATTAAGGCCTATGAACTGTCCACATCATATGATGATTTATGCTAATAAATTACATTCATATAAAGATTTACCAATCAGAATAGGTGAAATAGCTCATGACTTTAGATATGAAGCAAGCGGAGCTGTAAAAGGTATTGAAAGAGGAAGACATTTCTGTCAAAATGATGCTCACTTATTTGTAACAAAAGATCAAATAAAATCAGAATTTAAATCAGTGGTAGACTTAATATTCGACACTTATAAAGACTTTAATATAACTGATTATAGATGTGTTTTATCACTAAGAGACCCAGAAGATAAAGAAAAGTATCATCCAGATGATGAAATGTGGAATAAAGCCGAAAATGAGCTAAGAGAAGTATTAAATGAACTTGGTATTGAATATACAGAAGAAATTGGAGAAGCAGCATTCTATGGGCCTAAATTAGATGTTAATGTTAAACCAGCAGTTGGAAATGAATATACACTTTCAACTTGTCAATTAGATTTCTGTTTACCTGAAAAGTTCAATCTAAAATATGTTGATAAAGATGGTGAAAAGAAAACACCTGTAGTTCTTCATAGAGCAATCTTAGGTTCATTAGATAGATTTATGGCATATATCTTAGAAGAAACAAAAGGAGCTTTACCATTATGGCTTGCTCCAAAACAAATAAATATAATACCAGTAAATATGGAATATCATCTAGAATATTCTAAAAAAATAAAAGATTTACTTGATAAGGAAAATATAAGAGTAGAATTAGATGATAGAGATGAAAAACTAAATTATAAAATGAGAGAAAGTGTTATTTCAAAAGTACCTTATACTCTAATTTTAGGAGATAACGAAAGAGATAACGAAACAATAAGTTATCGTCTTCGTGGTGAAAAAGAAACTAATACATTAAGTATAGAAGAATTCATAAATAAAATTCATGAAGAAATTAATAATAAGAAGTAGAAATACTTCTTTTATTATGTTAGTATATTGACTTGTGATATTATGGTTGATTTTAAAGAACTTATTGAATTATTTGTTATACGTTGTATTCCAAGTATAAAAGGTGAAAATGAAATACCCAATATTAATTTCATATTTGACAATAATGGTATGAGATTATTTGATTATGTAAAAAAGAAGCCATTTAAAAAAGAAGGGTATTGGACACCAAGCATAACAGACGAAGACTTAAAACCATTAAAACCAGAAAATAATAGAAATTCAAGTTCAAAAACAATTATTATAAAAGATCCAGTATTATTTTTCGAATTACTAGTTGATATAGTAAATGAACAAATAAAGCTTTTTAAAGAGTATGATCATCATTGTAATGAGAGAAGTGTAACAATATCATTACTAGTTAGAATATGGCTTAGAATGGACGAAAATGACTTTGTAGATGTTGTTTCATTTCTTAAAAAAGAACTATTGTTTTATAAAGATAGAACATTAGATAAATATAAAGAAGAAACATATATTACATCTTTTGAAAGTATAAGATCTTTTGCAGAAGTATCAGTAAATGAATCATGGGATGAAACTACAAGAAGTATGAACTTTAGATTAGAAGAAAATGATAATACACATACAATTTCAAGAGTACTTTATGATATTAAAGAAGAAAATGGAGAAAAAATATGCTATATATATGGAGTGCAAAAT
Source organism: Mycoplasmatota bacterium (assembly GCA_022774645.1). Taxonomy (GTDB): domain Bacteria; phylum Bacillota_I; class Bacilli_A; order RF39; family UBA660; genus CAG-1000. The sequence continues at coordinate 117,161 of JALFKQ010000026.1, read as the reverse complement.
AACTTATTTAATATAACAAATAAAAAAATAGAAAGAAAACTATATAAATTAAATAAAGGAATAGAAAATCCAACAGTACATCCAAATCAATTATATTCTTTAATTCTATTCTTAGAAATATTAAAAAGGGAAGGCATAACATATATAAAAGTACCAATGAATCAATCATTAAATTATGGTTATCATAAGATATTAAGTGAAACTGAAAAAACAACTTTCACTTCAAAATGGCCAACTGAAAAAATAAGAAAAATCTATAGTAGAAATACAGAAGAAAATCTAAGTTTAAGAAGAGAATATGAATTAGATAAAGAATGGTTTAAACACATAGTTGGTAAAGAAGACACCATAAAAAGACTAAAAACAGACAAGTTATTTGAATTATTAAGACGATTATGTGTTTATGATCATAACTTTGAATTTATTGGTTTAAGTCCTTTAAATGATGAAATATTAATGTATAAACTAAGAAAATAATCTAATAAAAGTAACACAATATATCAAAAAAACACTAAAAATCAAGTTTAATTTGACAATTTGACACTTTTGTGATATAATCTACTTACTAAATCATTAAGGGGGTAATGGTTATGAAGGGTAGATATATATTAGATTATTTAGATGAAAACAATTTTAAAAAATTAGAAAGAAGTTTAAAAAAATATAACATGGTTGCTTATAAGAAATTAATGTTTGATTTTTATCCAAAATTAAGAAGTGGTGAATTTGTAGGTGAATTAGTTTCAATTAACAAACATGAACAAACTGAAACATATGATTTAAAATTACCAACTGATTCATTATTCGTAAAAGTTTATGGTGAAGTTAAATTGAATTATACAGTATATAAACAAAATAACATCGTTATGTTAAATAACTTAGAACCAAAAGATATATTATTAGATGGACATAAATCAGAATTAACAGCTTATAAAGGAATTATGATTTCTAAAGCTAATGCACAAAAAGAAATGTTTAAAATTGATTTATTATGTAGATTAGAAGGAAGAGAGTAGTCCTTCTTTTTTATTGCATTAATTCTTATATTAAAAAAGAAATAACTATTTACTAGCTATTTCTTTATATTTGTTTTCAAGTACATATATATCTTTACTACTCATAAATAAAAGTACTGCATTAGTATCTTTATATGGAAGTAATTTATCTACTTCTTCAAGCGATATATATTCACCATTTTTAAGATCCTTTATTATGTCCATACAAGATACACCATCATATCCAAGTTCTTTTCTATCTTCTCCAATATCAAGAACAAATGCTTTATCAGCAAGATTTAAAGCATCAGCAAACTCTTTATGAAAATATTGAACTCTTGATCTAGTGTGAGCTTTAAATAGAGCAACTATCTCTCTATCAGGATATTTTTTACGAGCAGCTTCTATGGTAACTTTAACCTCAGTTGGATGATGAGCATAGTCATCAATAATGATATTATTTCTAAATTTTTCTTCGATAAATCTTCTTTTAGCATGTTCAATTATACTTACTTGTTTTCTAACTGTATCTTTAGGTAAATTTTCAAGATAACATACAGTAATAACACCAAGAACATTTAATAAAAGATGATCTCCCACAAAAGGGAATGTATATGTATCATATAACTCACCATTAATATAAACATCTGCTTTAGTAGTTTCTTCATCATGAGTAATATTTTTCACCACAACATCATTATCCTCATTAAAACCATAATACAATACTTTCTTATCAGTTTTAATTCTTCTATTGTTTTCATCGTCCCCACACATTATAACAGCTTTACGAGCTTTACTTACAAATTCATTAAATGCATCCATAACATCATCTAAATCTTTATAATAATCTGTATGGTCAAGTTCAATATTAGTAACTATAGTGTAGTAAGGATTATAAGCTAAGAAATGTCTTTTATATTCACAAGCTTCAAGAGCAAAATATTCATTACCTCTTTTAGCATATCCAGTTCCATCTCCGATAAGATAATTAACTCCGAAAGGTTCTAAAACTGTCTTTAACATAGTAGTAGTTGTAGTCTTGCCATGACAACCACATACTGCGACTAATTTAGTATTATTTGTTATTTCAGCTATCATTTCTTGATAAGTAAATATTTTAAGACCTAATTCATGTGCTTTCTTAACCTCAGGATGCTCATCATTAAAAGCATTTCCTTGAACAATAATCATATCCTTAGTAATCATATTTGGATTAAACTCATGAAAAGGAATACCTTTTTCAATAAGACCAGCTTCTGTAAAGAAATGATCAGGCTTATCACTACCTGTAACATTATATCCTAAATCGTGCATTATTTGAGCAAGAGCACTCATTCCACTTCCTTTAATTCCTATAAAATAATATATCAATTTAATCACCAATATAATTATACTATAAATAGTTAAGAAATTATACTTACTTTACACATAATTACACTGGAAAAATTATATAAGTTTTGATACAATATTAAATAGGTGAAAAGAAATGAAAAGTAATAAAATCATAAAATATCTATTAATAACAATTGGAGTAATATTTGGAATATTATTTATTGATCTAGCAAGAACAGTAATATTTAAAACAGAACCACTAATAGTTATAAGTACTAAAAATGATAACAATGTTAAAATAAGTAACAGTATTCTTTATAAAACTTATAATTGTAATGGTGAAATATATATAGAATCACTAACAAGCAAGTTTGATTGCCCTTTAATTGAAAAAACAATATCAATAACACAAAATAATAAAGATGTATGTGTTGATGGAATAGATTACTTTTATGAAGATGAAGACTATAGATATTATTTTAGTTGTTTTAAAAGCAATTATATAACTATAACTATTAATGATAAAGAATATCCATTAAAATCAGCATTAAATAGTAAAATTATTACTATTAATGATTTAGAAGGTAAACTTCAATTTTATAAAGAAAGTAAAAAAGAAGATAAAATTAACAATACAATTAAGCTAGTAGCTCAAAATAATAAATGCAGTACTAAAACTGAGAAGATATATACATATAATAGAATAGAATATTACTATGACTGCAGTAATGATAGTTATCTTTTAGACATAAACAATGAAACAATTTCTATTAGTAAAGCATTGCAAAGTGGAGCAGTAACTATTGATAAATTAAAAGAATTAGGACTAAATATAACAACAAAAGAAATAAAAAACGAAATAACAGAAGTTAAAAAAGAAGAAAATGTAAAAATAGAGAAAGATGATGAATCAAAAATAGATGCACCAGCTGATAATAATGAAATTATAATAAATTCACCAGAATTAGTTTTTATAAAAAATAATAATAGTTCACAAATAATGGTGACAATATATCAAGATAATAATTATGAATACTATTATTACACACCTAACAATGGAGATTATAGCATTAAATATAATAATAAATATTATACAATTAAGAATGCCTTAAATAAAAATATAATTACATTATCAAGCTTACAAGGTTTAGGATTAGACTATTATAAGAAAAAAATAACAAAAGTTAATGATAAAATTAACGATGAAAAAATAGACACAGGTAGTAAAAATATTAAATTAATAGATAAATCACAAGGAAGTATGTGTGCTTCAGCAATAGATTATTTTTATGAGGATGCTCAATATAAATATTACTTTACTTGTATGAAAAGTGGAAGCATGTACTTACTTATAAATGGTAAAGAATATCCATTGAAAACTGCTTTAAATAACAAAATAACTACAATAAAAGAATTAGAAGAAAATGGAATATATTTCTTAAAACAATCTAAAAATTTAGTTACAAAATAAAAAGCCATAATTGGCTTTTTTAATTTATATATTTTCTATATTAATAATTTTATCGTTATCGATTGTAAGTTTAAAAACATCTGGATTCTTTGGATTACCGTTAACTAAAATATTGTTTTTGTATTTAATAAAGAATGCTTTACCATCATAGGAAAAATCACATAAATTTGATAAAAAAGAGAGAAGAATAATACCATGAGTAACTATTACTATTTTATTACAATTATTATGGATCATATCAGTGATAAAGTTATTCATTCTTTTATCAACTTCATTTAAAGATTCACCATCAAATATTTTATAATTTTTGTCATCAAATGACTTTTTGTTAAAATTATCTGGTAGTTCTGATATTGTTTTGATACCTAAATTTCTCTCATTAATTCTTTCATCTAATTTAATACTTATATTATTCTTTTCAGCAATGTATTTAGCAGTACCTATAGCTCTTACGGAATCAGCAGAATAAATTTCATTTATACTTACAAATTCAATATTATTTGATAATTCCTTAGCTTTATTTTCCCCCTCGGTATTTAATATCATATTTTTATTGTAGTCATTCCAAGATATATTAGGATAATCATTATAATTATCAATATCAACAAAAGGGCCAGAATGTCTTATTAAATAAATTGTTTTCATATTTACTCCTTATATAAAATAAGAATAACATAAAAATAGTATTAATTAAAGTAAAAAGAAAAACAAAAAATTACAATAAAAAAGTTCTTATCCAAGAACTTTATATACTTAGTGGTGCAGGTGAAGGGACTTGAACCCCCATGGATTGCTCCGCTAGATCCTAAGTCTAGTGCGTCTGCCAATTTCGCCACACCTGCACATTAGTGGTGGACCTCGTAGGACTCGAACCTACAACCGCCCGGTTATGAGCCGGATGCTCTAACCAATTGAGCTAGAGGTCCACTGCTTATTCATAATAACACATAATTTTTTGTTTTTCAATATCTTTTTGTTTATTTTTTGAAAAAGTGTGATATATTATTTATAGATAATAGGAGATAAATAAAATATGATACTACTAAATTATAAAAACAACTTTATAAAATATATTATTTATATGTCGGCAGTATTCATATCATTATTTGTGATTGTTAATGTGTGTTCAAAATATGAGCAAAAAAAAGATGAAAATGTAATTTCTTCATATATAATATATACAGATGAATTAACTGAAATAAATGTCTCATATCCTAGATTTAAAGAAGATAAAATAAATAAAATTGTATCTGAAAATATATATAGTTATGTAAAAGATTTTAAATCGTATGACAAATTAAATAAAAGTCTTAATATAGACTATGATTTATATTATTTTGATAACTATCTTAACATAGTATATAATATAGAAAATTCTTTAACTAAAATAAAAAATAAAAACATATTAATTGATTTAAAGAATAAAAAACTAGCATATATATCAAATTTATATGATAAAGATTATTTAACTGATGAAATAAATAATATAGTATATTCTAAATATTCTAATAATATATATGAAAAAATAAAAGCATCAAACATAGATAATCATACATATATAATAGATAATAACAAAATAGATATTTATTTTAATGATATATTAGATAAAGATATTAACTATGTACCAAAGATAACAATAAAATTAAGTGAATCAGTTATAGATTTAGAAGAAGATAAAAATAATATAGAAACTTATGATAAAAAGTATATAGCATTTACATTTGATGATGGACCTAGTAAATATACAGAAGAACTATTAAAAACTCTTGAACTTAATAATTCATCCGCAACATTCTTTATGCTTGGAAATAGAATGAAATATAATGAAGATATTGTTCAATCAGTTTACAATTCCAATAGTGAAATAGGGACACATACTTATTCTCATAAGAGATTAACTGAACTTAGTGAAGATGAATTATACAATGAAGTAAATAGTTCACAAATAGTTTATAATAATATAACGAAAGATAATATAAAGTATTTAAGGCCACCTTATGGATCTTATAATGATAAAGTAAAAAAACTCAGATATAATATTGTGCTTTGGAATATAGATACAAAAGATTGGTTAGTTAAAAACAGTAAAAAAATATATAACTCAGTTATAAATAATGCTTGTGATGGATGTATAGTTCTTATGCATGATATATATCCAGAAACAATAGAAGCAGTAAAAATGCTTATACCAGCATTAAATGAAATGAATTATGAAGTAGTTAGTATAAGTAATCTTATAAGTAACAAAAACTATAATTTAAGTGATAATGAAGCTATTAGTCATATAAACAACAAATAAATAGCTTCTTTTTTAATATTTTTTTAAAAATAGTGTTCCATTTTAATAAATTTTATGTTATACTTTTGAAGTACGAATGAGATGGACCGCTAGCTCAGCTGGTAGAGCAATCGACTCTTAATCGATGGGTCTAGGGTTCGAATCCCTAGCGGTCCACCATAATTGATAAATAAAATGGCTTTACGGTCATTTTTTATTTTGCTATAATTACCATAGGTGAAAATATGATATATATATGTTTAGGAATATTTACTTTTACTATAACAGCAATATTAATCAAAAAAATGAAAAAAAGTACTAAAAAGAAAATAATAACAATAATATTATCACTAATAACAGTATCATTACTGATATTTGGCTGTATTAAAGAAACAAAAGATGATAATTGTTGTGAATGTAGAGATTGTAAAGATTGTAATATATGTTGTGATTGTAAATATCCTTACTATAATAAGAGATAAAAGCACTTAATAAATATTATTTTATAAATATAATATAGTAGGTGGTAATATGATTTTAAAAGAAATTAAAAAAACAAATAAAAAAATCTTTAACAGTATAAAAAAGATATTTGAATAAATTAAAAGAGATTGACTAACAATATCAATCTCTTTTTAACTAAATAAAGCACTAAGCATAATAGTAAATACACTACCTACCATAGCTATTAATAATAACCATGCTACTATTTTCTTAGCTATATCTTTCTTTTTCTTATTTTTAGTTGCCATAATAAATACCTCATATAAATTATAATATATTTGTAATAAAAAATAAAGAAATAAATATAATTTAGTATGAAAATTATAAAAAGTAGATTATTTAAAACGATGTTTTTTATTTTTTTGTTTGGAATTATAATAGGAATTATAAGTTATATATTTATTGAAAAAGATATAGTTAATAATAATGTAATAAACTATATAAAACTAATAAGTAATAATGATTATAATTATTTTAGTGGGCTAATAAATAATATATATAACGATTTTAAATTATATTCATTAATATGGATATTTGGAATAATATTTATTTGTTCAGTATTTATACCAATATTAATCATTTTTAAAGGTATTTCAATTGGTTTTACTATATCAACAATAATTTATACTTTCAAAATAAAAGGCACCATATATAGCTTAATTTTGATGTTTCCAAGCATATTAAAAGTAATAATTCTATTATTAATAAGCTATTATAGTATTAACTTTTCATATAAATGTTATAATGCATTCAAAGATGATAATCTAACTAATATAAAAAAATATATATTAAACAATTTTTATATTTATTTAATATTACTATTCATATTAATAATTATTTGTATAATAGAAACATATATTTGTTTCAATATACTTAAATTTGTAGTATAATTACATAAGGTGAAAGGGAGTATTAATATGAAAGTAGTAGTAGGAATGAGCGGAGGAGTAGATTCGGCAGTATCAGCATATCTATTAAAGCAAGAAGGATACGATGTAGTTGGACTATTTATGAAAAACTGGGATTCTAATATTAATAATGACAAAGAAGGTATCACAGATGGAGTTTGTCCACAAGAACTAGATTTTAGAGATGCTAAAACTGTATGTGATGAATTATCTATACCACTTTATAGAGTAGACTTCATAAAAGAATATTGGGATGATGTATTTAAATATTTTTTAGATGAATTAGAAAAAGGAAGAACACCAAATCCTGATATTATGTGTAATAAATATATAAAATTTGATCTTTTTAAAAAAGAAGCTAAAAGATTAGGTGCTGATAAAATAGCCACTGGTCACTATGCAAGAATAAAAGGCAATAGACTTTTAAGAGGAGTGGATAATAACAAAGATCAAACATACTTTTTAAGTCAAGTAACTCCTGAACAATTAAAAGATGTATTATTCCCAGTAGGTGATTTAACAAAAGATGAAGTAAGAAGAATAGCTCATGAAAACCATTTACCAGTAGCAGACAAAAAAGATTCAACAGGAATTTGTTTTATAGGTGAAAGACATTATCAACAATTTATATCAAATTATTTAAAGGGTAAAGAAGGAGACATTGTTGATGTTGAAACTGGTGTTGTTATAGGAAAACATAATGGCCTTATGAACTACACTATCGGTCAAAGAAGAAATGTAGGTTTAAGTGGAGATGCTCAAAGACATTATGTATGTGGTAAAGACTCTAAAAAGAATATTCTATATGTAGCATTCGGTAGCGATTCAAAATATTTACTTTCAGATGAAGCTTTAATAGAAGATGTTAACTATATTTCAGACAAACATCCAACATTCGCAACAGCAAAATTTAGATATAGAAGTGAAGATGTACCAGTAACAATAGAATATCTAGAAAATAATCAAATTAAAGTAAAATATGTAGATGGAAAAGCTGTTACCCCAGGTCAAGCTTGTGTAGTATATTTAGGTGAACAATGTATTATGGGTGGTATTATAAAACAAGTATTTAAAGATGGTAAGGATATTTGGTACTTAAGATAAATGATGAGACAAACATATGAATTAATAAATCTTAAAAAATTAGAAAACAATATAAAAACAATAGTTAATTCATCAAAAGAATATAAATATCACATTGCAGTAGTTAAAGCAAATTGTTATGGTTTAGGTATAAAATGTGTAAAAAGTATATTGCTAGGTGGTGCAAACTATCTAGCTGTTTCTTCCTTAGACGAAGCACTAAAAGTAAGAAAAATTACAGACACTAGAATACTTGTTTTAGAACCAATAGATACAAAATACATAAATATTGCAAATAAAAATAATATAACACTAACTATAAGTTCACTAGAATATTTAAATAAAGTTAAAAATAAAATTTTCACATGTCATTTAAAAATAAATACCGGTATGAATAGACTTGGAATTGGTACAAAAGAAGAACTAAATGAAATATATAAAATAATAAATGAATCAAATATAAAAATTGAAGGTATATATACCCATATCTATAAAAGTACAGATTCAACTTTAACAGAAAGTCAATTTAAAAGATTTGAAAATATCACAAGTGATATAAATCTATCAAAAATAGAAATAGTTCATATACCAAATAGTGATACAATAACAAATTATAAGAAAAAAGATTATGTTAATGGATGTAGAATGGGAATAATAATGTATGGTTTTAATAATAAATTAGCATTAAATTCTGTTTTTACATTAAAATCAAAAATAATAGAAATTAAAGAAATTAAAAAAGATGAAACTGTTGGATATGATGGAAAATATAAAGCAAATAAAGATGAATATATAGGAATAGTTCCAATCGGATATGCTGATGGAATAATTAGAAAAAATACAGGTAGATTTGTTTATATAAATAATAATAAATACAAAATAGTTGGAAATATCTGTATGGATATGTTATTTGTCCTTATAGACAAAACAGTAAAAGTAAATGATACTGTAGAAATAATAAAAGATAATCAACATATTAATGAAATAGCAGAACACTTAGAAACAATTAATTATGAAGTAATGTGTGATGTAAGTTCAAGAGTTGATAGAAAATATATAGAAGAATAGTACAAATTCTTCTTTTATTATGTTAAAATATTTATAAGGAGAATAATAAAATGAACAAAGTAATTATAATAGGGTGTGGTAATGTAGGAATGAGTTATGCATTTTCATTACTTAATCAAAACACAAGTGTAAATGAATTAGTATTAATTGATATTAATAAAGAAAGAATTATAGGTGAAGCAGCAGATCTAAACCATTGTCTTGCTTTCTCGCCTTCAAAAATAGATATCAGAGTTGGGGACTATAGTGATTGTAGGGATGCTAAACTTATAGTAATAGCAGCTGGAGCAAATCAAAATCCAGGGGAAACAAGAATGGATTTAATCAATAAAAATTCAAAAATATTTAAATCAATAATAACAGAAGTTATGAAAAATGGTTTCAAAGGATATTTTCTAGTAGCAACTAATCCACTTGATATAATGACATATATAACATATAAATATTCAAAAATGACACCAAACAAAGTAATTGGATCAGGCACAAGTTTAGACACTGCAAGATTAAGATACTTAGTTGGTGAAAAAGTTAATATAAATCCAAAAAGTATACATACATATGTAATCGGAGAACATGGTGATTCTGAATTTGTACTTTGGAGTTCTGCATTAATTGGAAGTGAAAAACTAGATAAATATTTAACAGAAGAGGAAATGAATACGATTGAAGATGATGTAAGAAATGCTGCCTATGAAATTATAGAAAGAAAAGGAGCAACTTATTATGGAATAGCCATGTGTTTAACAAGAATAACAAATGCTATTTTAAATAATGAAAATACAATTATAACTGTCTCTAGTTATGATGAAAAAGATGATATATATTTTAGTACTCCAACAGTAATAAATAAAGATGGAGCAGTTAAAAAAATGGAGGTTGATTTAAACAAAACAGAACAAGAAAAACTAGATAATTCAATACAAGTAATAAAAAGTGCAATTAAAAAAATAAAAGATTAATAAAAAGGAAAATTAAAAATGCAAGAAAACGATTTAAATAAACCAAAAAGTAATAAAATATTAATTATAATAATAGTTCTTATGTCATTAATTATAATAGGATTAGCTGGATATATAGTATATAACCATACATCTAGTAAAGAAAATAATGTCAATAAAACACAATCAACTGCAAAGACAACAACAACAACAACTACTAAAGCTATAGAAGAAGATGAAAAAATAGAAACAAAAATAACTAAAAAAATAGCAAATGAACAACTTTTAGAAAGTATAGGTTTAGTGTATTATGCATTAAGTCTAACAAGTAATAAAGTAAATACAAATGTATTTGATAATGACTATGCTAAGTTATATCTCGCATATATGACAAGCATTAAAAAAGATGGATATATCTCTGAAGAATGTTATAACGGTGAAGAAGCAACAGGCTGTGCAGCAATAGATTTAGAAAAGTTTAAAAGTCATTACTATAATCTATATGGAGAGAAATTCGAAAATAATAAATATGAAAAACTAAATAAAAAAGGATCATACATCGGATATAGAGATAGTAAATTCTTTGGTTCATTCCCAACTGGCCTTCAAGATGAAATAATTTTAAAAGCAACAAATATAGTTGAAACAAAAAAAAACAATAGAAGTTGATGTAGATGTTCTAAATATAAATGAAGATAATGATTTATTTAATAAGTATTACGAAGCAGATGTATTAGAATATGATAGTAAATTAGTAGTAGCTAAATATAAATTAACACTCGGTAAAAATGAAAATAAGACACATAAAATAATCTCTTTAATAAGAGTTAGCTAATCAAAAAAGATTGTATTTCAATATTAAGAAAACAATCTTTTTATTTGCAAACTTTTAAATAAATATTTATAGACTTTACTAATTAAAACTGATAAACTAGTAATTAAGAAAAAGAGAGTTGCAATATACAAAAATAATTAGAAAATATTATAATATTAATTTATACAGAAGGTGACTTCTGTGTATTACCTAAGAATTACAGGTTACTGTAATAAGACATCATGTCTTAGGATTTGGTCGGATCCCTTCATTATTCGACTATTTTTTTATACAAGAAATATTTTGATAAAAGAAATTGAAATATTAAAAAATATTTTATCACTTCTTTTTAACTAAATATTTACTTTTGATATTGACAATCAAATGTAAAGTGTTATACAATTAGTATGTAGAGTAGAGGAGTGATTATCAAATGAAAGAATTAAATACTTTGTTAGGAGAACTAGGTATTTCAAAAGTAAAATTAGCCAAGTATTTAGGTGTTTCAAGACAAATGATATATAATTATCTTGAACTTGATTCATTAAGCAAATGGCCACAAGAAAAAAGAATAATGCTATTAAAATTATTAGATATAGAAGACGGTAGTGAAAAAACAATTAAAAATATAAAAATCACTAGCGAATATTTAGAAAATGTAGAAGCAAGATTAAATCAAAATGTAAAAGATTCAAGCAATCAAATATTTAATTATAAAAATCTTACTAAAGAAGAACAAGAATTATTAAATGATTTAGTATTTTTAATTAAAGAAAAGTTCACAGAAGAAAAAAATAAAGATACATATTATACATTCTTATACTTATATCATGTATTACAATCACTTGATAATGTAAAAGAAATCAAATATATCTTTGCATATTTATCAAAGAAAACTGGATTTACATCACCACTTGAATTTAAGTTTGACGAGACTAAACAATTTATATTAGAGAGTATAATATTTACTGCATTTAACTTATATAATAATGGCGGAGCTTCTAAATCAAAATTAGTTGATTCTCATAATAGATTTGTTCAGGAAATTGAAAATGACAAAGAAGAAAAATTAAGTAGAACACAACAATTAAATACAGTTAAATTACAAGCATTAAGAGAACTTGGATATACTGAAATTAATAAAGATAATGCCAGTGAAGTATTAAATAGAATGGCTGAAATTCAATCACGTAAAATGTAATAAAATAAATAACTGCTTTTATAAGCAGTTTTATTTTGTATAAAATTATAGAGTAGAGGAGAATATATGCTTTATAAATAATAATAGAACATTATATAAAACAATAATATTTTTAATAATTGTAACGATTATAAAGATCACAATTATAATTAAATATATATTGCACTACAATCTAGACATAATTTTAATAACTATAAAATCAATTCAAATAACAAAAAAGTATTTGTATTAATAACAATATAATAATTAAATTTAGTTCAACTTCTATCTTAAAAAATTTATTCATTCATATTCATACAAGTTAACATAACATATATTATTTGAAGTAAAATATTGTAGTAAAAATTGATAGAAATTATGTACATGATTACCTATAATATTTATTAATAATTATTTAGTAATACACATTATTAATTTATGATATATATATTAACTTTAATTATAGATATTTTATATATAAATATATTTAATTATATTGATATATCATATTATATAATGTTATTAGATTTATTTTATTAGCTTTATAAATAATAATGAAGCTGTAATTTGCATCGAGATATTAAAAGATATATAATTTTCCACCTTAATTAAAAATTTGAAAATGATTAAGTATCATATTTTGCATTGAGATATTAAAAGATATATAAATTCACTGTCTAAATGTAAAAATTATTTATATCTTAAAAACATATATTCCCCTACTTTTAATTTATTAAATGAATAGGGCTAGTGCTGTAACAAAACAAGATAATATAATACCTATAAATATATATTTTGTTTTATTATAACTCATAGCTTCTTTTAACATATCATTTATTGATAAACTAATCATAAGTCCAGCAACAAATAATAATACAAAAGCAAGAAATATATTATTAATAAAGTTCTTAAATAATAAATAAGTAAGTAGGGCACCAAGTGGTTCAGTTAAACCAGATATTAATGTATATAATATAGTCCTTTTCTTCCCTACACCACTATAATAAAGTGGAATAGATATAGCAATACCTTCTGGAATATTATGAAGCATAATAGCAATACATAGTTTTATTCCAATACTTATATTTGTATATGCACTAATAAATACAGCAATACCTTCTGGAAAATTATGTAACATCAACGAAATCATACTAAGTACTCCTATTTTATATAATGAAGACTTATTATTATTGTTTTCTATTTTTTTGTTTATTTTATCTATTGATAAGTAGCCTAACATAAAAGTTAAAATACAAATAATAATTCCATAAAAATATCCATATTTATTTAAGAGAACAGGTAATGATGAAGGCAATAAATCAAACATTGATATTAAAAACATAATGCCTAATGAAAATGATAATGAAAAAGTAATAAACTCCCCTATTCTTTTTATTTTAATAAAAATTAATAAACTACCAATAACAGTAGAAATACCAGCAATTAAAGAAAGTAATAAAGGTATATATATTTCATTCATATAAAATTATATTAATTTAAATGACAATTATTACCATATTTTAATAGTATTATTTTATATATAAATTCCATAATAATAACAGGTGGTGATTAAAAATGACTAACGCAAGAAGTAATTCTAGATGCAAATCTAATGCTCGTAGTAATAGTAGAGCAAGAAACAATGCTCATAACAATGCTAGAAGCAATAGTAAAGCTAGAAGTAATTCAAGAGGTAAATAATATAAAAGGATATTCGTTATTGAATATCCTTTTATTATGTTTAATTTTCAATATTTCTATTGTTTGATAATTTTAAAGTCATAGGGCTACCACTTTCAATTGCATCAAAAGAGTCCATTAAATAAGGCTTTGATATAAATGAAGCTAATTGATAAGCTTGTATTCCATAATTAGCACTTTTTACTTCTGTTCCAAATATATTATTAGGTAAATTAGGATTAGCCATACCCTCATCTACTAAATTTAAAGCTTTTTCTATATATAAATGAAAAGTAGTTGTTCCAATATCGTTATCATTTCTTGCTAAATCAAAATAAAAGTTAGAATATGGATTTTTTAATTCTTCTAATAGCATACCACATCTATTGAAATAATTTTCATCTTGTTTTGAATTGATAACATCATAACATTTAGCTATTATATCTTTATAAAAATAAGTACCAAGTTCATCCATAGGAAAACCATAAGCTTCTAATAGAGATAATATTTTAATTTTAATTGATTGTTTTTCATCTATATCAGTTAACAATCCATCTTTAAATCTGTTATACATACCCCTATCACCACAAACAACAAAATTAGAAACATTATCAAACAAAAAGAAGTCTTCACTATCCTTAATAAATAGTTTTCTAAAATCCTTTATTATATTTATTCATCCCTTTCCAATTTGCAACAAAAAAGTCACAAATTAATTTATTCGTGACTCCAAGTATTTTGTGTAAGTTAATATTTTAACCCGAGATAGCTCACATTTCTGTTTATATCTCCTCACTTAAGTGATATTATACTCTAAAAACTTTATTTGTCAAGTTTTCTTTTATAGTATTATAATCGGGACAACTTTCTCTATATCTTAAGTCTTTCATTATTTCTTACTCTTCTAAAGTAATTTTAAAATTATTAGTATTATATGTTTTACATATCTTTTAAGTTAAAGCGTCTTTTACTCATCTTAACATAGTTATTTATTTTATTATAAATTATATTTTAAATCAAGAAATATTACTTTACTTTATTGTCGTAAATTGATATGAATATTGCACCCAAACTATTTCCAATTATCATTATAATAATAGGAAAAAATGACTTTAAAGACCAAACTTCAGCAACAGAAAAATAAAACATATTAGCAATACAGTGTTCAAAGCCACATAGTATAAATACTATAACAGATAAAAATATAGATAAATATTTCTTTATAACATCTTCACTTTTCTTATAATTATTAACAGCAAGATACATTAATATTCCACAAAAGAAAGAAAGTATTAATATACTTAAATAACTATCATTTATTTTAATTAAAGATATATTTTTTGCTTTGATAATTATATCAGATACTCTTGTGTTTATAATTAAAATTGCTGTTAAAAATGTTCCTATAAAATTTCCTATTAAAGTTATTAATAATTTAAAAACATAATTAATTTTATTCTCTAATATATATCCTACCATTCCTGTATATAAATTCATTTTATAAACACAAATAGTAAACAAACCTATACCAAATAAAGTAGCACCAATAATAGAATTATTACTCATTAAATAAACTATTCCACCAATTCCAATCATAATACCAGCATAAATTGCTTTTATTAGAGTACTTATACTTTCATTTATTTTTTTCATTTTATCACTTCCTTAAATAAATAATATTATAAAATTTCTAAATGTTCAAGTAAAATATTAGTACCCAGTAGTATTAATATAATACCACCTATTATTTCAGCTATTTTACCATACTTTGAACCAAACTTACTACCAATTTTAACACCGATTATTGATAAAATAAATGTAATTATTGCTATCATAGTAAATGTTAAAAATGCATTATAACTACCATAGGCACAAACATAAGCAATACCTACTGCAAGAGCATCAATACTAGTAGCAATTCCAAGCAATAATACTGATTTAATACTTAAATCTTTATTATCATTTTTTTCATCATCAAAAGCTTCAATTATCATTTTAATACCTATAAATCCTAGTAATACAAAAGCAACATAATGATCAATACTAGTTATAACATTTTCAAATGTACTACCAAGCAAATAACCAATTGCAGGCATTATACCTTGAAATAAACCAAAGCATATAGCAAGTTTAAATGTATCCTTTAAACTAATATTTTTAATAGATAATCCTTTAATAACTGACACAGCAAAAGCATCAGCAGCTAATCCTACACTAATAAGCAATATTTGTAATATATTCATAAATCATTCTCCATAATTAATTATATCATTAAATACATAAAAAAGAATTTAGATTTATACCATATTTATATCTAAATTCTTAAAATAATATTAATTAACTTTTGGTGTTAATACTAATGAAATAGATTGTCCAGCTTTAGTTTTAGTTGTTACTTTAACTGCACTCTTCATAAACTCTGTATCTTTTGAATTTGGTTTAATTTCAAAATTATCATAAAAAGCAGATGGACTAGTAGTTTTTTACCTACATAATATGGCTTCAAACTTATGTGACATATTTTTCCACCTAAAAGATATTAATAACAATATTATATATAATAAATATAAAAAAGAAACAAAATTGTTTCTTTCTAATCTTCTTTTTTAGTTAATTTTGGAACATAGCCCTTTTGTAAATCACCATCAATAGTAAAACTACCAAGTAATTCAAGATTTTTAAAAGCTTTCACATTCATTTTTGAAAAACTGATTTGTTCATCTTTAATCATAGATTCAAAAACTAAAATACAATCTGCTAATTTTGGAGTTTGGTCAAAACTATTAATTAAATTAATAATATTCTTATCAAATGAAGAAGAAAAATCCCCCCGAATTTGATATCCTATATCATCTCTTAAAAATAAACTATAAAAATCAGTCCAATTAGTAATTAGTCTTCCAAACTTTAGCCCATAAATGTTACCAGTTCTTGTAAAATCTATATTTCCAGAATTTAATTCATACTTTTTAGCAAGAGATAAATCATATTTAATTGTTCCTTTATCATCTTCTCTTGATAATTTCAATAAATCATTTCTATCAAATGATTCACCATAAAATATAAATAATCTACTATCATCATCAAAACAGCATAATCTAATCTTTTTATTATCTCCAACAGTTAAAGTATCGAAGACTTCAACTTCAGTCTTACCAGTAAAATTACCTAGTAATCTTAATCCTTCAACTAATCTGCAATAAACTTTTTGATTAGACTTCATAGAAGATAATATATTCCCAGTTTCTTCATTACTAGTTATAAAATCAAATCTAGTTACCTTAGTACTTTTTTTCATTATTCCACCCTATAAGTTATTCATTAAAATTTTAAATCTGAAATTTTTAAAATATCAATACCTTTTTCTTTATACAAACTCTCTGTATTCATTGAAACAATTCTTTTAGCATTAAATTCAAGTATAATAATAAACTCAATAATCTAATTGGCAATTTTCGATAAAATTGAAACTGTAAATTCATTTTTGCCTACTAAGTAATTAACTGTTGAACCTATTTTTGATTTATATAAAGACATTCCTAAAGGACTATTTAAAGAAATTTCATTTATATCATTATCAGTATTTGGAATATACTTACCAGTTAACTTAATAATTTCTTTTTCTATATCAGTATCGGAATATTTAATTTCAACTACAACAGTATCACCTATATTAACTAAATTATTTTTTTTTCTATTATCTTTTACCACCTTTAAATATTTTCTTTTTTCTAACATATCATCAATTCTTTTAGCTATAAGTCTACTATCACGCATAGTTTGTTCAAAAGCAAAGTTATCGTGCCAACCATCACCAATTGCATCTCTATAAACTTCACTACCTAAAGTTGAGTTGGATTTACTTAATTCCTTTAATCTTTCTAGCTCATCATAAAATTGATTATATCCCTCATTATCAACTAATATTTCTTTCATATCATTACCTCAATAATATACAACACACAGTATTATATCATAAAACTCATAAAAATTTAATTTTTTACTATTTTATCAATTGAAAAATAAACAACTACCATCAAAATAGATATTAAAAGTCCAATATAAAATTCTGGAAAAGCAAACTGTATACTATTATAAAGACTAAACTCACCAGTAATATTTGTTATATACCAAGTAAAATAATTATATATTTCTGAGACAACAATTCCCAATACACCACAAGCGCCAAAAATTTTACTGATCTTATTATTTTTAAATGGAAACCAAATACCCAAAATAAACATTAGTATAGATAAAATACCAAACGGATTTAATATATTAATTAAACCACTTATTTCTTGTACACCTCTAAGTCCTCCATACTGATTTAAAAACATTGGACTTAAACTCATAACAAACAGAATAGATAAAACTAATCTTTTATTTCTAATATTTTTATATTTACTATAATTTATTAATGTTTCAATAGACATTTTATTTGTATTTTTCTTATTATTAATTTTTTCACCTTTCAATAATTCATTAATAGTTATATCAAGTTCATTGCATAATGGTTCAAATAATGAAATATCCATCATTGTTTTACCATTTTCCCATCTACTTATTGATTTATCACTAACATTTAGCTTTTCCGCAAGTTCTTGTTGAGTTAACTTTTTATTTTTTCTACATTCTGCAATAAATTTTCCTATCTTTTCTTGATTCACATTTTCTCCTTTCAATATAAATTATATATAATTATTCAAATATTAACAGGACATAAACTGAGAATTGCATTATTTATTATTTTCTTTTTTCCTGCGTTCCTTTAAAATAGACTCTAAGGCATCAAGTATTTTATCAGTTATTACAACTGGTTTTGTAAAAGCATCTAAAACTAAACCAATACATTTTTCATTTCCTCTTACAAATCTAATACAATCGTCTAATGATAAATTTATCCAAGAAAAGTTTTTACGATAATTATCTGTAGCTTCATCAATACTTGAAAATATAGGAAAATATAATTCTTCCGATTCATCATTTATTTTTAACCAATCTGGTTTCATTCTAATATTATTATTTAAACTTACCACATCACCAACATTCGAATTTTTAAAAGTATTTATATCTTCATTACTCATAATTACATTCATCGGAATATACAAATCAGAATCAATTAAACAATCAAATAAAGGGCTTAAATTCATAACCGTTTGATCATTTAAAAAAGCATCCCTCAAATATCTTAATACTTTTCCACTTTTTAATGCTTCCTTATTTACTTTTGACATAACTTTTTTCCTTTTCTCTTTTATAAATTTTATTCTCATATTCTTCTCTATATTTATCAATAGTTTTTGTTACATCAAACTGATAAACACTAGTAAGAATACCATCATATGGATCAATCTCAGTTCTTTCAAGTTCACCACCAAGTGCCTCCATTGTTTTACTAGAATCCAAATTACTAACATCACAATCTAACATAACTCTATCTAATCCTAATTTTTGAGCTTCGATTAATCCTAAGTATAAATTGATTTTATTATATCCCTTTCTTCTTTCAGTAGGCCTTATTCCATAACCAATATTACCACCAAATAATTTCATTTCTTCTGTTAAATTCCATCTAACATTTATCATACCAACTATTTTATTATCATTTGCTCTAATTAATAAAAATGTTTTTGATTGACATCTATTTAATTTCTTAGCATATACTTCATCTTTCATATTTAAACATCTTTCTAATGCTTCTTCAAAAGTATAACCATCTAATATTTTATCAAGTGATCCACTACCATTAATATCAGAATTATAAACTACAAACTCATTGATGTAATCAATTATTTCATTCTTTCTATCAGTGGATGGTAATTCCAAATAAAACTGTTCCATAATTTCGCATCCATTCATTCTAAATTTATTGTAGCATATTTTCAATTCTTTTTAATAATTCTTTTTTAAATAATTCTTCATTCATCTTATAAATATAACTATACTTTTTACCAACATCTTTTAAAGATATGCCACTTATGTAAACATCTTTTCTATCTAATATGATATATCTATCATGAAATGTATTATTACATATAAATATAATATTATTATATTGACTACTATATTTTTTAACTAACACATCATCAATATTTTTAGAAAAAATAATAATTTTTTTATCTACATTTCTTAATATATCAATTAAAATTGAATAAGCATCATATATTTTTCCTTCATAAATGATAGAGTTTTGTTTAGAAGACATCCTTTCAAATGACTCTTCAAGTTTTAATATTCTTTCTTCATGATTAATAAGAATTGTGTTTTTACTTTCATATGACATATATTTTCTCATATACACAAAAGCATCAATTATTTTCATACTTATAATATCAGCTACTTTTGTTCTCAATATTGTAGCAAGCATAGCGACACCTTGTTCTGTAAATACATTAGGTAATTTTCTATTTCCACCATAATTGTTTGAATTTATAGTCCCAACTTGGGACTTCAATTTTTTATATTCTTCATCAGTCAATTTAAATACATACCTTTCTGGAAATTTACTAATGTGTCTTTTTACAGCTTGGTTAATTGTTTTTGTACCATTCGCACAGCCATATAATCCAGCTAAATCCGAATCTAACATAACTTGTCTTCCTCTTACCTCATAAATCATATTTTCTATTTTATTTTCTACAATTTCATTCATCTTATACACCTCCAAAATAAAAAAATATACCTATTAAAAGTATATCTCCGCATGCTTGTACATAACTTTTATTGCCAGAAAATTATATACACTAGTCGACCAAATTATCATATTAATTGGATATCAATTAAATTAATACAATTAAATTATAACAAACAATTATTTTATGTGTAATAAATATTAAAAATCATTTTCTTTCAAACAAAGTAATACATTCTATATGTTTAGTTTTATTAAACATATTTATTATCTCTATTTTTTTCATATTATATCTGTTAAGTAATTCTAAATCCCTCTTTAAAGTTTTTGGATTACAAGAAATATAAACTATTTTAGAAGCACTTGAATTATTTAAAAAATCAATAACCTTCATTGATAAACCACTTCTTGGAGGATCAACTACTATAACATCATAATTATTATTTTTAGCAATACTTGCATCTCCACATACAAAATCTATATTTTTTATATTATTTAATTTCTTATTAATATTTGCATTCCTAATAGAATCTTTATTTATTTCAATACCATCTATATGTTTAAAATTATCTTTTAAATATATACCAATAGTACCAGTTCCACAATATAAATCAAGTAAATTATTACCACAAAGAGCATATTCTTTTGCTTTATCATACATTATTTTCATATTTAAAGGGTTAACTTGAAAAAAAGATTCAGGATAAATACTATACTTAATATTATTTATTTCTTCTATAATATAATCTTTTCCATAAATAAGTTTATCATTTAAATAAATTGATGTAATATTAAATCTATTTATAAGAGTATTTATATCATATTTTTCGCCTTTAAATATAATCATAGTATCTTTATTAGTAACTCTAATAATTACCTCAAAAAGGCCACTCAAATCAGTTCCTTTTAAATAATTATATATATCATTAATTCTATTATCTAAAAGTAAACAATTATCAAATTCAACTATATCATTGCTCTTTTCACTATAATAACCAATTTTATTATCTTTAATATGAAAAGTAGCTTTATTTCTATAATTATATTCATTATTAGTAAGTACTTCATTAATATTAGTATTAAATAACTTATTAATATAATTTATCTTTTTTAACTTTTCATTTTCTAAATCAATATGTAAAAAATTGCATCCACCACACTCATTATAAGAAGAACATTTAACTTCACATCTATTTTTACTTTTACTAATAAACTCTATAACCTTACCAGTAGCAAATCTCTTATTAATACTAGTTATTTTAATTTTTAAAACTTCACCACTTAAAGTGTAAGGAACAAATACAACAAGATTATCAATTCTTGTAACACCATTTCCTATATCATCCTCGTTATCAATAGTCACTTCATATATATTATTTAATTTCATTTTTCACCTCAAAAAAAGATAACTATATTTTATCATACAGTTACCCTTATTTCTACTCTTTATCTTTTCTTAACTCATCAAATATTGATGTACCAATTCCAAGCTCATTTTTGATTTTAAAGTTATCAAGAATAGTAGCACCAATATCAGCAAATGTTTTTCTATCTGGAAGTCTTTTACCTGTTTTAAATATAGGACTATAAATAAGAACTGGAACATTTTCTCTTGTATGATCAGTACCTCTAAATGTAGGATCATTACCATG
The DNA here is from genome assembly GCA_022774645.1 of Mycoplasmatota bacterium. GTDB lineage: Bacteria > Bacillota_I > Bacilli_A > RF39 > UBA660 > CAG-1000. The sequence goes on along the minus strand of JALFKQ010000026.1, from coordinate 94,627 downwards.
ATCAGCTGTTATAATTAATAAATCAGTTTTTTTAAGATTTTTTAGCATAATAGGTAAATAATAATTAAAATCTTCAAGAGCTTTTAAATAACCTTCTCTATCTCTTCTATGTCCATATAGCATATCAAAGTCATTTAAGTTGGCAAATAGCAATCCACTAAATTCACCCTTAGCAAAATCTATTAACTTCATCATGCCATCCATATTATCTTTAGTTCTTATTTTAACGGCAATACTTTTACCATTAAAAATGTCAGATATTTTACCTATAGCAATAGTTTGTACTCCATTTCTATCAAGTAAATCAAGTACATTAATTGGTGGATCAAGTGCATAATCATGTCTTCTTGGAGTCCTTGTAAAGTTACCAGGTTTACCAATAAATGGTCTTGCTATAATTCTAGCAATTTTATATTCATCACCTTTTGTAAGTTCTCTTACTTGCTCACAAATTTTATATAATTCTTCAACTGGAACAATATCTTCATGAGCAGCAATTTGTAATACAGAATCAGCAGAAGTATATATAATTAATGCTCCTGTTTTCATATGCATTTCACCTAAATCTTGAATGATTTGAGTACCAGAAGCAACAATATTACCAATTACATCTCTTCCAGTCACTTGTTGTATTTTACTAATAAGTTCTAATGGAAAACCTTCTGGATATGTCTTATAAGGTGTTTTTGCAACAGCTCCCATCATTTCATAATGTCCATTCAATGTATCTTTTGCAAGATTAATTGGGCAAGCCTTCATATAAAGACCTCTTGTATTTTCCACTTCTTTTCCAACAAGTGTAGTAAGGCCAAGTCTTTCTAATGTATCCAAATTATATGAATCGCCAATTGTATGAAGCAATGTATTAGCACCAACATCTCCATATTTAGCCGCATCGCTTGCTTCTCCAACACCAACACTATCCATAACTACTAAAAATACTCTTTTAAACATTTGCATCACTTTCCTTCTTACTTCTATTAAAATATTCATTATAATTATCTTTTATAAAATTATTAGCTAGATGAGTATAAATTTCAGTCGTAACAACATTCTCATGTCCAAGTAACTCTTGTACACTTCTAATATCAGCTCCACATTCAATTAAATGAGTAGCAAAACTATGCCTTAAAACATGAGGTGTTATTTCTTTATCAATTTTCTTTTGTTTAGCTATTTCACCAATTATTTTATATAATCCTTGCCTAGTCATCCTATTACCATGATTATTCAAGAACAATGAATCAGTAGGCTTCTGTTTTTTAACAAACAACATACTTCTATATTTATTAATATATAAATCCAAATAATTTATTGCAACATGAGATAAAGGTACAATTCTTTCCTTACTTCCTTTACCATATACATTAACAACCATATTACTTAAATCTATATTATTTAAATCTAAATTAACAAGTTCAGTTGCTCTAAGCCCCGTTGCATATAACAATTCAAGAATAGCTTTATTTCTATAATCAAATGCAGTTTCAAGCTTAATATCAAGTAAATTATCAACTTCTTCAATACTTAAATACTTAGGAAGAGTTTTCTTTCTTTTCAAACTTTCTACATCTTCTGATATATTAATATATCCTTTATATATAGATAAATACTTATAAAAACTTTTAATACTAGCAATTATTCTATTAATAGAACTTTCATTATACTTTGGTAATATATGCAAAACATAATTATCAATATCTTTCTTAGATATATCTAAAAGTTCTTTATTAGTATATTCTAAAAATGAACTAATATCTCTTATATACGATTCAATAGTATTCTCAGAATAATTCTTATCTATTCTTAAATAATCTTTAAAATCATCAACTAATTCCTTATTATCAATCTCTATCATATTTTTTACCCAATAACATTATACAATAAAAAAAGCTATTTAAGATAGCCTTTTTACTTATTTTTTACACTTTTTGAATCAATAATATTAAACATAATACCACCAATTATCATAGGTATATAATAAGTTATGAATCTCCATAATAATAATCCAGGTACAATAAATACTTCTTTAACTATAACCTCAAAAAAATGAATAAAAGAATATTCAGCACCAACACTTCCTCCTGGGATCGGTACAAAGCAAGATGCAGTATATATAAAACAGCCAAAAATCATTGAAAAAACAAAATTAATATTTATATCAGTATTTAATGCTTTAAATGTAAAAAATGGAACCATAAAATATATAGACATATATATAAAATTAATAATAATACATTTAACAATAAACTTTTTATCTTTAACTAAATCTTTATATCCAAGAGAATATTCACTACATTTTGATGACCATTTTTCTTTTTTGTTTTCCTTATCTTTAATAAATTTAAATTTATCAATAAAGAAATACCCTATCTTCTTAGCAATACTAGTTTTTAAACAAGAAAATATTGCTACAAAAAGTGAAACAATAGTTATAATAACACCAAGTATAGTACAATATAAAATAAATCCACTAGGCATAACATTAAATATATAACCAATTATTAAATATAAAATGCACATTATACTCATTGTAATCTGTAATATTATAAAGTTTTCAACTAAAATTAATATTCCTTTAGTAACAGTAACTCCCTCTTTATTTAATCTATATATTTGAAGAGGTTGTCCTCCAAGTGAAAACGGAGTTATTCCATTAAAGAATTTAGTCATAATATCTAAATTAATTGCATCCTTAAATTTATAACTTTTCTTTTGTTTATTGATAAGTATATATAATAAATAAGACTCAACTATAATATATAAAATAAATACTAAAACAGCTAAAAATATATATAAATAATTAGCATTTTTAAGTAACTTCATAGACTCTATAAAATTATCCTTTAAAAGATAATAAAATAAAAACATAGTAAGTAAAAATATAAGAATTGTCTTTAAACCTATCTTTTTCATATTAGCCACCTTAAACAATTATATCATAATTATATTATTTTTAAAGTGACTTTTAAATGACAACTTAAATATTTTTTATAATTTGCATTAATAATTATGTAGTTATCAGATTTATACAAAAAAATCAAAACCTTTAACTATTTAAATATTTGACAATTTATCTTTTTTATAAATTTTATAATTATATATTTATTGTTTTCATTATATAACTATCATAATTAGCTAATTTATTTTTATTTTCTACTGACAACAACACACATAGCTGGATTAAATTCAGGTATTTTTCCAGCAATCCATTCATTTTCTTTTTATAATTAATTCATTGTCTACTAGTTCCTGTTCAAATGTATTCCAATTAACGATATTACAAGATGTAGTGGCAATATTAATTTTTTATAATAAGTTTTATTAATATAAATTAAAAAATATTGATTTTACTAATTACTTTTAATCAATAAAAAGACAAACTCACTTCATAATTAGACAGAACAACCAAAACAGTGATGTTCAATCACAGAGAAGTCAGAATTTTCACTAATAACGGACTATATAACAAACAAAAATTTGTAAACATATTATAATAACTATATAAAATATTTAATTTGTGTTAAAATATTTTTGAGGTGAATTATGGAACTATTACAAAATAAATTAAGACCTAACTCATTAAAAGATGTTCTTGGGCAAACACACATAATTGGCAAAGACAAAGTGCTTAGTAACCTAGTAAAAGAAAAAAAGCTATTTAATATAATATTCTATGGTTCTAGCGGATGTGGTAAAACCACAATAGCACTAGCACTAATGAATGAATTCAATATGAGATATAGAATGCTTAATGCAACTGTTAATTCAAAAAAAGATTTTGAAGTCGTTATAGAAGAAGCAAAAATGTATAATGGACTTATTTTAATAGTAGATGAAATTCATAGAATGAACAAAGACAAACAAGATATATTATTATCTTATCTAGAAAGTGGTCTTATTACACTAATAGGCCTTACTAATTCAAATCCATATCATTCACTAAATCAAGCTATCAGAAGTAGATGTAGTCTAATAGAACTTAAACCATTAAGTGAAAGTGATATAGAAAAAGGAATCAAAAAAATAAAAGAAGTACTTCCCGATATTAAAATGGACAATAAAACAATTAAATATATAGCAAGTGTTTCAAATGGTGATATAAGATTTGCATACAATTTAATTGAATTTTGTTACTATGGATATAATAAAGAAATAACAATAGATAATATAAAGTTAACACATAATACTCCATCATTTTTTGCAGATAAAAATGAAGATGGATATTACGATATGCTTTCAGCTTTTCAAAAAAGTATTAGAGGTAGTGATGTAGATGCTGCTCTTCACTATTTAGCTAGATTAATTGTAAGTGGTGATTATGACATTATTTATAGAAGAATGCTTGTAATAGCATATGAAGATATAGGCCTTGCAAATCCAACTATGGGAATGAAAGTATTATCAGCAATTGAAGCAAGTGAAAGAATTGGATTTCCAGAATTATATAAGCCACTAAGCTGTGCTGTTATAGATATGGCTTTAAGTCCTAAAAGTAACTCAGCTGATATGGCAATTAATGCAGCTGTTAATGACATAAATACAATGTCAGTTGGTAGAATACCAGAACATATAAGAACATCTAGTCCAAACTATAAATATCCACATAATTATCCAAATTATTGGGTAGATCAAGAATATATGCCAAAAGAATTGAAAGGAAGAAAATACTATACTCCAAGAAAAAATAAATATGAAACAGAAATGTATAAATTTAACAATAATATAAAGGTGAAACAATGAATTACATAATGGAATCAACGCCAAAAACAGTAAATATCGATCCACAAATAATAGAAATACTAGAACAAAAAGTATTATCAAAAGAACCATTAACTGAAGAAGAAATAAATATATTTTTAGACTATATATGTTATGAAACAAGATGCAAATTCACAAATGATATTAATAATTTTAGTTTTCAATTTAAATGTGACAAAGCTCAAGCAATAATAACACATTATTTAAATAGTTTAAAAGTTGAAGTTCATCCTTGTATGACACAAAATGTAATAACAGAAGATATAGAAGGACATTCATTTCTTATCGCAATATTTAATGTAAATGGAATAAATACACCATATTTAGTAGATCCAACATATAGACAATTCTTCATAGATGATAAAAAAGATTATATTTTATACAATAGCAAAATATTAAGAACACCTTCACCAGGATATTTTATAAAGGAAGAAGATAAAACGGAAATACAAAAATTATTAATAAATGGTTATCATTTATTAGATGAAAATATAGCTAGAATATATGGAGATTCATTTTATAATACAAAAACAGGATATAGAAGAAGAGAATTTCAATCTATAAGTGGAAATATATATATAAATTCATTCATAAAAGGACATGAACCGCTTTCAACATCTCCTGAAGAACTTGAAAACGAAGGTCTAAGTTTAAAAAGAAAAACAAAAAAGATGTAACTACATACCAGTTACATCTTTTATTATATAATTTGTTATAAAAAGTCCAGCTGTTCCTGGAACAAATGCTGTTGAACCAAGCATCGTATTATTAATTGCCTTTTCACTTGAAGTAACAACAGTAACATCACTCATATACTCTCTATATTTTCCTAGCTCATGTCTAATCTTCTTAGCAAGAGGATCACTATGAGTTTTATCAAGAGTAGTAATATATACTTTAGTAGCATCAAGTTTATTAGCAGTTCCCATAGAAGAAACAAGTTTAATATTTCTATTATGACATTCTATAATTAATTTTACTTTGACTTTAGTAGTATCACAAGCATCAATAATATAATCATAATCACTACCAAATAAACATTCTATATTATCTTCAGTTATATGAACATTAATAATATTAACAATAGCATTTTTATTGATAAGTTTAATTCTCTTCTTCCACTCTCTTGTTTTATATTTGTTCATATTTTTACTAGTAGTGATAATTTGTCTATTAATATTACTTGGCTTAATAGTATCACTATCAACAAGGGTTATATTTTCAACACCACATCTTACAAGTGATTCAACTGTATATCCTCCAACTCCTCCAAGTCCTAAAACAAGAACTTTAAGATTTTTTATTTTTTCTATATTCTCTTTCCCTACTAAACTTTCGAGTCTAACAAGATTCATAAATTGCCTCCTATAAGCAAGTAGTATTATATCAAAGAATAGAAAATAAATCAAAATTTATTATAAAACTATATTTTTCCAAAATAAAACCCAGTGTAAATATAGTGTAATAAAACTCGCGTTTCGCACGAGGTGGTAGGATACATAATATACTCGGGATCCTGCATTAAAATGCAATATTCAACACCATATACTAATTAATCCCCCTATAGTATTACATAGCCGGTTTATAAAGCTATATCTATCATCTAGGTTATTTATAATATACCATATACATCTTAATATATCAATATATGTTACAAAACTTTACATTTTTAATACATTTTAAAAATGACCAAACATACTAGTATCATAATAACATTTATTCAAAAGATTTAAATCATTAATAATATTCTTTGGTTCACACTCTTCATATAAAGAAGAATATAAAGATATAGTTGTTTCATCTTTTAATGTACCTTTATCACTATCAATATATATAGCAAGAGGTTTTCTAATACCAATTGCATAACTAAGTTGAACTTTACACCACTTAAGACTGTATTTTTCTAAATAATAAACAGCTATTTTTCTTGCTTTATATGCAGCACTTCTGTCAACTTTTGATGGATCTTTGCCACTAAATGCTCCGCCACCAACAGGAGCAAATCCTTGATAAGAGTCAACCACAATTTTTCTACCAGTAAGTCCAGCATCACCTTCAAAACCACCAATTTCAAATCTACCAGTTGGATTTATCAAATATTTTTCTACTTCAATATTATATTTAGAACATATGTTATTACATATATCTTTGATTATCTTATCAGTTTCACTTCTCTCTTTCTCAGTATTTTGATAACTTATAGTGAATGTTTTAATTCCTAAAAGTTTCATATCTTCATCATAGTATCCAGTTATCTGAGCTTTACCATCACTTTTAAATCTAGAATCAACTTTTCTAAGTTCATCATACTTTTTGCTTAACTCTTGGAGTATAACCATAGCTGTAGGTAAATATGAATCATTATCATTACAAGCATATCCGAACATCATGCCTTGATCACCAGCACCCATTACTTCATCATTAGTACCCATCGCAATATCACTACTTTGAACTCCAATATTGTTAATTATTTCATACTTTTCATTATAACCAACATCTTTTAAAACAAAATTAACTATTCTTTCAATGTCTACTTTACTATTAGAAGTAACTTCACCAGTAATAAATATTTTTCCTTTACCACCCATAGTCTCAATCGCACATCTACTTTTCTTATCTTCTTTTAAATATTCATCAAGTAGTGCATCACTTATTTGATCACATACCTTATCAGGATGTCCTCTAAAAACAATTTCATTACTAAATAATCTCATATAATCAATCCTCCTTCTAAGATTACAATTACCTTAAAAAGAAAAATACCTAAGATAACTTAGGTATATATAAGTTATCCTCATCCATCTGGGTTTACCACCTAATCAAATAGGTTGGTGTGACTTCACAGAGCCAGTCTCTCAGTCACTCTTTATAAGGTAATTATTAAAATTGTTGTCACTTACGACTACTAAATAATAACATAATTATTTAATTTATTCAAGTCTATTTTCATATACTTTATTATGTTAAATAAAATAAAAAATAATATATTTCTAAAATCAACATTAGTTCTTTTAATCGGAGGAACAATTGGAAAAGTAGTAGGATTCATACTTAAAATATTAGTTACTAGAACATTAGGCAGTGAAGGAATGGGACTTTATAGTATGCTTTCCCCTACTATGTCCTTAATAACAGTAATATCCACTCTAAGTTATCCCACAAGTATTTCAAAAGTAATATCAGAAAAAAGTGAAAGGTCTAAAACAATAATATTGTCATTACTCCCTTTGTCAATAATAATGAATGCAGTATTAATATTAATAACAATATTATTTGCAAAAACTCTTTCAACAAATCTACTTCATAACAGTAGTCTTTATTATCCAATAATATGTATATCAATACTAGCTCCATTTATATCAGTTTCATCAATTATAAAAGGATACTTTTGGGGAAAACAAAATATGTTTCCATATATGCTTTCAAATTTTTTAGAACAAGTAACAAGATTAATATTAATAGGAATATTTATACCAAAAATAATAAAAATAAGTTTAATACACTCAATATGTTTTATAGTTTTAGTTAATGCAATCGGAGAGGTAATATCACAAATAGTTATGATATATTATTTTCCTAAAAAAAGTATAGAATTTAATAAAAAATATATTAGTAAAACAGCAGTTAAAAAAGTAATGGAGATAAGTATACCATCAACATCTAGCAAAATAGTTGGTTCTTTTTCATATTTTTTAGAACCTATAATACTTACAAATGTATTACTATTTGTAGGATATCAAAATGATTTTATAATAAATGAATATGGTATTATTAATGCTTATGCTATGTCATTATTACTACTTCCCGCGTTTTTCACTCAAAATATGTCAACATCCTTAATACCAGAACTATCAAAATATTACAGTATAAAAGATTATAAAATGTGTATCAAAAGAATAAAACAAATAGTATTAATTTCTTGTACAATTGGAGCAGTATCAACATTCATAATAGTACTTTTCCCAAAATTTTTTTTAAATCTTTTATATAAAACCACTTATGGAATAGACTACATAAGAATACTTAGTCCTTTTACAATACTATTTTATATTGAATATCCTCTTTCAAATGCTCTTCAAGCACTCGGAAAAAGTAAAGAAGCTATGAAAATAAGTATAACTTCATCAATAATAAGATTAATATTAATTGCAGCATTGTCACTTATGAGAATTGGTATGTATAGTTTAATATTATCAATAATAGCTAATTTAATATATACAACATATTCATATTATAAAATTCTTAAAAAAACATTAACTTTTTAATTCATTTCTTTTAATTATATAAATCTGTTTATTTTTATAAAATGCATAAAATATATCTTCTTTTTTAAGATTATTAGTAACTAAATAATCATTAATCCAACTCTCATCCTTTTCAATATAAGCAAGAGTATCTTTTTGAATAACACCATCTAATATCAATGGAAAAGGATTAGCACTATCTATACCTAAAAAACTATATTTAAATATATTTAATTTACCACTATTTTCAAGAACAGCATATTCTACATCTTTAAGATTCTTAATATTATTATTTCTAAGTTCAAGTAATAAATCATCAAGAGAATATCTTTGTTTAATCATCTCTTTATAGTTAATTATTCCCCTATTTATTATTAAAGCAGGTTTACCATCAACTATATTTCTAAATTTATTAAATCTTAAAGATAAATATCCAGAAACAATTTCAAAAAATAATAATATTATTATAGGTACAACAGTAAGTAAAACAGAATCCTTATAATTTTCAATACTAATCGCAACAAGTTCTGCGATTAAAATACTAACAACTAAATCTTGAACAGATAACTCTCCTATTTCTCTTTTACCCATAAGCCTAAAAACAATAAGCACAATAAAATAAAATAATACAGTTCTTATAATAACCATTACCAAATCCATATTTTCACCCATTATTATTATGTTTAATCATAATATTTTTAAACATAAATATAATTAATTAGGTGAATAAAAATGAATACAATATTAGCATATTTAAAAAGTATATATAAATTTATAATATTTTTTATATTATTATTACTTTTAACATCATTATTTTATTATTTAGAAATATTAGATCTTAATATAATAAATATTATTAATTATATATTAACACTTATAATGTTTTATATGTTTGGATTAAAATTATCAAAAATAAAAAAATCAAAAGGATATTTAAACGGTTTTATAATTGGATTAGTAATGACAATATTATTTTCTTTAATAACAATAATTGTATCTAAGTATAGTTTAAATACTCTTATATATTATTTAACATTAATATTATCATCAATAACAGGTGGTATAGTTGGAGTAACAAAAAAATAGTCATATGACTACTTTTTTATTGAAAAATAACCTGGTAAATCAGTACCTTTATCTATGCGAGCATAGGTTTTGTCAACCATAGAACTATCATATTTAGTACCATTTTCACCAACCAACTTAGTAGATCCTGAAAACATTTTGGTACTTAATGACACATTATCCATTGTAAATTTATCACTAACAAATATAGTTTCAAGATTTGAACAATTCATAAACATGGCTCTTGTATTAGTAACATTCGATGTATCAAAACTACTTAAATCTAATATATTTATGTTCGCAGAACGAAACATTTCTTGCATATTAGTAACATTGCTGGTATTAAATCCGTTCAAATTTAAATTTTGAATTTTCGATAAAGAGAACATTCTACTCATATTAGTAGCCTTTGATGTATCAAAATTACTTAAATTTAAATTTTGAATTTTCAAACCTTTAAACATACTAGATAAATTAGCTGCATTCCCAGTGGTGAAATTATTTAAAATTAAATTATCTATCTCAGCATTTTCAAACATTAATCTCATATCAGTTACACTAGATGTATCTAGTTCACTTAAATCTAATGTTTCAAAAACAACATTTCGAAACATTGCTTGCATATTCATAACTTTACTTGTATCAAAATCAGTTAAAATTAATTTATTAGTTTTAAATCCACTAAACATCCTACTTGTATTTTTTAAACTAGTTGTATCAAATGTACTTAAATCAATTTCATCTATCGTTGAACCCATAAATATGTCAGCCATAATAGACACATTATGAGTATCCAAATTACTCAAATCCAATGATTTTAAATTCAGATTAGAAAAAGTCCCTGTCATAGAAGTCACATTGCTTGTATTAAATCCACTTAAATCAATCGAAGTTGCTTTACTGCCTGTAAACATATAATTCATTGCCACTATAGGTTTATCATTTATATAAGTACACATTGGCGTTGTTATAGGATCAGTACTAGATCTATCAGTTAATATAACTCCCCAACCTTCTTTATCTAAATCAACCCAAAAATCAACAATGCCATTATATACATCATACTGCATATATTTATAAGTATATTGACCATTGACATACTTTGTACCTTGTTTTAAATCACCATCAAAAGTACAATATACTGGTTTTGGAACATTTGGAGTATTTGCAGAACACCTATATCCATCTAAATTTCCTTCTTCTAAATCATTAATAGTTAAATCTTCTACTTTCTTATCATTATCTAAACTAGCTACCCACTTACCATTAGATACTTTCATAGATTTTACTTTACCATTATTATTTAAAATAATACAATATTGAAGCTTTTCTCCTGTCATATCAAGTTTAGAATTATCTTCAGAACTGATTTTCTTAACCTTACTTCCCGCTACAGAATTAGAAATATATTTTCTCTTTGACTCAGAATATATTTTTTTTATTTCAGTTAAAAAAATTTCTTTTTTAGCTTGATTAAACATACTTATTACATTAGGTAATGCTAAAATAACAAGTAATGCTAATATTGCTATTACAGCAAGTAATTCTACTAATGTAAAACCGTCTTTATTTTTCATATTATCACCAATTTTATTATAACATATATATATTCTTATGGTCAAAAAATATTTATTTGAAACTCAAAAAAAGAATGAAAATTATTTTTCATTCTTCTTATTATATCTTTCAACAAACTCTTCTCTAAATTCTAATAAATCATCATTTTCAATATGAATTCTTATTTCTTCCATTAAATGAGTTAAAAATCTTATATTATGAATAGATATTAATCTTTGACCAAATGATTCATCAGCAACTAATAAATGTCTTATATAAGATCTAGTGAAATTTTTACAAGTATAACAATCACAATCCTTTTCAATAGGATCAAGATCCTTGATGAATTTAGCATTACGAAGATTAGTTCTACCATCTTTTGTAAGAGCATTTCCGTGTCTTGCAAGTCTAGTTGGAAGAACACAATCAAATATATCTATACCTCTTATAACTCCATCAATTAAGTCTACTGGTTCTCCAACTCCCATTAGATATCTAATTTTATCTTTTGGCAAATAAGGTGTTGTATATTCTATCATTTTTAATTTAGTTACAGGATCTTCACCAACTGATACACCACCAACACTATATCCATCAAAACCAATTTTAGAAGTTTCAATCGCAGAAAATTTTCTTAAATCTTCAAATTCTCCTCCTTGAACAATACCAAATAAAGCTTGATTTTCAGGATCCTTATGAGCAGCCTTACTTCTTTTCATCCATCTAAGAGTTCTCTCAATACTATTTTTCATATATTCATGAGTTACTGGATAAGGTGGACATTCATCAAAACTCATCATAATATCAGAATGAAGTTTATTTTGAATTTCAATGCTTTTTTCAGGAGTTAAAAATAAATTTCTACCATCAATATGACTCTTAAATTTAACCCCTTCTTCACTTATGTCTTTTGGTTTAGCTAAACTAAACACTTGAAAGCCACCGCAATCAGTTAAAATAGGTCCAGTTTTATAATTCATAAAATTATGAAGTCCACCTGCATTATCAACAACATCTTCTCCTGGCCTTAACCATAAATGATATGTATTAGATAAAATAATATCAGCACCAGCAGCTTTTAATTCTTCTGGACTTAAAGTCTTAACAGTAGCTTGAGTACCAACAGGCATAAACATAGGTGTTTTATGATGTCCCCATCTTGTTTCAAATTCACCAAGTCTAGCACCATAAGATGTTTCTTTTATTAATTTAAATTTCAAATCCATTATTTAACCTCCTCATTTGTTAAAAACATTGCATCACCAAAACTAAAAAATTTATATTTTTCACTCATTGCATGTTTATAAGCATTCATTATAATATCAACACTACTAAAAGCAGAAACAAGCATAACAAGTGTACTTTTAGGTAAATGAAAATTAGTAATTAAAGCATCACATGACTTAAAATCATATGGAGGATATATAAATATACTAGTTGACTCCTTTACTGCTTTAAAACATCCATATTTTGATATATTAGCTTCAAGTGTTCTCATAGAAGTAGTACCAACACAAATAATTCTTCTGCTTTCTTTTTTAGCAAGATTTAATCTTTCACTTACTTCTTCACTAATTTCATAAGTTTCACTATGCATATCATGATGAGTAATATCATCTTCACTAACAGGTCTAAAAGTCCCAAGTCCTACATTAAGAGTAACATATAATATTTCAATACCTTTTTCTCTAATTTCATTAAGTAACTCATTAGTAAAATGAAGTCCAGCAGTAGGAGCAGCAGCACTACCTTCTCTTTTAGCATAAACAGTATTATAACGACTATTATCTTTAAGTTTTTCATGTATATAAGGAGGAAGTGGCATCGCACCAACTTTATCTAAATGCTCAACTAAAATACCACTAAACATTAATTTAACATGGGTAATACCATTATCCTTAACTTCAACAACCTCACAAGTAAAATCATCATCAAATTTAATAACAGTACCAATATGTACTCTTTTTTGTGGTCTAACAAGACATTCCCATATATTATCACCTAAATCAGTAAGCAATAATACTTCTATTTTAGCATTAGTATCTATTTTATAACCAATTATTCTGCTAGGTAAAACCTTAGTATTATTAAGTACTAACACATCTCCCTTATGAAGATAATTTATAATATTATAAAATACTTCATCTTTATAATTTCCATCTTTTTTATTTACAACTAATAATTTAGAATGATCTCTTTCTTTAATAGGAGTTTGTGCTATCAAAGATTCATCCAAATCATAATCATAAGTTTCTATATTCTTATAATCCATAATCAACCTAGGAAAACAGCCTAGTGATTCACCTCTTCTTTCCACAAGATTATATCACAATAAAAGCACTATTTCTAGTGCATAAATTATATAACTATTTATCATATATAACATCAATTGGTTTCTTTTTAGAAAGACTAATTATCGGAAGTACACTAGATACAAATGATATTAAAATAATAAGAATAAACATATATAATAATGAATTTATATTAAATACAATTGGTTTAACATTGAAAAATAAATCCTTTGAAATAATATTATTAGAAATAATAACACCAAAATATAATAATATAGTAGAAAATATATATGAAATGGTCACTATAATTATACTTTCTAAATAATATATTTTAAATAAATCAGATTGCTTAGTACCAAGACTTCTTAATATACCAATTTGTTTTTTATTACTATTTATTGTCACAATTATATAATTAGTAAGAATAATAATACCAAGTATTAAAAAACCAATACTTAAATATTTAAATAATTTTTCTGTCTTAGATATTGTTTTAGATATAGTATCTATTGTACTAGTATAAATAGTATTTATAGAATACTTTTTATAATCAAAGTTATCAAATATATTTTTTAATTTTTCCTTATCATTTAGATTAAAATATATTTTATTTATTTCATGATTATTTCTTAAATATTTAGAAATATTTTCACTATTTACAAAATTATAAACATCATTTAAATCTTGATTTCCATAAACATACCCAATTACTGTATAAGTATTACTAGAACTATTATTTGAATTATTATCAACAATATCAATAGTAATATTTTTACCAATTATTCCGTAAGTATCAATATAATATTTATGAAATTCCTTCTGTATTTTTTCTGTATCAAGTTCAGGTATTTTTTTAATTATATATTCTGGATCTTTTAAAGCTTTATCTTCTTCTGCTTTTACTTTAGCATCTCTTTCATTCTTTAATTTATCATAATATTTTTGATATTCACTTGACCATAATCTATCATTAGAATTTAATACACCTATACTATCTATATTAAGTATTATTTCATTGTTTGATAGTTCATTTATTTTTTTAAAGTCTTTGCCATCATAAATAGTTATCTCTTTTGATTTTTCACTCATATAACCCATCATTGGATAATATTTCTTATTATCATAATTATATATAGTTGTATAAAGCATTAAATCAACTACAGTATTTTTTGAAATATTATAATCTTTAATCAAATCTTTATTAACTATTACATCAAATATTGTTTCTATCTTATTATTGAATTCATCATAAATTTTTTTATAATCTGTTTTAGCCTCATTCTCATTGATAGTTTTTAACTTATCAAACTTAGATATATCTTCATCTAATATTCCACTTATTGTAAGAGTATAATTACCATTTCCATTACTATAAAGTACTATCTTCTTTTTATCATTTACGATTTCATTATAATCTTTTGGAAAATAATCAATATTAGTTAATTTCTTATCTTTATCATAATCATATATTGTAATACCATTTTCAATCATATAATCTGCAAAAAACTTATTTACAATTATTTCATCACTATTAGATGGAACATTACCTATAAGTTTTAAATTATTAATTTTTTCATTACTATATTCAATAAAAGATAATATATTTGAATTAATAGAACCTTTTTCATAATAACATAAATCAGATGGATTAACAAAATTAACAGTTAAATATTCATTATTAGCATTAAGTCTTGATACATTAGTATAATCTGTATTAATAAGTTTACTTATGTTATTTATATCGTCCTCAGTTAAATTTTTAAGCGGATTAATATCAGTAGCATTATTATTTTTACTAATAGTAATTAATTTATCATTACCTCTATTAATTGCATCAGCATGCATTTTATTAATATTAAAATTTGTTAAGAAACTTGTATATCCAAATAAAAATAAAGATACTGTTACAAGTAATATTGATATAAAAAGTCTTATTTTTTTCTTCTTCAAATTGGTAAATGCAAAACTAATAGCTTTTAATAAAGATAGCTTAGATTTTCTAATAACTAACGATTTAGTTTCAGTAGTAAGTTCAGTATTTTGTACAATATTAGTAACAGTACCATCACTTATTTCAATAACTTCATTTCCATATTTATAAGCAGCATCTCTATCATGTGTTACTACTACAACTAATTTAGCATAAGAGATTTGTTTTAATATATTAAATATATTTTCACTATTAGTACTATCTAAATTACCAGTAGGTTCATCAGCAAGAATAATATTAGGATTTTTTATCATAGCTCTTGCAATAGATACTCTCTGTTTTTCACCACCAGATAGTTCATTAATATTCCTATCTTCCATATTAGGTAACCCAACATCTATTAGAACCTTCTTTATAAGATCATTATTGTTTTTTTCTTTTGCAAATTTAAAGGTAATTCAATATTTTTATAAACAGATAGATTATCAAGCAAATTAAAATCTTGAAATACAAAACCCACTAATGAATTTCTATAATTATCTAGCATATTATCATCAAACTTAGTAATATCATTATTATTGATCAAAATGTTACCAGAAGTCGCCCTATCAAGACCACCAATTAAATTAAGAAGTGTTGTTTTACCACTACCACTTTTGCCAAGTATAAAAATAAGTCCCTTACTAGGTAACTTAATATTAATATCACTAAGTACTTTTACTTCACCATTTTTAGTTTTGTAATTTTTAAATACATTTTTAAAATTAATCATACACTACCTCTATTATGATATATTATAACATATATAATAATAGATTAATAGATTCAAGCAATAAAAAAGTACTATTACTAGTACCTATATTTCACTAATAATTTCCATTAATTCTTCTTCAGTTTGAAACCCAACAACTTCTTTAACTTTTTTACCATCTTTAAAGAATATTAAAGTTGGAACAGACATAATTCTATAGTTTTCAGTTAACTTTGGAAATTTATCAATATCAACTTTCACTACATTTATTTTATCACTGATATCTTCAAGTACAGGAGCAAGCATTTTACATGGACCACACCATTCAGCATAAAAATCCACTAAATAATTACCACTACTTATAACACTATTTAAATCATCATTCTCTAAATGTATCATTTTAGTTTTCCTTTCTCTTTTAATAAATCAACATTTTCTTTAGTTATTATATCATATCTAATAAATAAGTCTATTGCTTCATCATTAAATTTTTCACCTTTATATTTAGTAGCAAGGTTATATATTTTCTCAGTAACTTCTCTAATATCACTTACAGCAGGACTCATTATTGGAGTATTATTAAGAATAAAATTTCCTACCTTAGAATCATCTACACCAGTTATCTTTAAAAATGGTTGACTTGCTATTACTAAAATAATAAATATAATAACATAACTCTCAATAAAACCAACAATTGCTCCACCTAATCTAGAAAATATTCCAAGAATAATCGTTGCCTTTAATATTTTTTCAATAATACCAGTTATTTTCAATAATATTCTAAGTACTAAATATAAAATAGAAAATATAATCAAAAATGCAATTAATTCATATAATAAAATATTTAATATTGCAACACCTTTAAATTTACCACTAAATTCAAAAAATGGTAAAGTTTTATACATAACAGTTGCAATTGGTGTTCTAAGATAAAAAGCAACTATTATTATAAATATTAATCCAACAAGCAAAACAGTTTCTTTTATAAGTCCTCTTCTCATACCACCCATAATACCAAGGACAAATAAAACTATTATTAAAGCATCTAATATATTCATTTTCTCACCTACTCTGTTATTTTATATGGACTAGTTAAACTTCCATCTCCACTTAATACTTTCACATCACCCTTAAGTGTTATTACTGGTCTTACTCCAGCACTAGCATTAGTAGTAACAGTATTAAGTTTGCCATTTTGTACTACATAATTATATGCATAAGTACCATTATAATATGCTGGACTCATTGTCCAATAAGTATTAGCTGAATATAAATAATTATTAGTTAAACTAGAGTTTTCATTCAAACCAGCAAACATAGCTTCTTCAGCAGTTAATAATCCTATTGGATAAATATTATTAGACTTTTTAACAGTAAATTTATCTTTCTCATTATAACATTCATAAGAAGGAATTGAATTAATATTAATATTCATCTTAGATTGATAACCTGTATTTAAATTACCATAACCAGATTTAGAATAAGTAACACCATTTATTGTGAATGCTACTGATTTTCTATCGTTACAATATATAGAATCATCTATATAAGTTCCGTAATTAATTAAATTATTAGCATACCAACTTTCAATTAAAGTTTTAATCTTACTATTATTTGCATTTTTATGTTCGTCTATATAATTAGTACTATTAGGACTACCATACATATAACCAACATAAGCATTATAATTAGAACTATCATTAAAAGCTGTAGAATCAATTATTGAATTGGTACCAGTAGCATTACTACATTCTCCATTATTTAAAACTCCATTATATATTAATCTAACTCCAATATCTTCAGTAGTTCTAACTATCTTCCAACAAAATCCACCAAAAGAAACATTATTTTTTAAAGTATTACTTCCTCTATAAAAATATATTTTAGTACCATTAATAGCATTATTAGTAAAATATAAACCTTCACCACCTGTAGTATTATATTTTAAATTATTAGAACTATTAACACTAGAATTAATTAT
Source organism: Mycoplasmatota bacterium (assembly GCA_022774645.1). Taxonomy (GTDB): domain Bacteria; phylum Bacillota_I; class Bacilli_A; order RF39; family UBA660; genus CAG-1000. Next base: position 76,047 of record JALFKQ010000026.1, on the reverse strand, counting down.
TTTATATGATAATGTATTATTACTAAGTTTAGTAAATTCACTAAATTTTTTACTTGGTAATATATTTATTTTAGAAGAAAAAGTTTTATTCATATTATAAGATTGATTATATGTTTTTTCTAAAAAAGTTATTTTCATCACATAATAATGAGTTTCACCCTTAGCAATTTTAATATCAGATAATATTACCTCATCACTAGTAGGAATAACAGTATTATTTTTAAAAGCAGAACCACCTGTTTCAACAATATTATAAATAAGTTCTTCAGGTACCTCAAAATTATTAACAACATCTTCAAGTATCACATTGTAATATACATCTGTATCACCAGTGTTCTCTACTGTAAAAGTTTTACTAATAGAACTACCAGTATAAGCATTAACCATAGTTACATTACTAGTATCAGTGTATGTCACTTGCATATTTTTATTAAATGTAGTCATAGAAATAGTATTTCCACTTCCCTCAATATCTAAAGTAAAATATGCATAAGTAGCCGTACACATAAGAGCTAAAATAATAACAATACCAATACTAGATAATAAAATTTTCAAACTAATTCTATTCATATAAACCAATTCCTACTTTCCTAATCTATAACAATTATATAATTATAAATCTTTTTTTTCAATAAAATTTGAAATTATTAACCTTTTTTGATAAAATATGTTCGGAGGAAAGAAGTATGTTCAGACAAAGTGATATATTAGATGAAAAAAAGTCTAAAATACTAAGACAAAAAAGTAAAAAAGTAACTTTTCCATTAAGTGAAGAAGATAAATTTTTAATAAATGATATGATTATGTATTTAAGATTAAGTCAAGATGAAGAATATGCTAGTAAAAACAATATCAGAGCCGGTATGGGACTTGCAGCGGTACAACTTGGTGTACTTAAAAGATTCTTTGTTATTTCTTATAAAAATGATGATGGTACTTTTGAAGAATACAGAGTCATCAATCCAGAAATAATATCTAATTCAGAAGAACTTATTTATGTTGAAGAAGGAGAAGGATGCTTAAGCGTAAATAGATATGTTGAAGGTATAGTACCAAGATTTGCTAGAATAACTGTTAAATTTTATGATGAAGAAGGAAACGAAGTAATTAAAAGAGTCAGAGAAGAAATAGCAGTAGCATTTCAACATGAAATAGATCATTTAAACGGAATAATGTTCGTAGATAAAATTGACCCAAAAAATCCATTTAAAAATCAAGAGAATATGAGAGCTATTTAATAGTTCTTTTTTATTTTTTATTATTTACTTTTTTATTGTAATATTTTATAATTATCATAGGAGAAAAATAAATATGAAAAAAGAGAATAAAATAAGGTTAATATTTTGGGGTGTTATATGGATAATTGCTTTAGGAATGGCAATTGCAGGAGTTATACTCTATATAAATGGTGTTGGTACTCACGGTAAAATAAGAAAACAATTAAAGCCAGCAAATGATGCATTTAATAAATTGAGTACAATTCAAAGATATAGAGAATCTGGAATAGATATTAGTTCAAAAGTTAAAGATGATAGAATTACAGTAAGATATAAAACTGGTACAATAGATGCCTCTTATGATTTCATATATGAAGATTATCTTGGTGAAGATACAATCACAATGAAATATGGAAACACATCAGCAGATAAAGATATTAGTATTAGTGTAGCAAGATTTATGATAGATGCACTAGCTGTTAAAAATGGACATCAAGAAGGAGAAATATTTAAAAATTATCAATTTGATTATTTTTATAACACAAATGTATTACAAGGTTTGGGAATAAATGACGAAGGAACAGTTACTAAAGTAAGAATAAATTTAAATAAAGTTGTTATTGATAATCTAGATAATAATACTCCTACTCCTCCAGATACACCTAATGAAGAAGATTTATCAGATTCATTAAAAGAATTAAATAAAAAATTAGAAAGTGAAAACAAATTATTATTAGTTATAGCAAAAAAAGATGCAAAAAGCTATTCAGAATATAAAACAGATATTTCATCATTAACAGAAAAAAATAAGATTGAGCTTGACTGGATAGATTATGAAAACTTAACCGATTCAGATATTAAATATCTTGAAAATACATATCAAATGAGTACAGTTAATGATTATTATACATTAATAATTATAGACAAGAATAAAACTGGTGAAATAATTGGTTATAAAAATTATAATGAATTAGAAAGCTTATTAAAAGAAAAAGGTATTACTAAATAATACCTTTTTTGTACTTAAAAAGAGGAATTAACCCTCTAATTTAACACTAACTATTTTACTTACACCACTTTCTTGCATCGTGATACCATATAATTTATCTAAGAATTCCATTGTTTTCTTTTTATGTGTTATAACAAGTAATTGAGTTTTATTTTTATAATTATCTAAATATTCTCCAAATATAGTAGCATTATTTTCATCAAGTGCAGATTCAACTTCATCTAGAATTACAAATGGAACCTTTTCAAGATTCATAATTGAGAATAACAAACTAATTGCAGTCATTGTTCTTTCACCACCAGAAAGCAAACTAAGCGGTTTCTTATTCTTTCCAGGCGGTACAGCAATAATATCAATACCAGTTTCAAATATATTATCTGGATCAGTAAGTTCTAAATGAGCACTTCCACCTTTAAATAAAGTATTAAATACTTTACCAAATTCAGTATTAATATTATTAAATGATGTAACAAATTTATCTTTCATAACATTATCCATATCATCAATAATATTAAGTAAATCACTTTGACTCTTTTCTAGATCTTCCTTTTGTTTAGTTAAGAAAGTAACTCTCTTATATATTCTATCATACTCATCAATACTACCTAAATTAACATCGCCAAGAGATTTAATCTTTCTTCTTAAATTACTAACCTTTTCTCTAGCAATATTTTCTTCTATCTCAAGAGTATATTCACTTCTAGCCCTTTCATAACCCAAATTATAGTCTTCATTTAATCTATTTAATAAATTATCTAAATTCATATTTAACTTAGTAATATCAATTTCTAAACTACTTATTTCATTCTTTAAAGATATATATTCTTGATTAGATTTCTTAATTGCAGTTTCTAAATCATTTAAACTTATATTTAATTCATTTTTATCATTATTATATTTATCCAATAACTTTTCTTGCTCATTCTTTAACTTCTCATTTTCATAATATTCATTAATAATATTATTAAGTTCATTATCCAAACTTTCATCAGTTAAATTCTTTATTTCATTATTAATACTTTCAAGTTCACTTACTTTATCTCTTAATAAAGTTACTTTATTATTAATTTCTTCATTTACCTTAATAATTTCAATATTAATACTATAATTTTTATTTTTAATAATATCTAATTCTTTATCTTTACTGTCAAGTTTAACATCTAATTCTTTAATATTATTATTTATATTATCAATACTTATTTTTAATCTTTCAAGCTCATATTTATCAGTAATATATGAGTTATTACTTTTAACACTACCACCTGTCATAATACCACCTACATGGATTATTTCTCCATCTAATGATATTACTCTATATCTGTGATTTATTTTTTTAGATATTTGTATAGCAGTCGTTATATCCTTAGCAACAATAATATTACCAAGTTGATTCATAACAATATTATAATATTTAGTATCATAAGTAACTAAATCACTAGCAATACCAACAAAACCAACTATATTAGATACTGATTTCAATGTTTCAGGATCAACACTTTTAGGTTTTATAACATTAAGTGGAAAGAAAGTAGCTCTTCCTTTATTATGACTCTTTAAATATTCAATAGCTTCTTTAGCACAAGCTTCATCATTAGTAATAATATTATTAGCACTAGCCCCAAGTGCTATATCAAGCATAACTGAATATTCTCTTTCTGTACTTATAACATTAGCTATAATATCATGAATACCTCTTAAAGTAGGATTTCCCACAATAGCTTTAACAGCATAAGGAATTTTACTCATATTTGAAATATTACTTTCAAGTATATCAATCTTATTTTTAGTTTCAATTAATTTTTTTCTTTCATTATTAAGCTCAAAATTAACCTTTTCTCTTTCATTTAAAACTTCTTTATAAACAAAATTATTATCATTAACTTTAGTATCTAAATCGTTCTTATTATTTTTTAAGTTACCAATATCAAATTTCAAAGATGATATTAAATTATTAATAGAACCTTCCCTATCTTTAAGTACAATTAAATTGTTTTGTACTTCACTAGATTCTTTATCATATTTAATTCTTTCCATTAATAATGTTTTCTTATTACTTAATTCAATTAAATTCTCATTTATTTTAAATATATTAGTACTAGTTTCCTTAATCTTATTATCTAAATCAAGAATATTTAATTTTATTTTTTCTACTTCTGTACTACCTTTTGTATTATCAGTATCAATTAATGAAAGTTCTTCCTCTCTTTTAAGTTTAGTATCTTTTTTAATTTCAACTTCTTCACTATAAGTATTTATATCCTTAGCAATTAAAGCAATCTCAACACTTTCAAGTTCACTTAAAGCATCTTTATATTCTCTTGCTTTTTTAGCTGCAACACTTAATGGTTCTAAATTTTCACTATTTTCTCTAATAATTAAATTAATTCTTTCAATATTATCATGAGTTTTAGATAATTTAGATAAACTCTCTTCTTTTCTTTTTTTATATTTAAGTACACCAGCTGCATCTTCAAAAATAACTCTTCTTTCTTCTGGTTTTTCACTTAATATTTGATCTATCTTATTTTGAGGAACAATATTAAATGATTCCTTACTACTTCTTGAATCCATAAATAAATCAGTTATATCTTTAAGTCTACATCTTTCTTGATTCAAATAATATTCATTTTCTCCTGATTTATATACAATTCTTTTAATAGAAACTTCATTAAAATCTATATTAAGAGTTCTATCACTATTATCAAATACAAGAGTAACAGATGCATAATTAGCTGCTGGTCTTGAAGAAGAACCACTAAATATAACATCAGTCATATTATTAGAACCTCTAAGTGTCTTTACACTTTGCTCTCCAAGTACCCATTTTATCGCATCTACAATGTTACTTTTGCCTGAACCATTAGGTCCAACAATACCTGTAAAAAATTGATCAAGTTCAATATCAATTTTATCAGCAAAACTCTTAAATCCATGTAGTTTGATATTTTTAATGTACATATTTATTCACCACTTCTATTTTAATTACTAATTAATTATAACATAAAAAAACTGAATAAAAAAGAAATTATTCAGTTTTAAAGCTATTTAGCTCTTTTTTGATAAGCTTCTTTTGCTGCATTTTGTTCAGCTTCTTTTTTAGAATTACCAATACCTACTCCATAAACCAAATCATCAATAATAACTTCTACTTTAAATTCTTTATGATGAGCAGGTCCACTTTCATCAACTAACTTATATGTAACACTTTTTTTAACAGTTTGAACACTTTCTTGTAATAAACTCTTATAATCCTTTAAAAAATCATCGTGATGCTTAATATATGGAACTATTAACTCATTAAATAATCGCTTAACAGTATCAAGTCCTTGCTCTAAATATATAACAGCAATAACTGCTTCAAATACATCAGCAATTATAGTTTTGTTTGCTTCAACAATCCCATTACCAAGTAATATATAATCTTTTAACTTAATTTCCTTTGAATATTCATATAAAGCATTTTCACATACATATAAACTCCTAAGTCTACTCATTTCACCTTCTGGATAATTTGTATTATTATATAAATAATCACTACACACAATTTCAAGAACAGCATCTCCCAAATATTCTAATCTTTCATAACTTTCTTCATTATGTTCATTAGAATAACTAGAATGAGTAAGTGCGACTTTTAAAAGTGCAGTATTCTTTATTACAATATTAAATTTTTCAAATATATTCTCCATAACAATCACAATAAAATTATAACATAATTAATCATAAATTACATTATTATTTTTCCTTATCATAATAATACTAACTATAATAAATATTAAACATACTATTTGATTTACACTAATAAGAGTATTAGTATGACCACTTCTTAAAAAATCAAGCATAAAATAAGCATATAACCAACATATTTTTCTTGTATTTTGTTTAATAAAAATACAATAACAGCATTTACTATAAAAGATAAAATAATACATACAGAATATAACTGTATATTAGTATTTACCATCCCCTAATACCTACTTCACTCATAAATTCTTCATAAGTAATATTATCAGTTTCTATAGTATTTTCATTTAATCTAAAATGATCATCAATTTTATTATATATATTTATACTATTATTTTTGTATGCAAAATATATTTATTTTTAAAACAATTTATTATATAATTAATATATGAAAAAAATATTAATAAAGTTAATTGATATATATCAAATAACACCTCTTCATTGTCACTCTATGTGTAGATTTACACCAACTTGTAGTGAATATATGAAAGAATGCATAAATATATATGGAATTAAAGGAATATTAAAAGGAATAAAAAGAATACTCAGGTGTCATCCATTTGGAAAAATTGGATATGACCCTGTAATTGTAGAGGGAGAAAATTATGAAAAAAATATTTAGTGTTTTATTAGTTTGTTTTTTATTTTTAACAGGTTGTAATATAAACGATGACTTTAATGATAGTTATATATATGTGACAACTTATCCTATCGAATATGCCACAACAGCACTCTATAGTGATTATGCAAAAGTAAGTAGTGTTTATCCAAATGGTTCTAAAAGTGATTACAAAGTCACTGAAAAAAAGAAAGATAAATATTCTACAGGAGAAATATTTATATATAGCGGTGTTTCTGGTGAAGCATATTTAGCAAAAGATTTATATAATAGAAATGATAATATACAACTTGTAGATGCTACAAAAGGAATGAGTAGAGATTTAAAAAATGAAAGTATGTGGCTTAACCCATCAAATTACTTAATGCTATGTAGTAATATTAAATCAGGTCTTATAGAATATAATGATAATGTTTATATAAAAGAAAAAATAGAAAATAATTACAAAACTTTAAATGAAATGGTAAGTGAACTTGATGTAAGCCTATATGATATAGGCAAAAATGGTAACTATAAAACAATACTTACTACAAATGATGTATTTAATTACTTAACAAAATATAATATTAATGTAATATCACTTGATGAAAATAATAAAACAATAGATAAAGCATATGCAGAAGCTAAAAAATTAGTTAGTACAAAAGCTATACAGTATGTTTATTATTTAGAAGATGATACATTAAATGAAAGACAAGAAAAATTCATAAGTGAAAATTCAATCGTTAAAGTACCTATTAAAAGTATGTTTACAATAACAGAAGAAGAAAAAAATAATAATAAAGATTATATATCAATGATGAATGATGTAATTGATAATTATAAAAAGGAATTATATAAGAAATAATTCTTTTTTTTATTAATATAAAAACACTATTCAAAATCAAATAGTGTTCTTTGTGTATTAATTTTAAATTCTCTATATGTTTTCTCAGTAACAATTCTACCTCTTGCTGTTCTTTTAACATATCCTTCTTGTAATAAGAATGGTTCAATAACATCTTCAATAGTAGTAGCTTCTTCACCAATAGATGAAGCAATCGATTCAATACCAACCGGTCCTCCATTAAATTTATTAATAATACTCATTAAATATTCGATATCAGTACTATCAAGTCCATTATCATTTATTTTAAGTCTTGATAAAGCTTTTTTAACTACATCAATATTTATATTACCGTCACTTTCAACAAGAGCAAAATCACTAACTCTTTTTAAAAGTCTATTAGCAATTCTAGGTGTCTTTCTACTTCTAATAGCTATTTCATATGCAGATTCATCATCTATTTCTACATTTAATACTCTTGCTGTTCTTTTAACAATTAATGCAAGTTCTTCATTACTATAAAATTCAAGTTTAGAAACAATACCAAATCTATCTCTTAAAGGACTAGATAAATCACCAGCTCTTGTAGTAGCACCAACTAATGTAAAAGGAGGAAGATCTATTTTAATACTTCTACTTTGCCCTTCACCACCAATTATAATATCAAGTTTAAAGTCTTCCATAGCACTATATAATATCTCTTCAATATATCTTGGTATTCTATGTATTTCATCTATAAAAAGTACATCATTTGGTTCAAGTGTAGATAATATTGCAGCAAGATCACCACTTTTTTCAATAGTAGGTCCACTAGCAGTCTTAATATTACTACCAAGTTCATTAGCAATAATATGAGCAAGTGTAGTTTTTCCAAGACCAGGAGGGCCATATAAAAGTACATGATCTAAATTAGTATTTCTAATCTTAGCTGCCTTTACAAAAACCTTTATATTTTCTTTAACATCAGTTTGTCCAATATATTCATCAAAAGAATCCGGTCTAATCGTCTTTTCAAAAGTATCAGCTTCAAGTTCATGATTAGTAACTATTCTCTCATCCATTATATTTTTCCTCTATATATTTTTCTATATCTTTCCAGTTATCTTTTCTTACAAATCTATTTTCCTCAGTATTATAAGCATTAGTAAATAATATAACATCAATACCAGCTTCACTTACTTCTTCACAATGACTTTCTTTGTCATCAATAAATAAATTTACTTTTGATTCAATACATTCATCAACCTTAGATCCAGTATCAACATAAATTTTATCATATTTAACACCATTTTCATCTAACCAATTTTTAGTAAGCATATAAGGATCTTTTAAATATTTAGCTTTTCTAAAAGATATAATTATAATTTTATACCCTTTATCATGAAGTCTATTAATAACTTCTTTAGCATCTTCTTTAATAACAGCACTAGACATTATATATTCAAGTCTATCCTTAAAGAATTGCCCTTTCATTTCTGGTGCCCAACCAAGCATATCATTAAATTCATATGCTTTAACATCCTTTACACCAGTACCACCTAATACTTCTTTATCATACTTATCTGCTTCTACAATAATAAGTTCATTAGTTGAACATATTGTATCATCCATATCAATTCCAATTACCATAATTTACTCCTTTATTTTAATAATAATTTTAATGCTTCTTTAATTTGATTTTCGATAGTTAACTCTGGATCAATTCTAGTTACAACACTCTTAATATCAGCACTTTTATATCCAAGAGCTTCAAGTGCCATAACAAGTTCTTCACTAGAATTACTTTCTTCACTATATTCAATACTAGATAATTTTCCTTTTAAATCTAGAATAATTTGTTTAGCAACCTTATCTCCAATTTTAGGAAATTTCTTTAAATATAATATATTTTCTCTATCTATTGCATCTACAATACCGCTAATAGAACCTGTAGCAAGTATAGGAAGAGCCATCTTAGGACCTAAACCTTTAACACCAATAAGCTTCAAAAATAATTCTCTTTCATCTTCACTTATAAAACCATATAAAGAATTTTCATCTTCTCTTATATGATTATAAACATAAGCAGTAGAAGTAGTGCCCTCTTTAAACTTATAAGGATTTGGTGTATATATCTTATAACCAACACCATTACAATCAATAACAACATAATTAGGAGCAGTCTTACTAACTATTCCTTTCAAATAATCAAACATATATATTACCTCATTTTTCCATTTCTTTATATTTTTTGCCTATTCTAAATATAGTATTTTCAACATATTTTCTATCTTTATCAATAAGTTCAGCTATCTCCTTATTATCAAGTCCTTGAAGTTTAAGTTCAAAAATAACTTTTTCATTTTCACTTAATTTAGATTTAATTCTATTAGTAAGTTCAACTGTTTCCTCATGATCAATTAATTTCTTATTAGGTTCTTCTCTTTCATCTTTAAATATTTCATAAAAATTATTTTCAGAATCTTCAAACATTTTATCAAGAGAATAAGAAGTATTAAGTATTCTATTCTTTTGGGTAAATGTACTTCTAATAGTAGTAATAATAGATGACTTTATACAAGCATTAGCATAAGTATAAAAAGTAACATCCCTATCTTTATCGTAAGTTTCTATTGCATTTAATAAACCAATTAAACCCTCTTGATATAAATCAGATATTTCAATACCAACGATTTTATATTTCTTAAGAAAATCCTTAAGTATTATAAGTATCATACCTTTATACTTATTAATAAGTTCTATAGTTGCATTCTCATTATTTTCACTGCATAAATAAACAAGTTCATTATCATTTAAATCATCATAATTCATAATTCACCTATTTATATTTCATTATTTCATATATAAGAATACCAGAAGCAACAGAAGCATTTAAAGAATTTACTTTACCTTTCATTGGTATAGAAATAATTTCATCACAAGAATTACTTACAATTTTTTTAAGGCCATGTCCTTCACTTCCAATAATTAAACAAGTTTTAGAGTCATACTTAATAGTTCTATAATCTTTACCTAATGCATCACTTCCATAAACCCAATATCCAAGTGATTTAAGTTTCTTTATAGTATTATTTAAATTAACAACTTCAATTATCTTAACATTATTTAAAGCACCACTAGAAGTCTTATAAACAGTACTATTAACACTAACACTTCTATTTCTAGGAATAATAATATAATCAACCCCAGCACATTCACAAGTTCTAATAATAGCTCCAAAATTATGTGGATCTTCAATAGAATCTAACATAACAATAAAATTAGCTTTATCATCATTTTCAAGTGTTTCAATATTTAAATATCCATATTCTTCAATATCTAATGCAATACCCTGATTAGTACTACTACCACACATCTTATCTATCTTATTCTTATCAATATGAAACTTCTTTAAACCCTTTTTATCAATCTTATCCATTAATTCTTCATCGCGAAAATTATTATCTAAAAATACCTTATAAACTTTAGTATTACTATTTAATATTTCTCTTGCTACATTTCTTCCATATACAAGCATAATTCCTCCACTATTCCTTAATCTTCTTAATAAGTAATTTAATAACATTAGTAAATGTAAATATTAAACTATATAATATATTTATTATAAAGAAAGAATATATAGAAAATGATTCCTCTATATTACTCAAATCTTCATCAATAACAAAATCTATTTTACCATTAACAATATATATTACTAATATACCTATCAAACACATAATTAAGTTACTAACTATTACTTTATAACTAATATAATCTTTCTTAAATAACAAATATATATAATATACTAAATATAATATTATTTCAATTAATATTGTTATATATCTATTAGTAGTTATAAGACACAATAATATTAAAAGTATTATATTAATTAATATAATTATTAAAATATCTTTATTTTTCATTTATAATATCCATTTTAGCACTAAGTGCAGCAATACATCCTTCACTTACAGCTGTATTAATTTGATAAACATCTTTTTTAATAATATCACCAGCAGCATAAATACCTTTAACATTAGTTTCCATTCTGCTATCTACATCAATATTACCAGAATCATTTATAATACCAAGTTCATTTAAAAAATTTACTTCAGTTATATATCCATTATAAATAAAAGCAGCACTACATTTAATAACATCGTCATTCTCTAATTTAACACCAGTAAGTGCATCTTGCCCAATAAACTCTTTAACACTAGAATTTATTATTTTAATTCTTTTATCATTATATTTATTATTTGTAATAAGTGTTACAGAAGAAGCTATATCAGATAAATAAATAGCTTCACTAAATGCCAAATCATTATTACCAGTAACAACTACATCTTTATCTTTATATAAATGACTATCACATATAGCACAATAACTTATACCTTTTTTATTATATAATTCCTCTCCTTTAACTCCCGCTTTCTTAGGCTTTCTTCCAATCGCAATTAATACCTTTTTAGTAAAATATTCACCCTTATTAGTTATAACTTTTTTAGTTTCATTATTATCTTCAATTTTAAGCACCTTTTCATGCTTTAAAGAAACATTTAAACTTCTTATATGATCATACATATTAAATGCAAGATCACTACCAGATATATTTTTAAATCCTAAATAATTATCAATTTTATTTAATTTATTTAATAATCCTCCTGGACTATCAGCTTCAATTAATAAAGTATTTAAATTAGCTTTACTCGCATATATACTAGCACTCATACCAGCAGGACCAGCACCAATAATTATTAAATCGAACATAAACCCTCCTAAAATCTTATTTCTTCTGTTTCTGGTGAATTATATAATTCCTCTAACTTAGGTTTTCTACCTTGAATAAGTTGTATAAATACTCCAATAATAAACATAATTACACTAACTATTCTAGCAATCTTTAAATCTCCAAGCATTAAACTATCAGTTCTAAATATCTCTATAACAAATCTAGCAGTACCATACCACATTAAATAAAATCCAGTAAGTTGTCCTTTTTTAATATATTTTCTTCTTCTAAGTATTAAAGTAATAATAAATCCTAAAAAACACCATAATGATTCAAAATAGAACATTGGTAAATGATAAAAACCATCTATATACATATTATTAATAACAAATTCTGGTATTATCTTCATATTTTCAAGTGTGGTTCTTGTAACAATAGTACCATAAGCTTCACCATTAAAGAAATTTCCCCATCTACCAAGTGCTTGTCCTAAAAGTAATGCAGGAACTATTAAATCCATTATTCTTCCAACCTTAACTTTATATTTCTTACAATATATAATTATAGTAAGAGCACCAGCAATAATACCACCATGAATAGCAAGACCACCATTCCATATTTTATATATTTCACTTAAATTTTCACTATAATATGACCAATTAAATACAACATAATAAATTCTAGCTCCAAGAATACCAAATATTAATGTCCAAAACATCATATTAAAAATAAATTCACTCTTAATATTAAATCTTTTACTTTCACTATAAATCATAAAATAAGCTATAATTACAGCTATAGTAATTAAAACACTATACCATTTTAATGAAAAACTTCCAATTGTTATTATTGTATCCATAATCTATCTCCCTATATTTTTAGTTATTATATTATCTAATATTATTTTAAGTACACTTATAAATATTGCAATTACAAAAGTAGCAAAGAAACCATATATATTAAATGAACTACCCATTATTAAATCACATAATTTTAATATAATCATATTTACTATTGGATATGCTATACCAAAAGACATAATACTAAGCGGTAAAGTCCAATAAATTAATATTGGTTTAATAGTATAATTAAGCCCACTTAATATCAAAGCAGCAATAATAGCATAAAAGAAATTTTCAACCTCAATTCCTTTAAATAAACTATTAGCTATCATAAGAACAGCTGCATAAACAAGTATACCTACACAAAAAGATATAAAATCATCTTTCTTATTAATTTCATATTTATTATTTTTACCTATTTTATATATCTCACCTTTACTCATAATATCACCTATTTAATTATAATATAATTTATTCCAAAATAAAAGATATTAATTTCTTAATATCTTCAAATTAACTATGATGCAGAAATAGTTTTACATACAATATTATAACCAAGATCAACTAAACCACAAGTAGTAATAATTTTATTTGAAACAGCGGTAAGTAAATCATAACCATCCCAAGTTCCGTTATTATTATAGTAAAGTATATATTGAGTTTTGCTATCAGATGATGCATTAACGGCATACACACAATAAGAAACATTATTACAAATTCCAATAGATTTTTCCTTACCAACCACACCATCTCCAGTACCATCAGAAATACAATATACTAAATAATAAGTATCATTTTTAGCTTCAACAGTACAATTATTAGGTATATCTGGAGTTGTTCCACTTCCACCATTAACAAGATCAGTAGATACCTTACTAGTTGTTGTTGCAGTTTTTCTAGTTGTTGTAGTGACTACACACCACTTGGATAACCGTTCTTTTTAACATTACATCTTGGATACTTACTTAAATCCAATAATGGATTAGTCGCATAACTAAATGTATTTTTTGAACTATCATATCCACAGAATAAATATGAAACAGGTTCAACCTTCTCACCTTCTGAATTTTCTTCAAAAACAACTATACCACTACATACATCATTTTTATATGTTACTTCAGTTAAATAATTCTCTTTAACATTCTCAGTTAAATCTTCTAAACATATGTATTGACCTTCATTATACGAATCAGGACAAACAGCTCCATCAAGCGGTAAAAGACACTTATCATTTAAATATATACTAGCTGCCTCCATAACTTTATTATTTTGAACTATCATTGTTTTATTAACATTATCATTATAAACCTTAGTAACAGCTATACTAACTGTTGTTACAATTAAACCTAATATTGCTATTACTGCAAGTAATTCAATCAATGTAAATCCTTTTCTATTCAAATTAATCATTCCTTTCATTAATAGCATTTAAATAATTCTTTTTAGATTGTTCAATAATTTTCAAAGCTTTATTCTTAGGATAATATTTTTCAACTTGAACATTTATTTCTTGAAGGACCTTATAATTTTCAAAAAAGTTTCTTATTTCATCTAATATAAACTTAGATAAATCATTAAGTTCCTTAATTTCATCATATCTTGGATCAACATCTACAACTGATATAATTTTATAATCTTCAAAACCATTATCAATTATTTTTAATACACCTATTACTCTTGCTGGAATAATACATCCTGGATAAGTTGGTTCTGTTCCAATAACAAGAATATCAAGAGGATCACCATCATTAGCTAATGTTTTATCTATAAAACCATATTCAGCAGGATAACCCATAGCACTATATAAAACTCTATCAAGTTTAACTTTACCATTTTTAATTTCAAATTTGTTTCGACTTCTATAAGGTATTTCAATAACAGCCTCTATAACATCATTTTTCATTTACCCTCCTATTCTCTTATAATTATACAATTTATTATTTTCATTTTCAATATACAAATAAAAAATAGGCATATAGCCTATTTAACTGTAAATGTTAATTTGCTTCGATAACCAGTAATATTTCTATCATTAAATTTAGTAGCAGTAGCAGTATCTTTAGCATAACCAGTAGTAGCCCTTGAATACCAAAACATATCTTTAAGATTAACACCATCTTTTAATGTGAAACTACTTAAATCTAATATATCAGCATTAGATTGAATAAACATCCATGTCATATCAGTTACATTGCTTGTGTCAAAACTGCTAACATTTATCGTTTTAGCTGCTGCTGTTTTAAACATAAATCTCATATCAGTAACATTGCTTGTATTAAAACTACTTAAATCAAGAGATTCAGCTTTTGAATCAGAAAACATTTGTGACATACTAGTAATTTTGCTTGTATCAAAGTTCCTAACACTTATTTTTGTTGCTTTACTTTTATTAAACATAGCATACATAGATCGAACATTACTTGTATTGAAATGATCCAAATTAAGTTCAGTGACAGCACTATTACTAAACATAGAATCCATATTAGTTACTTTACTTGTATTAAAACTACTCAAATTTATAGTTGTAGCCTTTGAACCAGAAAACATATAACCCATATCAGTAACTTTAGATGTATTAAATTTACTTAAATCAAGACTTGTTGCTGATGAACCAGAAAACATTCCATACATATTAGTAACATTACTTGTATTAAAACTATTAAGATTTATTGTTGTTGCTTTTGAACTAGAAAACATACTACTCATATCAGTAACTTTAGATGTATTAAATTTGCTTAAATCAAGACTTGTTGCTACTGTATCAAAAAACATATATCTCATATTAGTTACATTTGATGTATCAAATTTACTTAAATCAAGGCTTGTTGCTTGACTACTTTGAAACATATAACTCATATCAGTTACCTTACTAGTATCAAACTTACTTAAGTCAATCGTATTAAATTTTGTATAGTTAAACATTCCACTCATATTTCTAACATTTTTAGTATTTAAAAAACCTAGGTTTATTTCTGTGAATTTTGTATAAGCAAACATATAACTCATATTAGTTACATTTGATGTATCTAAGTTTCCAATACTAATTTTATCACACTCTGAACCATAAAATAAATATGACATATTAGTTACTTTGCTCGTATCATTATCACCAATAATTATTTCAGTTATTTTCGAATTTCTAAACATATTATCTATATGTTTGACATTCGATGTATTGTACTTTGAAATATCTATTTTAGAAGCTTTTGTACCATTAAACATACCACTCATATCGACTACATTACTTGTATTAAAATTTTCGATATTTTCAGCACCATTTAAATTAGCATCTGCAAACATATAACTCATATCAGTAACATTTTTAGTATCAAGATTTTTAATTCCACTAATTCTAGACATATCAGTAGAATAGAACATACCGCTCATATTTTCAACTTTACTAGTATTAAATCCAGATAAATTTAAACTATAACCATTAAAATAACCGAACATACCTGACATATCAGTAACTTTATTTGTATTAAAATTACTAATGCCATCAATACCAGGACCATAATGGCGATAAAACATATTTGACATATTAGTAACATTGCTTGTGTCAAAATGGCCTAAATCTAATTTACCGCCAATATAATTCCAAGAAAACATATATGACATATCAGTAACATTACTTGTATTAAAGTTCTTAAGATTTAAACTATTTAAATAAGTATTTGCAAACATACCCATCATGTTAGTTACTTTAGCAGTATTAAAACTGCTAATATCTATTTTTCTATACAAATTGCCACTAAACATACCCATCATATTAGTAACATTTCTTGTATCAAAAGTTCTTAAATCTAAAGTACCAGTAGGAGAAAAATCATAAGAATCTTTGCCTAGCATAATCATATTATTAGAGGTATTATAATTAGCCTTTTTCTCTGCATGATTTCCGCGACTATTGGCAAAAGTAAATGACATATTTTTAACTGGTCTTGTATTAATTTTATTTAAAGCCACATTTTGAATAGGAATATCTAAAAATGTATAACTCATTGAAACAACTGGTTTATCATTAATATAAGTACACATTGCATCAGTATTCTTTTTAGTAAAATCTCCAGTATATTCTACTCCCCATCCATCATCAGATATATTTTTCCAATATTTTTCATAATCTGAATAATACCAAGGACCTTCCTCTCTACTTTTAAGTAACCTAATAGGATTAACCTTATCAAGATAATTTCCCTTTAAATTAGGTTTTCTAACTTTAATATCTAATTCTTGTTTATATCTATAAGTATAAGAACCTTTTACAAATTCTGCACCTTGAGTTAAATCTCCATCAAAATGACAATAAACTGCATCAGGGACAGTAAGTTCACCCTCTACTTTAGGTTGTTTAATACCGCATACTTCATAATCAGAAACATCAAGAGTTGGGTTAGTCATATAATCATAAGTTTCTTCTTTTTCATTCCATTTGCAATATAAATAAGGATTTGGAATAGTTAATTTTCCTTCTTCATCAGCAGTAAATATAATGACACCACTACATTCATCGCCCTTATATGTAACTTTATTTATATAATTATTTTTAACATCTTTTGTTAAATCTCCTAAACAAACGAACTTGTTATAATATCTATTTTCGTAAGTTTCCGGACAAACAAAACTACCATCAACAGGATCAATACAATAATCTTCTAAAAATGCCGCTGCTGCTCTTTTAACATTTTTACTTTGTACTTCCATTGTTTTTTCAACACTAGAATTATAAATCTTAAGTACAGCTACACTTATTATTGTAACTAAAATACCCAATATAGCTACTACCGCCAAAAGCTCAACCAAAGTAAAACCTCTTTTTTTCATAACATAACACACCACTCTTACATACCCTATTCTAAAAACATTATATAAAAGAAAAAGTGATATGTCAAATAAATTAGGCCAACAAAAAAGTCAATCTTTAAATTGACTACTTTGTTTCTTCTTTTTGAACTTTAATAGCTTTTTTTCCTTTATAGTATCCACACTTAGTGCATGCTCTATGAGGTGCTAATGTTGCTCCACAATTACTACATGTTGCAACAGTAGGAGCTGTTTTCTTTAAATGAGTTCTTCTTTGTCTTTTAGCAGTTTTACTGATTCTTCTAAAAGGTAAAGCACCGAATAAAGTAATATCTAATTTCATTTTTATTCCTCCCTTATATAATGCTATAATTTTTCATTTGCCTATGTATTTTCTCATAAAATAAGAAAAATATCAAGAGAATTTAAGTATTTTATAATAAAAATTGAATAAACAGTACTTTTTTGATATAATTGTCATATTATTTTATTAAGAAAACAGGTGGGAGATTATATAAAGTGAAAAAATTACTAATAAGCGATTATGACGGAACTTTTAATAAAACTAATAAATTAGTAAAAATGAGTGAAAATATTGATTCAGTAAAAGACTTTATGAGTAATGGAAACATATTTGCTCTTGCATCTGCAAGAAGTTTTATTTCACTTAAAAGTCAAATACAAAGATATAATATACCATATAATTACTTAATATGTAATAATGGTGGTATTGTATACGATGAAAATGACAATGTAATATTTCTTCACCCTACATTAAACAGTGTAATATTAAAAACTATAAAATATATAAGTAAAAGAAAAATATTTAAATCTATAATTTTTAAAGATTATTATGGTAATGTAACAACTGATTTAGATAAAGTTTATGATATAATATGTGTAATAGATACTAATAATATAGAAAGATTAGAAGAAATAAAAGAAGAACTAAATTATTTATGTTCGACTCCATTCTTTCATATATTAATATTTAATGAATCTATAGATAAAACAGATGGCATAGATGTAATAATATCAAAAGAAGGTATACACGATGATGATACATATACAGTTGGAAATGATTTCTTTGATATAAATATGCTCACAAGATATAATGGATATAGAATGCATAATTCAAATCCAGCACTATATAAACCAAGTATCAAAAAAGTTCCATCTGTCAGAAAATTAGTAAGGAGTATTGAAAAACAGTAAGATGAGAAAAGTAGTAGGAATAGTATGTGAATACAATCCATTTCATAATGGACACTTATATCAAATAAACAAAGTTAAAAAGAAATATAAAGATTCTATTATTATAGCTTGTTTAAGCGGAACATTCACACAAAGAGGAGAATTATCAGTACTAAATAAATGGGATAAAACGAAAATAGCTCTTGAAAATGGTATTGATATAGTAATAGAACTTCCATATGTATATTCAACTCAAAGTAGTGATATTTTTGCCAAATATTCAGTATCACTATTAAATAAATTATATGTAGATGTTCTTTGCTTTGGAAGTGAAACTGAAAATATAGATAAAATAAAAGAAGCAGCTAAATACCAAGTTAATGATATAAATTTTGATATCATAACAAAAAAATATTTAAGTGAAGGAGTTAGTTACCCTACCGCACTTAATAAAGCACTTGAAGAATTATGTGGTATTACAATAACTGAACCAAATGATTTACTGGCTCTTAGTTATTTAAAAGAAATATATAGAAATGGATATTTTATGGATATATATAATATTAAAAGAACAAGCAATTATCATGACTTAGATTCAAATGCAAAAGTAGTATCCGCATCAAATATAAGAACAAGATTACTTGAAAAAAAGAATATTAAGGATAAAGTGCCAAATAATGTATATGAACTTTTAAAAGATAAGAATATGGAAAGTAAATACTTTGAATATCTAAAATATAAAATATTGACAGAAGATAATTTAGAAAAATTTGTAGATGTAGATGAAGGACTAAGTACAAGAATTAAAAAAGTAATAAATAAATCAAATTCACTTGATGAACTTATTAAAAATATTAAAACAAAAAGATATACATATAACAAGATATCTAGAATGTTAAATCATATATTCTGTTCATTTACAAAAGAAGAAAATAAAAAAGTAAAATATTTAGAATATATAAGAATATTAGGCTTTACAGATAAAGGTAAAAATTATTTAAATGAAATTAAAAGTGAAATAAACTTACCTATTTTAAATAAATATAATACTAAATATGATGCTCTTAAAATAGAAAAAAGAATAACAGATCTTTATTCATTTATATATGAAGATATATCTAAAAAAGAAATACAAAACATACCAATTTATATAAAAGAAAACCAGGATTAGTTCCTGGTTTTTATTTTGCTTCATACCAATCTCTACCATAATCAATCTCTACTTTTAATGGTACAGATAATTTATATACATTTTCCATTATTTCTCTTACTATATCTTTAACTTTTTCAAGTTCTTCATCTGGTACATCAAATATAAGTTCATCGTGTACTTGAAGTAACATTTTAGTTTTAAGATTGTCTTCTTTTAATCTTTCATCTATTTTAATCATAGCAAGTTTTAATATATCAGCTGCAGTACCTTGAATTGGAGTATTAAGAGCAATTCTCTCACCCATTTGTCTAATCATATAATTAGTATTATTAAGTTCATCAATAGTTCTTTTTCTATTAAATAAAGTTCTAACAGATGATGTTTCTTTTGCCTTCTTAACGATCTCAGTCATATAATCATTTACTTCTGGATATAAAGTTAAATACTTTTCAATATATTTTTTTGCTTCACTTGTACTAATATCCAAGTTTTCAGAAAGTCCATATCCACTAATACCATAAACAATACCAAATATTACAGCTTTAGCAGTTCTTCTCATATTCTTTGTAACCTCATTTTCAGGGGTATCAAATATATCACTAGCAACATGAGTATGTATATCTTCTCCATTTATAAATGCTTCTTTTAAGCTCTTAGAATTGCTTATATGAGCAAGAACTCTAAGTTCAATTTGAGAATAATCACTAGATAATAAATATGAATTATTGCTTGGTATAAATGCTTTTCTTATTTGCTTTCCTTCTTCACTTTTAACAGGTATATTTTGTAAATTAGGTTCCACACTAGAAAGTCTTCCAGTTCTAGTACCAGTTTGTTTATATATAGTATGTATTTTACCATCTTCCATAACATAACTATTAAAAGTATCTAAATATGTAGAAACTAGTTTGGTTAAAGCTCTATAATCTAATATATCATCTATAATTGGATTTATATGTCTATACTTTATAAGAACATCATGAGCAGTAGACATAGCACTCTTACCTTTTCCTTTTGGTAACATAAGTTTATTATAAAGTATTTCACCCAATTGTTTAGGACTACCTATATTAAACGGTTCTCCTGCTTCTTCATATATTTTATTTTCTAAAAGTTTAATCTTTTCATTTAAATCATCTTTTAACTTATCAATAACATCAGTTTTAACAGTAATACCATTTATTTCCATATTAGCAAGAATTCTAATAAGTGGTCCCTCTATATCTTTATATAAGTTATCTAATTCTTCTTTAACAAGCTTATCTTCAAATTCCTTATAAGTATCATATATAAATACAGCTTTAGATACAATTGAATTAATAATAGTATCTTCTGATAATTTATTTTTCTTATTTATAATTTGATCATAATAAGCAATATTTCTATTAAAAGCTGCTGCTAAATAAGCTAAATCATCTTTAACATTATATTCAAGCAAATATGCAGCTATAAATATATCAAATGGATCATTTATACCAATATCATATTTATTCAAAAATACTATATTCTTTTTATTGTCAAAAGTAGCAGTAATATCTTTTAATAAATCACTATTTAATAATAAACTTGGTAAATCAAAATAATATGCAGTTTTACCATCATACATAGCAGCCCCTATAAAACCTGCTTTATGATAATTTGATTCATCAAGTTCTATATATAAACTCTTAATGCCATCTATATTTATTTTAGATTTAACTATTTCATATTTAATTCCATCTTTTACTTCTTCATTATTAGTGTTTATATTTTTTAAAAATGAATTAAATTCAAGTTCTTTATACTTTTCAATAAGACCAGTTATATTAGGTTTATTATATTTAATACTTTCAAAAGTATATTCAAAATCAATTGTTTTATATATAGTAGCAAGTTTATATGAAAAATAAGCACTTTCCTTATCATTTTCGAGTTTTTCTCTTGTTTTAGGAGTAAGTTCATCTAAATGGTTATATAAGTTATCAAGAGTATCGTATTTAGTTAATAATGATAAAGCTGTTTTCTCACCTATTCCTTTAACACCAGGAATATTATCACTAGCATCTCCCATAAGTGCCTTTAAATCTATCATTCTAATTGGCTTAATACCATAGTAATCAAAGAATGTCTTTTCATTCATTAAAATATAATCTTTTTGTTTTAATAACTTAACATCTACCTCATCACTAATTAATTGTAACAAATCTTTATCACTACTTATAATAGTTGCATTATAATTTTTATCTTCATCAGCCATTCTAGCAAATGTACCAATTATATCATCAGCTTCATAATTATCACATTCAATATATTTAATACCAAGAAGTGTACATATATTTTTAGCTTCTGAAAATTGAACTTTTAAATCATGTGGTGTTTCAATTCTACCATCTTTATATGTATCACATAAATCTTTTCTAAAATTATGTCCTTTATCAAAAGCAACCATTATATATTCAGGTTTCTCTTCATTAATAATTTTATTTAACATATTTACAAATCCAAATAAAGCATTAGTAGGAAAACCTTTACTATTCTTCATTAAATTTCCATTATATGCAGTTGCATAATAACTTCTAAATAATAAGTTATTACCATCTATTAATATTGCTCTTTTTTTCATATCCTCACCCTTTAATTATTTTACTATATTTTGTATCCTAAATAAAGAAAAGTTTAACATTTGTTAAACTTATTCTTATTATAACCTATTTTCCAGTAAAGTATCCAGGACTACTTGTTCCTCCGTCTATTCTAGCATATGTTTTATTAATTTTACTTGAATTATATACTGTACCTTGTCCTCCTACTAATGATGTACAATTTTTAAACATATCAGAACTATTAGAAACACTACTTGTATTAAATTTACTACTAACATATATGGTTTTTAAATTTTTGCAATTACTAAACATTACTCTCATGGCAGTTACCTTGCTTGTATCAAAATTGCTTAAGTCTAATATCACAGCACCACTGCTATAAAACATTTGATCCATATTAGTTACATTGCTTGTATCAAAATTACTTACATCTATTACACTGGCTGAACATGAAGTAAACATCCCCCACATATTAATAACTTTACTTGTATTAAATTTATTTAAGCCTATTATTGTATCTACATGAGTCAATGCAAACATAGCACCCATATCTGTTACCTTGCTTGTATCAAAATTACTTACATCTAATGCTGTTACTTTACTATCAAAAAACATATATGTCATACTTGTTACTTTACTAGTATCAAAACTACTTAAGTCTAGCATTGTTGCTCGACTTTTATAAAACATACCCGCCATATTAGTTACCTTGCTTGTATCAAAGTTGCTTACATCTAATATTATGGCTTGACTATTCCAAAACATACTACCCATATCAGTTACCTTACTTGTGTTAAAACTACTTAAATCTATCGCCGATGCTTGACTATTAAGGAACATATAAGCCATTGAGACCACTGGCTTATCATTTATATATGTACATAACTTGCTTGTTACTGGTTCTGTACTTGTTTTATCAGTAAGTTGTACTCCCCATCCATCAACTGAAATATTAGTCCAAAATATTCCAGTATTAGTGTATTGTCCTGATGATTTATATCTATAAGTATATTGTCCATTTACATATTCAGTACCTTGTACCATATTTCCATCAAAAGTACAATAAATTGGTTCAGGTGAAATATCATCATATTCACTACAAGCACCATCACTTATTTTATCAATAGTAAGTTCACTTAAATTACTTATTTTACCACTTATACAATAAGTTCCATCACTAACTTGAAAATACTTTACTTTACCTTCATTATCTAAACTAATACCATATTCTAAATTATTAGATTCTAAATCTAACTTATTTTTATCATTAGATATTTTTGTAATTTTATTACCCCTCATAGTTTCACTAATATATTTTTTACTTACTTCTTTATAAATATTTTTAGCTTCAGTCAAAAATATATCCTTTTTAGCATTATTAAACATACTAAGTACATTAGGTAAAGCTATAATAACAAGTATAGCTAATATTGCTATAACAGCAAGTAACTCTATTAATGTAAATGCTTTCTTATTCATACATTCACCTCTATTATTAATAATAACATGTTTTATATAAATTAAAAACTAAGAACTAATTTTTCTTAGTTTTAAGATGTAATTTAATTAATATATTATCTATAAATGAATTACCTATTGTATCGTTAATAGCACCATTTTTATAAGAAATAACTAAATAAATTATTACACCAATCATTCCATGAATACCCAGTGAAATAAATGAAGTAAGTCTTGTATATTCAAATGTAATAAATACTTTTGATATTGTTATTGGAATAATTATACATATACAAGGTAATAATAATTTTTTTAATAAGTTTATTGTTGGTCTATATGTAAATTTCATTTCTTTCTTTAAATATATTAATGCTATTGCTATTGAAATAGTATAACCTATTACAGTTGATACAACTGTTGCAGTATATGCTGGAAGTCCAACCTTATCAAACAATAATATAAGTGGTATATCCAAAATAGCATTAGCTACTAAACCTGAAATAGAATTTATATAAACAATTTTAAACTTTCTCATACTTTGAAGACAAGTATTTATAACACTCCAAACTCCAAAGAATATATGACTTATTGCTGATACTTTAAGTACAGTTGATCCAAATTCACTAGCACCATAAAATAATGTATAGCTTTCATTTGATAACATAAGTAACATTAATGCCATTGGTATAGTAATAATTAACATTGTACTTATTGCTTGATTAAATCTTCTATTAACTTCATTCATATCTTTTTTAATAAAACTTGAAGTTACATGAGGAATTATATTTGTTGTAAGTGAAATAGCAATAGCTATAATAACAGTACATATTTTAGGTGCCCAAGTTGATACTAATGAAGACATCATTTCACTTTCCATAGCAGTATATCCTACCATATGAAGTCCTTTTATAATAAGTTTAACATCAACTATTGTATATAAATTATCAACAATAGATATCATTATAAGAGGAATACAATATTTAAGTATCTTTTTAGCAATAACTGAATTACTTACAGCATCTTTTTTCTTTGATATTGGAAATTCTTCTTTATTCTTTTTAACTTTAATAAGCAAATATAAATATGCAAATAGACCTCCAAAGAAAGCACCAAGCAATGCAATGCTTACTCCGTTAGTTATTCCTTTATCAAGTACTTTTATTACTACATAAGATCCTAAAAGTACAACAACAATTCTTACAATTTGTTCAATCAATTGAGAATAAGAAGTTGGAGTAATAAACTTATGTCCTTGCATATAACCTCTTAGTACACTTAAAAAAGGTATGATTATTAAGCAAAATGAAACAGCTCTTATAACAGTAGCTATATCATGAATAGAGTTACCACCTGATATATCACTTATAATAAATTTAGCTATTACATCAGCCCCAAAAAACACTACTAAGAATGATACAATAGAAAGAACTCCTATCATCTTCTTACCTATCTTATATGCTCTTTCTTTAGCATCACACATATTAAGAGTTAAATATTCACTTATTATCATTGATATAGCAATAGGAATACCAGCAGTAGATATATTTAAGAATAAATTATATATATTATAAGCATAACTATATAAAGTTCCACCATTAGTACCTATTATTTTATAAAAAGGTATTACATATAATGCACCTAATATTTTTATAATGATTAATATTGCAGATGTAACTAGAGTTCCTTGAATAAAAGTATTCTTTTTCAGTTTTCTCATAATTTCATCTTCTTCATTTCTTCTTCGCCTAATATCTTAGATATTTGAGCTAAATGTCCTTCATGTTCATCATTAAACAAATAATATTGTACAAGACCATAACTTGGATATTCATTACCTTCCATAATTACTGGTCCATCTTTTGTTATAGCAATATCCCAACCAACATATCTAACTTCTGGTACTTCAAGAGCAGCTTTTAAAGCCATATCAAATGATTCTTTAACAAAAGGAACTGTTACTGTATCGAATTTAATTTTAGCAATAGGATGTTCTGTATAAACATTAGCAACATCATCTACCACTCTACTACAAATTTTTCCTTCTTCATTAAGTCTCATAAAAGCATCAGAACAACCAATAGCAATAGCATCATCAATATTAATTCTAAGAGCATTAGCAAGTATATATGCTTTATTATCTTTAACAAGAGTAACTATTCTAAATGAATTAACTGCATAAGGATTTAACTTATCAAGTTCTGGATGTTGTACTATTTCTTCTTCTAATAAATATAGTTTTTTATTTAAAAGTTCAACATGAAATATACTAGCATCTTTTATATCAGAAACTTTTATCTTTTCTATACGATGTCCTCCAAAATCCTTTGGTGGTTTAGCAAAAACATATTTTTTACCTTTTAAGAACTTCTTAATCTCTTCATCACTAGCAACTCTTAAATCTAAAAAATCTCTTTTAATATAATCTCTAAATACTTTATTAAATAGTATCTTATCTCTCATAACAGAAATATAATCATCATCATTTAAGTATTTTAACATCTTATAAAAACTTTTAGTTGTTACAAATGTTTTCTTTTGTTCTTCTGTTAAATTTATATAATCACCTTTTAAATAATCAGTATAACCAATACCATATTTAATAAAGTTTTTAATCATATCTCTTTTAACATAACCTTGTGTTTTATGATTACGAAAAGCTATATCATTACTTAATTTATTTAGTTTTTCATAGTTTATAGCTTTTACCTTTCTTATCATCATACTTTTAAGACTCATTTTATTACCTCCATATTGTATTCTATAATACAATCTTTCTTATTATTTTTAATATATACTCTTGGTAAATTTTTACCAATATTAACAAGTGTATTATGAATAGATGTATTATTTAATCTTGATATCATACCAAGTGTAATACCATCTCCCATAATAGTTACTTCATCTCCTACTTTTATACTATCATCTATTAGTATGCTCATCATACACATAGATATTTCACCAATCACAGGATATTTTTTATTATTTATAACAACATATCTACCTATATGATTAATTCCAATACCATCATCAAAACCAATAGGTGTTGTTGCTATTACTTCATCTTGTTTTGCTGTATAAAGCATACCATATCCTACTTTATCTCCTGCTTTTATTCTCTTTATTTGTATAATATTAGTTTTTACTTTTAAAGCAGGTGTAAGTTTAATAGAAACATTATCATAAGTT
This sequence comes from Mycoplasmatota bacterium, assembly GCA_022774645.1. Lineage (GTDB taxonomy): Bacteria > Bacillota_I > Bacilli_A > RF39 > UBA660 > CAG-1000. The sequence goes on along the minus strand of JALFKQ010000026.1, from coordinate 48,703 downwards.
TTACTTATGTTATATTTTTTAATTAAATAATTATTTCTTATTTTTCTTAAAATATCCTTTGGGCTATTAGATAACTTATGAGGACTTATATCATAACCATATAATATTGTTCCAAATCTAACTCCATTTGCAAACTCAATTTTAGGATGAGCTAGTAATATAAAACTACTACTCAAATGAACAATAGGTATTTTATTTAAATCTATATCACTAGTAATATCTTTAAAATTATTAAGTTGAGAATCAAAATATATATCATTTATACCTGGAGCAGCAAAATGAGTAAATAATCCTTCTAAATATATATTAGAGTTTTTACTAATTAAGCTAACTACTTTATTAAATTCATCCTTATCACTTATACCAAGTCTATTCATACCTGTATCAATTTTAATATGAACTTTCATTGAAGATTTATTTTTATTTATTAATCTTTTTAAATAATCATAACTTATTATAGTAAGTGTTATATTATTTTTTATAGCTGCATCTACACTATCAATCTCAATAGGTTCTACACATAACACTGGTATATCTTTATTATATTTTCTTATTTCAATTGCTTCTTCTAAAGATGAAACAGCAAAATAATTAATACCACTATCAATTAAATCATTAACAATATATAATCCATGACCATAAGCATTTGATTTAACCATAGCTATATAATATTTATAATTATTATATTTCTTTATAATATTAGATACATTATCTTTTAAATGATCTATATTCACTTCAACAAATGTTTTCCTATACATTTCAGTCACCTAATTAATTTTAACATAATAATACTATTTTTAAAAGAAAAGAGGTGATTTTTTACATAATCACCTCAATTAATTATTTTTTTCAAGTATATTCCATAACAGATTTAAATGTATTAGCTGTATTTAATAACATCTTCTTAAGAGTGTCTTAATTACATATTCCTTATTAAAATTTAGTTTTGAATTCTTCTTTTTTATATCATACCTCTACAAATTCACTAACCTTATCTTTATAAGCTATATATATTGGAATATTTTTATCTATACTTTCTCTATTAACTTGATATGCTTTTTCATATGTATTATCATTTTCACTTATATGAACAAGCATTATATATTTAGTATTAGGACCTATAAAATGATTTAAATATTTAGCACAATCTTCATTTGATAAATGTCCTTCATCCCCGATATTTCTATATTTTATATATTCAAACTTTTTTCCGTTCATTTCCATTTCTACATCATGATTACTTTCAAGTAAATATATTGTTCTATTTTTAAGTTTTTCATGATATCTAGAATGTATCATACCAGTATCGGTCATATAAACAAGTGATTTATTATCATATTCAAAAACAAATCCAAATCCTTTTTTATCATGGCTGATTGGTATTTTAGTGAATTTAATTCCCATGATATTATCAAGTTCATCAAAGAATTCATAATTCTTTATGTAATCTTTTTTATTATATTCATTAAATGTTTCAATAGACATATATATTTTAGTATTATAAACTCTATTAAATGAATGAAGACTTCTTACATGATCAGAGTGAGCATGTGTTACAATTATGAAATTTAAATCTTCAGGATTCTCGCCTATTTCATATAATGCATCTTTAAGTTTTCCAAAAGGTAGACCTGCATCTATTAAAAATTTAATATTATTTATATTAACAAATGTAGAGTTTCCACTACTACTACTTCCTAAAACTACTACTTTCATCAAATCACCTATAAATATTTTATCACTTAAATATTTATATTTCTAGTTTTTTCACAACTATTAAAAGGTCAAAAACCAATATAAATACTTCAATAAAATACGAACTTGACTAAAATGATTTTATATTAGTTTTTCTATTGTTTCAATAGATAATTTGGTAAACTTAGATATTTTTTCTATAGGTTCACCTTCTTCAAGCATTTTTTTAACTATAGATAGATTTGCTTCTTCTCTGCCTTCTTTTTTTTCAAACACTCTTGCATCTAATTTATCCATATAAGCATTATCTTCTTCTACACTCATCCATCCTTTATAGTATTCTTCTTCTAATATTCTCATTATAAATATTCTCTTATTTCCATTTTTTATAAGTAATTCTACTGTTCTTCCTTTTACAAGTACATTTGGTACCTTAAGTTCTAGATTAAGTATTATCATTTCTTCTATCATTTTATTTTCTTTTCTTATTTAATAGAACTTAGGTCTATATTTTTCCTCTAATATTATTATTTGAAATAAAATGATAAAACACTTCTTTTTTATGAACTTTTTGCAAAATAAAACTCACTTTAATAAGTGAGTTTTCTCTTTTAAAAATCAAATAAACTTAATTGAGAACTTTCTGGCATACTGTTGAAGATACCCATTCCTCTCATTTTATCTATTAATGTTTGAGAAACTTTACATCTATTTTGGAAGTCTTCAATACTTATAAATGGATGCTTTTTAGCTTCTGTTTCTATATTCTTAGCAACAGTCTCTCCAAGTCCATCAATAGTAATAAATGGTGGAATAATTGTATTATCATCTTGTACATCAAATGTAAGCCCCTTACTCTTATATAGATCAAATGGAGCAACCTTTATATTTCTAGCAGCCATTTCTAGTGCTACATTAAGAGATTCAAGAACACCATTTTCTTTATTAGTTGCATCATACCCTTTATTCTTAATCTCAATTATTTTATTTTTAATTGAATCATATCCATTAATCATAGATTCAATATCAAAATCAGTAGCTTTTGTAGAGAACCATGAAGCATAGAAATATGCAGGCATATGAACCTTATACCAAGCAATTCTAAATGCACTTGTTACATAAGCAGCAGCATGAGCTTTAGGGAACATGTACTTGATTTTTTGACAAGAATCAATATACCACTCTTCAATACCAGCTTCTTCCATAGTTTTTCTATGTTCAGCCCAAGTAGCAGGATCTTTAGAAGCTTTACCTTTTCTTACAAATTCCATTATTTTAAATGCTTTTATAGGTTTCATACCCTTATACATTAAATAAACCATTATATCGTCACGACAACCAATTACATCTTTAAATGGTACTTTTATATTACCATTTTCATCAGGTGTACATAAATCTCTTGCATTACCTAACCATACATCAGTTCCGTGAGAAAGACCAGATATTTTAACAAGTTCAGCAAAAGTTGTAGGTTTAGTTTCAGCAACCATACCTATTGTAAATGGTGTTCCAAACTCAGGTATTCCAAGAGTACCAGTTGGACACATTATTTGTTCATTAGTAACCCCTAAAACCTTAGTACTAGTAAATATGCTCATTGTATCTTTATCATCAAGTGGTACATCAAGTACATTAGTATGACTTAAATCTTGTATAAGTCTTAATTGAGTTGGGTCAGAGTGACCTAAAATATCTAATTTAAGTAAGTTTTCTTCTATTGAATGGTAATCAAAGTGAGTTGTTCTCCATGCAGATGTTGGATCTTCTGCCGGGAATTGGAATGGTGTAAAATCTGACACATCCATATAATCTGGTACAACAACTATACCACCAGGATGTTTTCCAGTAGTTCTCTTAACACCAGTACATCCAAGAGCAAGTCTTTCTATCTCACAACTTCTCTTATCAAAAATACCTTTATCTTTTAAATATCCTCTTACAAAACCATAAGCAGTTTTTTCAGCAACTGTACCAATTGTACCTGCTCTATAAACATTATCAACACCAAATAGTACTTTTGTATATTCATGAGCTGATGCTTGATTTAAATCAGAAAAGTTAAGGTCTATATCTGGTACTTTATCTGCATTAAATCCTAAGAAAGTTGCAAATGGCATATCTTGGCCATCCTTTTTCATAAACTCTCCACAATTAGGACATTTTTTATCAGGTAAATCAAATCCACTTGAATATGTAGACCCAAGAGGTTCGCCATTATCATCATTAAATAAACTTGTTTGACATTTTAAACATCTATAATGTGCTGGAAGTGGATTAACTTCTGTAATACCCATCATAGTAGCAACAAAACTACTACCAACAGAACCTCTTGAACCAACAATATATCCATCATCATTAGAGTGTTTAACAAGTCTTTGAGCAATCAAATATATAGGATCAAATCCACCACCAATGATACCACCAAGTTCCTTTTTAACCTTAGTAGCTAAATTCTTATCATTAAGTTCTCCATCTTCTTCTGTCCATTCTTTTTTAACTTTTTCACCTATTAACTCTTTAACTCTATCAAACCCAGCAATAAGTGTTTCATGTAAATTATCAAATGTTTTTTCTATAAGCTCTTCTTCACTTATACCTTCATTTTCACTCTTTAATCTATTATACCAATAATTATAAACAGCATCTCCATATAATTCCTTAGAAATTCTTTCTTCAATATTATGAGGAAGAGGTTTTCCATACCAAGAAGCCGCCTTATCAAATACAAGATCTGTAACAACTCTTGGACAATCTAAATATGTTTTTCCATCATCAGCCTTTACTCTTGGAGAAAATGGTATACCTTTTGTATCCATAATTACTTCAAATTCACTAACCATATCACATACTTTGTTAGTGTTAGTAACTACTATTTCATAAGCTAAGTCTTTATCTAAGAAATCAAAATCTTTTAACATTTCATCAGTAGTTCTAAAATGTTGAGATGGTATATTAGTAATATTACTTTTAGCAAGTGGATGCCTTCCTCCACCTGGTACTTTTTGATTAACTATAATCTCTCTATATATTTTATCTTCTCTTGTAAAATGATGTACATCACCAGTAGCAACAATAATTTTACCAGCACTCTTAGTAGCATCAATTACCTTTTTAATATGAGCTTTCAATTCAAAAATATTAGCAAAGTCTCCTGTTTGAATTAAATGATCATATACTTCTGGTGGTTGTACTTCAACATAATCATAAAAATTAATTATATTAGTAAGTTCTTCACCATCTTTACTTCTTGCTTCAATAAATACTTCACTTTCATAACAACCACTACCAATAAGTAAACCTTCTCTTAATTCATTAAGTTTACTTCTTAATATTCTAGGTGTTTTATATAAATATGTTGTATTAGCAAGAGATATTATTTTAAATAAATTTTTAAGACCAGTTCTATTTAAAGCAATTGCATTAAAATGGAATGTTCTACCAAATTTATGTATTTCACCCTTTGGAACTAAATTCTCAAGTGAATTAATTGTTTCATAATTCTGACCAATTAATTTTTGTAACATCTTATGAAAAACAAGAGCTGTTCCTTCTGCATCATAATCTGCTCTATGGTGACTTTCTTCATCAAATGGTACATTATATCTTTTAACAAGTGCTGACAAACTATGTCTTGCAAATCCTTGATCAAGTGCTCTTGATAATTCAAGAGTATCTATAACAGTATTCTTAAATTCACCTAAATCATATTTTTTCATTGCCATTTCAATAAATGATATATCGAATTTGGCATTATGAGCAACCATAGGTGCATCCTTAACCCAATCTAAGAATTCTTTTGTTACAGTTCCTTCATCACTAGCATCTTTTACCATTTCATCAGTAATAAATGTTAACTCTGTTATCTTATCTGGAATATGTCTTCCTGGATTAATAAATTTATCGAATCTATCTGTAATAACACCATCTTTTATTTTAACAGCTCCAATTTCAATCATCTGATCTCCATTAGCAGCATTAAAACCTGTTGTCTCTGTATCATAAACTACAAATTCTGTTCCCTCAAGTGGAAGATCAGTTCCTTTAACAACTATTTTAACAGTATCATCAACAAGAGTAAGTTCTGTACCATAAAGTCCTTTAAATATTGGTGGATTAGAAACCACTTCTTCTGCTTTTGCAATTTCAGCATTTAATTCAGCTTTTTCAGACTCACTCATCTCATCATTAAGCTTTTCTTTTAATGCATCAAGATTTTCTTTAACTTTCTTTTTAACACCTTTATTGTAACCTTTAATAATTTGATAAGCAATTGGAAATGCTTGACAACCATTATGATCAGTTATAGCAACTCCCCTATATCCCATATCAATAGTTCTACTTACAAGTTCACAAGTATGAGCTCCAAGATCAAGTCTAGTAAGACCATCCATTTGACTCATCATAGTATGAGCATGTAATTCTACTCTCTTAATAGGAGCATCATCTACAGTTTTTTCATAAGTTTCTATATCATTTATATCAAACTCATAATCATTACTTCTTGTATTATATTTAATAGTACCTTTAAATTTATACCATTTATCTTTCTTTATATTTGAAAGCAAATAATCGAATTCTTCTTGCTTCTTAGTAAATATATTAGCAATAATACTATCAGTATAATCAGTTATTTTAAGTGTTATAATGAACCATCCACTTTGAGTACTTTTAGAATCAATACCGAACACCTTAGCAATAAGTACAACTTTATCTTCGGCAGCAATAAGATTTTTTATTTGAGATGCTTCACCAACAATAGGACTACCTTTAATAGTAGTTCTAGTTTTCTTACTTTTAACTTCATCTCTTACTTCAGCTAAAGATTCTCTAAACTTTTCTCTTTCTTTTTCATTAATAGTTGCTTTAATGCTGATATCATCAAATCCCATATCACTTAAAAAGACTTCCATCTTATCAACCAATTCTTCGATTTTATTCTTTTCAGCTGTATTTAATACTTCAATATCAACAGTATTATTATCAAATACCATTTTATCTTTTTTTACACACTCAAGCATTGGACAAGATTTAACTAATATATCAAAATAATATAAGAAATATTCTTTAAAATATTTATCATTATCCTTAATAATAAATTTATATCTTATTTTATCTACTCCATCAAGTGAAGTACCCTTCTGATAAAGTTCATGAAACATCTCTATTGGAAATAAAAAATCATTAAGAATAACTATTGTCATTTTATTAGTTTTTTTATTTAAAAGTACTTCTTTTAATTCTGCATTCTCTAAATACTTAGTGAAATCTTCATTTAATTTAATTGAATTTGCTAATTTTAAGAGTCTTATATCTTTCACTTCATACCTCACCAATATCAATTATACATATTAAAAAAAATTATATCAATAAATGTTGACATAATTTTTATTTTTTATTTTTTAACTCCCTCTAAAAATATTTTTTTAGAGAAACCTCCTCGTTTATTTTTCTTTTTTTCTTTCTCTATAATAATATTATCAAGAGTTTTATTTTGAAGTTTTGCAATTGATTCCATTACTTCTAACATATCAGCAAGTTCTTCAATAATGTCTTCTCCACTAGCATTAACAACCTCATCATATTCTTCATTTAATTTTTTAATAAGTTCACTTCTATATTCTTCATCATTAAGAATTCTAGTGATTGGTTCTTCACCATTACCCTCTATTATTTCAGGTATTCTATCTCTTACTAATTTATTATATTTTGGCATATTTTATTCCTCCTTAAATTCACTACTATGCTCATCAAAAAATTTTTTATATATTTTAACATTCTCTAATTCAGTCCATTTTCTAGTTATAACAGGAATAGTATCTAAATCATAAATTACTGCATCCTTCATTGAAAGAAAAAATGGTGAATGTGTTGAAATAATAAACTGACAATTATAAAATCTAACAGAATCCTCTATAAATTTCATAAGTTTGATTTGATTTTCTGCACTCAAACTATTTTCTGGTTCATCTAAGATATAAATACTATCATCTTCTATTTCTTTTTCCCAAAACATTAAAGCAGACTCTCCATTAGATGATTCAATTATAATATTATTAACAAGTCTATCTCTTACATATTTAGACATAGTTTTTCTTTTAGAATCAATACTATCTCTAAGATTCTCAAAATCTTCAAAACTAAGGCTATTATTACTATATTTATTTTCTAAAAATTCTTTACTTAGTTTTTCTTTTCTACGATTAATATGAGAATTAATACTTCTTATATCAAGTAAATAGTCAAAAACATCATCACTATTAATAGTTTTTATTGAGATAGGTTGTTCAATTCCCATCTCATATGATGTATATTTAACATATATATTAAAATATGATCCTTTATCTATCTCAGTTTTTCTATTAGAATTTAATTTTTCAGATATAATATTTAAAATAGTACTTTTGCCACTACCATTACCACCATAAAAACAAGTAATACTACCAAATTTTATATTTTTTAACCTTCTACTACTAAATATATTAAGAGGATAATAATTATTATATATATTTCTCGTATCACTACCAAGAACATAATCATTTTCTTCTTTTTCATCAAGTAAAGTAAAACTCTTTAAATATATCATATCTTTCACCACTATCATTGTATCTTACAAACAATAGTTTGTCAATTGGTATTTAAAAAAACAGATTATTATTTTTTATAATCTGTTATATCTTCATATTTAAACATTTGATTAAATGCTTTCTTAATAAAGCTTTGACTTTTATATACATCTATCATTTCCAGCTTTTTATGATATGTATAATTATCAAGTAAACCTTTATTATCTCTCTTTTTCTTTATATTCTTCTTAGAATAATAAGTACCAAAGTATTTTAAATTTCCAACTGGATTCTCTTCATATATTTTAGTAACAATTTTATTAGTCATTTTATGATGTATATGACCATATTCACCTGCTTTATTATGAGTAACTATATTTTTCCATTCTTTTTTATGAATAATATAATCAAGTTCCTTTTTAAGTTTTTTCTTATTCTTCTTCCAGTCACTTCTCTTACCATTCACTTTATCAGGATGTTTTAAAAACAGAACCTCATCTTCACTTATATCAAGAGCACTCTCAATTTCTTTATCTCTTATTCTTTTATTACCACAAGTAACACATACTACTAAATACTTATCCTTAATAAGATATGAAGAACCCCATAAAGTTTCATCATCAGGATGAGCAACTATCATTAAATTATCTACTTTATCCCAACCATTAAAATTATTTAGACTATGAGGAAAAAAATATTTATTAACAATAAATACAAATATAAGATCAATAACAATTATTAGTATTAAAATATATCTTCTACTCATACACTCTCTCCCTAGCCATAGATTATACCACTATAATTAAAACTAGTAAATTACTTTTTGCTCATTATCATATCAATATACATAGAATAAACATTATCAATAACAGTATCCCAATTAACATATAAATCTCTATATGCATTTTCACATACTTCTTTATATAATTTTTTATTATCAAGTATCTCTATTATTTTATTAGCATAATCTTTTACACTATATTTAGATAAATATCCATTAACATTATTAGTAATCGTAGCACTAGTAGCAGTATTCTCTAAAAATACTGTTGGAGTCTTCTGGCTAGCCGCTTCTATTTGAACAATAGATGAAGCATCATATACAGATGGAAAAAGCATTAAATTAGCTCTACTATAATAATATGCAAGAAGATTCCTATCAGTTACTTTACCACACATTATTATTTCATTATTCATATCTAAATCATTAATCTTATCTTTTAATCTCTCCTCATCTTGACCAGTACCTACAAATAGCATCTTAAACTTTAATTTTGGTTTTAACTCTTTTAATAATTTTAATGAATCAACTATAAAAAATATATTTTTTAATGTATTAATTCTACCTACAAATAGAAAAACCACATCACTGCTCTTAATATTATATTTTTGATTAATATAATTATTTGCAAGTTTTATATCTTTTACAAGTTCCATTTCAGTAGCATTATTAAGTACAAGTGGTAACTTTTTACAATGATAATCTTCATAATATATTCTAGCTACTTCACTATTAACAGCAAAACATTGATCACACTTATCAAAAACTTTAATTGCATTATGATTTAATATATTAGCAATTCTTTCAACTTTTACAGCTCTCATAAAATCTTGCTTATATTGACTATGCATAGTTGCTACACAAGGTATATGATGTTTTTTAGCATATCTAACTCCTTCTTTTCCAAGAGTAAATGGAGAATTAATATGAACTATATCAAGTTTATAATTATCTAAAATCTTTTTAAATTTTCTATCTAATTTAGGAATTGGTAAACTATAATCCCAAAAGAAAGTCTTCAATGAATAACACCTAACTACTTTATATGGAAAAACAGAGTCATCATATTCTACACCACTATATCCTGGAGCAAATACAACAACATTGGCATATTTTATTAACCTCTTAGCATAATTATGTACAACCATAATTACTCCATCAGCCATAGGAAAAAAAGTATCAATAAATATTCCAATTGTAATCTTTTTTTTCATAAATTCACCTTTTCAATAAAATAGGACTACTTATAAAAGCAGTCCATATTTTTAATAATTATATTTTATTATTAATTAGTGTGTTTCTTTAAAACACATACAGTTGATAAACATAATAATGAACCTACTAGCATAATAACATAAGTATAAATATTATCGCCAGTTTGTGGGTTAATGTTTTTAGGAGTATAATAAGTAGTTACTTCAAATGTTGAAAAACTTGATGTTTCAATTGTAACATATTTTTTACCATCAGCATTTTTCATAATTTGATATTCTTTTTCATCAATTACTTTTCCATCATCACCAATATGTGCAACTTTAACATGAGTATCTTTTACACTTGATGGGATTGGTAAATTAAATTTAACAGTTCCATTAATTGCATCATTAGGAATTACCATATAATCATTACCATTAATAGTATACATTGGTTTAACTTCATAAGCAATTTTTGATGTTTTTTCATCATATTTAGTTAACTTAATATCAAAATTAACTTCAATTAAAGTTGTTGTATCAGTAAGTTGTAATTTTTCTTCATCTATAGATTTAGCAAGACCACTATTTCTATTATCTAATGTAGTATTAATAAGTTCTTTTGCAAGATCAGCATTAATACTAGAATCAACTGTAATATCTTTAGCAACTTCAACTATATTTGCATCTTTATCTAAACATCTAGCAGTATCTAATGCAACAGTTACAGCACCCTCTGGCATAACAAATGAATCATCTTTTACAGTAACTGTGTTTCCATTTTCATCTTTTACTGTAATACCTTTTACATAATATCCAGTATCAACTTTTGTAACGATCTTAACAGTTTGGCCAGAATCAGCACTATAACTATTTGCTACTCCATTAACAGTAAATGTAGCACTAGCTCCTTCAACATCTAAATAATTAATATTAGAAATAACATATTTAGCATCACTTAATTTAATTAATTTATAATTTTTAGGAATGTATTTTTCAATTGTATTAGTTTGGAAAGTTCCAGCTTTTGCAACAACAGAATCATTATCTTGGAAAACCATATCTCCAACAAAATTTCCACCATAAATTGCTAATTTTTCTAATGAATTGGCTCCTTCTTGAGCTGGATAATGATAAATACTATTTCCCTTTTTACTCGTGATATCAGCATTTCTTATTGAAATAATCATATTTCCAAAGTAACCAGTATTAGATTCTAATTGAATAGCAGCTCCAATACCATTAATACCATTGCCATATCCTTCAGCTTTACCAGGTTCAGCAGTAGCAATAAAAGTACCACCAGAAATATTTAAATTACCACTCTTAGCTCCAAGTGATCCATTAATACCTTCGTAAGTACCACCAACTATATTCCAAATACCAGCACCAGCAGCATATAATGGAAATCCATTTGAACCAGTTGCTGTAACTTTAGTTGTCTTACTTAAATTAATAACTGGTGCATTAATGATTGTTCCATCATTTTTAATATTACCTTGAATTGTAATACCACCAGCTTGATCACCAGAACTAATGATTCTACCATCAAAATTAACAATAACTCCATAAGCTTTTTTGCTAGTATCCCAAACAGCTAATCCCCATTGTGTAGTTTCAATAACAACATCAGAACCAACATTTAATGTAGAGTAAGCAACATCACTCTTATTTGTAGAACCTTCTACATAAATAGTAGCGCCTACACTAGCTAAATCTCTAGTATCTTTTATTGTTCCTTTCCCAGTAATTTCTAATGAACCTTTTAGTAAATCAATATACTTATTAGCAGTAATTGTTTTGCCATTAAGATTTAATATAATATCATTACCATTTACTTCAAGAGCTTTATCTAATGTTATATTGTCTTGAAGAACAACTGTATTATTTCCTTTAACAGCTGCGAGTAATTCTTCACTGTTCTTTACATTAATAGTTTCTGCATTAGTAATTACTGGAACTATTGCAAGAACTGAAATAACTAATGTAAAGATTAACTTCTTAACTTTTTCCATATTTTCCTCTCCTATCTTATAAATATAGTATAGTTCTTTAAAATAATAAAAGCAACCTGTTTAGATCATTTTAATATTAAAAGTGTAAAATTGTACACAAAAAAATCACACATATTTATGTGTGATTTTAAAAACTATTTTTTATCTCTTTCCTTCATAGTTGGGAATAGTATTACATCTCTAATACTTGCTGATTCAGTAAAGAACATAACAAGTCTATCAATACCATAACCAATACCACCAGCAGGAGGCATTCCATATTCAAGTGCCTCAATGAAGTCCATATCTATATCATTAGCTTCATCATTTCCAAGTTCTTTTTCTTTTAATTGATCTTCAAATCTTTCTAATTGATCAATTGGATCATTAAGTTCAGTATATGCATTAGCAAACTCTTTACCACCAATGAATAACTCAAATCTATCTACAAATCTTGGATCTTCAGGATTTCTCTTAGTAAGTGGACTTATTTCAACTGGATGTCCATATAAGAATGTTGGTTGAATTAAAGTTTCTTCAACATATTTTTCAAAGAATAAATTAATAATATGACCAACATTATGTTGATGTTCTTCTACTTCAATATCATGTTCTTTAGCTAGCTTTAATGCTTCTTCAACTGTCATTTCTTTCTTAAAATCAATACCAGTTTGTTCTTTTATAGCATCAACCATACTAACTCTCTTCCAAGTTCCATCTAAATTAATTTCATTACCATTCCAGTTAAATGTATATTTACCAAAAATATCTTTAGCAATAGTCTTAAACATACTTTCAGTCATTTCCATCATACCTTCAAGATTAGAATAAGCAAGGTAAGCTTCCATTAATGTAAATTCAGGATTATGCATTGGATCCATTCCTTCATTTCTAAATGTTCTACCAATTTCATAAACAGCTTCCATACCACCAACTAATAATCTCTTTAATGGTAATTCAAGTGCTATTCTTAAATACATATCCATATCTTGTGTATTATGATGAGTAATAAATGGTCTTGCTGATGCTCCTGTTAAAAGAGTATTTAAAATTGGAGTTTCAACTTCTGTAAAACCTCTTCCATCCATAAATTTTTGAATACATCTAATAATTCTAGGTCTAGTAAATGCTACTCTCTTAGAATCATCATTCATAATTAGATCAACATATCTTCTTCTATATCTTTCTTCAATATCAGTAAGTCCATGGAACTTTTCTGGTAATGGTTTTAATGCCTTAACAAGTGGTGTGTATTTTAAACACTTAATAGTTAGCTCGCCTGTTTTAGTTTTCATTATTTTACCATAAACACCTACTATATCACCAATATCAGCACTCTTAAATAAATTATATGAGTCTTCCCCAATATCATTTATTGAAATATATATTTGAATTGGACCAGTCTTATCTTTAAGAGAGAAGAATGAAGCTTTACCCATCTTTCTAATGAACATAATTCTACCAGCAACAGTAGCTGTATCATCCATATTTTCGAATTCTTCATGATCAACATCTTTATACTTTTCCTTTAAATCAGTAGCAAAACTATCTCTATCAAATCTACTACCAAAAGGATCCATACCAAGACTTCTTATTTTTTCCATTTTTTCTCTACGAACAAGTTCTTGTTCTGTAAATTGTCTTTCCATTTTTTCACTTCCTTTTCTATAATTTTATATTAGAATTCATAGAATTTACATAACACATAAATCTATCAAGAAATGCAAATTCAAGATTCTTATCTTTCTCTTTTTCTTCACTGTATATTTCTTTTAATATACTAATTGCAGAATCATCACCATGAGTAGTAATCCTAGATATTTTATCTTTATCTACCCCAACTCCACTTTTAGTATGCATATTAAATGTTTCAGTATAGTTTTTACTAGTTACATATCCTAAATACATTCTATTAATAAACTCTTCTTTTTCATGAGATTTAGCTTCATCAATATCAAACGGATCATAATCTTTATCACTAATATCAAGCTTTAATACTATATTAGATTTCATAAAATTCAACATCCAAGATAAAGCATAATTAATATTATCTTCTGTATAATATAATCCATTAGTAAAGTCTTCCCTAAATTTTCTTTTTAAATCCATTCTTTCTTCTTCACCAATGTCTTTATATTTAAGAACTGAATCATATAAACTAGCTCTATAAATAAACCAGTTAATCCACACATCACATATTCTAAGAAAACCTATGTTACCCATTGAAAAAAATACTTTTTGAGTGATTTCTATGCCTCTTGCATTATTACCAATAGAAGGTATAAGTCCATTTGAACTTATACTTTCATAATTACTTCTATTAGTAAAATGATAAAAAGCTTTTTCACCATCAAATTCATTTAAATCAATAGTTTTCACTAGTCACGAACCTTAATATGAGTTTCTCTTAATTGTTTTTCAAACACTTCATTTGGACATCCCATTAAAGCATCAGCCCCGTTAGCAGCCATAGGGAACGCTACCATTTCTCTTATATTTTCCTCATCTTTAAGTAACATAAGAATTCTATCAAGTCCTGGAGCCATACCAGCATGAGGTGGAGCTCCAAATTGAAATGCTTGATATAAAGATGGGAATTTACTTTCAACTACACTTTCGTCATAACCAGCTATTTCAAATGCTTTTTTAAGAATTACTGGACTATAATTTCTTTCTCCACCACTAGCCATTTCAAGACCATTACAAACAAAATCATATTGACAAGCAACAATATCACCTGGATTTTTATTAAGTAAAGCATCAAGACCACCATTTGGCATACTAAATGGATTGTGTGTAAAATCCCATTTATTATCTTCTTCATTCCATTCATAGAATGGGAAATCAACAATAATACAAAATTCATATTTATTTTTATCAATTAGATTAAGTTCATTACCAAGCTTAATTCTTAAAGAACCACAAAGTTTATCAAACTTTTCTCCCTTAGTTCCACAAACTATAACAACAGTGTTACCATTTTCAAGTTTTAATGTTTGAACTAATTTTTCTTTTTCACCATCACTGAATAACTTAGCCATTGAACCAGTAATTTCATTATTATATTTAATAAATCCAAGTGAACTAGCACCTAAATTCTTATATTCTTCTTCAAGTTTTTTATAGAAACTATTAGATTTATCATTTTCTGGTAAAACCATACATTTAATTTCTTTATCTTTAAATACAACACTTTCATTATTAGATAATAGTTCACTAATATTAATAATTTCAAATGGTATTCTTAAATCTGGCTTATCACTACCATATTTTTCCATTGCTTCTTTAAATGGTATTCTTCTAAATGGTACACTTGATACTTCTTTGTTACCAAATTTTTTAAATACATCATAGAATACCCTTTGTCCGACAAGAAATACATCTTCTTGAGTAGCAAATGACATTTCAAAGTCTAATTGATAAAATTCGCCATATAATCTATCACTTCTTGGATCTTCATCTCTAAAACAAGGTGCGATTTGGAAATATCTATCAAAACCACTACACATTAATAATTGTTTAAATATTTGTGGTGCTTGTGGTAAAGCATAGAATTTACCTTTAAACTTTCTACTTGGAACAATAAAATCTCTTGCTCCCTCTGGACTAGATGCGGTTAGTATTGGAGTTTGAATTTCAGTAAATTTCATATCTTTCATTGTATATCTTATAAAATCAATAACTTCTGTTCTAAATCTAATACCATCATGAACACTTTTATTTCTAAGATCTAAATAACGGTATTTAAGTCTTGTTTCTTCACTAGACATTTTACTATTTTTAACTTCAAATGGAAGTGTTTTATAAACATCACCAAGTACTTCTAATTCTTCAATTTCAATTTCAATTTCACCAGTTTTCATATTTTTATTAACCATATCTGGTGTTCTTGCAACTACCTTACCTAAAACAGTAACAGTACTTTCACGATTAAGATGACTATATTCAGTATTCTCACTTATTAATTGTACAATACCAGTTTCATCTCTTAAAGCAATAAATACTAGACTTCCTAAATTTCTAACATTTTCAATCCATCCAGCAACTCTTACTTCTTTGTTTTCATATTCTTTTGTTACCTCACCACAATATATATCTCTATATTTGTTAGCCATATAAATTCCTCCTTATAAATAAAAAAGAATCTACTCGTAAGAGCGATTTTGTTCGCTGTACCATCTTACTTCATAGATTCATTATTTCTACCTTTTAGTCTTTATAGCAGACATGCATATTAGCTCCAGAAATTGTCACAATCTTTTATTCATTACTTATCTATTATTAGTTTCCACCAACCACTAACTCTCTATTAAGGAAGATAAATAACTACTATTTTCCTTCATTGCTTATGAGTAGATTATAGTTTATTCATATATTTTTGTCAATATTTTTTAATTAAATATTTATTTAATCTTTCATTTTTAATATCTAAATACTTTTAGAACTTTTACCAAATCTTAAAACATATTCTACTTCTTTTGGACTATCAAGTACTGCAAAAGTATCAATATCATATATTGGCACATCATATCCATACTCACTAAGAGCATAATTAAGTATATCCAAGTCATCCATAATTCTTGCTATTTTCTTAATAGAATTCTCATCATTTTCTCTTACCATATGCACTGGATAAGTAAGCCCACTCATATATTCAAGTGGAACTCTATCTTTTACTTGAACTTCATCTGGCATATCGCTAAATCTTTTATCTTTAGAAAGACCTAGTTTTTTCATTTTTATATAATCTTTAGCAGTCATACGAGATGGTGCCTTAACAATAACAGGATCAATAACTTCAAACTCACCTTGTGGAAACATTAATGAAACTGAATATCTAACATAAGTATTGTAAGCATTAAAATTTTGCTTTGCTTTTGCCATCACATACCTTCTTGTATAATCACATAAAGATACATAATCAACTCCATTAAATCCTTCATTAGAAATAGTTCTTTGAAGTTTACTAGAAAGAAGAGCTCTACACTTCAATATTTTACAAAGTATTTCATATGTTTCATATGTTTCTAAATAAAAAGCATTTGTTGGACAAATTCCATGTAAATATATATCTTCTTTCAAAACCCCATCCCCATTCTATTTCTTTAATTTATTAATATATCTATTAACCCTAACAGCCCATTTTGGATCACTTGCATACTTAGGTCCAATTTGTTCTGTGGTAGTTAATCCCTTCTTATAATACGAATTTAATTTATTTATAGCAAACTTAATTCCATCTTCAATAGAATTAAATTTTCTATAGCTTCCTCCATTACAACCAGGTTTTCCTTTATTACCACCTACATTATTACAAACCCTAGTAAGATAACTACAAGTCCAATAGCAACCAGTTTCTTGAAGCATAACTCCAGTAGCTAAATATGGATCCATTCCTACTTCAATTGAATACTTAGCAATAAATTCACCTTTACCTTTTAATGTTGAGTTTAAATATCTATTTAACTTAGTAGCTATTTCATCTACTGTTTCACCATTAAAAGTATTTAACTTTTCATATTCTTCTTTCTCACTTTCAAAGTGTTTAATACTTAAGTTAATATGACTATCTAAATAATCATGATTAACTTCTATATCTTTATTACCACTAAATATATTAGCAAATATACTTAAGGTGATAAATAATTTACTTAATATCATATAATTTTTATTCACTCCTCATTTTAAGCAAGCGAAACTTATTATATCATATTTATAAACATATTTCAAATTGTAGTAAATTTATACAAAAAAATAACAATTAAAAAACTTCTTTAAGAAGTTTTATTAAATTATTAATCACCATAAGGATAACAGAATTCTACTCTTCTTTCACAAGTACTATTTTCACATTTTACTTTTCTATTTCCATCATCATCAACAGAAGAATACTTTACATAATCATCACAACTAAATTTATCACTTTTTACTAAAGAAACAGAATTAGTCTTATAATTAATATTATATTTTTGTTCATAATATTGATCTGGAAGTATTTGATCATAAATAAATCCACTACAAGTACCATTACTTGAAGGCAAACATATTTCGTTTAATGTTACATCTTTTTCTAAACTAACAACATACACTACAGGTATAATATCACATTGACAAGCCATAGTTACAAATACATAATTATTATATTTTTGAAGAGAATATAATATATTATTATCTCCTGTATAAAAAGAATCAATATCGTTAGTAGTTTCAAAATAAGTATAACCATTTTTATAATATATTTTTAATGTATAATTATTAACTTTTATATCATAAGTAACTAGTTCTTCCTCATTATAAGTTTCTTCAATATTTATTTTCTTATTATCTTTAAGTTCAATTGTAACTGTTTTTTCTTTTTTATCAGTTTCTTCATTTTCTTTTTCATTAATAGTTTTATTATTACATTGTACACAATTATTAACTACATTATTTCTATCTTTATTACTATAAATTATATATCCAACTAGTGCAATTACAATAACAAATAAGCTGACAATAATCCCAATATAAACACCCTCGTTTTTCATGCACACCTCTCTATTAAATATATAATATCAAATTAAAAGAAGTATTTCTACCTCTATTTAACATTAAATATACTTAATATGTCTTTGCCAGCATAACTAGTTGGAAGTTTACCATCCCATTTATTAATAAATTCTTTTGCTATTAAGTTATCAGTAAGAGATTGTTTTAATAAATCATTTGCTTTTTTAGTAGCTTCTGCTTCAACAAGTTTACTTTCAGCATCAAGTCTAGCTTTTTCAAGCTTTTGTTCTGCAACTTGTTTATCTTCAATTGCTTTACTATATTCTTCACTAAAACTTAAATTAGTTATATTAAAGTTATCAATAGTGATACCATATTTTTCTACTTTCTTTTGTAAATCTTCTAAACAATTATTTGATACTTCTGCTCTTGATGTTATTACTTCAGCAGCAGTATATTTAGCAATAGTAGCTTTAATACTTTCTTTAATTGCTGGTTCTAAAATAGTAGCTTCATAATTATTACCAACTGTTCTATATAAATAAGTTGCTTTATCACTATTAATTCTATAATTAACAGCTAAAGTAGTTTGAATAGTTTGTAAATCTTTACTAGAACTTTCTGTATTTATTTCTAATTTTTGAACCTTTATATTAACAGTAACAATATCTTCAATATAAGGTATTTTTAAATTTAATCCTTCATCAAGTTTAGTATTAACTATTTTACCAAATCTAACTTTAAGACCTACTTCACCACTTTTAATAGTTTGAAAACTACTTAATATTGTTATTAAAACAAAAAGTCCAATAACTCCATAAATAACTATTTTTTTAACATTTTTCTTATCCATTTGATACCTCCCATTTTTCATTTTAAATTCCTTCTTAAACATATATCCTCCAAATTAGTTATTTATTATAGCATAAAAACTATTCACTTAAAATAGTTTTATTAATAACATTTAAATCATTATCAAATTCATAAATATATGGAACACCAGTAGGTATTTCAACACTCATAATATCTTCATCACTAATATTTTCAATATACTTAATAATACTTCTAATACTATTACCATGAGCAACAATCAAAACATTCTCACCATTTAATAAATGTTTTTTAATTTCACTATTATAATATGGTAAAACTCTATTTAAAGTATCCTTTAAACATTCAGTTAAAGGTAATTCTTCCTTACTTAAATCCTTATATTTTGGATCATTACCAGGATATCTTGGATCATCATAAGTAAGTTCTGGTGGTCTTACATCATAACTTCTTCTCCATATATGTACTTGTTCTTCACCATATTTCTTCTTAGTTTCATCTTTATTTAATCCTTGTAAAGCACCATAATGTCTTTCATTTAATCTATAACTATAATATACCGGGACAGATAAATTCATTTCCTTTAATACTAAATCAAGAGTCTTATTTGCTCTTAAAAGCACACTACTAAAAGCTACTGAAAAAGTAATATTATTTTTAAGTAATATTTTACCAGCATTAATAGCTTCTTCTACACCCTTTTTAGATAAATCTACATCAGTCCATCCAGTAAATCTATTTTCCATGTTCCAAAGACTTTCACCATGTCTTAATAATATTAATTTCATATATTCTCCTTAATTATACTTTTCATTCATTTCTCTTTCTAATTTATCTCTCTTAGTAACTAAACTATAATATTTTTTCATTGAAGAAGATCTTCCAGAAGAACAAAAACCACTATCTAAGCAAAGCTTATAACTACTTATCTCGCTTTCTTTTCCTGAAATAGAATCCTTTAATTCTTTTATATCATTTTCATAAGCATTATATTTTTTACTAAACCCATTTTTCATAAATTCATTATGTTGTTTTAATTCTAAATCATTTATTTTATCCCTAGTAGGTTTTACTTCCTCTTTTAATTTATCATATTCACTTTTTAAGATTTTATATTCTTCATCAATTTTAACTTGTAAATCATTTATTTCAGTTTGATATTCTTCTTTAGTTTTATATTTTTCCTCAGTTTTACTATTTTGTTCATTAAATTCATGAACAATTCCATATATCATAGAACCAAATGCTATAGCAAATATAACAATTACTATTATACCTGTAATAGTAAATACTCTCATTTCTTTATTTTTTTCTCTCTTTTGTTTTTTAATAGCATTTTTCTTATCTTTATCACTAAACTTACTTATATAATTTTCGTATTTAGATTTATATTTAGATAATTCTTTTTCATCAACTAAATTCTTATATTTATCATAATAAGTTTCATATAATGGATCATATTCTTCATTAGTAAAATCCTTTGTTATTGCTCTAAGCATACCAATCCATACTTCTTTATTATCAGTATATCTTTCTGATAAACTTTTATATGTTCTATAAGCTTTATCATATTCTTTAAATTTCAAATTAGCTAAAGCATTTTTAAACTCTTGTTCTTCTGATATCTCACCAACACCTAAAATTTTAACCTTTTTAACTTCATCATCAATTAAAATCTTATTACCACAAAACTCACAATTCATTTCTTTATTAGCTTTGTCAACTTTCATTATTGCCTTACATTTAGGACAAGTTACTTCAATTAATTTCATTCTTTTTTACCTATTTGTTAATACATTAACACTACCACTTACATTTTCAATTTCAATAATAGTGTTTCCATTATTATTAACGATTTTCCTTTCATTATTTATTTTAATTGTACCAAAGACATTATCATTATTAAATTTATAATCATCTCCAATTAGATTTAAATTAATTTCATTTTTTCCAGTAAGTAAACTATTAATATTAGCACTACCACTTATTATATCAAGTTCTAGATTTTTAATAATACTACTCTCTATTTCTATTTTACCACGAACAGAATCAATTTAACAATCATTAATAATTGTTAAATCAATTACTGGACTTAAATCTGGAAAATAATTAATTAAATTTATCATATCCTTACATCTATGATAATTCATCATTTTATCTCTATCATTTTCTAAAACTAACATAATTCACCTATAAAACATATAAATATATTGCAAAATAATGGCATATAGAAGCAGCTATACAAAAGAAATGAAATACAGAATGCATATATTTCTTTTTAGAACCAACTGCATATAAAATAGATCCAACAGAATATATAAGTCCTCCAGCAATTATTAAAATTAGTCCACCTATACCAATATTTTCTATTAATGGTTTTATTAAAAATAAAGCACCCCACCCATTTATCAAGTGACAAGCAACTTCAATCTTTTCATTTTTATCTACATTAATAGCACTAAAAGTTATTCCAACTACTGTAACAAATGCTACTATTCCAAAATATATCCACCCAAGAGCTCCTCCAATTCCGACTAAAGCTATTGGTATAATGGTTCCAAAAACAAGTAAAAACACATTACAATGATCAAGTACCCTCATTACCTTTTTACCAGTTATTCTAGGAGATAATGCATGATATATACAAGATATAGTATACAAAAGTATCATTGTAGTCCCATATAAAGTAGCAGTAGTTATTGCAAGAGTTCCTTTTGCTTTAATAATTAACATAACAAGTCCCCATATACTAAGTAAAGCAAATATTCCATGCGATATAGAATTTATAAGTTCTTCTGCTAAAGTATATTTAGGAACACTTATTCTTTCTTTTTTCTCCATTTTACCTCCTAAATACATTCTATCATAAAATAAAAGAAATAGAATTACTTATTTCTATTTCTAAATATTCTCTTTAATATAGATTCTTTATTATTATTAAAATCTCTTAAAACAGTTTCATCAAATTCACTCGCAATATGAATATCACCATAATCATGTAATATATCTGATAATTCTTGAACAGTTTTACCTCTTAATGAGGTTTCTATTTCACTTGATAAAGCTGGATCAAAACATATTAAATTACTAAGTCCAGTAGATGCCACTAAAATACCATCTTCATCAAACATAACTCTAACATTATCACCATAACAATATGTAGAATAACCTTTCATTTTATTGCTCCTTCTTTTCTAATACCATAGTTTTATTTCTAGGTCTTAATTCTTGTAAATTTTTACAAAAACTAATCTCTTGAAATATGTATTCAGCTACTTCCCTATTTTGATACATTCCATCTAAATCCTCAATAGTATAGTCATACATACTTACTTTGTTATTAGGTATAACAGTTTCTCTATCATCACTTGTTTTTCCAATAATAAACCATTCCATAGTATTAATATATTGTTCATATTCTTCATCAGTTCTAAAAACACCATCAAGTATCTCCCTTTTTATTTCTTCACTAATATCATCTTTACTCAAAAAATCTTTTTCTAGCATTCCTAAATCAGTTAAACCATCTTCTTTTCTAAAAAGACTAACAGTTTCACCAATAACATATTTCCTAAAATTAGAATCTAGCATTTCAATATAATTTCCTAATGTAAATGATAATAACTTAGCATATTTAGCATTATAACTTTTATTATTTAAACCCATTTTTCCCATCCTTTTCACCTCGGAAACCATATTGTACAATATTAAAATGAAAAATACAAGAATTTTTCAATAAAAAAGTTAGCAAAGAATTGCTAACCCATATATTCATTATTTACTAGTAAAGTATCCAGGACTACTTGTTCCACCATCTATTCTTGCATATGTTTTATCTACTTTAGTTGAATCGTATACAGTACCTTGCCCTCCGACTAATGAAGTACAACCAGTAAACATATTGCCACTAGATATAACTTTACTTGTATTGTATTTGCTACTTGCATATATTGTTTTTAAATTAGTAGAATCTCTAAACATATAACCCATATTTGTTACATTGCTAGTATTAAAACTACTTACATTTATTGTAGTTGCTTGACTATTATAAAACATACTACTCATGTTTGTTACTTTACTTGTATCAAAATTACTTAAATCTAATGCTGTGACTTTACTATTGAAAACATATAACCCATATTTGCTACATTGCTAGTATTAAAACTACTTACATTTATTGTAGTTGCTTTACTACCATTAAACATACCCCACATATCAGTTACTTTACTTGTATTAAAACTACTTACATTTATTGTAGTTGCTTTACTACCATTAAACATATTACTCATATTAGTTACTTTACTTGTATCAAAATTACTTAAATCTAGTGTTGTTGCTTGACTGCCATAAAACATATTACTCATATTAGTTACTTTACTTGTATCAAAATTACTTAAATCTAATGTTGTCACATCACTATAAGAAAACATACCATCCATATTTGCTACATTACTAGTATTAAAATTACTTAAGTCTATAACATCTGTTCGATTATAAACAAACATATAGCTCATATCAATTACACTACTTGTATCAATTGAATTATTAAAATCTATCAATGTTAAATTAGAAAGAGGTCCACTACATGGATCAAAAACATTAAATGAAAGCAAATTTGAAGAATCTTCTGGAAAAGCAATTATTCCATTTCCAACTATAGTTAAATCATATAAAGAATTATTTTCGCCATTTTGTTTAACATACATTTTAACTGAACCATTTTGTTCTTCTGATACATCATAGCTTTCTGTTCCATCAATTACTCTATTATCACTATAAAATGATATAGATTTAACTAGACTTCTATCAGTCATTCCTGATACTTCATAAAATTTATTTTTTAATGTACCTGCTATATTACTATATTCCTCTATATCAAGAACACCACTAAATGATTTGCCTTGATTATAGTTTTGATTTTCTCCTGTTTCTTTAAATGTGATAGTTATTGTATATTTATGAGTAACACCACTTTCTATTGGTATATTTTTTGTTATTGTTTTTGTTTTAACAGGTGTTTCTGTAAGTCCTGTACATGTTCCATCTACTGTACCAGAACTATTTAATCTTTCACATGTATATGACATTACTAAATCATTTCTACCAATTTTATTATATAACTCTTGCCATACAAGATTGTATGCTGTATCTAGTGTGCCAGTATTTTTAACTGTTACTTTCTTAGTAATAGTTTGTCCTGGTTTAATATTTTGCATTATTATTTGTGGTGAATCTGTATATGTAAGTCTTAATGTACCTGCTTCTACTACCATATCTTTAGCATCTGCATTACCACTAACACTTAAACTAAAATATGCATAAGACATACCTACTGTCATTAAAAATAATAATACAATTCCTGTTATAAATAATATCTTTTTATCTTTCATATTTACTATCACCTACTATAAAAATAGTAATACATTTCTATATATAAAACAACTAAAAACCTTATTTACTCTTTATATAAAAAACAATCTTTATCATGAGAATATATAATGCCAATTGCTTGTAAATATGAATAAATTATAGTAGAACCAACAAATTTCATACCTCTTTTTATTAAATCATTTGATATCTTATCAGATAATTCATTAGTAGTCTTATCTATTTCATATATTATCTTATCATCTGTAAATTGTTTTAAATAATTATGAAATGTTCCATATTCATTAATAATATTTCTAAATATTTTAGCATTATTAATACTAGCTCTTATTTTAAGTTTATTTCTAATAATATTTTTATTATTAATGAGCTCATTTATTTTATTTTCATCATAATTACAAACTTTATCTAAATCAAAATTATCATAACATTCTTTAAAGCTTTCTCTTTTATTTAAAATACATTCCCAAGAAAGACCAGCTTGAAAAGATTCAAGAATTAACATTTCAAATAAATATTTATCATCAAGATTTAATTTACACCACTCATTATCATGATATTCAATATATTTTGGATTTTTTAAGTTACACCATTTACACCTATTCACATTAACCACCAAATCCAAATAAACTATTACTCTCATATTTCTTTAATGATTTATTAAAGAAAATAACAGAAACAATTAACCAAAATATAGCGGTACATATCATAAACAATAATCCAGATAATGATATATTTTTAACATTTTCCACAGCTAAACTTCCTACTAATAAAGATGGAATAACAAATGTAAAAATTATTCTTAATACACCTGTAAAAGCACCACCATGATATAACGAATTACTTAAAAATAATCCATATAAACCGGTTGAAACATTATAACCATCCATTAAATAAAATGACACAGTCATACATATTAAAGTAAAGGAAAAAGTAACAATAGTTGTAGTTATAATAAATACAAAAGCAAATAATAATTGTAATAAAGTTAACTTAGCATTAAATGCATATATAATAAAGCAAATAATTCCAAAAAGTGTATCTCCTACTGCACTTGTAGATATACTTGAAGTAGCAACCTTTACAAGTACACTTTTAGGTGTTAACAAATACTTATCAAAATTACCACTACTTATATAATTAGGTAACTTAGTTATTCCATAAAAGAAAGTATTAAATACACCAAAAGAAATAGTAGTAAATCCATAAAGTCCAAATACATCCAAAGCATCCCAACCATTTAAACTACCAACAGTTTTACCAAAATAGAACCACAAGAACAAAAAAGCCATATTATTAATTGTCATCCCTATAATAGAGATTAAAAATGAAGCTTTAAGTTCTTTTTCATTCTTAAAATTACTTTTAATATTTAACATTGCTAACTTTAAATTTTCCATATTAACCTCCATTAATCATAGCTTTTTCTCTTGATTTTTTATATAAATATTTAAGAATAATTCCAAATATTATAATCCATAATACTTGTAAACCTATTCTAACCATATACTCATCGTTAAAACTTTCATACACAGTACTAGATGCAAAATTAATTGCACCAAGAGGACTTATAAATGCAATTATTTTCATAAATCTTGGAAACATAGATATTGGTAAATAACTACCGCCAAGTACCATAACAAGCTTATCAACTATCCAATAAATTGGTCTAACATCTTCAATAAAGAATGCTAAAAGCCCTATTAAAGAATAAATAATTAATCCCAAAATTTGACCTAAAAATAAAGTAACAATAATAGATGGAATAAATATATGATAGTTTAATTCAGGTACTCCTATAAATAGAACCATAAGTATAGAACCAACAACACTAATAAATAAGAAACTAAATAAACCTTGACCTATTATTCTATAACAATTAAATAATATATAATTAACAGGTCTATTTAAATACATTTCAACATTACCACTTTTAACATCATCCATTATATTCTTATATATTTTTCTTATATTAAAAACCATAAGAACAAAATATATAAACATACTCCATAAACTAGCTTCAAAACTAATATTCTTAATATTATCATTATCTAATTTAAATATGTAACTATATAATAAAAACACTATCAAACATCTAGAAATCATATTAATAACATCAAGCATAATATTAGTTTTATCTTGCATTTGATTCTTCATAAAAATCTTCATTGTCTTAAAAGCAAAACTAATCTTTTTCATATATACCTCTTATTATATTTTCTAAAGATTCATTTTCTATGCTAATATCATCTATTTTAAATAATTTAATTATCTCTTGTAATGCTTTTTGAGAATTAATTATTTCAGTATCAACATCAAAAACAATTTGATTTTTATGTTTTTCCATATATGTAATACCTTCTTTAAGTTCTGGAAATTCAGTAAATTCATCTTCAGGAGTAATTATTATATTTTTATTTTTAATATAATGATTCATTAAATCCTTAGTTGATGTATCTATAACAATCTTGCCATGATTTATAATCATACATCTTTCACAAATAGATTCAATATCCTCAGTATCATGACTTGTTAAAAATATAGTAACTTTCTCAGTTTTATTTATTTTAAGAAGTAATTCCCTTAAATTCTTTTTAGATACAACATCTAAACCGATAGTTGGTTCATCTAAAAATATTATTCTTGGACTATGTATTAAAGATACAGCTATTTCAGCTCTCATTCTTTGACCTAATGATAACTTTCTAACAGGTTGATTAATAAACTTTTTAAGATTAAATAAATCTATTAATTCTTCCATTCTTTTTTTAATTTCTTCATCACTCATATTGTACATAGCCCCAAAAAGCTTCATACTCTCAGTAACAGGCAAATTAGGTAATAATTGACTTCTTTGTCCAAAAACAGTACCAATCTTATAAGCAAGTTCATTTCTATCTTTAATTGGAGTAAAACCACATATTTTAATTTCACCACTAGTAGGATATAAAATACCAGTAAGCATCTTAATAGTAGTACTTTTACCTGCTCCATTTGGACCTATAAAAGCAACAGTTTCGCCTTCGTCAACACTAAAGTTAACATCTTTAACAGCTTTAACAGTCTTAGTTTCTCCTTTAAAAAGATTATAAAAGAAACCTTTTTCTTCATTCTTAACTGAATATTTATATTCTTTACATAAATTATTTACTTCAATTATTTTCACAACTACCACTCCAATAAAGAGATTATATCATAATTTCATAAGCTTTTTAGTATTAATATAATTATTTTTATACCAATTTATAAATTCATGAGTTACACTAGTCCTACCATCAGGTCTATTCTCTCTTTCATAATCAGACATTTCAGCAAGAGTTTTATCACAATTTTTAGGAATAAATACTTTCCATAAATTAGATTTAGCCTTTTTAAGTTCACATCCTCTTACAACCTCAGAGATAGTTCCTTCACTCTTACCATAAAATTGATAATAATTCTCCCCATCATAAACAGTTAAACAATCTAAGAAATAACATTCTCTGTTTTTAACATCTCTCATTGTTTCTAATAAACCATTCACATCAGAACTAACACCACTTCTTTTAACAAAAGCTCCAGGATACATTGGATTTTCTGGATAATTCACAATATAAAATCCAGAATCAATAACAAATACAGGACTCTTTAAAATTAAATATGCATTAAAAGCCTTAGCCTTAGAAATATAGCTTATATCATTAACATCAGGTTCTTCCAAATCATAATCTAAATAATTAATATCAATGCCTTCCTCCATAAAACTATCTCTTACAGAAACAAACTTTCCATAATTACCAGATACAAATGTTAAATTCATTTTTATTCACCTCAAAAAAATATTACCACCTATTGTGGTAATATATCGTCACTATAACAAATTAATTAATTTAATTCTGTTTAAATAAAAATGTCTTATTTCATCTTTAAGTTCACAATAAGCAGCTACTCCCCAAGAATTACCTAATAATATTAAATCATATGGAATAATAACCCTCTTACTAATCTCTTTTCTATCTTTCGAATAATATTCAATATAACATTTTCTTTTCTCTTTAATACATTTATTAATAATATTAAATATTTCTTTATCTTCATTATCAATTTCTTTTGGAATAATAAATCTTTTAGGAACACTAACATTTTGATTTAAAACATATCCACCATAAGGACCTTTAATTGTATCAATATATATTCCTGCTTTTTCAAGATCATCTTTATAAATTCTAATCATTCTTTCAGACACTTCAAGTTTATCACTTAATTCTTTAATTGTATATTTTCTACCACTACTTAAATATTCAAGCATAGTAAGAGTATTGCTTAACTTAGACATACTTTTTTTCTCCTATAATCAGTTATTTTTTCATTTAAATCTAACCCACTGAATGGATATTTAACCATCAATTTTTTAAAATCAATTCCAAACTTTGATTTTAAAGCAGCATGGTAAAAATTAAACATTGGATTCAGTTTTTCATTATCATTAACTACCAAAGCAATATTATTATCACATAAATAATTTATTAAAGCAAAACTTTGCCTAGATAACAACATCAAAAAACTTAAATTAAGATATTTATCTATACAATATTTTTCAGAAACTTTTATTAATATTGATAGTTTTTTTAGCATATTTCTAGAATTAGCTATCTCTTTAGGAATTAATATTTTTTTTAAATCTATCATCATTCCAATATGGTAAGTTTAATAATTCTCTAATATCTTCTATTTTCTTCACTATGAATCATTTTTCATATTCTTCCTTCTCTTGATGAAATAATATCATCGCAGTCGACTACCAAGTCAATGCCTATTTTTTATTTATTGTGACTTTTTATTGCACTATATAAATATGGTAACATAATTTTAATTTTTTTATATTAATTTTCATAAAAATTCTATCAATAAAAAAGAAGAAATCTCTTCTTAATCAAGTTTAATCTTAACATCTTCTTTTTTTGTTTCATCTGCTTCAAAGAAATCCTTTTTAACCATACCTTTACTTTTAGCAATAATACTAATTGGAAAAGATACAATCATTTGATTATATATAGAAACATTTGAATTATATAATCTTCTAGCTGCTTGTAAATGTTCTTCTACTTCAACTATTGATTGTTGTAATGTTTTATAATTTTCACTAGATTTTAATTCAGGATAATTTTCAGCAACAATATTTATCTTACTGAAATTCTCATCCATTTTCTTATTCTCAGCATTCTTTTCTTCAATTGACATATTTTTTCTTAATTTAACAACTTCAAAAAGAGTGTCTTTTTCATGTTTTGCATAAGATTTTACTACATCAATCATTTTAGTTAAAACATCATATCTTTTAGTTAAAGCAACATCTATTCCAGAAGAAGCTTCATCAATTTTTACAATTGCTTTATTAATCTTATTTGAAATTGAAATAATACTAATTACTATAATTAAAACTACTATTATAACTGCGATAACAATATAATCCATACTACACCTCCCTTCTAAATAAACTATTATCTAAATCTAATTCATCAACAAAGTTTGTAATAATTTTTATTTCTTTAGATATATCATCATTTATTTTTTCTTCATCTATTTTCTTATATACACTATGTTCAAATGAATCTTTATAGTTATATAAACCAATATGTAATTCGTTATTAATAAAACATAATAATAATTTACCACTGACAGTTCTAGCTAAATTTTTAATCTTTTCCATTAATGATGGTGTTAAAATATAAAAAGCATCATGTTCATTTTGAGCATATATTCTAAACATTTTATTAAACTCTGCATCTTCCATCTCTACCTTTTTATACTTATTTTTTTCACCCCAGTTATTTACTCTGGAATTACCAAAACCTTTTTGAGAAACTTGAACATTTGCAGTAAATGTTTTATTAAAATCAAATATCATCCATTTACCTTCAAATATTGTAACCCATGTAGTTGTTGTATGCCCATCACTATCAGTTGTTTGTTGTTCTTCTTCTATATGAACATCAGCCTGTTTAACATTAACATTTTTATATTTGCCTTCAAAATAATCATTAGATGAATATCTATCTCCCATATCCATCATTCTAGTATTAGCTATAACACCATAATCTAATCCCTTATCAGGAAAATATTTTAAATCAGTAAATATTTTATTCAAAGAAGATAATACATATTTATTTTTAAAACCATTATTAAATTCAGTTATCTGCTTATTTAAAAATATATATTTAATAAACATTCTAATAGCCATTATAAATACTGTAATAAAGAAAAATGCTTGTAAATTAATACCTTTTTTATATAAAAGAAACATTATGATTACCCATATAATAAAAATAACAGTATCAATTATTTTACTTTTCTTTAAAACTTCATTTTGAATATCTTTCAAATCTTTAGTATCCATCAAATTCACATCCTAGTAATAAGATTATATCATAAAATGTTACAAAAAACTAACTGTTATAGTTAGTAATAATCTAATTGGTGCCAGTAAGGAGTAGGTCTAACAACTCCTAGGCTAAAAGATGATAGTAAGTAATAAACTTACTAACTAAACTAATTATAATACAAGATAAAAATAGTATTTCTATTATTTTGTTAAATCTTTATTATATAGGTTTTTATAAATTTCACTTTTTTTCAATAATTCTCTATGAGATCCACTGTCAACTATTTTACCATCCTCAACCACAAAAATTCTATCCGAATCAATAATTGTTGATAATCTATGAGCAACGATAAGAATTGTATATTCCCCCTTTAAATTATTAATAGCTTCTTGGATTTTGCTTTGTGTTTCATTATCAAGTGCACTAGTAGCTTCGTCAAATAAAATTATTTCTGTTTTCATTAATAAAGCTCTAGCAATTGCAATCCTTTGCTTTTGACCACCAGATAATATAACTCCGTTTTCTCCAACCATAGTATTATATTTATCTGGTAAACTCATAATATAATCATCAATACAAGCCATTTTACAAGCTTCTCGTATTTCTTTCATAGTTGCATTTTCTTTTGCCATTAATAAATTTTCTTTTATAGAAAAGTTAAATATATATGGATTTTGAGTAATAATCGACATATTATCTCTTATTGTAGAACAAGTTAAATCATTTATATTATTTCCATCAAGTAATATTTTTCCTTTATTACTTTTATATAATCTTGTTATTAAATTAAATATTGTTGTTTTACCTGTGCCGCTTTTACCAACAAATGCAATCCTTTCATTTGGCTTAATTTCAAAAGACATATCATTTATAATTTTTGTTTTATCATAACCAAACGATACATTTTCAAAAATAATATTTCCATCTAATTTTTTTATTTCTACATTGCCAAATTTTTCCTTCTTGAACTTCACATTGTCTATAATTTCAAAAACACGATTTGCAGAAACACTAAATTTTTTATTATATTCAGATAATTGAACCATTCCTGTTAATAAATTTTTAATCTTTGACTGATAATTATAAATTATTACAAAAGTAGGTATAGTTAATAATGTTTTATTATACAAAAAACATCCTATTATTATAAAGCCCAAATCTGAAATAGCTCTTGTATTATTTTCAATATAATTATAAAAATTTCTTATATTAATTATTTTTACTTCTTTTTTTGTTGTTTCTTCTATCTTTTCATTTATTTGCTTTAATATTGTATTATTTGCATTTAATACCTTAATATCTCTAATTCCTCTAACTAATTCGCTTGTTAATCCTGTTTTACTTTCTTGTAAAACTTTTAATTCTTTTTGAACCTCATATTGTTTTGCAATTCTTTTTCTATTAATTATAAAAACAACAATTGAAGAAATTAATGCATATACAAATAAATATTTATTTAAAACAAATACTGTAAATAATACACCTACATTAGTTATAATATATGAAATCCAATAAGTATATTCCATAAACAATCCTGCTATATCTTGAGTATCTTTATTCAAACGATCAATAAATAAACCTGAAGAATTTTTATCAATTTCTGCTATTTCTAAATTTAATATTTCTTTCGCCAATGACTTTTGAATATTAATTAGAGTTTTTTGATAGATTCTTCTATAAAAAAATGATTTAAAATAGTACATAATATATAATATAATTTCAATAAAAAATACTACTAAAGCTGATATGACTAACTGATTAATTACTTCATTTGTAATATTAAGAATTACTTTTGCAGATAATAAAGGTAATATAGCACTTATTATTGCTTCTAATATACTCACAGCACCATATCCAACTAGATTCATTTTAGCAGACTTGATGTATTTCCAAGTCTTTTTCAAATTAGTTTTTACATTATCATTCAAACACACATCACTCCTTTTTAAATAAACATAGTAATTATACTTTCTAACCCAGAATTATACAAGTCTTTATTTTTTTTCTAAAAATATGCTACGAAGCTAATTAATAAATTATATTTTATAATTTTATTTCAAGATATTCACTAATATGAGTTTTGCCTTCTAATTTTAGTGGACCATAATTGAATTTTCAAATTTTAAACTTCTAATTTTTAACTGAGCATTTTCTTTATCAGCATTTGTAAGAATACTTTTTGATGAACGATTTAAATCATAATATTTGTCATTTTCAGATTTCCAACTATTCCCACTTTTTAATTGACTACTTTCATCATCAAATAATACAACCGTTCTTTTAATTTTTTTACTTGGAAATATAATTTCTACCTCTAATTCAATTATATCTTTATTACCAATGTTTTTGATTTCAATATTATGAAGTGATAGCTGACCCAAATTGTTAGATTTAATTTCAAAGTTATTTATTTTCATATATTTGTTTATATAATCCATCATCTCATCTTTTTCTTTTTCACTTTTAACTAAATATTCAAAATTAATCTCTTTAACATTAGAACCATAATTCAAAAAAATTTTAAGAAACTCATTATTTATTATTTTCCATTCACCATCTACTTTTTTTAAACTTATTTGTGCCTTACCTTCTTCGTATTCTAGTGTTCGACTATTTAAAATACTTTTATAATAGTTTATATCATAAGTCTTATTTGCAAATTGTAAATTAAAGTTTTGGTCTAATAAATAAAAAATATCTGGAGTTTTAATTTTTAATTTTACAATTGCATATTTATTTTTAATATCGATATTTTCAATATCTACAGTAAATTTTGAATAAAACTCAATTAATTCATTATAATATATGAGAGGAGCATTATTACTATAATCATATTCTTCATCTAAATATGTTAAACTTTCATCATAATTTCCCAATTTTAAAGCATTTATATATTCGTTAACAACATTTTCAATTTTATTTTTTCTAATTGTTGATAGTACAATAGGTGTACATATAACTATACACAATATAATAATTGCTATTATTAAATATTTTACATTGTTTTTTATATAATTTATTATTGTTTTCATAAGCCTCCAACTAATTACTCTATTTCTAATAAAACTGCATATTCAAAAGGAATAAATTCAGAAGGATATTTTCCTTTAACATCTTTTATTAATTCAAGCAACTCATATAATTTATTCTTTACATTTTCAATCGAATTGCTTAGAATCGTTTTTTTATTAAATACATTATATTCATAATTTTTGAATGTATCTTTATCTATTTCTATTAATTGAATATATGTATCATATAAATCATACACTTCCTCAAGCATTATTTCTTTTGGCAATTTATTTTTTATTTCAAATAATTTATTGTATTCATCAGCATATATTTTATCAATATTCTTTTGATATACACTATTTTTGTCATATAAATTGGGATATAATATATAATCCATAATATTATTAATTTCATCCGTTATTTCAGAACTTATTTTTAAATATTTATCCGTTTCCTTTAGGAATTCATAAAGATAAATCGTTTGAATTATTTCTTTTTTTTCACCAGATGAGTTTTTAATAACCTCGTATTATTTTACATAGTTGCCATCTTTGATATAATTTACACTTTTAATAAATTTTTCCGAATAATTTTTATCATAATATGATTTTGAGCTACAAACTAAGAAAGTATAAATGCAAATACTTATCATTATGACTGCAAAGATAATATGTATAATATATTTTTTCATTTTGTGCCTCTATTTAATTTATTGTTTATTCTTGTTAATGCAGTCTTAGATAAAACTTTAACTTTATTATAACTTTCTGTTTCAATCTTAAAACATTCTTCGCTAACAGTCTTTATAGCATTATTGTCGGTTGAAAACACATTTTTATTTTTAAAATATGTTTCACTAATAGTCGCACCATATGAATTGTTAGCTGTTATTCCAACTATACTATATTGATTATTACAATATTTAACATAAATCACTTTTATTGACTCAGGATTTTTGAAATTATTTTTATCAATTAGTAACGCTTCATAAATATTTTTTTCTTCTTCACCCAATTTATTTTTGCTTCTATCAATTAATAAGTAAGATAAAATTATACTTATAATTATTATTATTGAATAAATAATTATCACTATTATTTCTTTCTTTTTCATCATATAACTCCTAATTACATTAAATTTTTTTAATTTTTAATTCATCAATTATATCTTCTTATTACACCTCTATCTATAAACTCAACTCTGGCTTTTAAAACTAATTGTATAGTAAACTATACAAATATAGAGTTAGTTACTAATTTGAGTTCAATACTTTAACATGTACTATAAGTACTATATAAAATATATCATATTAAAAAGAAAAATACTATTGCTATATGCCCATAAAATAATATTTCTATTTATAGGACAATATAAATATAGAGGTGGTACTAATGGCACAAGTTAAAAGTGATATGTATTATTATGATATTGTTAGAAAAAACATTAGAAAGTATAGAAAAGAAAAGGGATTTACTCAACAAAGATTAGCAGATGAAGCTGATATGTCCATAGATTACTTAGCTGAAATAGAAAGTGTAAAGAGAAGAAAAACTTTTAGTTTAGCAACTTTAGGCAGAATAGCTGATGTTTTAGAAGTTGATATAAGAGATTTTTTTAACAATAATTAGAATTTAAAAGTGCTCATAGTTTATATAGAAAATAAAAGAATGAAGTTTTGTAAAATAACCCCATTCTTTTTTTAATTATTTAGCATTATTTCTTTATCGGCTTTATATTATTTTTAATATTTAAAACTATGCATTTTACAATATATTTTAACACTCTATAAACATATAACACATATTTATATTATTAAGAGTTTATACCTTATTTTGCGTATTAAACTCTTTGATTAACTCGCTAATAAGTTTATTCATATTTTTTTCTAGCTTCTTTCTACTAGATATATTATTATTACTTACAATTTGTTTTAGTATTAATATATCTAACATTAAACTTTCCATTTTATTTGTTATTTTATATGTCATATTTATTTCCTTTCTATATTATTTATAATTGTTTATATTTATCTATTTTGATGCCTTAAAAATGTGCCATTATTACATCAAGTGCCATATAAAGTGCCAAAAAATTTAATGTTTTATAATAAGTTAAGATATTTTATAATATTTTTAATAAAAATTAAAAACACGCATAAATACTGGCTTTATAGCGTGTTTTCTAATAATCATTATGGTGCTGAAAAGAGGAATCGAACCCCCAACCTACTGATTACGATTCAGTTGCTCTACCAATTGAGCTATTTCAGCATGGTTGCCCTGATAGGATTCGAACCTATGCATGCTGGAGTCAGAGTCCAGAGCCTTACCGCTTGGCCACAGGGCAATTACAATATAAATTATAACAAAATAAAAACTCTTTTTAAAGAGTTTATTATCAATTTGGTGGAGATGAGGAGTAGCGAACTCCTGTCCAAGATTCATTCCAATAGAACATCTACAAGTTTAGTTGGTTTTTAAATTCAAATAATAATGTAGATTGCCAACTTCTCTTATTATTCTAAGTTTATTAAACATTCATTATAAACCATAAACAAATTTATAATATAGTTCACTTTATGACTCCCCTCTTAAAACTCGTGAACAAAAGTTAAAAGTGGAAGCTCCTTTTTACTTAATTAAGCAAAAGCTGGAGAAAAATTAAAATCGTTTCCGATTATTTTGTTTTTGCATTTAAAGTATGCCTACTACTTGCATCCTACCCAAACATAATCCTGTCGAATCAATGCATCCCCATATATCTAGATTATACCATAAATTCTACTGATTGACAAATATAATAATTTTTCATAGAATAATATTTATGAAATATAGTGCATTAAAAATTACAGAGCTTGTATTTGTAAACCTAATAACACTAACCAGATTATTAGGAGCTTTTGCATTACCTTTTATATATGCTTTTAAAGGACCAAGTGTATGTGCAATTGTAACAATTATATTATTTCTAACGGATGCAATTGATGGATTTTTAGCAAGAACACTAAAAATATCAACATTTTTAGGAAGTAGCTTAGATGCACTTAGTGATAAACTTTTAAATACAATATCATTTATAATATTAGGTATCGAATATAATATAATGATTCCGCCAATCATTTTAGAAATTTCAATATTACTTACAAATTACTCCACATATAGATTTGGAGGTAATGTTCAATCAAGCTTCATTGGTAAAATTAAAACAATTATTCTTGATATATTTGTTATCTTTAGTTTCATATTATTAAGCCTAAATGCAATTAATACAAATAATAAAATAGTAAATTATTTTATAGATAACACTTCAACATATATTAATATATTTGGTTGTATTATATCAATCGTATGTATAATTGCTCTACTTGATTATATGAAAAAGAACAAACAAACAAGAGCAAATCCAAAACTTACTCATGTTAAATTTCAAAAAAGAAAAAGAAAAACATTCAAAGAAATTATGAGAGATGCAATTGATACAAAATATTACATTAAGCATAAAGATGAAGCAATTATGAAACAATTATATAAATAACTTTTACAAATTATAAAACTATGGTAAAATACTATGGTAAGGATGTGAAACATGAAAGATAAAACAAGCATAATACTAATAATAATTGTTGCTATTATAGGTGCTTATTTAATATATAACAATTTTAATAACAATAAAAAAGATATAAAAAGTAATGAAGTATTTAATGAAGAATATAGTTTAGTAAGTGATAAAAATGTATTTAAATATATAAACATTGATGAAGTATTAAATAAATTTAATGAAAGTGGTATAATATTTATAGGTTTTAAAGAAAATATATGGTCAAATTATTATGCTAAATATTTAAATGAAACAGCTATGGAAAATGATATAAAAGAAATATTATATTATAATATTAAGAAAGATAGACAAAGCAATAATGTTAAATATAAAAAACTAATCAATTTATTAGAAACTAATTTACCTATAAATGATGAAGGTAATTTATACATATCTGTTCCCTATTTAATATTTATAAAAGATGGTAAAATAATTCATACTGATAACGAAACAGCTATATCTTATTCGAATGTAAATCCAACAGTTTACTGGAATAAAGATACAATAAAGAATTTTAAAATTAAAATTAGTAATTATATAAATGACTATAAAGGAGGAAAATAATGGGAAATTACTTACAATATGTTATTATAATTCTTGTATGTTTAATCGTATCACTTATAGTTATCAAAATGAAAAGAAAAGATTTTCATATTGAAATTAATAAATTGATACAATACCTAGGCGGTAAAGATAATATTATTGATTCAGAAATCAACTTATCAAGACTAAAAGTAACACTTAAAGATACAAGTATAGTTAACAAAGAAGGAATACAAAAACTAGGTGCTAAAGGTATAGTTGAAATTGATAATGAACTTAAAATAATATTAGGTCCAAACTCAAAACAAATAAAAAAATATATGACTGATTTAAAATAAGAAATTAAATTTTCTTATTTTTTTACATAATTCGACAAAATTCGACAAATTACTTATGATAATATATAAATGGTGAAAATATGAATAATCTAGAAATAAATTATATATTTAATACTGTAATACTAATACCCATTATGATATTTATAATATTTTTTTATTTAAAAAGTGAAATAAATAAACTTCATAATAATCTTATATTAGAATTAACTATCTTATTAATATATTTTTCCTCTTTATATATATTTATAAGAATAAATAATATTAAGTATATATATTATCTTACTATACCTATCCTATTATGTTTTATATATGATAAATATAAAATAAGTATATTTTTATCATTAATAAATATTTTAGTTATAAAACTATTTAATATTAATATTTTATTCGTAATTATATATCATATTATATTATTTATATTGTATTTCATTATCAAAAATAAAAAACTATTTATAAATATTTTTACAATAATTAATTTAATATATATGATTATATTTAATACTTATAATTTATTATTTATAATTAGTATTTATATATGTACTATTATGATAGAATTACTTAAAAAAAGAATGAAATTATATTTTACATTAGAAGATATAGAAAACAATAAGATAATTAAAACAAGTATATTTAAAGTTACACATGAAATAAAAAATCCACTCGCTGTTATAAAAGGATATTTAAGTATATTTGATCCTAATGATAGTGAAAAATGTTTAAGATATAAAAATATATTAGATATAGAAGTTGAAAATGCACTTAATGTATTAAAAGATTTTTCGTCAATTAATCATTTAAATATTATTAAAAATAATATGAATTATTATGATTTACTTACGGAAGCAAAAGATACAATACTACCCTTCTTCAATGATAAAAACATTACATTAAATATTGAATCAGAAAAAGAATTATTAATAACAGCAGATTATAATAGATTAAAGCAAGTATTAATAAATATACTAAAAAATTCAACAGAAGCTCTTGATCAAAATGGAAAGATTAATATTAAAAGTTATATTATCAACAATAAATTAATAACTATAATAAGAGATAATGGTCATGGTATGGATAAAGATACAATTAATAATCTTTTTACACCATTTTATTCAAAAAAATCATTTGGTACTGGTCTTGGATTATGCTTATCAAAAGAAATAATTGAACTACATAATGGAAGTATAAAATATACATCTAAATTAAATGAATGGACAGAAGTAAAAATAGTAATTCCAGTTAAATAGAATTACTATTTTTTCTTAAAATAAGATTATTACTTTGATTTTCATTTGCTCTTCTTAAAGCATTTGGATACATAAATGCAAGT
Organism: Mycoplasmatota bacterium; assembly: GCA_022774645.1. Lineage (GTDB taxonomy): Bacteria > Bacillota_I > Bacilli_A > RF39 > UBA660 > CAG-1000. The sequence goes on along the minus strand of JALFKQ010000026.1, from coordinate 8,590 downwards.
TTTCGAGCAAGTGGGCCTATCTCATGTCTTTCTCTATTGCTAACATTTTCAAAATTATTATTTCTTTCAAGTTACTTATCTACTGATTTACCTGTAAATCTTTTGCACTATAATCACATCCAGACTTAATACAACAAAATCCACCACACTTTTTTACATAATTCCTTATTTTTTCTTTCCATAATACCCCCATAAAACAGGCATATTATACTATAAATCAATAATAAGGATAATATTGATATGGATAAGGACTACTATAATAAACTGGTCTAGGCCTATAAGGATTAGTTATGCCAACTGCTACTCCACCTGTTAAAGCTCCAAGTAAAAAAGGAGCTACAAAACCAAATCTATCCTTAGAATATTTTACACTGTTATACATAATTCACCTCACTCTATTATATGAAAAAAACACAGTTATTTCTGTGCTTTTAAACGATATAAATTAATAGATGGCTTATTATTAAATCTATATTTATATTTTCTAGTACCAAGTCCTGAAGATATATAAATATTAGTAATACCTCTTTCGTAATGTTCACTATAATATTTATCAGAAAGTTCATCAAGAATAAGAGCACCATAATATGGAACATCAATACTACCATTTAAAGAATGTCCTCCTAGTATTAAATCAACCTCATAACTACTTTCATCTATATATTTAATAGTTTTACCATCATGTACTAAACAAATAATATATTTTCTATCTTCTTCATTATAAAATTTAAATGCATCTTCTAATTTAACTTGTTCTTTTATTGAACTAGGAAGACCAACAATATAAATAGGATCATTGGTTTTATAATATATTTCTTCATAACTATTATCAAGTAATGTAAAGCCACTTTTAGATATAACATATTCATATTCACTATAAGAGTAATCATTTTCTCCCATAACAATATATTTACCTATATTAGCATTTAAATTACTTAAATATTCAATAATCTTTTCCTTATCGTCATTACTTATCTTACTATCACTAACAAGGTCCCCAGTATATACAATAATATCTGGTTTTAATCTATTAATATTATTAACTATATTTTTTAAATCATTTAAATCAACTGTTGATTTATAAAGTAAATCAGAAAAATGTACTATTTTAATACCATCAAAATTATCACTTAATATTTCGCTATTAATTCTATATTCCTTTACTACTAGTCCTTTTACCCCTAAATATTTAGCATAAAAATATAAAGAACATGCAAGTAAAATGATAAAAATAAAGAATTTTAAAAATATATGTTTCTTTTTCTTTACTTCTTTTTCCTCTTTTTTTTCTTTCTTATCTTCTTTTTCCATTAAATAGCTACTCCTAAACTATAAACTAAAAGTAATAAAACTCCAGTAGCGGTATTATGTATTGCATGGAAACTCATTGAAGTCATTGTTGACTTAGTATCAGTATCCATTAAACTAAATACAAAACCAAGTGATCCATAAGGTAATAAATATAATAAATCAACAAGTCTAATTGCATCTCCTGTAAGCAAATGAGCTCCTCCAAATAATAAGCCAGAGATAGTAGCTCTTACCCATTTATTTTTAATAATTGTATGTATACTTTTTCTAAATATAATTTCTTCACTTATAGGTGCTATTATAGAAATATTAATAAGCATTAAAAATGGATATGATACTAATAATTCTCTTACATTACTTTCATTTGCAGAAGTTCCACCACCAGTAAAATTAGATATGAATAAAGAAGACAAAATCATAGCTCCTATACCCATAATATAATATTTAAAACCAATTTTTAAAGAACTCTTAAAACTCTTCTTAAATGTCTTAAATTCTTTCTTTAAATCTTTATAATATAAGAAAACTAAGAATGTTATCATAAAAACACCATTAATTATATTAAGTAAACTAGCATTTTTAATAATATTTCTAAAAGTAGAACTTATTATAAATGGAAATATCTCAAGACTCAAAAAAGCAAATAAACATATAATTAAATTAATATACCATTCTCTATCTTTTGAATATTTCATCACAATAATCACATCCTTACTATTAATTATTATATAACATAAACCATTTCTTTTAAAGAAAAAGTTAACTTATTTTACTAAGTTAACTTTAATATGAGTTTTTTTACCTTTACTAATAATTAAATCTTTTATTTCATCTTTAGTAAATATTCTTTCTGGATTTATTTCTTTTGTATTATTAACACTTATACCATTACCAACAATTAATCTTCTTGCTTCACTCTTTGATGTAGTTATTTTAGAAGCAACTAAAATATCCATTAAATTCATATTATCAATGTATGTAATTTCAGCACTTGGCATTTCTTCACTAGCATAACCTTTAGTGAATATTTCTTCACTTGTCTTTCTTGCTTTATCTGCTTCTTCTTTACCATGTAAATCCTTAACAACTTCATAGGCAAGTGCTTTTTGAGCTTCTCTCTTTTCTGGTTCAGTTTTAACTTTTTCTTCTAATGCATCTATTTCTTCTTTAGTTAAGAAAGTAAATACTTTTAAGTACTCAATAACCTTAGAATCATCAGAATTAATTAAGTATTGGTAAATCTTATATGGACTAGTTTTCTCTTTATCAAGCCATAAAGCATTTCCTTCACTCTTACCAAATTTTTTACCAGTACTATCAAGTATTAAAGGCATTGTAAATCCATAAGCTTCTTTACCATTAATCTTTCTTATAAGTTCTATACCAGTTGTAATATTACCCCATTGATCACTGCCAGCTGCTTGAAGAGTACAATTCTTTTCATTAAATAAATGTAAGTAATCGAATCCTTGAAGTAATGTATATGAAAATTCAGCATAAGTAATACCACTATCAAGTCTTCTACTTATAATATCTTTATTAAGCATATAGTTAACATTAATATATTTACCAATGTCTCTTAAAAAATCTAAGAAAGTAACATCTTTAGTCCAATCATAATTATTTACTACTTCTGCTTTATTATCAAGAAGTCTCATAACTTGATTTCTAAGTCCTTCAATATTTTTAGCAACTGTTTCTTTTGAAATTATTTCTCTTTCAGCTGTTGGTCTTGGATCCCCAATTAATCCAGTAGCCCCACCTACTAAAAGTATCGGCTTATGACCGTGAAGTGCTAACCTTTTAGCTGTTACAAGTGAACTATAATGCCCAATATGAAGTGAATCAGCAGTTGGATCTGTTCCCCAATAAAAAGTTAAACTCTCATTATTTAATTTTTCTTTTAAATCAGGGCTACTAATATCCTTAATAAGTCCTCTCCATTCTAATTCTTCAAAAAATGTCATATTATTTTTCCTCCTTATCAGTAGAACCAAGTCCACCTTTTCTCTCTTTTATTATTTTTTCTTCATTATCTACTATTAAATATTTCATAAACACACCTTGTGCTATTCTATCTCCAATATTAATTTTTACTTCCTTTTCACCATGATTAATAAGTTTAACTTTAAAATGTCCTTCATTATCAATATTATTATAAAAATCACTATCAATAACACCAACACTATTAGCAAGTGTAATATTATATTTATATCCAAAAGAACTTCTTCCATATAAATATAGAACTTCATCACTATTCATAGTTACCTTTAATCCAGTAACAAATATATGAGCTTCTCCTGGTTTTAAAGTATATTCTTCTAAACTAGCAATATCATAACCAGCACTATTCTTAGTACTCCTTTTTGGAAGACTATAACTTTCATATAGTTTTTCATCATCACTAATATCTTTCTTAAATTGTTCAAAACTGATTTTCTCAAATTTTCTCATCTTTACCTCCAAAATAAAAAGATGATACACAAAGGACGACTATTGCCGTGGTACCACCTTATTTTATAGTTAAACTATTTCTCTTATGATTATAAAGCATCACCATTAAACTCAAAAATTCGTAACTTCTTTATAAAAATTTATTAGTTTCCACCAAACACTAACTCTCTATTAATTGTTTTTATAAATACTAATTATTTCATCAACATTTAATAACAAAAGTATATATTATTTTTTATACTTTGTCAAACAATATTTTTTCAAAAGAAAAAACTAACTATTAGTTAGTCTTATGCTCTACCAAAATATTTACCATCTCTTGTAGTAATAACTACTTCTTCTCCTTCACTAATAAATAATGGAGCTTTTAGAGTATATCCAGTTTCAATAGTAATATCTTTTTGTGCACCACTAGTAGTATTTCCTTTAACTGCATCAGGAGCACTAATTACCTTATAAGCAACTTTCTCTGGTAAACTAATTCCTACAACTTCTCCTTCAATACTCATTGATTCAACATTAATTCCTTCTTTTAAGAATTTAGCATTGTCACCAATAAGTGAAGAATCAAGTTCAATTTGATCATAAGTATTATTATCCATAAATACATACTTATCACCAGCATTATATAAATATGAAAGTTGATTTTTTCTTACATCAGCTTTTTCCATCTTTATACCAGCATTAAAAGTAATTTCTTGTGTAGTACCAGCTCTTAAATTTTTAAGTTTAGTTTTAACAAAAGCACTACCCTTTCCTGGTTTAACATGTTGGAATTCAACCACTTGATAAATAACTCCTTCATATTTAATAGTCATACCATTTTTAATATCATTTACATTAAACATATATTAAATACCTACGCTTTCTTTTCTTTGTGAGCTGTTGTTTTATTACATCTTGAACAGAATTTCTTAACTTCAAGTTTTCCTTCAGTATTCTTTTTATTTTTACTTGTTAAATAATTAATTTCTTTACATACTGTACATTGTAATGCAATACCTTCTCTGTTTTCTTTCTTTGCCATTATAGGTTTCCTCCTTTTTTTACATAGAGATTATAACAAATAAAACAAATAATGACAAGACATTTTAAGTTTTTATTGAGTAAAATCATCAAATATGATAAAATACATACGAAAAAACGGAGGAAAATATGAATAGAAAGTGTGTTCTAGTAACTGGTTCTAGTATAGGACTTGGTTCATACATTATTAGAAAATTTGCTAGTTATAATTACGATGTAGTTATTACATACAATACACATAAAAAAGAAGCATTAGAATTACAAAAAGAAGTAACCCAAAAATATAATATAAATGCATTAATAGTAAAATGTGATATTAGTAAAGAAAATGATATAGAAAATTTAAAAAACGAAATACTAAATACATTTGGTAAATTAGATGTTTTAGTAAATAATGCTAGTATAGCAATAGATACAACATTTGATGATAAAACTAAAAAAAACTTTATGACTATATTAGAAATTAATTTAGTTGGGACATTCTTAGTATCAAAAACATTTGGAGATATTATGCTAAAACAAGAAAAAGGAAACATAATAAATATTAGTTCAACTAATGGAATAGATACATATTATGAATATAGTCTTGATTATGATGCTTCAAAAGCAGGAATAATAAACTTATCTCATAATTTAGCTAATTATTATAGTCCTAATATAAGAGTTAATACAATTTGTCCTGGATGGATAAATACACCAATGAATCAAAATATGAGTGAAGAATTTAAAAAGCAAGAAGAAGATAAAATATTACTTAAAAGATTTGCTGAACCATCTGAAATAGCTAATCTTGTTTACTTTATTGCTAATGATGAAGCTAGTTATATAAATGATTCAGTTATAAGAATAGATGGAGGTAAAAAATGTTAAAACTCAATGATAAATATATAAAACTAGTTAATGAAGAAGAAAAGAAACTATCAGATATATTTAATGAAATAGATATAAATACATTTAATAATAGTAAAAAAGTACTAGATGCATTTCATAAAAATAATATAAGTGAAAGTGATTTAAACGGAACAACAGGTTATGGTTATAATGATATTGGAAGAGATAAAATAGAAAATATATTCGCAGAAATACTAAATACAGAAGATGCTCTTGTGAGAACACAAATAATATCTGGAAGTCACGCTATAAGCACTGCCTTATTTGCTATTTTAAGACCAAATGACACACTTTTAACAATAACAGGTACACCTTATGATACTTTACACGAAGTAATTGGAATAAAGCCAAATAACAGTTCACTTATGAGTTACAATATCAAATATAAAGAAATAGATTTAAAAAATAATGATTTTGATTATGATAAAATAAAAGAAGAATTAAAAAACAATATAAAAGTAATACATATTCAAAGAAGTAGAGGCTATTCACTTAGAGATTCACTAACAGTAGATAAAGTAAATAAAGTAATAAAATTCATTAAAGATATAAATTCCAATATTATTATATTTGTAGATAATTGTTATTGTGAATTTGTAGAAAATGAAAATCCTACCGCAGATCTAATCGCAGGAAGCTTAATAAAAAACTTAGGCGGTGGTATTGCTCGTAATGGCGGATATATCGCTGGCAAGAAAGAACTTATAGAATTATGTGCAGAAAGATTAAATGTACCAGGTGAAGCAAAAGAAGTTGGACCAAGTGGTAATGCTAATCGTGAATTCTTACAAGGACTTTACTTTGCTCCATCAGTAGTATCATCAGCATTAAAAACAGCAATATTAACAAGCAAAGTATTAGAAACATTAAACTATAAAGTAAGTCCAAAATATAATGAACAAAGAGCCGATATAGTGGAATTAATATATTTCAATAATAAAAATGAAATGATAAAATATTCAGAAGGAATACAACATAGCGGAGCAATTGATGCTAATGTTGACCCTATTCCATCTCCAATGCCAGGATATGCAGATGAAATAATAATGGCTTCTTCATCATTCATACAAGGTAGCTCAATAGAAATCTCTTGTGATGGACCATTAAGAGATCCATTTGTTATTTATCAACAAGGCACACTCACTTATGACTATGGAAAAATAGCATTAATAAATGCAATCTCAAAACTTAATGAATAAATAAATCTCTTACTAATAAACTATTAGTAGGAGGTTTTTATTTGAAAAAAGAATTATTAAAAAATTATATCAATAAATTAACAAAAGAAGATATTATAAATTATCTAAGTAAAGAATGCATACCAGCCTCAACAGAAGAAATAGATATAATTTATAAAGCTATCAAAAATGACTATGAAGAAATACTAGAAACAAACTTTATGAGTTACATTTCTAAATATAAATTAAATCTAAATCAAGATTTATATAGAACTATAATAGAAAAATACAATCAATATAAAAAGTTTATTGAATAAAATCAACAAACTTTTTATTTTTAATACTATCTATTTCCATTTTATATGGAGGATAAGCATCATTACTATTTCTATTTATATAAGGTGTTTCTAAAATAAATGGAATACCATTTAATCTTTCATTATAAATAACATTAATTAAATTATCAAAACCAATTGTTCCATATCCAATATTAGCATGTCTATCTTTATGACTACCAATTGTATTCATACTATCATTAACATGAACACACTTTATTTTATCAATTCCAATCATTGAATCAAATTCATTCAAAAACTCATTAAACTTAGAAATATCAATACCAGAATCATTCATATGACAAGTATCTAAACATACACCTATTCTATCTTTATCATTTATATTATCAATAATATTTTTAAGTTCTAAAATAGATGTGCCTACTTCATTACCTTTACCAGACATATATTCTAAAAGAATCATAACATCACTTGTCTTTTCATATATTTTATTTATACCATTTGCGATATTTAAAATAGCTTCTTCTCTTGAACAAGTTGTCGCACTACCAGGATGAAGAACTATCTTATCAAGTCCTAATTCTTTTACTCTATTTAATTCATTAGTCATAAAATCTATATAAAAATCATATTTTCTCTCATCACTTTTATTTGCTAAATTAACAATATATGGAGCATGAACAATTACATTTTTAGGATTAATATTATTTTCAAGCATAACTTTAAATGCTTCATAAGTAAATTCATCATTAATACTACTTCTAGCGGTACTTTGAGCTCCACCTGTATATATCATAAATGTATTAGCATTATAACTAAGTGCTTCTTCTACACTACCTAGTAATTGTTTCTTACTATTAAAACTAACATGACTTCCTATTATTAAATTCATTTAAATCACCATAATCATTATAAAATATTTTATCAAAATAAAAAAGCCCTAAGACTTTATTTATTGCTTACTACTTATCAGCTGTGCCATTGTCTTTAACTTTAGTAGCATCGTAAACTTTTACTTCATTACCTTCATCATCCTTATATGGGAAGTGGAAAGAATAAGTTCCGTCTGTAGTTAATACTTTAGCTACTTGTCCATCGGCTTTATTAAATTCAACAACAAAACTTGTTAAATTTCCTGCTTCTTTATTGATTTTGCAATATTGAGAAGCAGTTGGAGTATTCTCAGCACAATCAACGATAGCTAAAGCAGTACCAGCAGCATCATTACCATTGTTAGAAACAGCATATTTAGTATATTTACCAAAGTTAGCCAAATATTGTTGTTGAGCAATCTTAACCATTTCTTTTGTTTCAGTAGCAAATGTATCTTCTTTTGCTTGATTAAACATACTAAGTACATTTGGTAAAGCTATAATAACTAAGATAGCTAAGATAGCAATAACTGCTAAAAGTTCAACTAATGTAAAACCTTTT
>JALFKQ010000014.1 GCA_022774645.1 Mycoplasmatota bacterium | reverse complement strand
ATTATAACATAATAAAAAACACTTTTTAAGTGTTTCTTAATCATTACTATAATTTGTAAAGTATCTTTGAATTAATACTACTGGTGTTCCTTTGTCTCCGCTTCCGCTTGTTAAATCACAAAGACTTCCGAGCAAATCTGTATAGCGTCTTGGTGTAGTTCCTTGTGTAGCCATTGTTCCTTTTAATTCTTTATCTTTTTCTTTTATAGCTTCTTTCATAGCTTCATTTAATTCTTCACCTTGTAAGTCTTTGAATTTATTTTCACTAAAATATTTAAGTTTTATTTCATTTGGACTTCCTTCTAAACCTTTTGTATAAGCTGGACTTACTACTGGATCTGCTAGTTCCCAAATTTTACCAACTGGATCTTTAAAAGCTCCATCTCCATAAACCATTACTTCAATATTTTTTCCAGTTTTTTCTTTCATAAGTTCTTGAACCTTTAAAACTAATTTATCACCTGTTCTTGGAAATAATTTTACTCTTTCTTCTGTTGAACGATTACTTCCTAAAAGTCCATAAGGCGAATATCCACTACCATCAACTGATTCATTTAATATATCACTTAACATTATTACTTTTGCTGATGAATCCTTATCTTCTATTTTCTTTTTAGTATCAAATCTTGTATGAATATCACTAACTATTACATCTTTAGTATATTTTAATATATCTTCTGGTTTATTTGAAAATACCATTTCAAATTCACAACCTTCTTTTAATACTAAATCTCTATAAACTTCATACATATTAACACCAGTAAATATATGTTTAAAACCACTGAATTTTTCTTTATATTCTTCTTCAGTAATTAGATCACTTGATGGATTTATATTATATTTAATTAGGTCATCTTTATAAAGTATATCATTACCTACTTCATCACTTGGATAACTAGATAATAATGTTATTTTCTTTGTGCTTTTTGCAATAGCTGATAAAAGAACTGCAAATCTATTACGACTTAATATTGGAAATACTACTCCAATATGTTCACTATTATTAAGTTTATTTTTTATATCTTTTGCAATTTGATCTAATGTTGCAAAATTTCCTTCACTAATTCCAACTACTGCTTCTGTAATAGCTATAACATCTCTATCTTCAAATTCAAAGTTTTCACTTTTACTTGCTTTGATAACTGAATCTACTACTAGTGAAGCTAAGTCACAGCCTTCTTTAATAATAGGTGTTCTTATACCTCTTACTATTGTTCCTACATCTCTCATAAATCACTCTCCTATTATAGTTTAGCATTATATATATAAAATTTGAATATTATTAAACATTTTATTTACAAAAAAAAATAGTGTTTGAACACTATTTTAAAAATCTAAATCCACCTACTATACTCGTATTTTTACTCTTACCATTAAATGTATTAATCATTCCAACTACTGTTATTGCTATAACTATGCAATAAAGAACATAACTTATAAAATCTACCCAACCAGGGGTTGTACTACTATATCTATAAGTTGTAGTAAATAATGACCTAAATACTTTATTCACAAAAAATACTATTGCCCAAGCAAGTGTTAAATTTAATCCTTGATTTATATGAAAATATAAAAATCTTGATTTTTTATACTTACCAGTTAATAATGGTAATAAGAATAAAAATGGTACATAGCACATAGTAGCAAGTATTCTAAATGGAACAACCTCTTCTTTTGTAAATGTATTTGTATAATCTTTTGTATTTACTACCCCTTCAATAAACTTTATTGTCTTATCACTAAAGTCTTCTGACTTTGACTTTCCATTTCCTAACTCAACCATTTCAATATTATTTTGAGCTGGCTGAGTTTGTCCTTGACTTTGTACTGGTATTTGATTTGGTACTGCTTGTCCTTGTGTAACTGTTTGATTTATTTGTCTTATATCATTTGGTACTTGTTCTTTTGTATTTATTTGAGTGTTTTGATTCATATTTTGATTTGGTTGTGGCATATTATTTTGATATGTTTGATTTTGATTATTCATAGGATTTATATTATTTTGATTATTATTCATTGATTACCCTCCAACTATAATTTGATTATATCATAATTTTTATAATAAATACTATGCTATTTAGAATATTTTATGATATAATTGATTAGTAATGCAAGTATGGCGGAATTGGTAGACGCAGCAGACTCAAAATCTGCCGGTAGAAATACCTTGTGGGTTCGACTCCCATTTCTTGCACCACTGAAATCAATAAAAGCCCTCATTTTAGGGGCTTTTTTATATAGCATTTCTCTTTTACAATTATTGTTACCTATAATTTTTATTGTATGTAATTACTCTTTTTGTTATAATATTTTTAAAGGAATAAAAAGCAAATAACATTTATGGAGGTATTTAAAAATGAAAAAAATGAACATTGAAATTGGTATATTACCAAATCAATTTTTGAATGAGGATGGAACTTTTAATCAAGAAGAAGCTATTATCCATTCAGGCAGAATTGCTGGAATTTGCTATGATAAAGAAGGGTTCGATCACTTACTTACTGAAGATAGAGAAAAAACAGCCAGAAGAGTTAGAATGACTCTTGGGAATGGACATCATAGTGTTTATGATCATGTAGCTATTAGTTTTGATTTAAAAAATGTTCCTAAGATTTTAGCTATGGTTATTAATAATGAACATCAATATACTACTAGTGAAAAATCTGCTAGATATACACCAGTGGTTAGAGGGAAAAATTCTATCATTACTGAAAGTGAAGAAATTCTTTATAATAAATGGTTAGAAATCTTTAAGATTAAAATTGCTGATAAATATGGAGATGTATTTAATAAATCAAAAATAGAAAAACTTGCTCAAGAGAATGCTAGATATATGGTTACTGTTTTTATGCCAACTGAACTTATTTATACTACTTCATTAAGACAAATTAACTATATTGCATCTTGGATGAAAAAATATATTGCTGAACATAGTGAATCTAACAAAAATTTTGATATTAAATTAATGGGTTCTATGGAAGAATTTTTAAGTGAACTTGATAGACTTAATATTTTAGTTCCTGATCTTATGAGAAATGAAAAAAATAGAAGTCTTTCTCTATTTGGAAAAGATTTAGATAAGAAAAAAGAGAGCTTTAGTGATACTTATTCTACAACATATAATGTTACTTTCGCAGAACTTGCTCAAGCTCAAAGACACAGAACTTTAGATTATCAAATGGAAATGACTGATAAAAAACAATATTTTGTTCCACCTATTATTGAAGATGATCCTATTCTTGTAAATGAATGGTTAAATGATATTGAATCACTTCAAGATATCACTCCAATTGGTGAGTTAGTTACAGTTAATGAAACTGGAAAATATGATGACTTCATCTTAAAATGTCAAGAAAGATTATGTTCTGCTGCTCAACTTGAAATAATGAGACAAACAAGAGAAACATTATTAAAATATAGAGATGCTTTAAAAGAAGAAAATAACCCTCTTTATGATGATATTCTTAATTATACTAAAGGTGCTAGATGTACTTTCCCTGGTTATGAATGTACTATGCCATGTAAATTTAAAGAAGGAATTACATTAACAAGAAAGATATAATATGAATAAATTATTTATAAATTTAAAAAAACTAGTTTCCTAGTTTTTTTATTTTGTTTAATTCTGTATCAATTAATTTAACTGTTTCGTTTGAATCTTTTCTATCTTTTTTACTAATAAAATCGTTCCATTCTTCTAGATAATAATCTATATTAGAAGCATTAACTTTATCTTTTAATATTTTTAATGCAGTATTTTTATAATTCATTATTGATACTCCTCCAAGTGCTTTTGGAAAAGCTGATTCTGGTATTTTAGTTTTATTATAAAATTCCATTGCCATATCATCTGTAACCATTCTTTTATTAGTTAAAATCACTTTATTTGCTCTATATACTCCTCCAGGTGTTGCTGAACTCATAACTCTTACCACTTCTGAATCCTCCGGTACAATAACATCACATATCATATTTCCGTTATGAATCCATCTAATTATATTTTCTTCATCACTAAAATTAATACCACCCATTTCTTTTGGAGTTTCTCCATTCTTATTCCAAGTTTTAGCAATATTTATTTCATCCATTTTATATTCGAAATCACTATATCTTGATTTAGTATCAAATAATACCTTTAAATATTTCATCTTCTTTTTCCTTTTTGTATTAATATCAATCTGTTTGGTAATTCTTCTATACTATATTCTTCACTTGAAGTTAATTTATTATAATTTAAGATGCTTATGCCTTTTTTAGATGTATCACTACTATCAATTATTTTTTTTGCTTTTTCAGTTAATATTGAACTATCATATTTTGCTTCTAAAACTCTTTCTATAATTCTTGGTGATACTTCTTCAAATTCAGAACTAAAACGAATTGCATCACTATTTCCCATATATTTAACTTTATATGGGAAGATATTTCCAACAGCACTATTTATTTCAATAACTGATGGAGTATAGTGCATTTCTTCTAATCTAGGATACTCTATTTCTTTTTCAAACATAGGTTGTTTTGTTTCATTTAATATTACGGTAATTAAATCATTAAACTCTTTTCTATTCTCATCTGTTACATATGCTGGAAAAGTTACCATACCTCTTTCTTTATCTGAAAATACAATGGTATAATCATTTTCACCTGTTTTAGCAACCACAGTGTTTACTAAACAATTTGATGTTAAATAATACCTTAATGCCTTTAAAAATCCTAAGTCTTTAATATTTAATGCTGCTTCCAAATATATTTTATTTTCTTCATTTATACTTGCTGTAATCGTATAAACTTTGTCGTCATAAGTTAGTAATGATTTTAACTTATCAATCTCACTTTTTACCCTTTTACATTCTTCTCTTAGGCCAAATATAATTTCCTTAGCAGAATAATCTTGTTTTTCCATTATTTCTCCTTATAATTTAATTATACATTATTATAATAAAATATGCTATAATTAAGATAATAAGGAGTAAAAGATATGGATGAATATGTTAAAGTTAATGTTAAAGATTATGTAAATGCTGGAATCAGCAATGGTACTATGGTTCCAAGAGAAGCATATAAGTTCACAAGAATTATAGCAAGACCTGGTGTACCTAATGAAACTATTATTTCTTGGAGTGTTAATCAAGAAGGAAATGAAATACAAGAAAAAATAAATACAGTTTCAGTTGATCCAAAAACTAATATTCCAGGATGGGTAGTTACAAAGCTTGATGATAATGGTGAAATAATGGTTGATAATAACGGACATATTAATGAATGGATTATTGATGATGCTACATTTAAGAAAAAATATGAAATGGATGAACAAGTTCCAGGAGTATTTAAACCAAAAGGTCAAAATCAAGTTTTTGTTCAAATACCAGACAATATCACATTAGAACAATGGGGATCAGAAATGAATATTGCAGCTGGTGGATTTATAAACATTACTGATTCTAATGATATGTATGGAATATCTAAAAGCGATTTTGAAGATACATATAAGTTCGTAGATGAACAAAATATTGGATTTGCTAAAAAATAATTATTTCAGATGTAATCCTATAAAGTGAATATAAAAAACTTTATAGGTTTTTATTTTAAATAATATAACATATTTATGGTTTTAATTTTGAATATTATAGTTATTAAAAAAGATGACTCCAATTTAATATTGAGATCATCTTTTTAAATTTTTTACTTAAACTATAACATTTATATGAACTATAAAATTACCCTTGTCCAAAGTTTACCATTTTCCATGTGCTATCTTTTTTTATAAAATGCATAGAATCTGTATACACTTCATTTCTATTTAAAGATTGATTGGTAATTAAAAATGTTTTAAATCTAATATTGATCACTACTGCTTCTGTAGTTGAAAATTCATTTTTTAATTCTTCTTCTAAATCCATAACATCTTTTTCATGATATTCAATTGATAATAATTTAGCTTTTATACCTTCATTATGAAATTCTTTTTTTGCTAATTCAACTATCTCATTAATATCTTTTAAATCATGTGACTGATTATCTATTATTATTTTAACATCGTTAGTTCTAATAAAGAATATATAACCACATACTATAACACATACAACTAATAAAATTATTATATTAACTATTTCTTTTTTCATATAGTGAATTTTACTATTAATTATAATTGGTGTCAAATATCGTGTCTTTTTATTTCTCTTAAATATGTTTGACAATGCAATTACTAATTGTTTTCTTTATATATTGAATCATATAAATCTTCATTATCATCTTTTTCTATTTCTTTATTTATTATTTCAGGTAAATCTTTTTTTGATGATAATCCAAAGTAATCTAAAAATTCATCTGTTGTTTTATAAAGATTAGGTTTTCCAATTGAATCATCTTTACCACATATTTTTATAAAACCTCTTGCAAGTAATCTTCTTACTAGTTGTGAAGAGTTAACTCCCCTTATTTCATCTATTTTAAGTCTTGTTATTGGTTCATTATATGCAATTACTGCAAGTACTTCTAATGCAGCAGTTGATAATGCTTTATTTTTAGTATCTGTTACTAAGCTTTCATAATATTTTCTATGTTCTTCTTTTGTAGTAAGTTTAAAAGCATTACCTAGATAAACAATTCTAAGCCCCCTATCTGCTTTTTCATAATCTTTTTTTAATTCTAATAATGTTTGTTTTAATGTTTCATTGTCTGTTTCTAATATTTTTTTTAATTCATCTACTGTTATACCTTCATCACCAACAACAAATAGTAATCCTTCTACTATTGCTTTATAATTCATGTTAATCAACTCTTTCTAAATATATCTCTGAGAAATTACTATCTTGTTTTATATTTATTTCTCTTCCTTTTACCATTTCAAGAACAGATAGAAATGTCACAACTACATAAGGTTTACTAAAATCATCAAATAATTCTACAAAATTTACAGTTTTTCTTGTTTTTAATATATCTCTAATTTTAATAACTCTTTCTTTGACAGACATTTCTTTTCTAGCTATTTTTGTATTTCTTGGTTTACTAGCTTCTCTTCTCTCTAATAATTTTTGAAAAGCATCTAATAAATCAAATAAACTTACATTACCATCATTTTCTAGCTTTTCAAGAGAATAATTTTTTATATTTTCAGGAGATTTAGTAAAGTAATTACTTCTTTTTTCTTCAAGATTTCTAAATACTTCTGTACTTTCTTTATACTTTTTATACTCTATTAATCTTCTTTTTAATTCTTC
The DNA here is from genome assembly GCA_022774645.1 of Mycoplasmatota bacterium. Taxonomy (GTDB): domain Bacteria; phylum Bacillota_I; class Bacilli_A; order RF39; family UBA660; genus CAG-1000. The sequence continues at coordinate 97,315 of JALFKQ010000014.1, read as the reverse complement.
TTCTGGATTAATATCTTCTTCCTCTTCTTTTTCTTCTTTTACTGGAAGAAGTTTTTTACTTTTCATCTCAATTAATTCTGATGCCATAACTAGATATTCACTAGCAATATCTAAATTAAGTTCTGCCATAGAATTAATATAATTTATATACTCTTCTGTTATTTTTGATATTTCAATATCAAATATCTCCATTTTTGATTTTTTTATTAAATGAAGTAGTAAATCAAGTGGACCTTCAAAATCCCCTATTAATAAATTATCCATTATTCACATTTCCATTTCTTTAATTTTTCTTTATTTTTAACTATAGTAATTATTGTATCTTTTTTATATAGTGGTTTAAAATCTTTTACTTCATTATTTAAATCTATATTATATTTTAATAATGTATCATTGTATTCACTTTGTATATTATAATCTGTTATATTCAAATATTCTTTTTTAAGTTCTTCTTTATAGTTATTTACTGTTTCATTTTCTTCTTTATAGCTAAATTCTTTATTAATATTATATTTTGTAAGTGAATTATTAGTAAATTCAAAAGTATTTACATAATTTAATGTTATATTATTATCATTTACTTCGTATTTACATGTTAATGTTTTTGTTGAAGATAGTTCCTTATCTGTATATGTTTTAACTAATGCATAAAATGCATCAGCATATACATCATTAGTTACTTCATATGTATAGGTTCTTACAACATCTTTTTCAATTTTATCAACAATAAATAATTTCTTATCTAGTATTTCTTTATCAGCATTATATAATTCGATATATATACCCTCTTCTTCTATTTTTGATGTTGTTTTATATGGCTCATAGTTTAATATAATATTTGTTCCATTACCTTTTTTAACATTATAAAATTTTATATTATTAACTTTTAAATAACCTGTTTTATCTTCTATTTTTAGAAAACCATTTAATAAATTTTCTGATGTATTTTGATTATTAGGAACTTTATTTATTATATTTTTATCAACAAAATCTAAAATATTATCCATGAATAATACAAATAATATTAGTATAATTACAATTATAAATAATATTGTATTACTGTGGGTTTTTTTGTGTGTTGAGATTATCTCTTCTTGTGTTGGTGTAACTGGCATTGGTGCCACTTCTGTCATTGGAGGTGTTGGTGGTGCTGGATTAACTACAGCTGGTTGTGGTTGAGTTACTTGAGGTTGAACAGATTGTTCAGGTGTAACTGGTGCAACAGGTGTTGGGCTAACTTGTTGTGATTGTTGTACTGGTACTGAACCTACTTGTGCAGGTTGTACTTGTGTCACTGGTTGTTGCACAGGTTGTTGAACTGGTGCAACTGGTTGTTGTTCTTGTATAAGTACAGGATTTACATTTACATTACTTTGTACTTGTGGTTGTACTGCTGTTGCATTTACTGGTTGCGCAGATACTGTGTTTTGCACTGGAGTTGTATTTGTACTAACCTCTGTATTTGTAGTTTGATTATTTGTATTATCCATATTAACCACTATCCTTTTTATTCCTATAAAAATTATAGCAAAAAAAGAAGGAATTGTCATTCCTTTTTTAATTTTTAATCTTAAATAGTAGGCTTATAATAAATGATATTACTATTGTATAACTAATACCAGCTGATGCATTTACAAGTAATCCTTTAAATAGTCCAATAAACCCATTGTTAATATATCCTTCACTAGCACCGGTTACAAGTAAATATCCAAAATTTATAATTGGAATACTTGCTCCTGCATGAAATGTTTTTAATATAACATCATATATACCAAATCCCGATAAAACACATCCGACCACAACTAACAAAGTATTCATATGACCAGGTGTCCATCTTGTTTTTTCAAGTACAAGTTGGGATATAGCACACACTATTCCACAGAATAGAAACGATAAAATGTAATTCACTATTTCACCTCCACACTTACCGCGTGACTTATTCCAGGCATCTCTAATTTTAAATTAGAACTTAGAACCGAATGAAGAGATCCAGTTGCAATTAACAATATCTTTTTATATTTATTTTGTTTTAGTATATAATCAAAAAATATTATTGGTAAACATAAAGGTCCACTTGCTCCAGCATAAATATTATCATCTGTATAATAAATACTTCCTGAATCTATTATATTTTTATTACTAATATCTATTTTAAATTTCTTTTTGTAATACTCTTTCATTATTTTTAAGCCATATATTCCAAGATCTCCAGTTAATACTAAATCGTAATAGTCAATTGTTCTATTTGTGTCTTTTAAATGATTATATAAAGTTTCAGCACAAGATGGAGCCATTGCACTTCCCATATCATTTGCATCAGTATGCCCCATTGTTATTACCTTCCCGATTGTCGATGATTCAACTTTAATGTTTGATTCTGTATTCGATATTAATACACTTATACTACCAGTAGATGTACTTGTATTAACCATCTTCCTAATTGCTCCATATTCAACTGGAAATCTAAATTGTTTCTCACTTACTAAATTATGAGATGAAACTGTTATTATTGCATTTTTATTTTTATTATTAATTAGTTCACTTCCAATTAGTAATCCTTCCGTAAAAGAAGCACAAGCACTGTATATTCCAAGATATGGAATACTAAATTTAGTGGCTGATAAGGTAGATGCTAAATTTTGATTTTGTAAGTCTGAAGATATTAATAAATTTATATTTTTTGATTTAATTTTACTTTTCTTTAATAATCCATCAATTGTTATTTCTTGATATTTAGCTTCTGCAAGTTCAATAGTTTTTTCTTTTATATAATAATCATTTATGCAATTATCAACTGTATTTTTAACAATAGGATTATACTTAGTTGATGCTAATAGTGAATATTTGTTATTTATATATACATTATCATAGTAATTTGTCATAGTATTATGCTCCTTATATATCCAAATATTATTCCAAATATTACTCCATAAAGAATTATACTTCCTGCAAGTTTAAATATACTTGCTCCTATTCCTTTAATAAATCCTTCTTTTCTTGTGTCCATCGCACTACTTGTCATTGTATTAGCAAATCCACTTGCTGGCACTATAAGACCACATTTTACGATACTAAGAATTTTATCAAATATTCCAAATCCTGTAAGTACTGCTCCTATTGTTACAAATGTAATAAATGTCATTAAGTATGCATCACTTATATTTAAATTAAACCATCCTATATAGTAGTTAGTTATAAGTTCTGCAAATAACCCTGCTACTCCTCCACTAAAAAATGCTATTAAAATATTTTTACTAGGACTTTCTTTTTGAATATTTTTTTCAACTATTTTCTTATATTCTTTTTTATTCATATGTCACCTATATTTATTATTTACAATATAAAAAAAATAATACAATTTTGTATTATTTAACCAAATATTAATTTTAATATATACTCTATATTTAATAATTTAATTTTTTAAAATATTTATTTTACATATTTATAATTTTAAATATCACTTTACAACTAAAATTTAAAAATAGCCAATTTGCAGTATTTTACACTTTATGTTATTTTAACTTTTAAAGTGTTTAGGTTGGGTGTTACATCTTTATTTTTAGTAAAGGTGGTGATTTTATGAATAAAAAAGATTTTTAATTTGAAAAATAAAAATTTAATGTTATATGTTTTAATTGTTTTGTAAATTGTTTTTACTCAGACTATATTCATGATATATTAACATCACTTTGTTATTTCTTATTAAAATAAAAATCCCTATAAAAGGGATTAATTTGTTATTTGGTGACCCATAAGGGATTTGAACCCTTGAATGTCGCCTTGAGAGGGCGATGTGTTAACCATTTCACCAATGGGCCACATAAAGAACAAATTAATTTTAACATAAGGATAATGCTTTTTCAAGTGGGATATTTATAAATTCATAAAAATGTTATATAATATAGTTAGGTGATTATGATGTGGAGATTTATTGTTATACTTACTTGTAAAGTAGTTAATAAGTTAAGTAAGTTAACTGGTCATGCTGGTAGTGTTATTGGAGGAAGAATAGCAAGAAAGCTTGATAAGAATATTTTAAAGAAAATAAAGTTACCAAAATATGTTGTTGGTATTACTGGTTCTAGTGGTAAGAGTTCTTCAACTGAACTTATGTATAATATACTTACTAAAAATAATTATAAGGTTGTTTATAATAAGGAAGGAAGTAACACTATTAATGGGATAGCTTCTCTAATACTTAACAATTCTAGTTTATTTGGTAAACTTAAAGCCGATATATTACTTATGGAATTAGATGAACAATTTATGAAATATATTTTTGAATATATTAGACCTACCCATTTAATGGTTACTAATATAACAAGAGATCAGCCTCCTAGAAATGCTCATCCTGAAAATATATATAATGCAATTAAGAATGCGATTCCTAATGGAACAAATCTTATTATAAATGTAGATGATCCTTTTGTTAATAGACTTAGAATTAATCATAAAGGAGCTATCATAACTTATGGTATAGATAAAAATGATTATTCAAGAAAGAGTAATATTAATAATTTAGATGCTGCTTATTGTCCAATATGTCATTCTAAATTAGAATATGATTATTATCAATATGGTCACATTGGTTCATATAATTGTCCTAAATATCATTTTAATCGTGGTAATCCAGATTATTTTGCTACTGATATAGATGTAGATAATAAGAAGATTAAGATTAATAATAATGATGTTAACTTACCTTCTAATTTCTTATATACTGTTTATTTTGTAACTGGGTGTTATGCTCTTAGTAAATCAATTGGTTTAAGTGATGAAAATATTTTAAAAGTTATTAATGATGAAAATATTAAAACTAAAAGACTTGAAATATATGATTTTGATAATAGAAAATGGCAAATGCTTGTAAGTAAAAATGAAAATAATTTGAGTTATAAACAATCTCTTGATTATATATTACATCAAGATGGAGATAAGACTATTATACTTGGATTTGATTCTTCTAGTCGTAGATATACTGAAAATGATATATCTTGGATATGGGATATTGATTTTGAAAGTTTAAATGATGCTTCTATTAAAAATATTGTTTTAATTGGTAAGTTCTGCTACGATATGATGGTTAGAATGGAATATGCTGGTATTAATAAAGATAAAATATTACTTGTAAGTGATATTAGTAAACTTAGTGATATATTAAAAAATAAAACAACTGGTAAGATATTCTCTATGGTTTGTTTTGATAAAGAAATAGAACTTAAAAAGATTATAAAGGAGGAAAATAATAATGATTAATATTTTACATTTATATTATGATCTTCTTAATTTATATGGTGAGAATGCTAATACAAGATGTTTATATAATGAATTAAAAAGAAACAATATTAAAGTTAATGTAGATCTTAGAAGTATCAATGAACAAATTAACTTTGATAAGTATGATATTGTTTATATAGGTTCTGGTTGTGAAGATAATTTATTTATAGCACTAGAAGATATTATGAAAAGAAAAAATGAAATTAAAAAATATATTGAAAGAAATGGTTATTTGATACTTACTGGTAATTCGATGGACTTATTTGGTAAATATATTCTTAATAATGATGAAGAAATTAAAGCACTTAATATATTTGATTATTCAGTTAAACTTATAAATGAAAAAATGTTTAATAATGCTTCTTTATATAGAATTGTTGGTGAAGTTACAGCAAACACTAAATTGATCAAAGAAAAAATAATTGGTTTTCAAAATAGATGTGATTTAGTATATAATGTAACTAATCCACTATTTGAAATTGATAAAGAATATTCAAATGATTATGAAGGTAATGGTGATGGTATTCATTATAAAAATGTATATGGAACTCATATAATCGGTCCCCTACTTATTCGTAATCCATATTTTACTGATTATTTACTTGATAAAATATGTAAGGAACATAAACTTAAATTTAATAAAGCTGATAGTACAGCTAAAAAGGCATATAAAAAATACTTAGAAAATTTCTTAAACTAAGTATTTTTTTTACCTATTTTTTCTCCATATTTAACATATGTTTCAATATTATTTTTTGAATTTTCTAGAATGTCTTCATCGATAGTAATTATTCCTTTTTTTACTAATAATACAATAGTTGAACCGCCAAATTCAAAGTATCCTTTTTCTTCACCCTTTTTAAATATATAGTTTTCATGTTCGTTTTTTATTTTTCCAATTGTCATTGCACCTATTTCTATATGAACAACTTCATTAAAGTTATTAGTATGAAGTATTGTCCACTCTCTTGTATTTGTTTTATAGAAATTATATCTTTTTAATGCAATTGGTTGTACTGTATGTAATATGCCTTTTATTTTATTATTCTTTTCTTGATATCCTGAATCTATATAACAATATCTATGATAATCTGTTGGTGATAGTCTAAATACTAAGGCATACCCTTCTTTATATTCTTTTAATATCTTTTTATCAATTATAGTATCAATCGTATAATACGAATTTTTGATATTTAATGTTAAATCATTACTTATTGTATAAACTGACAGCTTACTATCACAAGGTGATATAAAAGCTGTTTTAGTCATATTAATTGGTCTTTTTATTGATATTATTTTTCTTGTAAAAAATTCATTGAATGAATTATAATTTGTTTTTTCGTAATCTGTTATTTTTATTTTATTATCTTTTATAAACTTTTTAATTTTATATTTTGATAATCTACTATTCATATATATACCAGCTATATCTGATATAAATTTCATAGTACATATTTTTAAAAGTATTCTACCTAATAATGTATTATAGAAAAATGATAGAGTTTTTGTTGATTTTGTTTCTTCTATTTTATCACTATTTCTATGTTTTATTTTATATATCATAAGCATTTAGTTGCGATAATAAACATTATCTCAATTACCCCGATTAGTATTAAGAATATCATTGTTTTAAGACCTGGTTTTTTTATTTTAATTTTTGTTATAAATAATATTCCAACTATTAACATTACTACTGCATAAGCAATTGGAAAATACTTTCCAATATATTTTCTAAATATATATAGAAATGGAAATATTAATGCTGATGATGTAACTGGTAAACCTGTATATACTTTTACTGGTGTATTACTGTTTCTAGTTATTTCAAGTACATTAAAATATGCTAGTCTTATTAAAGCAGCAAGTGGAAAGAATGCAACCACTGGAAGTAAATATCTATAATCAAATGGTAAAAATGTATCTTTTAGAGCTAAACTATAACCTATTATTGAAGGTAATACTCCAAAACAAACTAAATCTGATAAACTATCTAGTTGTATACCAAAATGTCTTTCTTCTGCTGTTCTTTTTTTCTTAGTTCTTGCTACTCTTCCATCAAACATATCGCAAAGTCCACTAAACATTAAACAAAATATCGCTGGAAAAATATGTCCATTTATTGCTAAAGTTATACCAACTATACCAGAAATAAATCCCATATATGTTAATAAAACTGTATAATCATAAAATCCTATCATCTATTACACACCTCAATCTAATTATACATATTTTTTACATAAAATGCAAACAATCAGTTTTCTTTATACATTATTATATATTTAATATTTTTCTTTTTTTATACAAAATTCCCATAATATTTTTGGCTTTTCATATCTATCCATTTTCTTTTCTTCTAAATTACATATTTTGAAATTCTTAAATAATTCTTCAAAATCATCTTTATCAAAAAATCTTTTATATATTTTACCGTCATAATAAAAATGTTTTTCTATTTCTTTTGAGTTAACTGGAATATGTAAACTATCATTAAATGAATTAACTCTTGCGATTAAATATCCATTTTCTTTTAGTACTCTATATATCTCATTAAAAATATATTTTGTTTTTGATAAATCAAAATAATGTAAACAAAGGTCTGCGATTATTATATCTTTTGAATTATCATCAAATGGTAAACCATTACTCATATCAAAAAGCATTGTTTTTATATCTGGATTTTCTATATTAACAATTTTTAATACTTCTTCTGAAAAATCACAAGCTATTATATTTTTATAGCCATTAGTAATTAAATATTTACTTGTATATGCTCTTCCACAACCAAGTTCTACAATATTATCATCTTTATGTAATAATTCTATATATTTATTAAACCATTCATCATAAGTGGATGTATATTCCTTATGTATGTTATCCCAATATTTGTTTAATTCTTCTTTCATATTTTCACCACTATTTCTATATTTATGATAACAAATATTATATATATTTTCAAATGTAAAAAGCAGCACTTTTTATGCTGCTTATTTTATAACTATATTAACTATTTTATTTGGAACAACTATTTCTTTTATTATTTCGTGTCCTTCTAAATGTTTAATTACATTTTCTTGTTCATGAGCTATTTTTAATACTTCTTCTTTATCTAAATCTTTTTCTGTTTCAAATGTAGCTCTTAATTTACCATTAACACTTACTGCGATTGTAACTGTATCTGTTTTAGTTAATTCTTCATCATAAGTTGGCCAAGATGCATAAGTTAATGTATCAAGTGTACCATCTATTATTGAATACATTTCTTCTGATATAAATGGAGCCACTGGATAAAGAAGTTTAATAAACCCTACTGCATATTCTTTACTTATATATTCTTCTTTGCTTACGGCATTCATAAATATCATAAGTGTACTTATTGCTGTATTGAATTTTAGATTTTCATAATCTTCAGTTACTTTTTTAACTGTCATATTATAAATTTGTTCTAAGTTTTTATTTTCTTTATCTTTTACTTTATCGCTTTCAATTAATTGTCTATATACTCTTTCTAAGAATCTTTTACTTCCGACTACTCCTTCATTACTCCAAGGTTTATCTGCTTCAAGAGGTCCCATAAACATTTCATATAATCTTAATGTATCTGCTCCAAACTCATTTACTACATCATTAGGATTTACTACATATTCTGGATATCTTTTACCCATCTTAATTCCATTTGCTCCCAAAATCATTCCTTGGTGAACTAATTTTTTAAATGGTTCTTTTACTGGAACTACTTTTTTATCATATAAATAATTATTCCACATTCTAGAATATAATAAATGTCCTGTTGCATGTTCTGGTCCACCTATATATAAATCTACCGGCATCCAGTGTTCTAATAATTTATAATCTGCTAAACTTTCATCATTATCTGGATCAATATATCTTAAAAAATACCAACTTGAACCAGCACTTCCTGGCATTGTAGAAGTTTCTCTTTTACCTTTTTTGCCATCAACTGTAACATTTACCCAATCTGTTTTTTTATTAAGTGGAGCTGTTCCATCTTTTCCTGGTGTGTAGTCTTCAAGTTCTGGTAATATAAGTGGTAATTCACTATCTTTAAGTGCTATATATTCTCCATCTTCAAGTTCAATAATTGGAATTGGTTCTCCCCAATATCTTTGTCTTGCGAATATCCAATCTCTTAATCTATAATTTATTTTCTTAGTACCACAATTATGTTCCTCTAACCATTTAATCATAGTATTAATAGCATCTTCTTTATTAAGACCATCTAAGAATCCTGAATTGATATGAACTCCATCTTTTGTATATGCTTCTACTTCAATGTTACCACCTTTTAATACTTCTATTACTGGAATATCAAATTTCTTAGCAAAAGCATAGTCTCTTTCATCATGAGCAGGTACAGCCATTATAGCTCCTGTTCCATATGACATTAATACATAATCACTAATCCAAATAGGTATTTCTTTATTGTTAACTGGATTTATTGCATAAGCACCTGTAAATACTCCTGTCTTACCAGCTGAAGATCCAGTTCTTTCTAATTCACTTTTACTTTTACATTCATTGATATAGTTTTCAACAGATTCTTTTTGCTCTTCTGTTGTTATATCTTTTACCATTGGATGTTCTGGTGATAGTACTGTATATGTTGCTCCAAATAATGTATCACATCTTGTTGTAAATACTGTAAAATCATAATCAGTATCTTTTACTTTAAATGTAACTTCTGCACCTATACTTTTACCTATCCAATATCTTTGAATATCTTTTGTTCCTTCTGGCCAATCGATTTCATCAAGCCCTTCTAATAATCTATCTGCATATTTTGTGATATTAATTACCCATTGACTCATATTTTTACGAATTACTGGGTAACCACCTCTTTCACTTTTGCCATCTATTACTTCATCATTAGCAAGTACTGTTCCAAGTTCTTCACACCAATTTACTGGCATATCAACTTTTTTAGCAAGTCCATCTTCAAATAATCTTTTAAATATCCATTGTGTCCATTTATAAAACTTAGGATCACTTGTAGATAATTCTTTTGTCCAATCATAAGAAAGTCCTATATTTCTAAGTTGACCCTTAAATGTCTTAATATTTTCTGCGGTAAATACGCCTGGATGATTGCCTGTTTGAATTGCATATTGCTCAGCAGGTAAACCAAATGCATCCCATCCCATTGGATGAAGTACATTATACCCTTGCATTCTTTTCATTCTAGATACTATATCGGTTGCTGTATAACCTTCTGGATGACCAGCATGAAGTCCTACACCACTTGGGTATGGAAACATATCTAGTGCATAATACTTTGGTTTACTAAAATCACTAGTGTCTGTTTTAAAACATTCATGTTCATCCCAATAATTTTTCCATTTTTCTTCTATCTTTTTAAAGTCATACATTTTTTTCATTCTCCTTCTTCTTGTAATAAGTGCCTATTAAGTTATATAAAACAAATATTAATAATAATAGTGTAATAAAACAAGCTATTATCTTAATAAAATAGTTTTCAATATATAAAACTATCGTTGTTGATATCGCTATTATAAATGAGTTAGTTATTGTTAATGTTTTCAGTAGTTCACTATAGTCTGTTTTTTTCATATCTAGCTTGTATGCTTTAATGAAAAATTTTATTTCATCATTATTTTTGAGGTTTTTATATTCTTTTCTATTTTTATTAAAGAATACTGAATATATTATATATATCAATATATATAATGTTAAAAAATCTACTATAAATCTTAATATTTCCATTTTTTCCTCCTAAATAAAAAGATGATACACAAAGGACGACTATTGCCGTGGTACCACCTTATTTTATAGTTAAACTATCTCATCTACTTAACGCGTATAAACGATATTTCTAAAAAAGCAAGTTCAATATATTTTATTATTAGTTTACATCAACCACTAACTTTCTATAAATAAATATATATTTACTACTCTTTTCATCACTGAAATATGTCTTAATTATACTATACTTCTGCAACATATTCAAGTAACTTCATAAACATTCTTATGAAAACAGATGGAAGACCTTTTCTTCTTAATTTTCTAATTGCTATTCTTTTTGCTTTGATACTTTCATCACTAAATATAATTTTATCTATTTCTTCTTTTAAAGATGTTTTTATATTTAAATCTGTTATGATACTTTCTAAGTCTTCATTTATAACTCTTTGAGCATCTATTTCAATATCTTTACCTTTACAATAAACAAATATTTTACTTGTAGTACTTATATCATTAAACTCTATTACAAAGTCATTGTCATCAGTATATCTCTTACATTTAACATTTACTTCATTTTCAAATACTTGAACTCCGTCAGTAAATTTAGTGTTTCTAAATCTTATGATATAGTTTCTCTTTTCTGGTATTATTCCAAGTTTACCTTCAACTGGTTCGATTGAAACTGAAAAATCATTTTCTTTGTAGTAGTAATTTATTTCAGTTGTAAAACTATATCCTTCTTTATACATAGAAGATACTCCATCATCTTCATATAATTTATATGTATTACTTCTTCCTGGGAATATTTGTATTTCTAATGTTTTAGGTGAAGCAGTACTATTTATATTTTGCGGATCAAGTTTAGCCATAGGGATAATTGCTCCTGTTTTAGCATAAACTGGATAATCTTCATCTTTATAGAATGTTACATATCTCATACCACCTGTAAACTTTTTACCAGTTTTAAAATCATACCATATTCCATTAGGTAAGAATATTCTATGTACTACTCTATTCATTACTTCATCTTTTGGATTAACTATTGGACACACAAATAATTCACTACCATAATAATATTCATTTTTATATAATGGTTCGTCGTATGTTTCAGGATATTTGTAATATAGTGGTTGAATTAATGGTGAACCAAATGATGAATATTTCTTTGCTTCACTATATATATATGGTATTAATCTATGTCTTATTTTTAAATAGTCATGAACTATTTTATAAGTTTTTGCATCCCATTTCCATGGCTCTCTTTTATAATATTTTCCAGTATCACTAGATAATCTTAATATAGGACTATATACACCAAGTTGAACATATCTCATGAATAATTCAGCATCTTCTGTGCCACCTTTAAATCCACCAATATCATGGCTCCACCAAGATACTCCTATATTAGCAGCTGTTGAATTATAAAATGGTAATAATTTTAATGTTTTCCAATTTATAAATGTTTCACCAGAATATAATGCTGCATACTTATGAGGACATATTCCAAAATTTCTAGACATTACAAAGTTTCTTTTAGCTTTATTTAAGCTGAAATTTTTATAAAGAAAATAATTCATTGTAAAACTTCTAAGGGTATTTTCTTTATTATTATCATCTACCCATAGAAAATCTATTCCTTTATCCAAAAATGGATTAATTATACCTTTTAAATATGAATCTACTAGTTTAGGATCATATACATTAAGAGGTATATTTTTATTTAAGTCTTTATTATAGAATTTTTGAAATTCTAAATAATTTTCTTCTTCTACACTTATTAATCCTTCTGTTTTAATATTACTTCCTAAATAAATACTATTTTTATGTAGAAATTCACTTAAGCCTCTTGGATTGGGCAATTTATTTTTATCAAGAGAAAAACTTATTGGTGAATAGTTATTTTTAGTTCTATTGCATTCATTTAATAATAAAACTGACATTGGTAAATCATATTTTCTAAAATTGTATACTAAATTTTGAATATCACTTTCACCATATGCTTCATTTTTATTCCACCATACTCCAAGAGCATATCTTGGAATTAATGGGGGTAATGATGTTAGGTTGAAATAATCTCTAAGTCCAACACCAAAATCATTATTATATATAAATAAATAAGTATCTATATTTTTATAATTTGGAGATAAAACATTACCATGGGCATCTATTATCGGTGTTCTTGAGTCATCAAATGTTGTAAAACCATCTAAACTAAATAACCCTTTTTCAAAATCTATATTGCCTTTTGTATCATCTAAACTATATGCAGTTCCTTTAAAGTTTTTAACCTCAGGATGATTAAAGTACCATGTTTTTTCTGTACCAACTATTGTTACTCTTAAATATTGATCTGGTAATAATTTACTTCCTATAAATGGCTTTTCTTTTGTATATTCAAGAACAAATATATTATTTTTTATAATTAATACATTATTATCCTCTTCTACGGTAATCTTTGGTTTTCCAAATGATCTATTACTAGCAAAAAAAGTAGGATAATCATTAAATGATCCTGTTTCACTATATTCAAATCTTATTAAAACATCAGATAATATACTTATTCTATATGTTTTTCCTCTGAATACATTTGATGATGGTGTTTTACTTTTAGTTAAATCAACTTCAAAGTGAGTACCAAAATCATACATAATTATCCTTCCTTTCTATATTATTCTTTTAATTTTACCATCCAATTGTTATAAATTTCGCAGTTTGCGCTTGTTGGAGGTGGATCTGCTTTTTCCATTTTGACAATCATTGGTATTTTAAATATTCTACCAAATGCTACACATGTACCTGATTGAAGAGTCTTTTGTTTTTCTACTACATCTTCACTCATATTTGGTACACTCTTAGCAATGTATTCAAGATCAGCTGGATGATTTATTTTAAATATTAAGAAATTAGCACATTGACTTATAACATTTTCATTTAAGTCAGTTGGTCTTTGTGTAATTAAATCTAATAGAAGTCCATACTTTCTTCCCTCTTTAGCAATTCTTTCAAATATGTTATATCCAAATAATTTTTTATCATCACCTTCTAAAACATAACGGTGTGCTTCTTCTAAAATCATATGTATTGGGAATGATGCTCTTTCTGCTAAACCTTTTGTATATTTCATAAACATTCTTCCAAATATTTTAACTATTGATCTTGCAAATCTATCATCAACATCTTCTAAATTAAAGTTAACAATTTGACTTTTTTTATTGCCATTTATTTGTATTCTTTTAATATATTCATCTATTGTAATATAACCTTCATTAGTAAAGAAAGCACTATTGCCTCTTGTAGCTAAATCATGTAATTTAACTTTTAAACTCATTGCTGAATCATACATAGCTTCATTAAGTAAATATCTTTCACTATATAATGTGAAGTTTAATGCAACCTCAAGATCATGTAATGAATAACTTACTCCTGTGCTATCATAATTCCATTTTCTATCTTCATCTATGAAACTTTTTATATAATCACTAATAATTTTTCTTTCAGCAAATCTACCTTCACTATCTATATCAAAACAGTTTCTGAATTGTCTTGTGAATCCAATTCCTGGTACTTCTGTTTCAAGAGATAGCTCTGGTGTATTTGTTTCACTTAATATTTCAAAAATTTGATCTCTTATTTTTGATGATGTTTGATTAGTATACATAATTGATGTTATTGCTTTTGCTAAAATATGGTTTTTGAAATCCATTGCTTCTTTATCATTTCTAGCAAACATTTTAACATATGTAAGTGCTGTATCAACCATAGCTATTTGTGAAAAGTTTGTTGCTTCTAAAAGGTTTAATACATCTTCTAAGTCTAACAAACAAACAGGTATGTTAAGTTTCTCATAACTTTTTTTCATATTTGTTGTAATAACCTTAAATGAATAATATGGATTATTATTTGATAGACTTGAAAAAGCATTTATATATTCACCATAAGAGTCAAATATAAATATATTTGCTTTATATGGAATAATTTGTGATTTTGGAAATATATTTTGAATTATTCTACATATACCATAAGTTTTACCGCTACCAGTGTTACCAAATATAGCAGTGTGGTTACTAAATAATTCATCTATACTTACATTTAATGGAAAGTCATTATAAAGTGGTGAAACTCCAAGTCTAATACTTCTATTTTCAACACCAGTAAGAATTTTTAATTCTTCATCATTAATAATTCTTATCTTAGCATCTAAACTAGGTTTCTTAATTAAACCACCAATAAAGTCATTAGAAGTTAATTCTCCTAAAAATGTTATTTTTATTGTATCTTGTTCAATAGAATCTATTTCTCCTAATATTTTTTTATTTTGATCT
The DNA here is from genome assembly GCA_022774645.1 of Mycoplasmatota bacterium. Taxonomy (GTDB): domain Bacteria; phylum Bacillota_I; class Bacilli_A; order RF39; family UBA660; genus CAG-1000. The sequence goes on along the minus strand of JALFKQ010000014.1, from coordinate 81,998 downwards.
TCAAATACCACATGAAGATTAATTAAGTCTGTTATTTGTGCACCATTACTTTTATTAATAGAAACAATTGCACTATTTTTATTAATCGTAAGAATATTTCCTAACATACTTATTCCCCTCTATTCTAATAATTATTGTAACATATAATGTTTTTTTTAACAATACAATTATTTAAAAATACCTAACTATTAGTCAGGTATTTTAATTAATTTTGAAATTGTGAATTATAAAGTTCTGCATAGAATCCATTTTGTTTTATTAATTCATTGTGACTTCCTGTTTCAATTATATTTCCATCTTTCATAACAAGAATTATATCAGCATTTTTAATAGTTGAAAGTCTATGTGCAATTATAAATGAGGTTCTTCCTTCTGTTAGCTTATCCATTGCTTTTTGTACTACTTCTTCTGTTCTTGTATCTACCGAAGAAGTTGCTTCATCAAGTATTAAGAATGGTGAATCTTTTATCATACCTCTTGCAATAGTTAATAATTGTTTTTGACCAGCTGATATTGATTCATTATCTTCTATCTTGTAGTCTAATGTTTTTGGAAGAGATTTTACAAAATGATCTACACCTACTATTTTTAATGCTTTCCATATTTCTTCATCTGTTACATTTTGTTTATTAAATTTTATGTTATCTCTTATAGTTCCCTCAAATAACCAAGTATCTTGAAGTACCATTATAAATAAGTCGTGAATATTTTTTCTTGTTAGGTTACTTACTGGTATATTATCTATTTTTATTTCACCACTATTTACTTCATAGAATTTCATAAGTAAGTTAACTATTGTTGTTTTTCCAGCACCAGTTGGACCTACTATTGCTATTTTTTGACCTGATTTTACATTACAGTTAAAATCTTTAATTATTATTTTATCTTCATCATAGCCAAATTTAACATGTTCGAAATCTATGTTTCCTTTTACATTTTTAGGATTTAAAAGCCCAGTTAAAGTACTTTCATCCTTCATTTCATTTTCTTCTAAAAACTCGAATACTCTTTCAGATGCAGCGGCTGCTGTTTGAAGTTGTGTCATACTTTGAGCTATTTGAGAAAGAGGACTTGTAAATAGTCTTGCATACATTATAAATGCTATAATTACTCCAAATGTAATATTACCTTTTATTACAAGAATTGCTCCCACTATACAAACTGCAACATAACTAAAGTTACCAATAAATCCCATCATTGGAGGCATAAGGCCAGATAAGAATTGACTTTTTCTATTACAGTCATAAACTTTATTATTTAATTCATTGAATTTATTTAATGATTCTTCTTCTCCATTATATGCTTTCACTATTGTATGTGAACTATATATTTCTTCAATATGACCATTTAATTTTCCGAGTTCAGTTTGTCTTCTAACAAAATATTTTTGTGATTTTTTCAATATAAAACTCATAAATGCAAAACCAAATATTGATGATAATATACAAGTTACTGCCATTAATACATTTGTAGTAAACATCATTATAACACAACCTATAAATAATGCTACTGCACCTATAAATGTACCTAAGCTATTTTGTAATGACATATTTATTGTATCAACATCATTTGTTACTCTTGATAATATATCTCCATAACTATGACTATCAAAATATTTAAGTGGTAATTTATTTATCTTTTGTGATATTTTAGTTCTAAGACCTTTTGCAAAGTTATTTGATACAACTACCATTAAATAATTTTCAATATAACTAAATAATGTGCTTAATAAATATAAACAAACTAAGAATATAGTTATATTTTTTATTTTTCCGGTATTCATATTTGGCTTAATTAATTCATTAACATTTTTAGATAATTTATCAAATTCACCATATAATTTAGTTGGCTCATTCATATCTATATTTTTCATTGTATTTATTAGTTCTACTTTATCTTTTGAACTAATTTTTATTCCTTTAATTGTTGTATCTTTAAATATTAGTAATTTTATTGAGTCTGGTATTTCAATTACTTTTTCCATACCATTATCATTATTCATTGTAGTTAGTACTTCATAATATTTTGCTTTATCTTCAACACTTATGTCTTTTAATGATTCATCAGATAACATTAAGTTTTCTTTTAAATCTTTACTAATGTCTTTTGTAAGTAATTCTAAATTATCTTTATTTATTACTATTCCTGCTTGTATTTCATTTGTTAAGTCTTTTATTTTATTTGGACCTACTATTGATAAAATACTACTTATTGCTGATAATATTACAGCTATTATTATAAGTGGCATTAGTTTACTTAAATATTTTTTCATTTTAAGAAGAGCTACTTTAAAATTCTTTGGTTTTTCACCTACTGCTCCTGGACCATGTCCTCTTGGAGCCCTTGTTCTAGGAGTCTTTTCTTTTTCGTTATTCATTTTCTAGTTCCTCCTTTGATAATTGTGAATATGCTATTTCTTGATATACTTTACATTTTTTTAATAATTCTTTATGTGTACCCATTCCAACCATTTTACCTTTATCAAGTACAATTATTTTATCTGCATTTTTAATTGTACCTATTCTTTGAGCTACAATTATGCTAGTTGCTTCTTTTGTATATTCTTTAAGTTCTTTTCTAAGAATATAATCTGTTTTATAATCAAGTGCACTAAAGGTATCATCAAATATATATATTTCAGGATCTCTTGCAATAGCTCTTGCAATTGATAATCTTTGTTTTTGACCACCAGATACATTTGTTCCACCTTGTGCTATGTTTGAATCGTATTTTTTAGGCATTTTGTCTACAAATTCTTTTGCCTGAGCTACTTCTATTGCTTCTTTTATTTTTTCGTCAGTTACTTTATAGTTTGCTTTTTTACCATAACTAACATTATAATTAATTGTTCCGTTAAACATTATTGCTTTTTGTGGTACATAACCAAGTCTATCGTGAAGTGAACTGATTTCATAATCTCTTACATCGACTCCATCTACATATATAGTTCCATTAGTGACATCGTAAAATCTTGGAATTAAATTAACAAGTGTACTTTTTCCACTACCAGTTGAACCAATAATTGCAACTGTATCACCTTTATTTGCTTTAAATGATATGTCTTCTAAAACTGATTCATCTGAGTCAGGATATTTGAAACTTACATTTTTAAACTCTATTGTTCCAACTTCTTCTGATTTTCTTACTTTTCCATTTTTTATTTTTGCTTTAGTATTTAATACTTCATTTATTCTATCAGCTGATATTGCAGCTCTTGGATACATTATAAATATCATTGCCAACATTAAGAATGACATTATAACTTGCATAGCATAACTACTAAATACAACCATATTACTAAATAATGTTATTTTATCAGCAAGTAGTGCTTTACTAATAAGAATACTTCCCATAAAATAAATTGCTAATGAAACACCGTTCATTATCAAATACATCATTGGTGACATTAAGCTCATTACTTTTTGATTAAATAATTGTGTATTTGTTAGTTTATTATTTACTTTTTCAAATTTATTTTGTTCTGTTTCTTCAGCATTAAATGCTCTTATAACTCTGATACCTTTTAAATTTTCTCTTGTAAGACCATTTATATTATCAATTAATTTTTGAACTATTTTAAATCTTGGTAAAACTATCATCATAAGAGTAATAACCATAGCTAGAAGTATTAATACTGCTCCACCTATTATTGCTGTCCATTCAAAACTTCTGTTCACTATTTTTCCAATTGCCCAAATTGCTGTTATTGGAGCTTTTATCATCATATGAAGCCCAAATGTAAGCATACTTTCTACATTAGTGACATCATTTGTTGTTCTTGTAATAAGACTACTTGTTTGAAATTTCTTTATTTCTTCCATTCCAAACTCTTCAACTTTATTAAATAACTTCTCTCTTATATTTCTTGAAAAACCACTAGCTACATTAGCAATTATATATCCTACTACACAAGATGAAGCAAAACTAGCAAATGCACATAGTACCATATATAATCCTTGTACTAATATGTCATTAATTGCTCCACTAATTTGTACAAGTCTAGTTATTTCACTCATATAATCAGGTATTTTAAGTTCAAGCCATACTTGAAATATTATAAATATACTTGACAATATTATCATTAAATAATCTTTTTTCTTTAAATTCTTAAATAATTTTGTCATTACTTTCTCCCTTCAAATTATCTTGTATTTGTTTAGTTACTTTAAAGAATATTCTTAAATCACTATCTTTAATATTATTTTTTAATATTTTATCGAATTTAATTATATTTTCTTCTACTTCTTTATTTATTTTTATTCCATAAGGAGTTAATTGTATTTCTTTACTTCTAGCATCTTTTTCTGATGATATTGTTCTTATAATATTGTTTTTTATCATTGTTTGAATTATTCCAGATATTGTTGATTTTCTAAATGGTAGATCTTTTTCTAGATCTTTTTGATATATTTTTTTATTTTTGTTTTTACATAAGTATCTAGTTATCATCATTTGAGCTGGTGTCAAGATATTTTCATTATTTTTACTATAAGATACTATTTTTCTTACTATAAGATTATCAATTTTTTTTATTTCAGATCCAATGCTTTGCTCTTCCATAATATTCTTCTCCTTTTAGTTCGGTAACTAACTATGATAATTATACTCTACTTATTTAAGTAGTCAATTGGATATTTATTTTTTCACAAACATTTTACAAAAAAAGAAAGAGGCATATTGCCTCTTAATATGAACATTTTCTTCCATCTTTTTTTCTTCTTATTGCAGAACCTAGTCCTCTTCCAAGTTCTAGTGCTAAACTTATTGCTTTTACAACAGCATTAATAATGGTGCCTACTGATACGGCTCCTCCTTTTATTTCTTTTAGTTCTTCTTCTTTTATCATCTTCTACATTTTAAAGGTCTTAGATATCCATCTACGAGTCCAATAAGAAAAGAAATGATAGTCCCACCTATACCAATAACACCCCAATTAACTGCACCTCCTTTAATGGTTGATAATTCTCTTTCTTCAATCATAACCTTAACTCCTTTCTAATTTATATTTTTCTTTGAACAATTCTATAATTTCTTTTTTATGTGAAATATATATTATTGTTTTATCTTTGAAATAATTAAATATCTTGTTAATTATTTCTACTTCTTCTTCAAATGATATTTCACTTAGTGCTTCATCTAAAATAATATAATTACTATTTTTAAGTAGACTTCTTGCTAAAATGATTTTTTGTTTTTCACCACCTGATATATTAAATCCATTGTCCTCTATTACATATTTATCTCTTAATATACTTCTATTTCTTAAAGTATTTAAATTACATAAATTTATTACATTTTCATATTCACTATCATTTATATCTCTATCATATATAATATTATTTTTAATACTATCATTATTTATATAGCTATTTTGCGATACATAAGTAAAACTATTTTGAATAACATTACTATTCATATCTTTTATATTTTTATTATTTATATATATTTCACCTTTATATATTTTTAAGTATTTTAATAATATTTTCATAATTGTACTTTTACCATTACCACTATTTCCATATATTAAAAATTTACTTTTTGATCTAATATCAAATGAAACATTTTTAAATATATAATCAATGTCGTTATGTGAATATGATAAATTTTTAATACTTATATCACCATTTATAGTCTCATTTGTTTCTTCATCTATATCATTACTTATTAATATCATATCATTTATTCTTCTATATATATTTTTCATATAATCAACTGTGTCACTTAGATCTAATAGGTCTTTCATAGGTGTAATAAAATAAAAAGTGATTTGAGTAAAGAGTATAAAATTTCCTAATGAAAGATTATTATTATTTATTAAAATAGCACTTAAGAATATAAATAATATATTAGATAAATCTGATATATGATCTTTAATAATATTTTCTTTATTTATAGAATTATAATATGATACTTTTGATTTTGTATATATTTTATATTTTGCTTGACTTTTTATTATTTGATATTTGAGGGTGTTTAAATTTCTATTTATTTCATAACCACTAATATTATCACTTAATGATTTATTATATTTTTCTTCATTAATCATTAAGTTTTCATTTTTGTTTTTTAATTTACTTTTATTTATTAGTATAATTATAAAATATATTATTAATTCTATTAAATATATTAGAAACAATTTATAGTTAATTATAAGTAGTAATATCATACTAAAAAGTATTAGAAGTATATTTGATAGTATAGTTGTAATAACATTAATAAAAAGGTCTAAAAATGTTTTTAAATCATTCGTTCTAGATATTATTTCACTAGTTGATTTATTTTTGAAGAATTGATAAGGAAGATAAAATAATTTTCTAATAACATCATCATTTATATTATTTGATAATTTATCATTCAAATTAATAATTATTTTATTATTAATAAATGAAAGTATCATTTTAATTATTAATGTTATAAATAATATAATTGTAATAAAAACTAATGTTTTAATATTATAATTCGGAAGTATATAATCTATTACTATAAATGAATAATAATTAAGTATAATTCCTAATAATATAATAAATATATTAGTTATCAATAATTTTAAGAGTGAAAGTTTATTCAACATTAAATATGTTATAAAGATTGATCTGTTTTTCTTATAATTGTTATTCACTTGTTTTACTGGATAAATAACAATCGATGTATTTAAATACATTTTTTTAAATGATTCTTTACTTATTTTAGTACTATTACTGGAGGGATCCATTATCGTTATAGTCTTTCTATTAATTTTATATATTACTATAAAATGTAGCATATTATTTTTGTTTATATGACATATTATAGGTAGATTTACTTTATTATCTATAATATCTTCATAACTATAATGATAACCATAACCATCAAATCCATAAAGTCTTGAACCATTAATGATATTTAATGCAGTCGTACCCTCTTTTGTTGTTTTTAAATTTAGGGTAACTTCTTCATGTGAGGCCTCACATCCATAATATTTCATAATGGATAATAAACATGAAGGACCGCAATCTTTATAACCATTTTGTTTTACAATATATTTTTTATTCATCTTATCCCCCTACTATTATTATTCGAAATAAAATTGCAAAACACTTCTTTTTTATGATTTTTTATAAAAAAAGAAAAGTTATACTTTTCTTTTATAATTATTTAACTACAAATTTTAAGGTACTTGAAATACTTGTAATGGTATTATCATTAAATTTATTAATGCTTTTTTCATCTTTAGCATAACCTATCCTAGCTTTTGCAATTCCGAACATTGAAGTTAAATCTACATCTTCTTTTAGTATAAAACTACTAAGATCTAAAGTACTACTTTTATTTTCATAAAACATACTACTCATATTTTCAACACTTCTTGTATCAAATGTATCTAAATCTAATTTTTCTACTGAAGTATATTTAAACATACCAGACATTGTTGTTACATTTTTTGTATTAAATTTACTTAAATCTAAATTTTGTACTTTTGAATTTGCAAACATATTAGCTATATTTATTATATTTTTGGTATTAAAACTGCTTAAATCTATTGATGTGGCATTGCTATTGGAAAAAATATTATATTATAATATGATACCATTGACTTATCATTAATATAGGTACATATTTTAGTATTTATTAAATCTTTCCATACGATATTATAGCTTACAGTTTTAGTACCTATATTTCAACAGTAAATGTTTTTTCAATCTTATCTCCTGGAATTGCATTATTAAGTGACATAGTAACATCATCAGTATATCTTAATTTTAATCCTGCAGTATCTAGAGTAATATACTTTCCTTCACCACTAACACCAGTATTAAAATAAGCATACGAAAAACCTATTATTCCAAGTATTGAAGTAATAGTTAACATTAATACAATTATATTTGTTATTAATTTATTTTTCATATTATCTATGGATATTATACTATTAAATAGAACTTTTAACAATTAAAAGACACTATTTCTAGTGTCTAAATATTTTTTAATATGTCTATATTATTCTTTATATCTTTATGTATATATGAAGCTGATACTAAAATATCTACACCTGCTTCTTTACATAACTTTCCTGTTTCATCATTAATACCACCATCTACTGATATTAATGTTTTTAAGTTTTTTTCTTGTATTTCTTGTTTTAGTTTTCTTATCTTATCAAGTGATTTTTCTATAAAAGATTGACCACTTTTTCCAGGATAAACACTCATCACGAGAACTAAATCTATCTTATCAAGATAAGGAAATATTTTTTCTACATCTGTATCTGGGTTTATTGCAATACCGACTTTAAGTCCATAATTTTTAATTTCATCTATCATACTATTAACATCTTTAACTGCTTCATAATGAAATATAATATCATTTGTATTAAGCATTGCATAATCCTCTATATATTTTGAAGGATTATTTACCATTAAATGAACATCTAATGGTAAAGTTGAATTCTTTGTTATTTTTGTTATTTCACTTATAGTCCAAGTTTTATTATCTACAAATTTACCATCCATTATATCAATATGTATATAGTCTGCATTAGTTTTATCTAATTCTTTTACTATATCTTGTGGTTTTATTGTACTAGATAATATTGATACATTTACTTTCATTCTTTAACTTCCTCCATAAATTTTAAATAGTTTTGATATCTCCATTCTGGTATTTTACCTTTATTTACTGCTTCAATAATTGAGCATCCTTCTTCTTTTATATGAAGACAACTTCTATATTTACAAGGTTTATTAAAGTCATAATAATATTTTTTTATTTCTTTTTTAGGAATATTTAATTCTAATGAACTAAATCCTGGTGTATCAGCAATTAATCCATCATTTACTTCTAATAATTCAACAAGTCTTGTAGTATGTTTTCCTCTTCCAAGTGATTCTGATACTTCACCTGTCTTTAATGAAAGTGATGCATCAACTTTATTTAATAATGTACTTTTACCAGCACCTGTTTGTCCACAAAGTGCAACTACTGATGATGCGAATTCTTTCTTTATCTTTGATACACTTGAATTAATATATACTTTTATTCCTAATTTTCTATAATAATTTATATATTTTTTAACTTCACTTTTTTCTTTCATTGTTATCATATCTGTCTTTGTAATAACTATTATTGGCTCAATTTGATTTTTATATGCAATAAGTAAGAACTTATCGATTAGATAACTAGAAAAAGCTGGGATAGAAGTGCTCATTACTATTAAAAGTTTATCTATGTTAGCAATAAGTGGTCTTTCTAAATAATTTTTTCTAGTCTCAACTTTTTCTATTGTTTTTGTATTAATATCTACTATAACATTATCTCCAACTACTGGATTTACTTTCATATTTCTAAGCTTTCCCCTAGTTCTTGTATCTATTATTGTATTATTTTCTAATAATACTCTATGTATATATTTATTAATACATATTATTTTACCTTTCATATTACTCCCCTGTATTGTCATCTGTTGGCTCAGTAGTTGGTTCTTCAACTTCTGGAGCTCTTGCCACTGTAATTACAAGTGTTGCTCCTGGTGTAACAAGTGAAGAAGCTGCTCTACTTTGTTTTAATATTGTTCCATCTGGAACTGATGTTGTTTCTTGATATTTAATTTCAAGTTTTAATTCATGTTTTGTTGCAAACTCCTCTATTTTAGCAAGAGTATAACCACTTGTAAAGTTTGGATATTTATATTCTATTTTTGGAATATAAATTTTAATTGGACTTCCTAGTTTACTCTTCTCACCAGCTGATGGTTCTGTTTTTAAAACTTCATCTTCTTTTTGTTTTTTACTTTCATCAACTGCTTGTGTTACTATTTCAACATTACATTCGCATTGTGCTTCTATTTTTCCCTGTGCAACTAAATAATTTTGACCAATAAAATCTTCCATTATATATGCTGCTTCACCACTAGAAATATATAAAATTACATCTTTTGGTAATTTATTATTACTACCAATTTCAGGACTTGTTTTAACAACATCTCCCTCTTTTACTACATCACTAGCTATATATTTATATTCGCTTGCTACTCCAAATCCAGCATCATTTAACATTTTAGTTGCTACTTGGATTGTTCTATTAGCTACATCTGGTATAATTGCTTCTTTATTATCATCATTAAGTAAAATTACAAGGCCTACTGTTAATAATAATACAAGGCCTGTGAATATACTTAATATTATTATTAATGTTTTATTTTGTTTTTTATTCTCTTCTACAAATTCTTCTTCTTTTACTTTTTCTTTCTTTTCTCTTACTTTTTTATCTTCTGTTTTAATTGATTCTAATTCTTTATCTAGAGTTTTTGTTTCTTCTAAATCATTTTCTGGATATGGATAAACATACCTTTTTTCATCAATTCTACTAGCATCTAATGCTGTTTTTAAATCATCGTGCATCTCCCTTGCATCTTTATATCTATTTTTAGGATTTTTAGCTGTTGCTTTTATTATTACATTTTCTATAGATTGTGGAATTGAAGAATCAAATTTTCTTACACTTGGAAGTGGCTCTCTCAAATGCTTAAGAGCTATTTCTACTGCATTGTCTCCTTTGTATGGAAGAAATCCGGTTAATAGTTCATACATCATTATTCCCATTGAATAAATATCACTTCTAATTGTAGAACCTTTGCCATTTGCTTGTTCTGGTGGTATGTAATGAACTGTTCCCATAACTGAATTTGTTTGAGTTAATTGTGTAGAATTTAATGCTATTGCTACTCCAAAGTCAGTTATTTTAATCATTCCATTTGATAAAATCATTATATTTTGAGGTTTTATATCTCTATGTATAATATAAGCATCATGTGCGTGAGCCATACCATCTGTAACTTGTAACATAATATCAATTACTTCTGTTACTGATAAATGTCCTCTTTGTTTTAATACTTGCTTTAATGTTTTGCCATCTACATATTCCATTACTATATAATATTGGCCATCATCTTCACCAACATCATATATTTCTACTATATTTGGATGTGAAAGACTTGTAGCTGATAATGCTTCTCTTTGAAATCTTCTTACGAATTTTTCATCATTAGCTAAGTCCCCTCTTAGTACTTTTACTGCAACATTTCTATCTAAATAAGTATCGTGTGCTAAATATACATTAGCCATTCCACCTTCACCAAGTGTTTTAATTATTTGATATCTGTCATTTATCTTAGTACCTTTTACTATCACACTATTCACCACTCATTCTCATATAAGCTATTGTAATATTATCATTTCCCCCACGTGTATTTGCCTTCATTATTAATTTATCCACTTTTTCCTCTATTTCTAATTCATTATCATTTAATACTTTTTCTATTTGCTCTACTGTTAACATATTAGTAAGTCCATCACTACATAATAATATTCCATCTACTGTTCTTTCTACATCAAAGATATCCATATCTATAATTTCTGCTGCACCTAGTGCTTTCATTAGAACATTTTTTTGTGGATGATTTTTTGCTTCTTCTTCTGTAAGTTCTCCATTTTCTAATAATATATTAACTAATGTATGATCTTTTGTAACTTTATAAAGTTTGCCTTTTTTCTCTACAAAACCACTTGAATCACCAACATTACCAAATAATAAGAAATCATCTGTTAATATTGAACATACACAAGTAGTTCCAAGACCACTAGCATCAATATGTTCCTCTGCATATTTAAGTATTTTTACATTTATTTCATCTATTATCTCTTTTAACCATATAACAGCTTCTTCTTTTGTACCAATACTTGATAATTCGCTAAATCTTTTACCTAGTTCAGTAACCACAAGAGAACTAGCAATCTCACCTGCTTTATGTCCTCCCATGCCATCTGCTACTACAAGTAAGTATTCACCTTTAAGGTTTTTAACTATTGTAACTGAATCTTCATTATGACTTCTTACTTTTCCTGGATCTGTTTGATAACAAGTTTTCATTTTTCACCTTCTTCGTTTGCTCTAAGTTGTCCACAGGCAGCACTTAGGTTTCCACCCATTTCTTTCCTTATTGTTACATTTATATTATTTGATTTAAGTATATCATAAAAGCTTTTAATTTTAAAGTCATTACTTCTTTTCATTGTAAAATTAGATGTTTCATTATAAGGTATTAAATTAACATACATTAGTTTACCTTTTATAAGATTTGCAAGTTCATATGCACATTCATCCGTATCATTTATACCAGCTAACATTATATATTCTATTGTAACTCTTCTATTTGTTTTAGCTATGTAATAATCAAGTGCTTTCATTACTTTTTCTATTTTATAAGCATGATTTATTTTCATGATCTTATCTCTTATTTCATTATTTGGAGCATGTAAACTAATTGCTAAGTTTACACCTGTTTCAAGATCAGCAAATTCATATATTTTAGGTACTAGACCACATGTTGACACTGTAAGATGCCTTTGACCTATATTTAGCATTTTATTATTTGTAACTAATGATATAAATCTTTTAATATTTTCAAAGTTATCAAATGGTTCACCTATTCCCATGACAACTATTGAATCTATTCTTACACCTTCATATCTACTTACAGCTATAACTTGACCTACCAACTCTTCTAAACTTAAATCTCTTACTTTTTTAAGTCTTCCACTTTCGCAAAAAGAACAGCCCATATTGCAGCCAACTTGACTTGATACACATAATGAGTAACCATAATCATGATTCATAAGAACACATTCTATTTTATTATTATCTTTAAGGCCTAATAAATATTTATTAGCAAGTTTACTAGTTTCCACTTTTAATATAGATAAATCTTCAAAATATAAATTTTCATTACAAAATTCTATAAGTTTTTTACTTAAGTTTGTCATTTTATTAAAATCATATACTTTATGTTCATATATCCATTCTATTATTTGAGTTGCATTATATTTTTTAAATCCATTGTTAACTAAATATTCTTCAAGTTCTTTTAATGTATATGCATATATATTCAATTTAATCACCTTCTAAATTATATCATTATTATATTATTAATGTAAATTAAAAGCTATACTGAATGTATAGCTTAATTTGAATATCCTAGTTGTTTTATAAGTGTTGTTACACTCTCTTTATATTTATCTTCTACATTAGCATATATAAGTGTATTATCTATTTTATTTAATAACATATATCTTCCGTTTGTAGAAATTTTATATTCTGAATTGTTATTGCTTTCTTTTAATTCTGCTTTATCTAAACTACTTTTAATGTTTTCAAATCTTTTTTTATTTCTATCATACATTTTTTGAGCTGTTTCACTATCTTTTAATGTATAAAATTCTACTTGATATTGATTTTCTACAGCTGCAACTATTGCTTCTGTTATACCAGAATCACTTTTAAAATTTTTGGTTACATCTTTAGTAATATACTTATCGCCTTCAGCAACTAATTTGAATGAATCTCCACTTATTGGTTTCTTTTTATCTTCTTCTTTTTTACATGCTGTAAATGTAAATAACATAATTAATAATAATGGTAATATTAGAATTCTTTTATTCATTTTTATCTCCTACCTTACATATTAATATTATCATATTTACATATATTTTTTCAATGATATAGTAATATTTTTTATCTTGTTAATGGTTTTTCTTCTGGTTCATTTAATATTCTTTTACAAATATCGTATTCATTTTTTATAAATCTCATCTTTAATCCTAACATTGTTAATCTTTCTCGGTATTCTCTTAATGATTTCATATAAAATACTGGTTTATAATTTTTTATTTCATCTTTTGAATCTATTGGATAGACTGCATTAACTAATACAGATTAATGTATTCTATTATATTTGTTCCTATTCCGTTTCGTGAAACATTATCTGTTGTTGGATTATAACAAGTATGATTCATTCCAAGTGGTTCTAAAAGATACATTTTTAAAACATTTTCATAAGTTAATTTTCTTTTATGATACTCCTGTTATAACATTTGTTCCATATTCGTTTTTTTGTTTTTAAGAATCTTAAAGTATGATAAATCATTTTTTTCTAAACCATCAAGTTCTGTTTCTAAAAATAACATTTTATCTTCTAAACTATCTTTAAGCATTCTTTCTGATAAATTAAGATTATCTTTTTGTAATTCTTCTTTTAAGTTTCCTAGTACTACTTTCTCCATTTTTATTTCTCACAACAATATAATTCTATCTTCTATTAATATTTTAAAACATTTTATTTAAAAAGTCATTAATAAGGCAATTTTCTTAATATTTTAAATGCTTTTCTTAATTGATTATTTTCTTCTTCATATACATTTTTGCATAAATCAAGTTCATTTTTTACATATCTCATTTTAAGTCCAATATTTGTTACTCTTTCCTTATAGTGTTTTAATGCTTTTAAATAAAATACTGGTTTATCGTTTTTTATTTGCTCTTTTTTATCAGATGCATAAATAGAATTTACGAGTATGCTTTGATGTATTCTATAATTTGGATCAAATAGTACAAGTGATCCAGTCCATCCTTGATGTGCAAAACTTCCAGTTGAAGATAGTCTAGAAACATAAGAATCTTTAGATGGATCTTTCGTTTTAACATAAACTCCTAAGTTTCCTTTTTCAGGATGTTCTCCATATGGAAATGTTTCTTCTCCTAATTTCTTAACTATTTTCTTATTTAATACTTTTCCTTTTTCGTCCATTGCTGCAAATATATCTCTTGCTAAACGCATTAAATCAGTTGAATTTGTAAACAATCCAGCATGTCCACACATTCCACCTAAGGCTCTTGCTTTTGGATCATGAACAATATTTGTTCCTATTCCGTTTCCTGAAACATTATCTGTTGTTGGATTATAACAAGTATGATTCATTCCAAGTGGTTCTAAAAGATACATTTTTAAAACATCTTCATAAGTTAATTTTCTATTATGAACTTGAGACATTCTTTTTGCTATTGTATCTGCTATTATAATTGCTCCAAAATCATTATATGTATTTTCTTTTCTTGTATTATCAGTTAAATGTATTGTTTTCAGTATTCTTTCTGCTTCCTCTTTTGATGTTGCTTTTGCTACATTTCCATCAGTCCAATATTTACCGTGAAGTCTCATTAAATCATTTAATGTAAAATCTTCTAATCCTTGGAAATCTGGATTTATATCGCATATTTTTTCATTGAGAGAAAGATAACCTAAATCATCTAATTTTAATAAAAGTATTAATGTAAATAATTTTGTAATGGATGCTACATCAAACAATGTGCTTAAATCTATTTGATCGTGATTTTCCCTTCCTTTTTCACCAGTGATTATTCTATAAACAAAACTATTCTGTCCAAACTCAGAAGGAATATACATAGTACTTGATATTCCAGTTATAACTCTTACATCATATTCGTTTGTAGTTGTCATAAACTCTAAAGTTGCTTCCATAAACTCACTTTCTAAAGCATAGATTTCTTCTTCTAGCACTTTTATTCTTGTTTCAAGAGTATATTGTGGTTTTTCTTCCGGTATTACAATTCTAGGTTCACTAGCATTGACTTGTAATAAATTTTCTAATTTTGTATTATATGTAACTTCCATTTTTACTCCTCTATTCTAGTATTGCTTTTATTCTTCTTACTCCTGAACTTGATGCTTCTTCTTTTACTATTTTAAAGTGACCTAATTCATTTGTATTTTTAACATGAGGTCCGCCACAAAGTTCTTTTGAAATATTATTTCCGATTGTATAAACTGTTACAATGTCTGGATATTTTTCAATAAACATACATTCTGCTCCTGATGCTATTGCATCTTCTTTATTCATTTCTTCTACTGTTACAGGTAGTCCTTCACTAATCCATTTATTTACTAAATCTTCTGCTTGTTTCTTTTCTTCATCTGATAACTTATGATCACAACTAAAATCAAATCTCATTCTTTCATCTGTAATATTGCTACCTTTTTGATGAACTGTTGGACCTATTACTTGTTTTAATGCAGCATTTAAAAGATGTGTTGCTGTATGATATTTGGTTTCAATTTCATTATTTCCACTTAATCCACCTTTGAATTGTCCAGCTGAGGCTGTTCTTGATAATTCTTGATGATTTTTATATTTTTCCTTAAATCCCTCTTCATCTACTTTAAGTCCTCTTTCATTTGCAAGTTCAACTGTTAATTCAATTGGAAAACCATAAGTATCGTATAATCTAAATGAAGTTGCTGCATCTAAATCTTTATTGTTTTTTGCTACTTTTTCGAATTCTCTAAGACCTTTTTCTAATGTTTTATTAAATTTTTCTTTTTCTGCTTTTAATACTTCTAAAACAATATTTCTATTATCTTTAATTTCACTATAATATATTTCATATTTATCCATTATTAATGAAGCTATTTGACTTTCCCAATCACTATTAATATCTATATTTAATTTTTTAGCATGTCTTATAGCTCTTCTTATAAGCCTTCTTAGAATATATCCTTGTCCTACATTACTTGGTTTAATACCAGCTGGATCAGCACTTATAAATACTGCTGTTCTAATATGATCTGCAATTATTCTCATACTTGTTTCATTGCCTTCATAAGGTAGAGATGATATTTTTGAAATTACTTCTATTACATCTTTCCAAATACTAGATAAGTAGTTATCATTTACTCCTTCAAGTACTGCTGTTACTCTTTCTAATCCCATTCCAGTGTCAACATTCTTTTTAGGTAGCTCTTCTATACTTCCATCACTATTCTTTTTATATTGCATAAATACATCATTCCAGATTTCAACCCATCTCTCATCTTCTGGATCAAATTTTTCTGGAATTGGTTCATTACTTCTAAAATAGAACATTTCTGTATCTGGTCCACAAGGTCCTGTTTCTCCTGCAATCCAGAAGTTATCATCAACTGTTCTTGCTATTCTTTCTTCTTTAATACCTAAACTTAGCCATTTATCGTGAGATACTTTATCAAATGGAATATTACCTTTTCCAGCATAAACAGTAACTGCCAATCTTTCTAATGGTATATTAAGAACTTTTGTTAAAAACTCAAAACTCCACTCAATTGCTTCATCTTTAAAATAATCACCAAGAGACCAGTTACCTAGCATTTCAAAAAATGTATGATGATATGTATCACCTATAACATCTAAGTCGTTTGTTCTAATACATTTTTGATAATCACATAGTCTTGTTCCATATGGATGAGGTTCTCCCATTAAATATGGAATTAATGGTTGCATACCAGCTGTATTAAATAAAACACTTGGGTCGTTTTCTGGCACTACTGGTGCACTTGGTATTTGTTTATGTCCTTTCTTAACAAAAAAATCAATGTACAAATCTTTAATATTCATATTTTCCTCCTTATAAAATAAAAAAGAATGATACACAAGGAGTCTAAAATAGACGGTACCATCCTTTAATTAACTTAGTTATGATAACGGGTATGCCGTGAGTGATTAACTCATAAAATGAAAGTAGCTTCAAATAATTTTACTATTAATTTTCACCAAACATTAACTCTCTATAAAATAAATTTTATTTTACTCGTCTTTCAATGTTTGTATTCTAGCATATTTTAAATATAAATGCAAGTGTTAACCTATTCTAAAGGCAAGGGATATTCCTTCTTGATATGTCAGAGAACCTGAAGCTATTAATCCAAAGGGTCTATCATTTTTCACATTTTTTATCAATTTTTTTGCAAATAAAAAAGTAAGTTATTTCGCTTACTAATTTTATATTTTATTGTCCAACTGGAGTTTGTGGAGCTTGTGGTGTTTCACTAGCTTGTGGTACTTGTACAGTTGGTTGTTCCGTAACTGGTTGTGCAGATACAGATGGTGTTTCACCTATACTTGGAGTTTCTCCAATACTTGGTGTTTCACCTATTGCAGGTGCAGGTCCTATAGAAGGTGTTTCTCCAATTGGTGGAACCATTGCTTCTGGTCCAGGAGCTTCAGTAGCTGGTGCAATAGTTTGTGGTTCTTCAACAACTAATGTTGGTTGTTCAACAGCAGCTGGAGTTGATTCAACTGGTGTGCTTGGTGTATTAAATATACTTTCAACTGGTGCTTCAGCAGGAGCAGCTGTTACTGGTGTTTCTGCTGCAGATGTAACTGGAGCCACAGGTGTTGATGTATTAATATTAACATCTGTTGCTGTTGATTCTAGTCCACTTAAACTTGGCTCTTGAGTAGCTGCAGCTGGTGCTGCTGTTACTGTCTCATCTTGTGGTGCTGTATTAGCTGCTACAGCTGTTGGTACAGGTTGTGGTGGAACATTAGTTGAAGGAACTACCTCAGCATTCTTTTGTTTTTTCTTTTTACCATCTACAATAAATCCTATTAAAGCAAATAATAACACTACAGCTACAATCATAAAGATTAAGTAATTATCTGCTAAAAAATTCAATACTTTGTCCATCATATAAATATCATGTCCTCCTTATTCTATAATATTATTTTAACATCTAATATTAAATATTTCAATATAATTTTTTTAATTAAGAAATATTTAATTTTTTGTTTTTTGGTTGAATATGTATCCAAGTATTACCATCATTTACCTTTAATTCGCTTCCGTCCTCTAATGTATAAACTGTTTTACTTGATCTATCTTTTTTATTCCATTTTATTTTTATAGCTTCACCATTTGAAATATAGTATCCTTCACCACTACCAATATTATATAAATCTTGTCTTCCTTTTCTATCAGAGTGTATTGATGAATTTTCCACTTGGTAAGTAATTATATTTTTTACTGTATATTGTTTTTTAGTGATTAAATCGGTATGTTCTTTTCCTCCCATAAACATTTTGTAATTCATATTTTCTTTATCATATACATACTTAGTTGTTTGATAATCTGAATACACAATTTCTATAGTATTAGCTGTTTTTTTAGTTGAATCTTTGTATTCCATTTTTATTGGACTATATTTTAACAATTGTGTATCTGTTGTATTTCTGTAACCTTTTGATTTTATTAATTTATTTATTCTTTCCATTGATGTAAATGCTGTGTGTTCATATGCTCTATGAAGAGAAGTATCTCTATAAAATCCTTTTGCATCGTACATACCATTTATATTGTTTATTTTTAAACTTTTTATATCACTTAATGCTTGTGGAGAGTGTCCATAGTGAACAAATATTGCATCATTTTCCATAACATAATCTAAGAAATAATGTCTTGCACTTCTTACTGAACCTATTTTATCTGTTGTTTGATCTTTAAACAAAGCAATTATTCTTGTTATACCACCTTCTGCAATAAGTTCATATGCGAGGTATGCATCTTGAAGTCCAGCATGTGGATAAGCAGCATGATTATTATTTATTGATACTGCTACAGGTCTCGTTTTACTATCTTCATCTATTATTTTTACTTTTGGTTTTACTACATAAACATTTCCAATATTTATACCATTTTCCATTGTATATTCTAATATTTTCTCATATAAATTAAAATGATTAAATATAAATGCAGATATACCAGCAAATACTATAAAAAATAATAAATGTCTCCATATTCTTTTTACTTTTCTCTTTTTCATAATATCATTCTCCATTTAAATTATATCACATATTCAATCTTTAATAATATTTATTATAACTATATGTAAAGTTTATATAAAAATACCTAATTCAATGAATTAGGTATAATATTTATTTGCTAATTTTTTCTAACATTTTAGATTTTGCTTCTAATGGATTTGCTTTTCCTTTTGATTTTTTCATAACTTGTCCAACTAAGTAATCTAACATATTAGTTCTACCATTATGATAATCTGTAATTGCTTTTTCATTTTCATTTATAACTTCATCAACTAAGGAATCAATAAATGAAGAATCTTCTATTACTTCCATATCATATTTTTTTACTATTTCTTTTGGAGTTAGTTTTTCTTCAAGCATTTTTGTAAATACTTTTTTAGCTTGATCTGATGATATTTTTTTATCATTAACTAGATTTACTAATTCCACTATCATATTTGGTCTAATAAATATATTATCTATTGTTATTTCATCGCTCTTATTTATTTCACCAAGCAATCTAGTTGTTATCCAGTTACAAGCTGATTTTGGATCACAATTACTGTTTACACATTCTTCAAAATAATCAGATATTTTCTTATTTTTTACAAGTACACTTGCATCGTATTCTGAAAGAGAATATTCTTTCATATATTTTTCTTTTCTTTCATTTGCTAACATTGGTATTTGTGACTTAATTTTTTCAATTAATTCTTTTGTTATTTTATATCTTGGAATATTTGGTTCTCTAAAGTATTTATAATCAATTGCATCTGCTTTACTTCTCATATGAATTGTAGTACCGCTTTCGTCATCCCATCTTCTTGTTTCTTGTACTACTTCATCATATCTACCAGCATCTTTTAATTCTGATTGTCTTTTAATTTCATATTCTATTGTTTTTCTAATTGCATCAAAGCTATTTACATTTTTAACTTCTACTTTTGTACCAAATTCAGTATCATCTTTATTCATTATTGATACATTTACATCTGCTCTTATTTGTCCTTTTTTAGTATCACATTCTGAAATATCAGTATATTCATAAATACTTTTAATATGTTCTAAGAAAACTAATGCTTCATCTACACTATAAAGACAAGGTTCTGTTACTAATTCTAGAAGTGGAACTCCTGCTCTATTGTAGTCTATTGTTGAAGTATTGTAATAATGATCAAGTGATGCTGCATCTTCTTCTAAATGTATGTCGTGAATTAACACCTCTTTTTTTGTACCTTTAACATCTATTATTATTTTTCCATCTACTCCGACTGGATTATAGAATTGAGTTAATTGATATCCTTTTGGAAGATCTGGATAATAATAATTTTTTCTGTCAAATTCCATATATTCTGGTATCTTACAATTTAATATTGATGCCATCATTATAGCTTTTTTAACACAAGTTTTATTAACAACAGGAAGTGTTCCTGGAAATGCCATATCTAGTGGTGCTACATTTGAGTTAGCAAGTTTACTAAAGCTATTTCTTGAATTTGAAAATACTTTTGTATTTGATTTCATTTCACAGTGAAATTCAAGACCTATTACTGCTTTATATGACATTATTCCACCTCCTTTGCAATCATATTTTTATAATCCATATTGCTTTCTAATGCATATGCTATGTTAAGTACATTTATATCGTCTTTAACGGCACCTGTTATATTTACTCCAACTGGTAAATTATTTACAAAACCATTTGGTATTGTTATTGATGGGAAACCGCCAAAATTACCTATTTGTAAATGATCTTCTAAAATACTATTTGAAGATGATAGTTTATTTTTAGAATTTTCAATATACTTAGCAGAACCACTGCCTACTGGTAAGATAAGTCCATCATATTTACTAAACATTTCATTCATTTTATCTACTATTAGTCTTCTTACTCTTTTAGCATTCATAAAATATTTTTCTTGATTTTCTTTTTGAAGTACATAAGAACCGATTACAAATCTTCTTTTTATAAGTGGACTAAATCCTTTTGTTCTATGATCTTTCATTATTTCAAATGGTGTTTGTCCTTCACCTCTTGGTCCGAAGCTTATTCCTGTTAAGTTAGACATATTGCTTGTTGCCTCTGCACAAGATATTACTACATAAACAGAAGAAACTGCATCTAGTAATTTTTTATCAATGCTTTCTTCTTTTACTTCTATACCAAGATTTTTACATAATTCTATTGTTTTATTGAAGTTTTCTAAATGCCTTTTTAATTCTTCACTTGGATTTTCATAATTATTTATATCTACTATTTCTTTTATATAAAATAGTTTTTTACCTTTAACATCCTTATTTAAACTTTTATAAAGGTTAATATTACTTGAATCCCAAGAAGTCATATCTTTTGAATCTATACCTTTCATTGCATCTACTGCGATTGCTGCATCTTCTACACTTCTTGATAAAACACCAACTGTATCAAGTGAGCAAGCAAATGGGAAAAGTCCATATCTTGAAATCATTCCATATGTTGGCTTATATCCAACTATTCCACAATATGCTGCTGGTTTACGAATTGAGTCTCCTGTATCACTTCCAAGAGCAAATGGATAACATCCGCATGCTACTGAGGCAGCACTTCCTGCAGAACTTCCTGCTGTCATTCTTCTATAATCCCAAGGGTTGTGAACAATACCTGTATGTCCAGTTGTTCCAGTTCCTCCCATTCCAAGTTCATCTAAAACTGTTTTTGAAACAGGCACTGCACCTTTATTTTTTAGGTTTAAGACAGCTGTTGCATCAAAGAACGGAACATAATCTTTTAATGTGTTAGAACTTCCTGTTGATAAAATATCTTTTGTAGAAAAGTTATCTTTTACACCAAATGGAATACCGCTTACTAATTCATCTGTTACTTCACTTTCTTTTGCATCATCAATAATAGTCACAAATGCATTAGTTTTTTCTTGTATACTATGACATTTTTCTAATGATTCTTTTATTAATTCTTTTGAAGTGATTTTTTTATTTAATAATTCTTCGTGTAATTCTTTAATATTCTTAGTTATCATTATCCCACCACCTTTGGTACTTCCACTTCTCTACCTTCATATTGATCACAATTTCTTAATAATTCTTCAATAGGAATTTCTTCACCTACTTCATCATCATTTCTCAAATCTTCAATTGTCATTTCAAATGGAAAGCTAAGTGGTTCAGTATTTTTGATGTCTGGTATTTCATTTATTAAATTCATATTTTTTTCTATTTCATCAAATTCTTCTTGTATATTTGTTCTTTCTTCTTCTGTTAATCCTATAAGTAATTTATCTGCATAATCATCAATCATTTCTTTTGTAAAATTACTCATTATTATTCCTCCTTTTAGTAGTCACAGTTATTAGGTGTTCTTGGATAAGGTATTACATCTCTTATATTTTCAACACCTGTTAAATACATTATAAGTCTTTCAAATCCAAGACCGAAACCAGCATGATAACATCCTCCGAATCTTCTAAGGTTTGTATACCAATCTAAGTTTTCAAGAGGTATATTCATTTCTTTCATTCTATTAATTAATTTATCGTAATCATCTTCTCTTTGACTACCACCGATTAATTCCCCAGAACCTGGTACTTCTAAGTCTACTGCGGCTACTGTTTCATTATCATCATTTAATTTCATATAGAATGCTTTAATGTCTTTTGGCCAGTCTGTAATAAATACTGGTCCATTAAAGTGTTCTGTTATATATTTTTCATGTTCTTTGGCGATATCTTCACCATATTCTGGTTTGAATTCAAAATCAACTTTAGCTTCTTTTAATAAAGTAATAGCTTCTTTATGTGTAATTCTTACAAACTTACTATTTAACACTTTATTTAATTTATCTTTTAATCCTTTCTCTACAAATTTATCGAAGAAATCTATTTCAAGTGGACATCTTTCCATAACATACTTGATAATAAATTTTAACATTTCTTCTTCTATATCCATTATTCCATTCATATCACAGAATGCTATTTCTGGTTCAATCATCCAGAATTCATTAGCATGTGTTTTTGTGTTTGAGTTTTCTGTTCTCATTGTTGGTCCAAATGTATATATTTTTTTATATGCTAGAGCAAAAGTTTCTCCATGAAGTTGTCCAGAACCTGTTATATATGTTTGTTTACCAAACAAATCTTTCTTAAAATCAACTTTTTTATCTTTCCCTAGAGGAAGATTATTCATATCAAGAGTTGTTATTTTGAACATTTGTCCTGATCCTTCACAATCTGCTCCTGTTATGATTGGACTATGAAAATATACATAGTTATTACTTTGAAAATATTCGTGTATTGCTTGTGCTGCTACACTTCTTACTCTGAAAACTGCATTAAAAAGATTTGTTCTTGGTCTTAAATATGCTAATTCTCTTAAGAATTCTCTTGTGTGTCTTTTTGGTTGAATTGGGTAGTCTTCTGGGCAATCTCCTAATACTTCAACTGACTTTACTTTCATTTCATGACTTTGACCACTACCAACTGATTTAATAATTGTTCCATTAACTCTTATAGCAGAACCAACTCTTATTTTACTGATTTTATCAAAATCTGATAGTTCTTTATCATATACAAGTTGTAAATTTTGAAAATATGTTCCATCATTAAAATCAATAAATCCAAAATTAGATTGATTTCTATTATTACGAACCCATCCTTCTAATACTACATCTTTGTTTTCGTAGTCTTCTATTTTTTTAAATAAATCTTTAACATCCATATATTCATCATCCTTTCTTTAATAAAAAAAGAGATGGTAAAAGGAGTCAAAATGACGATTACCATCCCTTATTTAACTTAATTTTTATAACGGTTTACCCGAGAATACTTACTATTATTTCAATATTCCACTCAGTGGTGTTATTCATATATTTTGTTTTATTAGTTTTCACCAACCACTAACTCTCTTTAAAACTCTTATATATTACTTCTCCACATCAAAGATTTATGAGCCAATTATACTACTCATTCTTTTGTTTGTCAAACATTTAAAAAGAAGTATTTAATACTTCTTTGTTTTTTAATTATATATTTTTGTTATCCAGATTGCTATTAAACTTAAGGTTAAAATATTACTAAATAAGGATGTAATTGCTAACATTATCTTAAAAAAATTTTCTTTTTTAGATTTGATAGCTGCAACAAAGTAAATAATTGTTACTATATAAGTGATAATACCTAATGGCCATAACAATATATATGATAACTTATATATAGTTGAATTAATAAAAGTCAATGATGCTTCTTCTACCATATAAGTTGAAAGTAATGTTGTAATTACAATAGCATTTATAAGCATTAATACTATTAAAGTATTTCTAACTATATTCTCAATATCATAATTTTTTAACTTTTTCATAATTTTATTGTCTACCTCCTAGCTATAAAATAGCATATTCATTAGTATTATTCAATTAGAATTTCATATAATTGTCATAATTAATATTATTAATATTATTAAAAGTGGCAAGAACCATTTATAAATTAATATTGAATCTCTTAACCAATGAAAGTGTGAGCCTTTATTATTATCTTCATATATTGTGTCTATATCTATGCATTTAATATTTATTTTATTTTTTGCTAAGCTATATAGAAAGTTCATTTCATATTCATATCTATTACCTTTTGTATTTAAACATAAATCTTTATATTTTATGTTTATTCCTCTTAATCCTGTTTGAGTGTCTTTTAAAGTAATACCTGTTTTAATCTTAAAAACAAGTGAGGAAAACTTATTACCAAATTTACTACTAAATGGTACATTCTTTTTATTAAAGTTTCTTGTTCCTAAAACTATATCATTATCTTTTAATAACTCTTTTATTTTTAATACATCTTTTGGTTTGTGTTGAAGATCAGCATCAACTGTTATAAAAGCATCAACATTTTTTAATTCTTTTATTCCTGTTTTAATTGCTTGACCTTTTCCTTTATTAATGTTTTGATATATTATTTTTACATTATTAAGTTCTTTATATATCCTTTTTGTTTCTTCTGTACTTCCATCATCAACTATTAAAATATTATCAAAATCTTTTTGTAATTCATTTACAAGTTTCACTATTTTTTTAGTCGGATTATAAGATGGAATAATAATAGCTATTTTCATATTATTCTCCTAGATATTTCTTTAATTTTTCTTCTAGTTCTTCTTTCTTAAATGGTTTAGATATATAATCATTGAAACCTTCTTTTAGATATTTATCTTTTGATGTGCTTAATGCATCTGCGGTAAATGCTATAACAGGTGTATTAAAATTATTATTCTTTTTTAATTCTTTTAATGTATCAATACCATTTATATCTTCCATCATTATATCCATAAATATAAGATCATATTTTTCATTGTTATTTATTTTATCAATACATTCTTTACCATTTTTAGATGCTACTAAATTTATATTATATTTAGTAAGTAATCTTGCTAGAACCTTATTATTAAGTTCATCATCGTCTACAAGTAATATAGTTTTGTTATTATAAATTATATTATTTTCTTTTGTATTATTACTTATTTCATCTGATATTTTTTGAGGTATTTCTATTGTAAATACACTACCGCTACCATAATAACTTCTAACATTAATTGTTCCATTCATTAAATATATTAAATCTTTTGATACTAATAAACCTATTCCATCTCTATCTACTGAACTATTTATATCATTATCTATTTCTTTTTTGCTGAATATTTTATTTAAGTCTTCACTTTTAATACCTATTCCAGTATCTTTTACTTCTATTTGTAGTTTACATATATTATTTTCAATATTACTATTTATTGTTAATATAATAGTTCCTTTTTCTGTATATTTAAATGCATTAGTAAGAAGATTATTTATTATTTCTTTTATTTTAGTTTTATCTCCATATAAATTATTAGGAGTATTTTCTGATATTGAATATTTAAATACAATATCTTTTTTATTTGATATTTTCTTATTTAAATTAATTAATCTTTCTACTTCTTTTCTTATATCATAATTTTTTTCTTTTAATTCAAGTTCTTTATTTTCTATTTTATTTATATCTATAACATTACCAGCTAAATCAATTAATGAAGAAGAAGCATCATTTAAATCATCTATTGTTTCTTTTATTTCTTCTGATAAGTTTTCTTTATGCATACTCATATATTCAATTGAATTAATTATTGATGTAAGCGGAGTTCGTAATTCGTGTGATATATTATTTAAGAAACTTGTTTTGTTCATATCTTTTTTTAGTGCTAAAAGTCTTAGTTCATTTATTAAATTATATTCTTTTATAGATGGACTTTCTATATAAAGATATATTAAATATGTTATAAGTAACATTATAGTTGTTGATATTTCCAAATTAATATATCTGATTTGTAATATAGTTAATGTAAATAATATTACTAGTATATATATGATGCTTGTTGATTTAGTTAATTTTAAATATTTCTTTTTAATAATTGTTCTTATTATTGATATAGTATTTATCATTAATATTGATATACTCAATATTAATAAACTATTTTTTGATACAGTTATTAATAATGAAAGAAAAATGAATAATACTAATTCAATAACTAAAAATAGTTTATTATTTTTTATATTAGTTATCGTATAAACATAAGCATTTAATATTAAATACCAAGATAGTATAAAAATATAATATAAATTTATGTATATATCTATTATGACAGGATTAGCTCTTATATGATCAGTTAATAATAGAATTACTACTTCTAAAATATAACCTATTAATACAAATAGTGATAAACATAGAAATACATTTCCTGATTTTAATTTATTATTCCTCTTCAATTTAAAATTTATAAGTAATGATAATAAAAATATTATTCCTGTTATTAAATATACTAGTTTCATATTAACCTCTCTATTATATAGTTATTATATCATATTTTGATAATTAAAAAAGATGTCCGAGACATCTTATAATGTTTTTGTTATTTGAGGGTCTTTAACTATATTGCCATCTATATATTCTCCATAATAATAGTCTGGTGGCCATACTGTTACTGATTTGTCAACTATTAATCCAAAATATATTTTCATATTATTTATATTACAAAATTTTGCAATTTCATCTACAAATCTTAATCCTTCACTTATTACTCCATCATCATAAGTAAAATTATCTTTGTAAAACATTAAATTTCCATTCATGTAATAACCACGAGTTATTTTATTAAATTCTTCTCTTGTCATTCCTTTACTACTACAATATTCAAAATGTGACATACCACTATTTTTAATAAATTCTATTTTATTATCATATATAATAAAAGCTATTCTTTGTTTATGAAAATTTCTTGTTTCATCTTTTGTTTCATATCTATAATCCATAATAGCACCTACCACAAATATTATACAAAAAAAGATATAGAAAATCTATATCTTAAATTCTTCAAAGAAATCACTCATTGTTAATTGTTCTCTTGATTCTTTTTTAGGTGTTTCTTTCTTTTCTTCTTTTATAGTAGTTTCTTCTTTTACTTCTGTTTTGGTAGTATCAATTTTAGTAATATCTTTAAGTCTACTTACTACAAATATATCTTCAATATTTTTTTTAGTTATTAAGCTTCCTGTGCTTAATTTATCCATTATATTTATGTCACTTGATTTCATATAACCTATACTTCCATCAAGTATTCCAAATATTGTTTTACTATTTGTATTATAGCATCTAAATAAATTATATTGTTTTGTTTTTGGACTCTTAATAATTAATGATCCTTTTTTTGCTCTTGTTGTTTTTTGAATTTCTTCAACTTTTATTCTTTTAGCTGTATTTCTATCTGTGAATACTGATATATATTCTTTTTCAGGGTTTACATTGAATGAACCAATTACTTCATCATTACTTCCTAAATTAATTGATTTAACACCACTTGTTCTAAGACCCACTAATGGTATTTCATCAGTGTTATATTTAAGAGCATATCCTTCTTTTGTTACAACTATTGTTTCATCATAACATTTATTACTTACTGCGATTACTTCATCATTATCTTTAAGTTTAAACATATTTATTGGTTTAGAATATCTTGATACTTCAAAATCCTTTAAAGTCATTCTCTTAACCATACCATATTTAGTAAATGCTGTAATGATAGTATTGTCAAATTTAGAAACTCCGAATGATTGTATTATTTTTTCTCCATCACTTACTTTTATATAATTAGATATATGACTACCAATATCTTTATATTTAGATTCATTAATATCTCTTACTGGTAAATATAAATAGTTACCTAAATTAGTAAATAATAATACTGTATCAATATTATTTATTTTAAAGAATCCTGTTATATAATCATTTTCTCTTACACCTGGATATTCATTAGGTGTAGCATTATAAGATTTTAATGATACTTTTTTAACATAACCACTATTAGATATACAAACTATAAAGTCTTCTTTACTTATCATATCAAGTGTATCTATTTTTATTTCACTTACTTCATCTTTTATAGTTGTTCTTCTTGGATCAGCATATTCTTTCTTAATAGTTCTTAGTTTATCTTTTATAACTGATAATAGTTTTTCTTCACTAGATAATATTTCTCTAAAATATGCTATTTCTTTTGTAAGTTCTTCAAACTCATTTTTAAGTTCAGTTACATCAGTATTTGTTAATTTATATAACTGCATCATTACAATAGCTTCTGCTTGTGCATGAGTAAATTCATATTCATGCATTAAGTTTTCTATTGCATCACTCTTATTTTTACTTTTTCTTATTGTTTTAATAACTTCATCTAATATATCAAGTGCTTTAATAAAACCTTCAATAATATGAATTTTCTTTAAATCGACATCTAAATCAAACTTAGTTCTTTTAATTACAACTTCTTTATTATGAGCAATAAATGCATCTATTATTTCTAATATACCTAATGTTTTTGGTGTTCTGTTTACTATTGCTACCATATTATAAGCATAGTTTACTTGTAAATCAGTATTTTTAAGTAAATAATTTATTATTAAATCTTTATTAGCATCTTTTTTAAGTTCTATAACTATTCTAAGTTCATCATTTCTATCTGATTCATCTCTTACTTCAAGAATTCCATCTATTTTTTTATCAAGTCTTATTTCTTCAATTTTACTAATTATATTTTTCTTAATAGTGTCATATGGAATTTCTGTTATGATTATTTGATTTTTACCTTTTGTATTTTCAAATTCATATTTAGCTTTAACTACAACTTTTCCTTTTCCTGTTGTATATGCTTTTATTAATGCATCTTTTCCTTCAACTATACCGCCTGTTGGGAAATCTGGACCTTTTACTATATCCATAATTGTGTCAAGTCTACAATTTGGACTATCTATTCTTTTAATAGTTGCGTCTATTACTTCTCCTAAGTTATGTGGTGGAATATTAGTTGCATATCCAGCACTTATTCCTGTTGAACCATTTACTAAAAGATTTGGAAAATAAGCTGGAAGTACAGTTGGCTCATAACTATAATCATCAAATGTTAAAGCCATTTCAACTGAATCTTTATCTATGTCTTCTAAAAGTACATTACTTATTTTAGCAAGTCTTGCTTCTGTATAACGCATTGCGGCTGGTCCATCTCCATCTATTGAACCATTATTACCTTGCATATCTACTAAAATTACTCTTTGTTTCCACTTTTGACTAAGTCTAACCATTGCATCATAAACAGATGTATCTCCGTGTGGATGGTAATTACCTATAACATTACCAACTGTTTTAGCTGATTTTCTTGTTTCTTTATCATATGTATTTTTATCTTTATACATTGAATAAAGAATTCTTCTTTGAACTGGTTTAAGTCCATCTCTTACATCAGGGAGAGCTCTATCTTGTATGATATATTTAGCATATCTACCAAATCTCTCTCCCATTATTTCTTCAAGAGCAAAATCATTTATTTTTTCAATAATTGTTGTTTCTTTTTCTTTTGCCATTATTTTGATCCCACTCCTTTATAGTCATCTTCAAGTGTAAATTCTACATTTTCTTCAATCCATTCTTTACGAACTTCTGAATCATCTCCCATAAGAACACCAACTCTTTTTTCAGCTAGTGCTTTATCATCAATTCTTACTTTTACAAGAGTTCTATGTGCTGGATCCATTGTTGTTTCCCATAATTGGTCTGCATTCATTTCACCAAGTCCTTTATATCTTTGAATTGTATATTTACCTTTGAATGTATTTTTAAATTCATTTAGCTCTTCATTAGTATTTATATACTTTTTATCTTTATTATATTTAACTAAGTATAATGGTGGGACTGCTATATAAAGCATACCGTGTTCAATTAAATCTCTCATCCATCTATAAAAGAATGTAAGAAGTAGTGTTTGAATATGTGCTCCATCATCATCGGCATCGGTCATTATTATTACTTTTCCATAATTTGATTCTGTATAATCAAAGTCTGCTCCTACACCAGCTCCTATTGCATGAACAATTGTATTTATTTCTTCATTTTTAAATAAATCTGCTACTGTTGATTTTTCACAGTTAATTATTTTACCTCTTAATGGTAGGATTGCTTGATGTCGTTTATCTCTACCACTTTTAGCAGTACCTCCGGCACTGTTTCCTTCGACTATAAATAGTTCATTTTTATGATATTCTTTACTTTGTGCTGGTGTTAATTTACCAAGTAATACTTTTTCAGATTTACCTTTTCCTTTTCCAGCTCTTGCTTCTGCTCTTGCTTTTCTAGCTGCTTCACGAGCTAATTTACTCTTTAATGCTTTATCCATTATCGCAGTAGCCGATTCTTTATTTTCCTCTAAGTAGTATGATAACTTTTCATATACTACACTTTCTACTACTGTTCTTGCTTGTGGAGTTCCTAATTTACCCTTTGTTTGTCCTTCAAATTGAAGTAAACTTTCTGGTATTTTTAAACTAATTATCGCTGTTAAACCCTCTCTTGTATCACTACCATCAAGTCCTTCTTTACTTTTAAGTAAACTGTTAGCTCTTATATATTCATTAAATACTTTTGTAAGTGCAGTTTTAAATCCTACTTCATGACTACCACCATCAACAGTTTTAACATTGTTAACAAATGACATAATATTTTCATTGTATGAATCAGTGTATTGCATTGCAATATCTACTTCTATACCATTTTTTTCGCTACTGAAATTTATAACTTTTTGAAGTACATCTTTTCCTTCATTAACATATTCTACAAAAGATACAAGTCCATTATCATAACAATATGTATTATGTTTATCGTCTTCTTCGTCTATAACTTCCATTGTAAGACCATTTATAAGAAATGCACTTTCTTGCATTCTTTCACATATTGTTGTGTAGCTAAATCTAGCATTACCAAATATTTCTTCATCTGGGAAAAACTCAACAGTTGTACCTGTTTGTTTAGTAGTACCTATTTGTTTTAAATCTTTGTCTAATTTTCCACCATTTTTAAATGATATCTCACAGATTTTTCCTTCTCTACAAATAGTTACTTTCATCCATTTAGATAATGCATTAACAACAGAAGAACCTACTCCGTGTAGTCCTCCTGATACTTTATATCCATCTGTTTCAAACTTGCCGCCTGCATGTAATACTGTATAAATAACCTCTGGTGTTGATTTACCTGATGCATGTTTTCCAATTGGTACTCCACGACCTTCATCACTAACTCTTACACTTCCTATTTTAGTAAGTGTTACTGTTATTTTTTTACCATATCCGTTTATAGCTTCATCAATAGCATTGTCTACAATTTCCCATACTAAATGATGTAGTCCTCTTTTATCAGTAGAACCAATATACATACCAGGTCTCTTACGAACAGCTTCAAGACCTTCTAATATTTTAATTGATTTTTCATTATATTCTGTCATAATCACCTAATCTCCATAACTCATTATACAAAAATAAATAAAAAGTGTAAAGAAATGGTTTACACTTTCATTGTTAATATATTTACGATTTTTATTTGATATCTCAAATATACACTTATTTTTTAATATTACTTTTTCTTATTTATTATATTTATTTGTTCTTGATTCATAAATTTATCTTTATTATATGAAATAAAATTATTTAATTTTTTCTTTTTTAAGTTTAATATTCTTTCTACTGATTCATTTATTTTATCTTCAAGAGTTGGATCTTTATTTACTAATTCTTTTACTATATTTATTGCATTTGTTGAGTTAGATGGCATTATAAATAAGTCTACTCCTGCTTCTATACCTCTTTTATATATTTCTTCTTCTGAATAATTATCTGATAGTGCTTTCATATTTATAGCATCTATCATTACAACTCCCTTATATCCAAGTTCATTTCTAAGTAAATCATTTATTATTTCTTTTGAAATTGAAGATGGAATATTGTTGCCAGTTATTTTTGGATAGGAAGTATGACCAATCATTACCATATTCATTTTATCAATAAGACTTATAAATGGTTTTAAATCTTGATTTAACATTTCTTCTTTTGTTTTATTAATAACAGAAAGTCCAGCATGTGTATCTATTTTTGCTGAACCTATTCCTGGAAAATGTTTATATACAGCAATTAGTCCTTGATTTTCTATTCCTTTTCCTACTTCTCCTCCGAGCTTAGTTACTTTTGATGAATCACTACTGTATGTTCTATCTTTTAATGTGTTACCTGTTCCTAAATCTAATGTAGGAGCAAGTACAGTATTTAAACCTCAACTTCTTGATTGCTCACCTATTATTTTTCCTATATTATAAGCATAGCTTTCACTATTAGTGTTTCCTACTTCTTTTGCAGATGGAATATTTAATGTTTCATCTTTCATTGCTTTTATTCTTTGAACACTTCCGCCTTCTTGATCAACACACATAAACATAGGAATTGCATTATAAGAATTAATTCTTTCTATAAATTTTTTTGTTTTTTCATAAGTACTAAAGTTTACACCTTGTACTATAAAACCTCCTGGTTGATTCTTTATGATAATATCAGCTAAATTATTATCTATACTTTCTGATATGTATCCTACAATTAACATTTGTGATATTTTTTCTTCAAGGGTTAAATCTTTTACTGTTACTGTTTCTAATGAATATCTACCATTAAATGATTCTTTATCATTGTATCTGTTTTGAATAAATATAATTGTTAATGTAGCTATTAATAATATAACTATTGTTAATACTACTTTTTTCATATTATAAATCTATGTACTCCACATCTTTTTTAGCATCTAATTCTGTTGTAAATTTACTTGCTTTTTGTTCTGGTTCTTCTTTTTTCTCTTTTATTGGTTTTGGAGGTTCTTTTAATTCTATTGGTTCATATATATTTTCTTCTTTTGACATAGCTTTTTCTTTTTCCATACCTAACAAGTCTACTTTATTTGCTCTATATGGACCTACTTCTTCCATTAAATCTAAATCACTTTTAAATACTGAGTCAACAATTGGTCCCTCATCTACTACTTGATTATTCTCAGCTTGTATTTCTTCTTGTGTCATTAAATTAATACTTTCATCTTTAGCATTATCTAATGCTTTAAAATATTCTTCATCACTTATTTTATATTGTTTATCACTTACAAATAAAAGAGGATAAAAACATATAGGTAAAAATACTAATCCCATTTTAAATCCAAAGCTTGTATTAAATACTGTTCCAAGTTTATAAGATATTATTGCTAAAACAATTACATTAAATCCAGGAACAAAAAATAATATGCCATAAAATATTGACATATCTACTATCTCTAATAAAGTAAATAAATTTATTAATGGATAATATACTGTATTTTCTCCTTTATGTGCTTTTTTAAATATGTTTTTTCCACCTAACATTAAGAGTATTGATCTTGTAAATGTTAGACCTAATATTATAAAAACTATAGTTACAATCATATTTATTGTTGATGGCGACATATTTTTTCCTCCTATTTTCTATATATATCATACAATATTAAGCTTTTTTTTTCAATATTTAATAAAAAATATAATTTTTTTTAAAAAAACGGTTGCTTTTTTCTAAAAAATAGTATAATATTAAGTAGTCAGCTTTAATTATGACTTTAATTAAGCAGATGGGCTTGTAGCTCAGGCGGTTAGAGCGTTCGTCTGATAAGCGAAAGGTCGATGGTTCAAGTCCATCCAGGCCCACCATTTTATATAAATGGCCCGTTGGTGAAACGGTTAACACACACGCCTTTCACGCGTGCATTTATGGGTTCAAATCCCGTACGGGTCACCAGTTAAAAATTAACTTCCTTTATGGAAGTTTTTTTATTGGGATTTGAACCTAATAAATTATTGCATAAAAAAAGAAAGTCTAGCTTTCTTAATCACATGTGTATGTTTTACTATGTTCTTTTATATCGTTAATAGTTACTGTTTTTTTAAATTCATCATAAGAGGCAGTAGTTTCTATATAAAATTCATCATTATATGCTTTTACTGATGTTATTTTTCCATCTTTTACTTCAATACAATAATCTAAACTTTGTGTTAATAAATCAAGTTTAGGACCTTTTACTGAATTAGCTCCTTTAAATTCTTGATTTCTAATTTCAGCAGCATCCATTTCACTTTTTGTTTCAGTATATAATTTACCAACTTCATTTAAGAACATATCTTTTTTTGATTTATGATAATAATTTATTACTCTTGGAACAACTAATGTTACTAATACTGCTAATATTGCTATTACAGCAAGTATTTCAATCAATGTAAAACCTTTTTTATTCATAATTAATACACCTATCTTCCATAATAATGATACCATATATAATTATAAATTAAAAGAAGAGATATAAAGTTTTATTACATCTCTTTTTTTATTGTAGACACTAAATCATCTATTTTTACTAATTCTTGGTTTCCAGTTACCATATCTTTTACTGTTACTGAATTATCTTTTAATTCATCTTCACCAATAATTATTACTTTATCTATATTTTCACGATTAGCAATTCCCATTGCTTTTTTTAATTTAATATTATTTAATTCTGTTAATACTTTTATATTATTTTTTCTTAACATATTAGATATTTCAAATAGATATTTGTCATTATTAAATGAATAAACATATACATCATATTTTTTTAGTTCTTGCATTGCTTTTTCTTTTAATAGTGCGTATATAGGTTCTAAACCAAATGACATACCAATAGCTGGATATTCATTTCCATTGTGTAAGAAGTTAGTGATGATTTTATCATATCTTCCTCCTCCACCTAAGGCTGATTTAAATTCTCCTGTACTATCAAATACTTCCCATACAGTTCCTGTATATATTTCTAATCCCCTTGCTAAGAATGGCTTAAATACACATAAATCTAAATTTAATTCTTTTATTAATTTATCTAAACTATTAAGTTCATTTAAACCTTCTGTTAATAATTCTACTCCTGTATCTGATAATTCTTCTGTTAATTGTTCTAGACTATATTCAAAGTATTTGAATACTTCATCAACTATTTCTTTTGATGAACATTCTTCTAATTCACTTTCAATATCATCTCTTTTTAATTTATCTAGTTTATCAACATAAGTAATGAATGCACTTATGTTTTCTTTTGGTACTTTTACATATTCAAGTAATCCACTTAAGAATTTTCTATTGTTATATCTTATTTCAACTGGAATATTGAATTCTTCAAAAACTTCTTTAACCATTGTGAAATATTCTATATCTGCATATGGTGATTCTACTCCACAAGCATCTACATCACATTGGTAAAACTCACGAGCCCTTCCTAATTTAACAGGTCCATCTCTAAATACTTTACCTATTTCATATCTTTTGAATGGTAAAATCAAACCTTTATTCATTCCGATTACTTTTGAAAATGGAACTGTTAAGTCATAACGAAGTCCTATATCTCTAAGTCCTTGATCTTTAAATTTATATACTTCTTTTAATATTTCTGCTCCGCCTGCATATTTACTAGCTAACAAGTCATAGTAGCATAGTATTGGTGTTTCAAGTGGTAAAAAGCCATATAATTCAAACTTCTTTTTTAAGGTATCAGTAATTCTATTTCTAATAATTTGTTCTTCTGGAAAAAAATCACTAGTACCTTTTAAATTCATTAATTTAAAATCTTCTTTCATTATCTTCTTCTTCCTTCACTATATTCTTCTTCGTAATATATGTTATCTCTATAAGTACTGTATAACTTACTATTATAACTTCTCTTAAATTCTTCTTCTATAATTATTAATTTAGTAAGTAATGCTTTGTATTCACTTTCTAACATATATTCTTTATATTTATTAATTATTATTCCTTTTAATTTATTTAATTCATCTAATACTAAACCAGTATCATCATCTGTTGTACCATCATCATTTAGTATTTTAATCATAAATTTTATAACACGATCTATTTTTTTATTTATTCTTTTTCTTATGTATGATTCGCATAAATCTGGGTCAATTAAAATAATTTTATCTGCTTTTATAGTTAAATCTTTTATATTATTTTTAGGAGTAACATTTAAACCAACTATATTAACATTATAATATATTAATTTTTTATCTTCTCCTTTATGCTCTACTACATATTTCATACATATCACCTATAATAAATCTTTTCTATATTTTTGCGTTATTCTTTTTCTTTCACTTTCCCTATATTCATTTATTAGTTTATGGTTACCATTTAATAAAACTTCTGGTACTTCCATGCCTCTAAATTCTCTTGGTTTTGTATATACAGGATAATCAAGTAAGTTATCATTGAAGCTTTCATATTCAAGACTTGTACTTGTTATTACTCCATCTATTAACCTTACTAATGAATCTGTAATCATCATTGCTGGTAATTCTCCACCCGTTAAGATAAAGTTTCCAATTGATACTAATTCATCAGCAAGTGTATATATTCTTTCATCAAATCCTTCATAATGACCACATATTATTATTAAATGTTTTTTATCTTTTAATTCATATGCTTTACTTTCATTATATGTTTGACCTCTTGGTGTTAGTAGTATTACTGTTGAATCCTCTGTTCTAATGCTTTCTACTGCATTAAAAACTGGTTCACACATCATTATCATACCACCACCACCACCAAATTGATAATCATCAACTTGATTGTTTTTATATGGTGTGTAATCTCTTATATCTATTATGTTTATTTTTACTTTTTCTTTTTTAATAGCTCTTTTCATTATACTTTCTGTTAAAAAGCCATCAAACATATTTGGAAATAATGTTAATATATCTATTCTCATAAAAACGCTCCTATATCATGAAAATAAATACATTTATTTTCTTTATCTATCTTTGTTATAAAATCTTTATTATAAGGAACTAATTTATCATTAACTCTTAACATATTATTTCCGTTATCACTTCTATATTCAGTTATTTTTCCAACTAATTTATCATTATTATAAACATCCATATTAAGAAGTTCACTTATAAGTATTTCATCATCTTTAAGTTTTAAATCTTCTTCATTTATATATACTTTACTACCTTTATATTTTAATACATTATTTATATTATCTATACCTTTGAATTTAACCATATCAAATTGTTTATGTTTTCTATATGTTTCAATAACCTCTTTATCTTTATTTTCTCCAATATAAAGAAAAGTGTTTTCTTTAAAAATTTTATCTTTAAATTCAAAATCACTTATTATTCTCACTTCGCCCTTAAGGGCATGTGTATTAACAATCCTTCCTATAAATATGTATTTAATCATAAAATAACCTCTTTTTACTTATATAAATAATATAGTATTATAGCACTAGATACTCCTACATTTAAACTTTCACATTTTGGGTTCATATCTATTCTAACTATCTTGTCGCAAAGATTTAATATATCTTCTTTAACACCATTTCCCTCATTTCCAAATATTATAGCAAATTCATCAATTTTTTCAAGTTTTTCAAGTGAAATTGATGATTTTAATGATGTTCCGATTACTTTTATATTTTTATCTTTTATTTCTTTTATTAGTTCTTCTATATTACCAATTAGAATATTAGTATTAAATATCATACCACCTGTACTTCTTAATACTTTTTCATTATATGGACTTACTGAATCATTTGAAAATATAATTGTATCTATATCGAATGCTACTGAATTTCTAATTATAGTACCGGCATTACCTGGATCTTGTATTCCATCTAATATTAATATTTTATT
This sequence comes from Mycoplasmatota bacterium, assembly GCA_022774645.1. Taxonomy (GTDB): domain Bacteria; phylum Bacillota_I; class Bacilli_A; order RF39; family UBA660; genus CAG-1000. The sequence goes on along the minus strand of JALFKQ010000014.1, from coordinate 43,446 downwards.
ACCTATCTTATTATTATTTTTTATCTTTGAAACTCCAAGTAATCTTGGTGTACTCTTTAAATCACTCATACTTTTCATTACATCGAGTGTTACTGTATCATAATTAAATTCATAATTACAGCTATATCCATCAAGAACAAATAATTCTACTAATAAATCATTTTTAATAGCTTCTTCTACTAAGTTTTCCCCCTCAATAACAAACAATCCTTTTTGAAGTGAATACTTTTTATTTAATAACTTTCTTACTTCTTTTATTCTATTGTTATCTTTTGATGTTATTAACATATTATTCCTCCTTTAACACTTTTGTACTTTCTTTATAATCCGGTTTATATTTTTTAACAATATTCCAGAAATTCTTTGAATGATTAAACTCTATTAAATGTGATAATTCATGTATAATTACATAATCTATTTCATTAATACTATATTTAATTAATTCAAAGTTTAATTTTATAAGTTTTTTATTTTTATTACAATATCCCCATTTTCTAGTCATTTTACCTATTAATAATTCTGGATATGGAATATCTTCTTCAAATAAATTATAACATATTCCTAGCCTTTCATTAAATATTCTTTCTGCTTCTTTTTTAAGAAATGTATTTAAATATGTTTTATTTTTAACAAATACTTTATCTTCTACAAATTCTATTTTTGAAATGGTATTTAATATTATGACATCATATCTATTTCCTAAATAATAAAATTCTTCTTTTTTCTTTTCTTTTTTTTCTACTTTTTCACTTATTTGTATTATTGAGTCTTTATTTTTTTCTATAAATGATATAATCATTCCTTTTGTAACAAAATAATTACAAGTTATGTATATTCCATCTTTTTTAACTCTTAAATACATATTTTTGTTATTCTTTTTTGTTATAAATACATTAAAAGTTTTATCATCTAGTGTAATTTGCATATTGTTACCTCTTTTTAATTATATCATTTTTTTATACATATAAAAAGCATTCTTAATAGAATGCTCATTATTACATTGTTATGTCTGGTACCGTTTCGACTACTGGCACTTCAACAACTGTATTTAGTTCAACTTCTGTTTCTGGTACAGGTGGTGTTTCTGGAACTACCTCATCAGGTACTTCTGTCTCACTAACTTCTGTTTCACCATTTAATACTTCAGTTTGATCTTCTTCTTGTTCTTTCCATACAGCTTCTAGTTTATTTTCACTATCTTCTGATGGTTTATAATTTTCATCAACTGGTGTAGTTATTGGATTTTCTGGATCTTCTGGATTTTCTTCCTTAGTTACCCATCCATCGAATACTTTTTCTTTTTCTTCTACATTATCACCAACTGATATTTCTGTATTACTTCCAGCTTTCTTTTTAGCATCAGATAATTTAATTTGATTTTCAAGTTTTTCTAATGCTTCATCTGAAATTACTTCTTTACTTGTTTCAGTCTTTGTATCAACTTTAACAAAATATGTTGGAGTTTCAAGTCCTATATCACTTGGTTCTGGAAGATTGTAATTCTTGATTTCGTCTTCATTATAACCAACTGTTACGGTTTCTCCTTCGCTTACATATACAACAGTAGCAGCACCACATTTTGTATATACATTTAAATCCCCAGTTACTTCTATACTTTCATTATTAGCATATTTGATTACCCCACTACCAAGTGAGCTTGTATACCCAAGTAATTTAGCATCATTTGGACAACTATAATTTGTACCTACTATATAATTACTTAATTCATTTTTAGTAAGTTCAGTTGAATTAATTAATGAATTATCTTCATCATAATAATTTACTGTGTAATGATTAACAAATTTAGCATGTAGTTTAATAACATTTTCACCATTAGCATATTTTATAATACTTGGATTTAATGAAATGACTTTACTTGTATAATTAGTATCTGCATACCAACCATCAAATATCATACTATCACTATAAGCATCACTCAATGCAATAGTTCCATCCTTAACAGTATAACTTGTTGGATTATTACTGTTTGTATCATAATCAATTGTATATGTTATTAATGAACATGACATATAAATATTTGTATCTTCTGTTATATTTTTTGTAAAATCAAATTCCTTTTCACCAGATTCTGATGTATAGTATTTACAATCTTCATAACCAGATACTTTATGTGCTTTAACTTTACTATTATTTTCTATTTCAGTGATGTATGAATATCTTTCATCAATCATAAAGAATGTAATAGTAAGTTTCTTTGTTTCAGTATTTGCTGTATTATCTGTTTTAGTTGATAATTTTTTAACAATTACTTTCTTTGTTGTTGGTTCAACATCTTCATCCTTTTTATTGCCATTGTCTTTAATAGGATTTGTTTTATTGTCATTTGGTTTAACTGGGTCTTCTTCCTTCTTTTCACAACCAACTAAAAGACCAATGATTGTACCAACGATTACTAAAATAGCAATAGCAACGAAAACAATAACTCTTTTGTCGTTTTCTTCTTCTAGAAAATTATCTTCGACTTTTATTTCTTTTTTAGTAATTTCCTTTCCTTTCTTCATATTAACCCTCCCTAGTAGCTTTATCTTTACTACTCTTAAACTCATTATATATTTTTTTATTATGTAAATCAATATGTAATGTAAACCAGCTGTAAACGAAAAAAAGATAACATTTTTTCTGTTATCTTTTACAGTTTAGTTTACAGGTTTAGCCGATTCTAAATGCTGGTGAAATACCAATACTACTACTGCCAGCATTAACAGAAACATTCCAATTTCCATTGTTATATATAATGTTAAAATCAGTGCTTCCAGTAGAGCGAGCAGAGCGAAGCCACCACCAATTATCTCCAGCTCCTTTTTTCTTTATTGCTCCACTATAATTGGTTGTAGTTGTTTCTTTCTTTATATAATAGTCTAGTGTTCTTGTTAAATCTTTTGCTGAATCTGAATTACTAGAAAAATCCATATATATTTCTTTTTGTGTTAATAAATATAATTTGTCTGTTGATATGAAATTTTCTTCTCCATTTTTGCTTCCATGTCCTGATATTACTGTTGTATCTATTATTATATTTCTTATTTCAGACGGTATCGCATTATATATATTATCATTTACAAGTGTATACATTCTACTTGATGGCCAACCACCAACATTTGTGTTTGTTCTGTTCATACTGTCAAAAGTTATTATATCAGCAAACTCAATAACAAATCCACAAGCTGTTTGTGAGAAACCTTCTGTTGAACATTCGCTTGGTGTTGATGTGTTTGCTATTCTTACTGTATGTGTTCCATATTCACCTAAATCAATTTCTTTTGTATCTCCTACATTATAGCCTTCAATATCAAAATCTCTAACATTATCAACTATTGTTTCCCATGAGTCATTTTTAAATGATTTTTCTACTTTTTGGCATTTGCCTTCAGTAATTTTATCTACTGTTAATTCATTTAAATTTTTAAATTTTCCACTTAAACAATATGTATCATTACTTACTTGAAAATTTTTAATATTACCTTTGCTATCTAATTTAATATTGTAATCTAAATTATTTGAGTCTAAATCCAATTTATTATTTGAATTAGATATATTGTTAACTTTATTTCCTTTCATATTTTCAGTTATATATTTTTTAGATACTTCTTTGTATATTGTTTTTGCTTCCGTTAAAAATGTATCTTTTTTAGCTTGATTAAACATATTAAGTACATTTGGTAATGCAATAATTACTAAAATTGCTAGAATTGCTATTACTGCTAACAATTCTACTAATGTAAATCCTTTTTTATTCATATTTTACTCTCCTATCCTGTTAAAATTATATAATAAAAAAGATACTATGTCTAGTACCTTAATATTCTTATTTTAGAAATCTCTATTTCTTAAGAAAGCTGGCATTTCTAATTCATCATCGTCATCTTTGATTTCTTGAACTGATTTCTTTTCACCTTCGATTGAACGATATAATGGTTCAGTTGAATCTTCGAATCCTGTTGCAATAACTGTAACAACTATTTCATCAGTTAATGCTTCGTTAATAACAGCACCGAATATGATATTTACATCTGTATTAGCTACTGCTCTTACTACTTCTACTGCATCTTCTGCTTCAAATAATCCCATTGAGTTACCACCAGTTATATTTACAATACAATCTGTTGCTCCATTAATTGTTTGTTCAAGTAGTGGACTATTTACGGCTTGTTTAGCAGCTTCAACAGCTCTATTATCTCCAAATCCAACACCTATACCAATAAGTGCATCTCCTCTATCTTCCATAATTGTTCTAACATCTGCAAAGTCTAAGTTTACAAGTCCTGGAACACTAATTAAGTCAGATATTGATTGAACACCTAATCTAAGGACATTATCAACTTCTTTGAATGCTGCATTTAATGGTGTACTTCTATCAATTAAATCTCTTAATTTATCATTTGGAATTACTACTATTGTATCAACATGTTTTCTAAGTTCATCAAGTCCAACTAGTGCATAATCCATTCTTTTTTTACCTTCAAATTTGAATGGTTTTGTTACTATTGCTACTGTTAGGCATCCAAGATTCTGTGCGATTTCAGCAACTACTGGTGCAGCTCCTGTACCAGTTCCACCACCAAGTCCACAAGTAACAAATACCATATCTGCTCCTCTTAAAGCATCTTCTATTTCTTCTTTTGCTTCAAGTGCAGCCTCTCTACCAACTTCTGGTCTTGTACCTGCTCCTCTTCCTTTAGTTATAGTCTTTCCTAATTGAATCTTATTTTCGGCATGAGATACATTTAACACTTGTTGATCTGTATTTGCAACGATAAATTCAACTCCTCTTAGTCCTGAATCTATCATTCTGTTTACTGCATTACATCCGCCACCACCGACACCAATTACTTTTATATCGGCTATTTGATCCATCTCTAATTTATTATTCATATTTCACTCCTTAATCATTGAAAAAATATCCATATATTTTTCCAAGTATTGTGCTATTATTACTTTTCTTTGTGTTTACGAGTTCACCTTGTTGCTCCTCATCAACTGTATAAGCTAGTTTGTTTCTAAATGCTAGTTTATTGTGATAATACTTTATTAAGCCAAGGCTACTTGAATATTTATTGTGTCTGCATCCTATCTCTTTTACCTTATAAGATTTCATTTCTTTTCCAAACACTTCATCTACAACTAGGTTAAAATCATTTACCTCTGTCGTTCCACCTGTTATTATTATATAACTAATTTCCATCTTTGTTAAGAGGTTTATTTGCTTTTTTACTAGTTCTAATATCTCTTTTATTCTTGAATTAATTATTTCACTTAATTCATATTGACTAATTTTTATATTTTCATTTGTATTAGTCACCACATCTTCACTCCAAGATGTTGAAGCATTTCTTTTTGAAGCTAATGCAAATTTCTCTTTTAGTGTTTTAGCCTTCTTTCTACTTATATCATATATATAACAGATATCTCTGTCAATATTTTTACCACCTATTTCAATATTTTCTGTTTCAATCATTATTCCTTTTTTAAAAATACTTACTTCTGTTTTTTCTTCTCCAATATTAACGACTGCAACATTCTTTTTATCGTGATCGCTTGTTTTGAATTCGTAATAATCAGCTAAACCTCCGAAGTTTATATCTACAATTGATACTCCCAGATTTTCTAAAAGTGATACTGCTGTATAAACATTCTTTTTTGGAGCTAGACTTACTACTGCTTTACAAGTCATCTTTGAAGCTTTCATTCCTTTTGGATCTTTTACTTTTTCTGTGTCATCAAGTATAAATTCTATTGGCATTATTGAAACAAATTCTTTGTTATTTGGAACTTTATTATATACAGATGATTGTAGTACTGATACAATATCATTTCCGTCAACTATACCGTCTTCATTTCTTATTGTTGTACATCCTTCTACTACTAGAAATTCTGCATAATATGAAGGAATTATTAACAATACTTTATTTATTTTTATGCTTAACATTTCTTCTGTTCTACTAAAAACTTCTTTTAATGATATAAGTGTTTCTTCTGGGTTTACTATTAATCCCTTTTTAACACCTTTTGATTTTACTTCGGATACTGATAAAACATTAACTTCATTATTATATACTTCACCTACTACAAGTTTAACCGTTGATGAACCAATATCTAAGCTAGAAATTATTTCTTTCATGTATCCTCCTATAATCTATAAAGACATTATATCAAAAAAATTCTTTTTTTTAAAGAACTACTTCATCAAAATCATATTTTATATCAAAAAAGTAATATGGATTTTCTATTATCTTTTTTCCATTATATTTAATACAGATTATTAATTTAATTGTTTCTCCACCATTTATTATGTCATCTTTTGCGGTTGAAATATCTATGTTTACATCTTGAAGTTCTACATTAGATTGTATATTTAATATTCTTATATTCTTTATTTTAGCATTAATACTACCAATATTTGTTAAGTCGATACTAAATGAATTTGCTTTTTTGAACTCATTTAAATCATTTACTCTTACTTTAATAGTATCGTTTTCACTATCTAGTTTTACTTTCATTGTTGTGTCATAATCGATAGTTACATTATTATATACAATATCATAATATTTCTTTTTATAATCTATATTTCCTTTTTGACTAAAATTAGTATTTAGATAAGAATAAGTGATAACAAAAATAAATATTATTAGAAATAATATTGATAAAATATAGTTTATGATTTGTCTCTTCATATTCTTTTCTCCTATACTATTATAAATAATAACATAAAAAGAAATAAAAAAAAAGTATTAGTTTCCTAATACTATTTTGTTAAAGATACAATAGAGGTTGATGATGCCACTTTTAATAGTTCTTCATTTGATAAGTTTTCTCCGATAATATAATAATCTTTACCATTCATCGTCCAATTTAATGAAGAACCAGAAAGTGATCCAAGTACTGTTTCATAGAATACAAGTTCACCATCTTTCGATGTTATCTCAAATTCTTTTGGTACTTTACTAGCTTCTTCTATTAATATAAATGATTTATCACCTGTAAATGTTAATATAACTCTTTCAGACTCATCAGTTTTTACTGTTTCTTCACTTTTAAATTTAGTTCCTGTTGGTAAATACATTGGATAAACTACTTCATCTATTTTGCTTACATTATTAATAGATTCTTCACTAGCAGTATTTTCTACTTCAAAATTATTTTCTTTAAAATCTGGTTTGAAATCTATTTTAGATATTTTAAATGTAATATTAGCTATTCCTTCTTTATTATATACTTCTACTAATTGTGGTTTCATATCCTTATCAAATGTTATTTTTTGACTAATTAATGCTGTGTTATTTGGATAGTTAACAGTAGAATTTAATATATATTTATCCTCTTTTTCTTCGAATGTTACATTCGAATCATTTTCTAAATCTTTTAACAGTGATGATAAAATGTATGCTTGACTACTATTATAAGGCCATTCACTTTGAAATTTAAAACTTTTATTTAAACTTGGAGTTACTACAAAAACACCATTTTCATTTTTTAATATTATCTGTTCATGACGATTATCTTTATTAATAAGTGATGTTTTGTAATAATCTCCTTCCATATAGTCGACAGTTACTGTATAATGGTATAATTCTTCATTACTAACTATATCCATTTCTCCTGTTAGTTTATACATAGTATTATCATTTAACAATTTTTTATATTTTTTAATAGCAGTGTTTGAATCCATTTTATTACATCCAACTAAAAGTAAACAAGTTACAAGTAATATTATTACCTTTTTGATATTAATTCCCCCTTCACACTAAATTATATTTTTATTTATAATTTATATGAATATATTTTTATTTATCTGTACATAATAGTAGTATGTAAGGAGGAATCGATGAATACGGTATATAAAGTTGCACTTACTCTTGTTATTATTGGTGCAATAAATTGGGGAATGGTCGGTATATTTAATGTCAATTTAGTATCTCTATTATTTGGAGTAGACACATTCTTAACTAATTTTATTTATGCTCTTGTTGGTATTAGTGGTTTAATATCAACAGGAATTCTTATGAAGCCATTTGATGAACATCATAAATAATGGCTTTTTCTTTGCAATAAAAAAAGCACTTTCGTGCTTTATATTAAAGTCCAAATGAAGCTTTATCTACTTTAACACCAGGACCCATAGTTGTTGAAATACTAATTCCTTTAACGAATGTACCTTTAACTCCGCTTGGTTTGTTTTTAACAATTTCAGCTACGATAGCTCTTAAATTTTCTTCAAGTTTTTCTTCACTGAATGATAACTTACCAAATGAGAAGTGAACATTTCCATAAGAATCATTTTTGTATTCTACCATACCTTTTTTAATATTACTAACTGCTTCTTTAACATTAGTTGTAACTGTTCCAAGTTTAGGATTTGGCATTAAACCTTTAGGACCTAAAATTTTACCAAGTTTACCTAATGCTGGCATCATTTCTGGAGTAGCAACGATAGTATCAAATTCAAACCAATTTTCTTTTTCGATTTTTTCTAACATATCTTCTGCTCCACAATATTCTGCTTCACTAGCTTCAGATGCCTTAGTTTTAGTAATAACTAATACCCTTTTAGTCTTACCAGTTCCATTAGGAAGAACAAAACTTCCTCTTACATTCATATCAGTTTTTTTAGCATCAATGTTTAATTTTAATACTGCATCAACTGATTCATCAAACTTTCTAGTTTTAAGACCTTTAAGAACTTTAATCGCTTCAGTAACATCGTAACTTTTATTTTTTTCAACATTACCTAATGCTTCCACATACATCTTACTATGTTTTCTCATAAACTAACCTCCTTATGTGGTTTTGGATTATCTTTATTTCTCACGAATAATTTTTTTATTTAATTATTCTTCGCTTTCTGTTTCTTCTTTATTATCTTGATGAGTTACTTCTACTTCAACATTAGTTCCTTCAGCTAATGCTTTAGCACTTTCTTCCATCTCTTCTAAATCAGCTTCAAGTTTAGCAGCTTGTGCTTCAGCTTCAGCAGCTTCTTTAACTTGTTCAGCTAATTCAGCATCGTTTAATCCTTTAACTGCGATACCCATATTTCTAGCAGTTCCAGCAACTGTATTCATTGCTGATTTTAAATCATAAGCATTTAAATCTGGCATTTTGATTTCAGCTATTTTTTGAATATCATCTTTAGTTAGAGTAGCAACTACATTATTAGCACCCTTAGTACTTCCTTTTTCAATTCCAGCAGCCTTTTTTAATAAAGTTGGAGTTGGTGGAGTTTTTAAAACGAAGTCGAATGATCTATCATCATAAATAGAAATTTCAACTGGTACTATATCTCCCATTTTTTCTCTAGTTGCATCATTATACTTAGTACAAAATTCTTGTAGATTGATTCCTGCAGGTCCTAAAACAGTTCCAACTGGTGGAGCTGGTGTAGCTTTTCCTGCTGGGATTTGTAATTTAATTTTCTTTACAACATTCTTTGCCACGAAAAACACCTCCTATATAATTTAGTTTTATTTTTTTCGCGAGTGGTATTCTTGATAACCCTAATCTCCCACTTCTAATTTATATCAACCAATATAAATCGACTACTAGATAATAGCATAAAAACTGCATAAAATCAAGGAATTTTTATATAATAATAATGATTATTATGAAAAAAGTTAAAATTATTGGTGTTTTTGTTATTATGGTGTTATCTGTATTATGTCATTTCTTATATGAGTGGAATAATAATTTTATTTTTAGTATATTATTTCCTGTTAATGAAAGTATATTCGAACATATGAAATTAATTGCTACTCCTGTATTTTTATATGGTATTTTTGAATATTTTTATTATAAGAAAAAGAATATTATTTTTAATAATTTATTACTTTCACTTTCCGTGTCTATTATACTAGGAATAATTGTTTATTTAATACCTTATCTTATTATTGATAAGTTTATTGGTCATAATATGATTGTGTCTATAAGTTTATTATTTTTAAATTATTGTTTCATTGAATATTTAAGTTATAAGATAATTAATTATAGAGAAATTAAATATTCTAGTTATATTGGAGTCGCTTTATTATTTTTAATATATTTTGTTTTTTATTATTTCACTTATTATCCTCCGCTTACTCATTTGTTTTATGATAGTAAGAATAAAATTTATGGAATTAAAAACTGAACTATTCGTTCAGTATTTTTTATATTTCAACAATTTTATGTTTATTTGGATCAATTAATATTTTAACTGCATCATCTTGTCCACTTGTTAATCTTTCGAATGAAGCTTGTAGGTCATCTAATGTAGCAATATCATCGATATATTTTTCTAAATTGATTCTTTTTTTAGCAAGTAAGTCTATAACTGTATCAAATTCTTCTCTTTTATATGCGATTGAACCTTTGATATTTATTTCTTTCATTACACCAGCTACTAGTGGGATACTTACATTATTAAGTGAAATACCAACTAAAACAAGGTTTCCATTAGGTTTTGTAAATATAATGCCTGATGTTAATGCTGCTGAATTTCCACAACAATCACATACTACATCAAATCCATTACCATTTGTTTTAGCAAATAATTTTTCCATTAATTTTGAATCAAGAGCATCATAATATTCATCTACTGTCCCTAGTTTAACTGCTTTTTTACCTCTTAGTGCATTTGTTTCTGTCATTGCAACAAAACTTGCACCTTTCATTTTTAAGAATTCAGCTGTTAATAATCCAATAATTCCACCACCAATTACTAAGCATTTATCACCTTTTTTAACATTGGTAAGGTTTGCTGCTCTAAGTCCTACTGCTGCTGGTTCAACCATCGCACCTGATTCGAATGTAACATTATCTGGTAAACTTCTTACCATGTCTTCTCTTACTAATATTCTTCCACCAAATGCTCCTGGAAAGTCTAAACTTAAACCTACTGCATGTGTCCAAGTATTTTTACAAATTTGAACTTCTCCACTCTTACATTCTTCACATTCAAGGCAAGGAGATATTGGAAGTGCTGTTACTCTGTCTCCTTCTTTAAATTTTTTGCTTCCACCATTGTCAATAACAATTCCGCTAAATTCGTGTCCCATAACTAGACCTACTGGATTTCCTGCATCCCAATAGTGAATATCAGAACCACAAATACCAGCTTTTAATACATCTATTAAAACATATCCTGGTCTTCCTATTAAATTTTCTCTTTTTTCTATTTCAATTTTTCTTGGACCTTTTAGTACTCCACTTCTCATATTTATCACACCCTTTATTCTTAATAATTTTATCATACAATTAAAAAAAATGCATTATGTTTTTGCATTTTTTACATATTAATAGTTTTCTTTTTTTAGTTCCATATAACTTTCTGGATGTTTACAAACAGGGCACACTTTTAATGCTTTCTTTCCTACATAAATGTGTCCACAATTTCTACAAATCCAAACTTTTTCTTCTCCACGCTCAAATACTAAATTGTTTTCGATATTGTTTACTAATTTCATATATCTTTCTTCGTGATGTTTTTCAATTTCACCAACTTTTTCAAATAAATTAGCTATTTCTGTGAATCCTTCACTTTTAGCAGTTTCAGCAAATTCTTTATACATTTCTGTCCATTCATAATTTTCACCATTAGCTGCATCTTTTAGATTTTCAAGTGTACTTGGAACTTCTCCATTATGTAATGCTTTAAACCATAATTTAGCATGTTCTTTTTCATTGTTAGCTGTTTCTTCAAATATTTCAGCTATTTGTTCATACCCTTCCTTTTTTGCCTTACTAGCATAGTAAGTATATTTATTTCTAGCTTGACTTTCACCTGCAAAAGCTGCTAAAAGATTTGCTTCTGTTTTACTTCCTTTTAATTCCATTTTAATTTCCTCCTTACTTTTAAAAGTTTACTTAATAAAACTATTTATGTCAATACATTTTATATCTTTCTGCTATAAAATAATTTTTATTTACTTCTTTTATGCTAAAGTTTAATGACTTGAATATTTTTAAACTATATTTATTATCAATGTCACTAAAAACTAAATCTTTTTTATTATAATATTGTAGATATGTTTTTACTAATTTTTTTGCTAACCCTCTTTTTCTAAAATTTTTATTCACACCTATTAGAACTATGTAATTTGAATCCTTATTTATTGTCTTTATATATTTATTCATTTCTGGATATTTATCTTCATCAAAAATAAGTTTTATTGCCTCTGCATCTTCTATTATTTCATTTATTTTTAATGAACATAAAAATGATATTTTTTTACTATATCTTTTGGTATATAGAATAGTTCCATACTTTAAATAATAATCGAACAATTTTGTAATTAACTCTCTATCTTTTATAATTTCTTTATCTCTTGAAGTAAATATTTTATCTTTTTTGAAACATTCAATATATAAATCTATTAAATCATTATCTATTTTTGTTATTTTATATACTTTATTCTTCATCTGTGTTTTCTGCTTCTGTATAAATTATTGGTGAAGGTATTTCTTTATTATAGTTACCTGATTTTTCTTTAACTTTAATATTTTTATCAGCATCTACTTCTAAAACATATGTTAAATCATATTTACTTTCACCTGTTTGGTTACTTGTATAACTTATAATAATTTCAACTTCACCCTCACTAAGAGCTTTAAATATTAATACTTCTGCATCTGTTTTAAGTGTTTGATCATCTGCTGGTGTTAAATAGTCTATACTTTTTATGTCTATTATATTTGAGTCCATTATTGAATATGCCCAAGTATAATCCTCTGATACATTTGTTTCTAATATAAATTTCATAGTGTCACCTTTTGTATCTGATCCTACTTTTTTAACACATCCAATTAAAAGTATCGCTGTTAGTATTAAAACTGCTATTTTTATTTTTTTCATAGTTTCACCTCTATTTCATTATAACAAAAAAAGATTACAATTGTAACCTTTTCTACATTTTTGATACTTGAAGTAAATCAACTTCAACTGGTGTTTCTTGTCCGAATAAGTCAATAAGCACAGTAAGTTTTTCGTTTTCTTTGTCTTCACTTTCAATCTTACCATACATTCCCTTAAATGGACCATCAATAATTGTAACAGTATCCCCAACTTCTACATTAGTATTAATTGGTTTAGCCATTTCTTCTTCATCTGCAATAAATTTCTTAACTTCTTCTGGTGATAATGGAATTGGTTTAGCACCTTTTCCTGATGATCCGATAAATCCTGTAACACCTGGTGTATTACGAACTACATACCAAGCTTCGTCGCTCATTATCATTTCGATTAAAACATATCCTGGGAACATTTTACGAACTTTTTCTTTTTTAACACCATCTTTAACTTCAATTTCAGTTCTTTCAGGAATAATAACTCTAAAAATGTTATTTTCCATTCCCATACTTTCTCTTCTTGACTCTAAATAATCTTTAACTTTTTGTTCATGTCCACTGTAAGCATTAACAACATACCATAATTTTTTTTCTTCCATTAGAACATCCCCCTTATAGCTGCAAATAATGCATCCAATCCATAAAAGAATAACCCAAAGAATACAAGCATTACGATTGTTATGCAAGAATATTTAACTAATAATTTTCCGTCTGGCCATCTTACTGCTTTTGATTCTTTGTTAACGCCTTTAAAGAAAGCTTTAATTTTCTTCATTACAAATCCCTCCAAAAAAAAACACCGTTTGTGTAATTAAATATTATCATAAATACCAATTACTTTCAAGTGTTTTTAATTATTTTATATCAATTATATCCTTAATATAAATCTTAGTTCCATCGATACATAATAAGTAATCATAACTTTTTGAAATAATAATATATTCTCTTATTCCATCTTTTGTTTTAATTTCAAATTTCTTTTTATAAATAAAATCATTAGATTTAAATAATTTATTAATTTTTTGTTGTAAATCGTATTCATTTGGTATTATTTCTTCTTCATATACATTATCATCATTATATGAATAGTATACTTCTTTATTATTACTTATATTTTTCTTTAATTTATTAACAAATATTTCAGGAACTTTTTTCATATATTCACCTAGAATATTATATTAATTTAATATTCTAAATATTCGTGTCTTTTTAGATCTTTTTCTTTTATTGATTCTCTTTTATCATATAGTTTTTTACCTTGACAGATTCCTATTTCTACTTTTGCTTTACCTTTCTTAAAATATATTTTAAGTGGAATTATTGTATATTTTTTTAGTGTTACTTCATTATTTATTTTAATTATTTCATTTTTATGAAGTAGAAGTTTTCTTTCTCTTCTTTCATCATGATTAAATATATTTCCTTCTTCATATTTAGCTATAAACATATTTGTTATAAATACTTCATTATTTTTTACTCTCGCATAGGCATCATTTATGTTAGCATTACCTTTTCTAAGACTTTTAATTTCAGTGCCTTTTAGTTCTATGCCAGCTTCATAAGTATCTTTTATAAAATAATCATAATGAGCTTTTCTATTTAATATTTCCATTTTATATTTTTCTTACCAAAGCAAAGTCTACTTCTCTCTTTTCAGGGTCACTACCTATACATTGAACTATTACTTTGTCACCATATCTGTAAACTACTCTACCTTTTTTAGTATATCCATAAAGTGAGTCATTGTACTCATATGGGAATGTTTTTTTGTGAGTTTCAATAAATTGTATTATTTCATTTGGATCAGTTAATTGTTCTAATTCTTTTGAATCTTCTTCGTAAAGTATCCATTCTACTTTACCATCTATCAACTTATCATTTGTTTGTACAAAGAATGATGTAGGCATTGGTCCGTCAATTGTAGCTTCAAATGTTTTACCTATCTTATCTTGCATAAATACTGCATCATAGTAATCATCAACGGCATATTCACATTCAGCACTTGTTCTTTCACATTCTGATATATGTTCACATACTTCACTTAAATATGATGCCCAGAATCTTAGATTTTCAGGACTAGTATCTTTCTCTATTATAAATACTCTAAATATTGTATGAACAAGCAAATCACACATTCTTCTGATTGGTGAAGTAAAGTGTGTATAATCTCTTTCATTTGCCGCTAAACCAAGTCCAAAGTGTCCTTTTGCTTCTGGTGAATATCTTGCTTTTTGCATACTTCTTAGTAATTTCTTACTAAATATTTTATAGTTTTCTCTATCTTTTAAGTAATCTAATAATTCTTGAATATCTTTGCTTGTTACATGTTCTGGATTAATCTTTTTTGGATAATTTATTCCGAATATTGATAACATTTTCATAAAATCTTCTATCTTTTTAGGATTAGGATTTTCATGAATTCTAAATACAAATGGAATCATATTTGGAATTATTTGTGATAATGCATTACATGTAAATCTAGTAAAACCAACATTAGCATAAATCATATGGTTTTCTACTATTGTTTCTGCTGGTCTTTGAACTCTTGGTACAATATCTATTAATTTTTCATTTTCATCAAAAATTTGTTTTTTCTCTGAACTACTTTCAAAATCAATCTTACCAAGTTTATGTAATTTATTTTCCATAACCTTAGAAACTTTATACATTAATTTAACTATATCTCTAACTGGAATATTAATTTCATTTCCTGGTTTGATA
Organism: Mycoplasmatota bacterium; assembly: GCA_022774645.1. GTDB lineage: Bacteria > Bacillota_I > Bacilli_A > RF39 > UBA660 > CAG-1000. The sequence goes on along the minus strand of JALFKQ010000014.1, from coordinate 27,888 downwards.
TCTTCTGGTTTATTAAATTCTAATAATCTACTTGTTGTTATACAGTTTTTAAATGCAATATCTTCTATTGTTTCATTTGGTTTTACTGTATATTTAACTGTTGTGTAATCCTTTGTATCTTCTGTTTCTTTATCATCTATAATATCTTGAACTGCATCATAGTTCATTTTCTTTTTAGATTTTATTACTGATATGAATACATTTTCGTTTACTATATTACCAGCATGATCAATTTCCATTACACATGACATAGCATATCTATCTTCATTAGGATTTAGTGAACAAATTCCATTTGATAATTCTATTGGAAGCATTGGTCCGACTTTATTTGCTAAATAGTCTGAATTTCCTTTTAATTCTGCATACTTCCATACAGCTGTATTCATTTTTACATAATAACTTACATCTGCAATGTCAACTGTAACTTTGAAATTTGCATTTGGTAATACTTCATCTTGTATAGCATCATCTATATCTTTTGTATCTTTTCCATCTGTTGTAGTTGTTGTGTCACCTCTTAGGTCTACTCTACCTTTAGCTATTTCTTTTTGAATTTCTTCTTCAGTTAACTTACTTGGAAATTTTTTTGCTTCTTCTTTTACTTCTTCTGGCATAAATAAATGAACATCAAATTCACTAGCTATCATTGCTATTTCTGTATCATTACCAGGAGCATTTTTATGTCCGATTGGATAATCTATTTTAGCAAGAACTCTTCCTCTGCTTATATCTTTTACATAATCTAAGTGAACTATTAAACCATCTACTAATGTGAAATCACAGTCATCAATATCAACATCAATTTGATATGGTAAAGTATTATCTAATGACTTTACATATAATTTACCATCTTGGTTTACAACTTCGCCTAAACTTTTACCAAGTGATCTTTTTAATATTCTTACTACTTTTCCCTCTGTTTTTTCTTTGTTAGTATAGTCTACTATTACTAAATCCTTTTCAGTAGCTCCATTCATATTATTTTTGGGTATAAATACATCTTCACCATTTTTAACTAATAAGTGAGCATTGCCTTTTTCGTGAACATCTAATACACCAGTTAAAAGTTCATTCATAACATAACCATTATGATTTGTTTGTCTTATTATTCCTTCTCTACAAAGCTTTTCTAATTCTCTCATAAGTTCTTCGTAGTCTTTAATAGTACTGTTGTCCATTATTTTATTCATAATATCCATTGGATTAAGACTCTTATTTTCCTCTTTAATTATCTTTAATATTTTTTCTCTCATATCTACCTCCCTTTCATTTTATCACATAAATTAAAAAGTTCATAAATATTTATGAACTTTTTATATTTTTTATATAGATAAAATAAATGAAATAACAATAAATGCAAAACCCAAAGCATAAGTAAGTCTTGTTAAAAACTTTTCAAAACCTCTTTCTTTTGTTTTACCAAGTAACATTGCATTTCCTCCTGTTATTATTTGACTAGCATCACTAGCTTTACTACTTTGTAATAAAACAACAACTATTAATATAACAGAGATTATTAATAATACTTTTTCCATTTTACATTCTCCCTTGTGCCTAGTATTATACAATAAATTCTTATTTATTGCAAATATTATTTCTTACTTTCTAAATCTTCTTCAATTTGAAGTAATCTGTTAAACTTACAGATTCTTTCTCCTCTTGATACTGAACCTGTTTTTACAAATGGTATATCAAGTGCAACAGCTGCATCAATAATAAATGTGTCAGTTGTTTCACCGCTTCTATGTGACATAATACAAGTATAATTATGCTTTTTAGCTAGTACTATTGTCTCTAATGTTTCATAGAAAGTACCAATTTGATTTGGCTTTATTAATATAGAATTACATAATCCATTTTGGATACCATGTTCTAACTCTTTTTTATTAGTAACAAATAAGTCATCACCTACAATATTTATTTCTTTTCCTAATTTATCTGTTATTAATTTGAATCCCTCGTAATCATTTTCATCATAAGGATCTTCTATTGAAATAATTGGATAACTTTTTACTAAATCCATATAGTATTCTAACAGTTCTTCTTTATTTAAGAATCTATCTTCTATTTTATATGCTTTATTTTGCTCATTATATAGTGATGATGCTGCTACATCTAATGCAATAAATACATCTTTTCCTGGTTTATATCCAGCACTTTCAATTGCCTTGATAATATATGATAGAGCTGAACGATTACTTTCTAAATTTGGTGCAAAACCACCTTCATCACCTACTGATGTTGTATGATTTTCATTATCCAATATTTTTTTAAGTGCATGGAATACTTCACTAGCACATCTAAGTCCTTCTTTAAATGATTCTCTTTTTGGAACAATCATAAATTCTTGAATATCTAAATTATTTTTAGCATGCATACCACCATTAATAATATTAAACATTAATTTTGGTATTCTTTTTTCTCTTGGATTTAAGTATTCATATACTTCTTTGCCTGATTCATTAGCAGCTGCTTTTACACAAGCTAAACTAACTCCAAGTGTTGCATTTGCCCCTAACTTACTTTTATTTTCAGTGCCATCAAGTTCAATCATTTTATAATCTATTTCTTTTTGATGAGTTACATCCATTCCAAGTAAGGCTTCTTTTATAATTGTATTAACATTGTTTACTGCTTTTTGTACACCTTTTCCACAATATCTTTCATCATTATCTCTAAGTTCTAATGCTTCTCTTGTTCCTGTTGATGCCCCAGATGGGACAGCAGCAACTCCAATACCCTTTTCACTTTTAACAGTTACTTCAACTGTTGGATAGCCTCTTGAATCTAAAATTTCTCTTGCCTTAATATCTATTATTTTACTCATATATATTCCTCCTATATAATCTCTCTTTTAATTATACAATTTTTTTAACAATTATGCTATAATATTATTATTAATTTGAGGAAGTGAATTTATGTCAATAGAAGAAATAAATGCTACAACATTTGGAGAATTTGCAAGTAAACATGTACTTAAAAATTTTTTTCAAACAAAAGAATATGGAGAACTAATGTCACATAGTGATTTCTCTGTTATGTATATAGGTGCTTATCATAAAGATATTTTAGTTGCTGCTAGTTTAATTTTATATAAAACATTGAGTGCTAATATAAAATATGGCTATGCTCCTAGAGGATTCCTAGTTGATTTTTATAACACTGATTTACTTAAGGCTTTTACTAGAAAAGTTAAAGATTTTTTCTTTAAAAGAGGATTTGCTTTTATTAAAATTAACCCAGAGATTACTTACTCAGTTATTGATTTTGATAATAAGAGTAAAACTATAAATTCTAGAAATAGAGATTTAATAGCAAATTTGAAGGAACTTGGATATGATAAATTAAAAGATAATCTATATTTTGAATCATTATTACCAAAGTATACTCCAGTTATATATTTACCTACTTATGATTTCAATAACTTAGATAAAAGCCTAGTGAAAAATGTTCATGATTCAGAACTTAAAGGAATCAGACTTGTTTCTAGAGGTGAAGAAGAATTAGATAAATTTTATTCATTTGTCGAAGATAAAAAGAATAAAACATTAACATACTACAAATATTTTTATAAGACATTTAAGAAAAGTGATATGGTTGATCTATTATTTGCAGAAGTTAATTATGATACTTATGCTAAGTATCTACAAAAAGAATATATAATAGAACAAGAAAACAATGAAAAAATTAATATAGAATTTAATAAGAATCCTAATAGTAATGATATTTATAAAAGAAAAACAGAATCAGATAGAAATTTAGATAGAATATCTAACGATATTGCTGTTTCTAATTTAAGAATGCAAGAGAATAAAATGAAAGAATATTTAGGTGCAGCATTCGTTGTTAAATATGAAGGAAGAGTTACAATCATAATCACTGGAAATAATAATGATTTTTCTAGTGTTGATGTCAAATCTTATTTATTTTATAAAATTATTGAAGAATATAAAAAAGCTGGATATCTATATGTTGATTTGTATGGAATTACTGCTGACTTCAGTGAAACAAATCCTTATAGAAAACTTAATGAATTTAAACTTAAATTTAAACCAACAACATATGAATATATTGGTGAATTTGATTTAATAGTAAATAAACCTTTTCATCAAATATTATGGTCAACAAATAAAATACAAAAAGAATTTTATAAACCAGCAATTAGATCCTAGTTAAATAAAAAACCGACTTTGTTCAAGTTGGTTTTTTATTGTTATTTAAACATATTTTTCTATATCTTTTGGCACCTTATCATTTACTATCATACTAATTATTTTCTTTTCTTTTTCTTCACTTACTTCTCTTCCTGTTATAAAAGACAATTCATGTATTATATCTTTTAATGTATTTTCATCTTTATAGTTCCCATCTTGCAACTTTCTTGCTAAAGATATTATTGTATCTTTATTAACATTCGTTTTTTGCTCAATTTTATTAAAAAGATTATCATTCATATATATCACCTAAAATATTATATGTTTGATAATCTTATTGTTTCATATTAAAAATTAAACATTAACCATTCCGGTTTATAAATCATTAAAAATCCTATTATTAGCATTATTACTCCACCAATCAAATGTGAATATTTACCAAACTTATTTGATATGGCTTTGATTTCAAATGTTTTCATTGCAATTATAAATATTACTATATCATCTATTAAAAAGAATAAAACATATATTAGTGAATAAATAACTTGTGATAATTTACTGACTTCATTTACTGTTAGTATTTGTGTGAACATTACTGGTAAACCTAATGAACATAATAATTCTATTATATTTACTGAAGCTGCAAGTACCACTACTCCAAGCAAAGCTAAAATAAATGACTTTTCCTTTATAATTTTTTTTATCGAATTTATAATTTTCTTTCTACCTTTTTTATCAACTACCTCACAACCATCATCCTCTTTAACAAAAAAGAATTTTAAAATCGTTAATAGTCCGAAGAAAACGGCTATTATGCTTATGCCCATTCTGACAAATATTATTTTATTAAGGAATACAGCTAAATTTAACCATGAGATTAAAAATAAGAAATAAACCAATGCCGAAGATACTAAAAATGTTATACCTAATGCCCATTTTCTTTTTGAGTCTTTCATTCCAAGTAACATTGAAATTAGAAAAATTAATATCCACATTGCACATGGATTAAATCCATCTACTAAACCAATTACTATTGCTGATAGTAAGATTGGAACTTCTTTTCCCTTTTTCTTTCCAATTATTGGAATTGATATTTCCTCTTCCTCATACTTTTTTATATCTGTTTTTTGATTTTCTTTTTCTTCTGTTGTCGTACCTAGATATATTCCAACTTTGTCCTTATAATCTACATTTTGATAATATGTTATTGTATTGTTTATTCTTTCCGGTGTTGTTTCACTATCAAATCCAGTAATCACATTATTTCCTATTACTAAATATGGAACTCCGCTGCTATTATCATTTAATATTTCATGGACTTTTGAATATTTTTCTTGATTCTCTTTATTTTCCCATACCTCGTATCTATTTAAAATCACATTTTTATTTTCTTCTAAATATTTGTCCAAATATTTTTCTAGTTCAGCACAATGAGGACATTTATTACCATAAAAAAGGTATATATTTAATTTCTTTTCTTCACCATAAATTAACATTGGTATAAATAGAAATGTTATTAACAATGTTTTTAAAATCTTTTTCATATATTTTCCTCTATAATTTTTGTAAATTCTTCTTTTTTATGTTCTCCACATAATCTACTAATTTCTTTTCCATTTTTTACGAAAATGAATACTGGAAGAATTTTTCCTACATTATATTCTTCTATATCATCAAAATCATAATCGTACTCTTCATACTCAATTCCGTTGTATATATTTTTAATTTCATTAATAACTTTATTCATTATTATGCACGAAGGACATCCTAAAGATGTTATTTTTATTATTTTCATCATTTTCTCCTTAAATTAGTTAGTTTTAATTGTTTTATTGTTTTATTTTATTTTTTTTGATTGTTGAATTTTATATATTATTTTTACAATTGTTTTTCTTGGTAAAAGTCTGTTAGCAAAAACTCCTAATTTTATTGATAGGCTTGGAATAATTATTAATTTATTCTTCTTAATTTTTTTTAATGTGTATTTTACCACATCAATACTCTTTAATGATTTTACTGAAAATTTAACATGTGCTCTATTGTTAAACCCAGTATCAACTGGTCCTGGACACAATATATGAATTTTAACATTACTTCTATCCCTTCTAAGTTCTTCATATATTCCCATTGATAAATTATAAACATATGATTTTGTGGCATAATATGTGGCCATTAATGGTCCTGGTTCAAATGCTGCTGAAGAAGCTACATTTAATATAGTTCCATTGTCCTTTTTTACAAAATCTTGTAAAAACAATTTAGTTAAAATATGATATGCTGTTATATTTAGATCTATCATATTAAGTTCATTTTCTAATGTTGTTTCAGAAAATTTCCCAAATGCTCCAAAGCCTGCATTATTGATAAGTAAATCTATTTTGCCCTGGTATTTTTCATATAACTTATAAACATTTTCTTTTATACTTAAATCCATTATTTCAATTTCTATATGAGTCTTTAGTTCCTTTTTTAGTTCTTCAAGTTTATCTTTTGATCTTGCCACTAATATTAAGTCATAGCCTCTTTTTGATAATTCTTTTGCAAAATCTTTTCCTATTCCATTTGATGCCCCTGTAATTAATGCTATCATTTTATCACCTACTAAGTATTCTACCATACTTTATTTAAGTTAAAAAGAAAAAGAAGTTATTTTGCAACTTCTTCTGCTCTTGTTTCTCTAATAACCACTACTTTTATAGTGCCTGGATATTGCATTGTTTCTTCAATTTTGTCTTTGATTTCACGAGCTACTTTGTAACTTGATAAATCATCAATTTGATCAGGTTTTACCATAACACGAAGTTCTCTTCCTGCTTGCATTGCAAATGTTTTCTCTACTCCTTCAATGCTATTACCTATATTTTCAAGTTCTTCAAGTCTTTTTACATAATTTTCTAAAGAGTCATTTCTAGCTCCTGGTCTTGATGCACTTAATGCATCTGCTATAGCAACAAGTTCTGAGATAATATATTCAGCTTTTTTATCGCCATGATGAGATTCAATTGCATTAATAACAACCTTATCCTCACCATGTTTCTTAGCTATATCAGCTCCAATTTCAACATGACTTCCTTCAACTTCAAAGTCTATTGCTTTTCCAATATCATGAAGTAATCCAGCTCTTTTTGCAAGTGAAACATTTTCACCAATTTCACTAGCCATTAATCCAGCTAGATGTGCAACTTCTTTACTATGTGCAAGTGCATCTTGTCCATAGCTTGTTCTAAAGGCAAGTTTTCCAACTAATTCAACTATCTCAGGATCGACTCTAGAAATTCCAAGTTCGAATAAAGCTTCTTCACCTTTTTCTCTTATGATTTTTTTATAATCCTCACATACTTTATCATAAAGTTCTTCAATTCTTGCAGGATGAATTCTTCCATCCTTTATTAAAGTTTCTAAGGTTACTTTTGCAATTTCCCTTCTTAGTGGGTCAAATGATGACAATACTATTACTTCTGGAGTATCATCAATTATAAGATCAACCCCAGTAACAGCTTCAATAGTTCTTATGTTTCTTCCCTCACGACCTATGATTCTTCCCTTCATTTCATCATTTGGAAGTTCTACTGTACTGACAGTTTGTTCACTAGTTACATCACTAGAATATCTTTGCATACTAGAAACAATCATTTCTTTTGCTTTTCTGTCAGCCTCTAACTTTGCTTCATCTTCTCTTTCTTTTAAATAAACAAATATTTCTCTGTTCATTTCTTCTTCTACTTTTTTAAGTACCATTTCTCTAGCTTTTTCTTTAGAAAAACCAGATATTTTTTCCAAAAGAGCTATTTGCTCTTTTATTATGCTCTCCATTTTTGCATCTTTTTCTTGAATTTCTTTTTGCTTAGCTAATAAATCTTTATCTTTTAACTCTAAGTTTTTTTCTCTTTCGGTTAATAATTCATCTCTTTTGTCTAAACTTTTTTCTCTGTTATCAATTCTTTGATTAAGTTCATTAAGTTCTTTCTTTTTTTCCTTAATCTCTGCGTCAGTTTGATTTTTTAATTTATAGCTTTCTTCTTTTAATTCTAAGACACCATCTCTTTTTGCTTTTTCAGCTTCCTTCTTGGCATCTTGAATTATTTTTTCAGCTTCTTTTTGTGCTGCACTTACTTTTAACTTATTTATAATAATCATTATAAATGCACCAACAAATAATCCAACTATAACAAGCAAAATGGAGAAGATTACATTATCCATAAAAATTCCTCCATTATATCTTTCTAGAAGTTTACATTGACTTCTATTTATATTGTAAAATTTTATCAACTTCTTGTCAATAAATATTTATATTCTACTTTTAATCTATGGTTTTGATTCACAATATAAAAGCACAGTATTTATGTACTGTGCATCCTTTAAATAATGAGTTTTATCTTAATTGTCGTCTTCTTTTATTTCTTCTTTTTCTTTTTTTATACGATAACTGAACTATTCTAAATAATATAAATAATATAAAAAGTAAAAATAATATCAAAAATAGATTATTCCATAGAAATGAAAGCAAACTAAATGTTAGGGGTTGTGAATAGATTAAATCAAAATTTTTGAGTACACTATCATTATAAACTATTTCAACTGTGCCCAATTTTGTTCCTTTTTTTGTGAAATAAGAAACTTTTTTCACTCCATTGTAGTTATACTTAATCTTACTTTTGTCAAAATCATTCTTTAAGTATTTTTCTACCACTGTATTAGCTTTAATACTTATTTTCTTTTCCTTGGCACTTTTAGTTTTTAATGTAACAATAGTATCATCTTTATCGACTATTATTTTATTTCCATAATTTTTTGAATAATACTCATAGGCTTCTATAGCATCTTCAATATGTGGTGCTGTTTTTGTATTATCAGCATTCAATGTTATTAGCATGTAATCCACATTATTTATCCTTGCAGTTGTTGCAAGACAGTATCCAGAAGCATTTATATAACCAGTTTTTGCTCCTGTAATGTATGAAATATTTTTTGAGCCTATTCTTGAGTTATAATGTTCAATAGTGCTTTTAACAGTTTTGCCAGTTGTAAATGTATATTTTTTAGATTCAAAAACTTCTTTAAACTTTTTATTTTTAAGAGCATATTTTAATATTTGTGCAATATCATAAGCACTACTATAATTATTCTCATCATATAACCCTGTAACAGTTGAAAAATGAGTGTGTTTTAATTTTAATTCATTAACTTTTTTATTCATTAACTTTACAAAATCTTCATAACTATTAGACACTGAAATTGCAAGAGCATTTACAGCATCCGCTCCACTCGGTAAAATTGCTCCATATAGCAGATCATTATATGTAACAATGTCATTAATTTTAAAACCTGCTACTGAAACATCCCAAGCAATATCTTCAAACATTTCTTTCGTTATTGTAACTTTTTCATTGTAGTCCTTTATATTCTCAATTGCAACAATTGTTGTCATTATCTTTGTTAAACTTGCAACCGATGTTTCTTTATTTTCATCCTTTTTATCTAAAATTATATTTTCATTCAAATTGTATAACACATATTTTTCACTATTTAAATTTAATTCTGAAGCAAATACATTTTTATTTAGTAAGAAAAAAAATGTTAAAATTATTGCAAATATTACATATTTCTTTTTATTTTTCCCTTTTACCATATTTTTGTTTTTCTTTCATCATAAAATTTGAAATTATATTTTCAATTTCTATAGCTCCTCTTGGGTCTAAATTGGATATGTATATATTTTCTTTCACGGTATCAATCTCAATATCACTCCAAATTAGATTTTTTCTAACTTTTAAGTCATTATATAAGTCTGGTGTTATTGTAGTAAAAAAGTATCCCCAAAAAAGTCTTTTTTGACCTATTATTATTCTTTGATTAGTTAAAGCTACAACACAACTATTTATTATCATTAGTGAGCTTATATTATTTTGACCACAAAATGCATATATAACTTTTTCATCTTTGTTCAAATGAATATTTACTACTTGAGCATGTTTTTTTACTCTAAAAGCAATTGTTTTAGGAAACTTTTTCATAAATTCACACACAAATTTGTAAGTATTATTTTTCATTTTATCACCTGACATAATTTTACATTATTATTATGTAAAAAACAATATTTTATTCAATTATTGCATCATATATCACATATTATTGATAATATTTTTGATTATAATGTTTATGGATTGTATAACATAATTGTAATTATTTTTATTGATTTCTGTTATTATTTCATTAGTATCTATATTTATTCTTTTTATAACTTCAGTATATAATTTTTGATTATCATATACTAAAATAGTTGAGTTCATGTCTTCAATCAAATTGTTTGCTATCTTAGTGTTTAGCATTTCATTATTTTTTTGTGATATTTTGCCTATAAATGACATTGTAGCTTTCTTAATTGTTTCTACATCACATTTAGTTTTCACTTTTTCTTGTATGATTTCTTCATATTTTCTCAGCATATATCTGTATTTTGAAATCACTTCAAAATTTATATCTATCATATTATTTGTCAAATTTTCTTCTATCTTTTTTGAGATAATTTTACTGTTGACTACTATTTTATTTTTTTGAAAAATATTCATAAGCCTAGTTGCCAACCTATTTTGAAATCCTATGGCTAAAAAATTATTTTCTTTTATTACTTTATCTGAGTTTTCATTTACTATTTTAATTACACTTTCCATATTTTATATTCTACCATTTATTCTTAGGGTTATCGATATTTTTTTTACTTTTTTACTTTTTTTACATTTTTTGAAGTGTTTTTGTTTTTTATTGCTAAATACATTAATAAGGGGGAATTATGTTGAATTCAGATACTAATAACAATATAATTAACTTAAAAAGCAAATTTGCTAAAATTAAAGAACTTAGATACATCAAGTGCAATAACTATGATAGTGGGACTCCTGGTAGGATGTTTGAAACTCTGTTAAATAAAAAAAAGATAACCTTAGACTACCTGATTATGATGGCATAGAAATTAAAGCATTGCTTAAAAAGAATCACTACGATTTAACTCTTTTTAGTATTATACCACAATTAGATAATATGAGTTTTGATCAAAAAATTTCTTATTTTTTTTCGTACTTTCTTCTATGAAAATATTAATTTAAAATGGAAAATTGTGAATTCTAAATTCTATTCAATAATTAGTTCGAATCAAACTGTTTACTTAAGAAACAATTTGTCCTTTAAACTTATTTTTGATGATATTAATCATAGAGTTGTGTTGTCATATCATAGTAAAATTAAATCTTCAACTAGCAGAATTATATATTGAAATTATTCTGACATAGCCAAAAACTTTTATATCTAAACTCAGTTTTTTAGCTCTAGTCATATATAACAAATATGTTATTAAAAACAGCATCTATGTACATTATTATAATATGGATATCTATAGAGGTAAAAATAATAGAATTAGCCTTTTAAAATCAGGTGATATATACATCAAATTTAATATTTCTTCTAAAAAAAATATATCTGATGATTATGTTCCACATTATCATGGAACCGAATTTATAATAAAAATCAACTCAATAGATAAATTGTTTAAAAAAATAGAATTTTAATTATTCATGTGACTAATTTATCACTACTAAAATCACACAAATAAAAAAGTCCAAATAATGGACTAAATTACTCGATGGTCGGGAAGACAGGATTTGAACCTGCAACCCCTTGGTCCCAAACCAAATGCTCTACCAAGTTGAGCCACTTCCCGTTTTAATGGTGCGCCCAATAGGAGTCGAACCCATAACCTTTTGATCCGTAGTCAAATGCTCTATCCAATTGAGCTATGAGCGCGTTTCAATTCCCAGTCGAACCTTTTTGATAAATTAAAACATCTCATATGCGAATTACTTAACAAAATGGTGGCTTCAGTTGGAATCGAACCAACGACACCAAGATTTTCAGTCTTGTGCTCTGCCAACTGAGCTATGAAGCCACATGGCGGTTCCGACGGGACTTGAACCCGCGATCCCTCGCGTGACAGGCGAGTGTGATAACCACTACACCACGGAACCATTTGGTTGCGGGAGCTGGATTTGAACCAACGACCTTTGGGTTATGAGCCCAACGAGCTACCGGACTGCTCTATCCCGCGATTTGAAAATTAAGTGGCGGAGGAAAAGGGATTCGAACCCCTGCGCCGATTTCTCGACCTCCCGGTTTTCAAGACCGGTCCCTTCAACCAGACTTGGGTATTCCTCCACTTTATATTGGTGCCTCAGATCGGACTTGAACCGATATGAGCTTTTACACTCGCAGGATTTTAAGTCCTGTGCGTCTACCTATTCCGCCACTGAGGCACAAAATTTGGTGTCTCGCTGGAGATTCGAACTCCAGACCCCTTGATTAAAAGTCAAGTGCTCTACCGGCTGAGCTAGCGAGACGGATTATATTATATTTTTGGTTGCCTCGGCTGGATTCGAACCAGCGGAATGCAAGAGTCAAAGTCTTGTGCCTTACCACTTGGCTACGAGGCAAAATTACAAGTGGTGGAGAGAGGTGGATTCGAACCACCGAACCCGAAGGAACAGATTTACAGTCTGCCGCGTTTAGCCTCTTCGCTATCTCTCCATTAGTGGTGCCGAAAACAGGAATTGAACCCGTAACCTACTGATTACAAGTCAGTTGCTCTACCAATTGAGCTATTTCGGCAAATTATGGTGGGCGATGAGAGACTCGAACTCCCGACCCCCTGCTTGTAAGGCAGATGCTCTAACCAACTGAGCTAATCGCCCATAATATTTCCTGCTGACGCATATAAATATATCATTTATTCAATTTGATGTCAAGATAAATTCTCATTTTTTTCTAATTCTTTTAATTTTTTTTCTGTCCAGGATGGTAATTTTTTCTTTAGAGGCTCAAACCCCTCACCCTTTTCTATTATTCCTACTCTATTTTTTTTACTTACAGTTATTTTTTTTATGGATAATTTTACTTGAAGTTTATCTTCATCTATTGAGATTATTTTTACTTTTATTACATCACCAATTTTGAATTTTGATTGTAAATCATTGACATACTTATTTGATACTTCAGAAATGTGTACCATTCCTGTATAATTATCTTCTAAACTTACAAATATTCCGTATTTTGTTATTCCAGTAATTTGTCCCTCAACAATATTATTTATCTTAATCTCACTCATATAAATCACTTACACATTATATCATATTTTTAGTGATATTGTAAATTAATCCAATATCTATTATTTATTTTTTCAATTTTATAACTATATTTATTTATGTAATATTTTAAAAAGTTTATGTATTTTTTATTGTTAATAGTGTATTTTTTTATACTTATTTCTTTTTTATTATTATTTAAAATTCTTTTCACATCATTAAAATAATAATTTGGAAACAATAAATATGACAACAGAATAGTATAATCTATTTTCTCTTGATCTATCATTTTTAATTCTTCAAAATCAATATAGTCAGTATATATTTTCCACTTTATATAGTTTGCAATTGCTAATTCTATTCTACCAACTCTAATATTTAATGGATTATAGTATTCTTTTTCAAAAGCCATATCTATATCATCAGAATTTATAATAATCCCCATATCTTCTTTTTTACTATTTTTAATACTTTTTCCAAGTAACTGAATACTATTTTCAGCTAATCCAATAAAATAGTCTATATTACTTTGTATATTTAAATATTCTTTATTGTAAGTTGTTAGTTTTTTTTCAATATAGTCCACTTCTTCAGCATTTTCTTCCATATTATTTATTTTTATTAACTGACTATTTGATTTCAATTTAAATACTTCTAAAATATTTTTTAATCCAACTTTTTCAGTTATTGAGTTTTCTCGTATAAGTACTATTTTCTCATTTTTTATTTTTGTCACAAATTCTCCTGTCTTATTTAAAATAATAGTACTTATTTTTAAATCTTTTTTATATAATTCATTTGATATTTCGGCCATACTTTTTATTGTTGATTCGTCAAATGTTACTTTTTTTACTAATATTTTAAACTCATTAACAAAAAAGTATATTTCACCAAAGTTTTCATATAGTTTATCAACTTTTAAATTATAATTTTCATTTATTATTTCTTTCATATCACTATCACTTAATTTTATGCAAATTAAAACCAATAATGTTTTAAATATTATTGGTTTAAGCTTTTACATATGCATTGTGTATACATTTGTCCCTTCATTTGATGGCATAACCAAATTTGGTACATTGTATTGTGCTTGTGTATTATTAGGTGTTTGTTCAAACACTGGCTCAACAACATTGTTTGTTGTTAATTCGCCATCATCTATTCTATTTTTTGTTTTTTTTAATTCAGTTTCTATTTTCTCTATTTTTTCAAGCATTTTTTTGTTTGTTTCGATGTTTGCTAAAACTATTTCTTTTAATAATGAAACTATTTTGCTTTGAGTTTCATTTTTTTTCTCTTCATGATCACTAGAGTTTTCTGATTTAGCAAATTCTGTTGGCAACACAGGAGGTTGTTCAGGATACTGATTTGTTTGAGCAAAATTATTATCTGATTCTTCCGGTACTGGTGAAATTATTTCTTGTGATGGTGTATATTGATTTTCAGCCATACCAGCATTGTTGTTTGAATTAGCAATTTCCTGTGCAGATGCATTTTGTTCCATATGCGTTGATGTTTCAGGAGTGGCTACTTCTGGTGTTGTTTCAAATGTTCCCATTGTTTGTTCAAATTGTGGTGTTACTAGGGTATTTAAAGTTTCTGGACTAGCTACTTGAACTGGAACTGATTCAATAGCTTGTTGGGTTTCTATCACTGGCTTATAATTTTGTTGTACACTTGGCTCTTGAGTTGCAACTTGTGGAAATATATTTGGCATTGCTACATTTTGGCCAACATTTTGAACTGGTTCATTATTTTGTGCCTGTGTGCCTACTATTGCTTCACTATTTAAAACTTTTTCTGCACTTTGAGCTATTGTTTCAGGTTTTACGAATGCACTTGTTTTTGACAAAGGGGCCTCTTGGGTCGGAGTTTGTAATACTGTACTTGAAGAAACACCTATAATTTTCACATCTGATGCATATCCTGGTGTCATTACAACGCTACCTTTTACTATATTGTCTATTTCGTTTGTTAATGTCAATTTTCTCACCTAACTTTCCACTATTTGTTTCATAGCTTCTTTTACTTTTTGCCAAGTACTATCATCCTCTATACCTATTAAGCTATAAACACCTGGTTCATTTTCTACAAATTCTGATATATATATCTTGCTCATTCCTTCTCCGGCACTTTCTCCTTTCGAAAGAATCACAAATCTTTTGTTAAGTTCACTTATTTTAAATGCATTAACTAAGTCAACTTCTTCCATAGTTCCATCCATATTTTTTATTGAAATTCTACTCATTTTTTTATCCTTTCTATCTTTATTATTTTATCACATAAAAAAAACAATATCAATTCATATGTGATATGTTTTTTACAGTTTATATTGACTTTACAGATTTATTCTTTAATTTTTTCTAGTATAAAGTATCGGCAGTCATAGGCACAATTTTCTTTTAAATATTTTTCTAAATTATCATAGCTATTAATTTTATTATGATTTTTGTTACTTTTTTTATTAAAGCCTTTCAGTCTCAATTTTGAATATGCAATGTCACCAACTATATAATCATACTCATTATAATAGGAAGTAAACCTGTTGAAAAACATTTCTTTATCAAATCCATCTCTATAATTTTTGATTAGTTTATATTTATTGTTTTCTACTTCGATTATCATATTTTTCACCTTTTCTTATATATATTATATCATTTATTGTGCTTTTTTTATATTGTTTTAAGTAATATTTGAAATGTTTTAGATTTCTGTGCTATTGTGATGCTTCTTGATAAATTTTACCATTTATTACTCCACCATAATATTCTGGAATTTTTCCTTGTATTATTTTTGATTTTAATGGAATTTTATTATATGTTAATATTTCTTTCGATGAAAAAGGTAATATTATTTGTATGTTTATTTTTGTTTCTAATACTACCTCTATGAGTGAATTATTTATGCCATAATCTTTTATATTTGTCACAATAGCATTTGTTGTGTTGCCTAGTATGTCTAATTTGAATGGAATTTTCGGTCCAATGCCAACTAACACAGGTATATCATATACTATTGACATGGGTATTTCATATATCATTGGATTTACTTTTTTATAGTATTTTTTTTCTAGACTATTGTTTTTATCATTTTCTAATATTTGCAAATTATAGTGAAATTTTTCATTTATTTTTAGTAATAATGTGTTAATACTTTTATTATTAAAATCTATACCTATTATTTCATCACTATTATTTTTTTCTATATTCATAATCGTATTAATATCTACCATTTCTTCTTTTGTTATTTCTTCTATAACATTTGTTATTAACAGCAATGCTAATTCTTTTGATTTATTTTCAGCATAATTTAATAGTACTGATTCACTTTTTATTGTAAAAATTTTTAACATTAGATATGTAGCAAGCAATATTATTACTAATATTATTAATATTTTATCACTTGTGTTTATTTTTACATTTGTACTTTTCAATTTCATTCTATGAATATTTTTCATTATTACATTATACAAAAAAAGATGTTTAATTATTCATCACATCTTTTTATTAGAAAATATTCCAATCAAGCAGAAAATTTAATATTATAAATATTGTTGCTAGGAGCATTAATATAATTAAAGTTATTGCAATTTTAGTAAACAAATTACCTTTTTTTTGATTTTTTTCTAAATCTTCAAATCCCTCGAAGTCTGTCTTATTAAATGATAATGAATTTGTATAAAATGATTTGTCCGCTACTACTGAATCTGTTTTTTCTTGATATTCTACTGATTCTGAATTTTCCTCATCATTTTTTTCATTATCTTCATTTTTTAAGCTAAGACTATCTGTGTGATTTACCGGTTCTTCTATCTTTTCAAGTTCCTTAGTAATATCCAACAAGGCTTCTTTTATATTTTCTTTGTTTTTTTCATCATCTTCTATCGGTGCCATTACTATTGTATTTTCATTTTTACCCATTAGTTCACCAAATAAATCTTCTGTATCTTCTTTTATTGATTTTGGCTTAGAATCATTTTTATTTTGAATATTTTGTATTAATTCAACAATGGTCTTTTCTTGTGTGTTTAATTCATCTATGGGTTCAGTTTTGTCTTCGTCAGTTTCCTTGATTTTTATACTTTTTAAAATATCATAACCATTTGAATTTAATTTTCTATGTCTTTCAAGTTCATAATCAGTTTCTCTACTATCTCTTGCTCTTTCAAGGACAGAGTTAATATCATAATCTTTTTCTACTTTCTCTTGTTGTACTTCTTCTTTTTCCTCTGGAAGTTCAATTGATATTCTTTTCTTATGTTCTTCCTCATTTTCATTCATATTTTCAATATATTTTTTTATTTTTTCAATATCAATTTCTTTTGAGGCATCAGAAATAATACTAACATTAGTATTTGTTTTAATACGAGATAATTCGTTCATGTCAGTTACATTGTAAATATCTTGATTTCTCTTAGTGCGGCTCATATTATTGAGTGAACTATTTTCATATTTTTCCATTCTTGAACTCATATTTTTCACCATTTTAATGATAACACATTTGTATTCTAAATTCAATAAATATGCTTTACATGGTATCTAGATTTTTTTATTTTTTTAATATATAATTACTTATGGAGGAAATGGAAAATGGAAAAAATAAAAGTTAATGACACTTGTATCGGTTGTGGTTTATGTGTTAGTCAATGTGAAAAATATTTTGAATTTAACGACGAAGGAATGAGTCAAGCAAAAGATATTGAGCTTGATGAAAATGATAAGAAAGAAGTTTTAAATATTGTTGAAAGTTGCCCTGTTGGTGCAATCGTTGTTGAAGAAGAAATTACAGCTGAAGAAAATTAATTTTTTGTAATTTAAAACATGTTAGAAATTTAGCTAACATGTTTTTATTTTTGTATATTTACAATACTGTATAATTTTTTTACTTCTTTTATTGATAAAGTTCTGTATTCACCTATGCTAAGACCACTTAAATCTAGAAAAGCATAGTTAGTTCTTTTTAATTTTAAAACTTTGTATCCTAAACTTAAAAACATATTTTTTACTTGATGATTTCTTCCTTCGGTTATTGTTAATTCAACATAAGACTTTTTATTTGTTTTATCTATTTTTTTGATCTTTGCCATTGCTTTTTTTGTTTTTATGCCATCAAGTAATATTCCGTTTTCTAATATTTTAATATCTTTTTGGGTGATTATTCCTTCTATTTTTGCAGAATATGTTTTTTCGATGTGGCCTTTTGGATGTGTTAATTTGTTTGCTAATTCACCATCGTTTGTTATTAACAGTAAACCAGTGGTATCATAGTCCAATCGGCCAACTGGAAAAACTTTTTCATCAGTGTCAATTAAATCTATTACAGTTGTTCTTCCTTTTTCATCTTTTACTGAACAAATTGTTTTTTCCGGTTTATATAAAAGAAAATATAGTTTTTCTTTTCTTATAACTTCCACATCATCAACTGTAACTACATCTTTTTCATTTACTTTGTAACCAAGTTCTGTTATTTTATTTCCATTTACTTTTACTTTACCTTTTAATATTAATTCTTCACATTTTCTTCTTGAGTCTACACCACAAGAACTTAAAAATTTTTGTAATCTCTCCATAAAAAACACCAAGGTCATTATACTCTATTATTTCCAAAATGACAATATTTGTTTTATTTTATTTGTTTTAACCTCATATTTTATTTTTTTCAGTTTAACATTATCTATTATTTTATTATTTAATATTATCGTTACTTTTTCTTCATTTTTACTCAAATCTATTTTTATTTTTAATTTATTTATTTCATCTTTTTTTAAAAGCATATAATAATCATTGTCTATATAATAATGATATTTATTTTTATTTTTTACTTTAAATGAAAATGTATTCATATCTAATATTTTATATTTTTCATATGCTTCGAAGTATTTTTCATATAATTTTTTATGCAAATTGAATTTATCACTTTCATCGATTGATGTTATTATCAGTGTTTTTCCATCTTTTTTAGCCGCGGAAACGAATACTTGACCACTTGCTTTTGTATAGCCTATTTTTCCACTAATTAAATATTTGTATTGTTTTAATAATTTATTTTTGTTTGGCCATATATATTTGTCCACTTTATATATTTTGGATGATGTAATATTTAAAAATTCTTTATTCTTTATGGCATATCTCATTAACTTTGACATATCTTCTGCGGTAGATATGTTTTTAGAGTTATCATTTAAACCATGTGGATTTTCAAATGTTGTGTTTTTCATTCCAAGCTTTATTGCTTTTAAATTCATTTCTTTTATAAAATTATCATATCCAAGTACATTGGTAGCTATTGTCATTGCAGCATCATTTCCACTTTGTAGCATCAGTCCATGCAAAAGGTCGTTTAATGTAAACACTTCTCCTTCCTTTGCATATATCATCGATCCATTTACTTCACGAGTTTCTTTACCTATTATTATTTTTTTTTCTAAAGTTGAATTTTCTAATGCTATTATAGATGTCATAATTTTTGTCGTTGATGCTATTAACTTTTTTTCTGTTGCAGCTTTTGAATATAATATTCTTCCAGAATCTGCATCCATTAACACTATTGATGCTTTTACATTTATACATAATAAAAAGATTAATACAAATAATATTTTTTTCATATTTAATACTATGATTTTTACTATGAAATATTAATCTTTTAAAAATTTTTCATTAACTATATTTATAAAATTATATTCTTTCATTCTTAGAAATTTTATTTTTTTATTTTTGACAGAACATTCTATTTTTTTTACATTTTCATATCTTTTGTTAGTTCCGTCAAATGTAACGATTAAGTCTTTTTTTAATGGTTTAATTAATATATGTTTCTTTTCAGGTAATACAATCGATGTTAAAAGATTTCTATATGCTTTTGTGTTAAGCGGTGCTATTGGAGTTATTTGTAGTGTGTGAAGTGTATTATAAATTAATGAACCATTAAAGCTTATGTTATATGCACTACTTCCAACTGAAGTCGATACTAATATTCCATCACCTGCAAATGTTTCTAAATAACAACCATCTATATATATTTCCATAGTTAATGCGTTTAATTCCATTTGTCTAATTACTATTTCATTTAACGAAAAGTGTCTTGATATTGAATCATCTGTTGTTATTTTAGTTTCTAATGTTCCTATATTATCTATTTTAAAATCATTATTATTTAATGCTTTGACAAATGATTCTAGTTTATCTGGTTTTATTTCTTGTAAAAATCCTAGTGTTCCTGTATTAATTCCGACATAATATGTATCACTATTGAAATTAGTGGCATTTACCATTCTTAAAAATGAACCATCCCCACCGATTGCTATGGCTAAATCATAATTATCTTCAACCATATCAAAATTGTACTTTTGAAATTCATTAGTCAATTGTAATTTAATTTTATATGACATTTCATTTTCATTAGAAAATATTTTTATTTTGTTAATCTTTCTCATTTTTTTTACCTTTGTATTTGAATAATACGCTTGGTCTATGTCCTTCACCAGTCTTAACAATATTTGTCTTTTCTACTTTGTTTGCTATTATTCTTCTAAATGCAGGGTCGAGTAATTTTTTATTAAGTATAACTTCATATACTTGTTGTAGTTCACCTAGTGTAAAGTATTCACTCATCATATTAAACACTATGTCTGTATACATTATTTTATTTTTTAATCTTTCTATGCCACTTACTATCACTATTGGGTGATCGAATGCTAATGAATCATTTTTAACAATATCAAATTTATATCTATCTGTTGTACTTTCTTTTAATGTTTTGCTTACTACAAAGTTTAGGGTTTCATTTCCATTATCAAGTGTTACTGTAAAAGTTTTATCATCTTCTATATAGCTAATATTAAACCAAGATGCATTTTCATATAAAGAATCATTTAACTTGTTTTTGTCAACTAAGGCAATATATGAAACACTTAATACTCTTGTTCTTGGATCTCTGTCGATACTATCAAAAGTATATAGTTGTTCCATAAATATATTGTGTAAATTTGTTTCTTTAGCAAGTATTCTTCTAGCTGCTTCTTCTGTTGTTTCACTATTTTTTACGAATCCACCTGGCAAACACCATTTATCTTTGAAAGGATAATCTTTTCTTTTAACAAGTAGAACACTATAAAATTTTTCTTTAAGTTTTCTATAGTTATTTTGTACTCCGCTTGATACACTTAGTAATAAAATATCACTTGTTACAGATGGTCGCTCAAATTGATTAACATCATAATTTTTTAAAAATTCTTCTTCACTTTTATATTCCATATTTTCACCATTAATTTAATAACAATAATGTTAATAATTTTTCCTTCCTACTATAAAATTTCTATTAGCTTATCTAATATCTCATTAACAATTAGTTCTTTTACTTCTTTACGAGGCTTATTTGGAACTATTATTTTCATATCTGTGTGTGTGTTATTCTTACTGTTGAATATACTCACAAATACTTCATTATCCTTTCCATTTAAGTTATTTTCATCAACTCTGTTTATTTTTCCGGTAATACCTACTCCATAAGTACTACAAGCAAATTTTGAAATATTCTTGCTCATTTCGTGTGCTGTTTCGATACTATAAACTGAATATTTTTTAATTATTTTAGGATTAACACCCATTTTAATTTTATATTCATTTGAATAAGTTACTGCTGAAAATTTTAACACTTCACTTGAACCATCTACACATGTAATGGTACTTGCAAAATACCCTCCAGTGCATGATTCCATTGAAGCAATTGTTTCTTTTTTCTCTATTAATTTATTTACTACTTCTTTTTCTTTCATATATACCTCTTTTGTATAAATTGATTATAACATATTATTAATAAATATATAAATTATTTCGTTTAATGTAATTGTAAACCTTTAAATCTATGTATTTTAGCACTTCTTTATTATTTTCTAATATCATTTTTCTTACAACTGTTGATGATATTTCTTTTTTAGATACTTTGTCTAAATAAATAAAATTATATTTTTCATATTGTTTATATATATTTAAATCTATATTATTTCTTTTAATAACGATTATATTATATTTTAATATTTCATTTATATTTTTCCATTTGCTAAAATTTTCTAATATATCATTTCCAATAATTAAATATATTTCAGAATTTTTATATTCTTTTTTAATATTTCTTAATACTTGATATGTATATTCATATTTATTGTTTTTAGTGTCTATTATGATATTGTTTGTTTCATAAAATTTTAACATATTGATTCGATTATTAATATATATAAGGTTATTTTTATCCCAGTAGTTTAGTGTTGGAACTATTATTACTTTATCAACTAATTTTTTTAAAACTGTTTTTGCTACTTTTATATGTCCTTTATGAACGGGATTGAAGCTACCTACATATACTGCTATTTTCATTGAACTAATTTTCTTACCATGCCTTTACTTTTGAGTTCTGCTGTTAGTCCATTAAAACCATATAATCCTCTATCATAATCTTGATATTGTTCATATCTAACACTAGTTACTTCATATCCTTTTTCTGATAAATGTTCACTTAATACTTCTTTAATATCTGATTCATCTAAAGTGTAAGTAATTGTATGTTCAATTTTGCCAAGTATAGAATCCATTGTTGCTTCTTTTGTTTCAAAACTTATTCTAGTCACTAGTTCTTCAGTTTCATATAGACCAAAGCATTCTTTTGTTGTTTTTATTGATATTTTAATTGGTTTACCTAATCTATCTTGATAATGTCTTTCTAATAATTTAATTACATCTTTTTTAGAAATTCTAAGTGTGATTTCTTCTTTCATATTATTTTCTCCTTTCATATACTGGTATGTTGAATTTATGTAAATTATTTGTATGTAATCTGTCAACTTTACTTTTTGTTTCAATTGATACATTTTCACCATTAATTACTGATGCGATTTCTTTATAGGTAACACCCAATTTATCTTCGTCTGTTTGATTACTAAGTCCGTCACTTGGTGCTTTAAATAATACTTGTTCTGGTACTTCTAGATATTTTCCTATTTCTATTACCTCATCAACTGTGTAATTGTTAAGTACTCCAATATCGTATGTAGAATCTCCTCCTTTTGTAAAATATCCAACATATAATTCACATTTATTAGAAGTTCCGGCAACTAAATAAGTACCATGTTTAAGTTCACTATATAAGGCAGCTACATAATAACAAGAACTCATTCTTAATTTTGGTTTAATATTTATATCGCTGTTTTTTAATTCTTTTTCGTTGAAACATCCTAATTTAGTTATTTCATTTTTAAATATATTAAATGTATTTGTTAAATCGATATTTATTAATTCAAATCCATATTTATCACTTATTAATTTTGCTAATGTTTTGTCTTCATCTTTTGAGTGACATGGAAGAGTTATACCTACTACATTTTCACTACCAAGTGCTTTTGTGAATAATGCAGCTACTACTGCTGAATCTTTTCCACCACTGATTCCAAGTACTACTCCTTTTAAATTATATTTTTTATAATATTCTCTTATAAATACTATTATATTTTCTGTTTCTTTTTTAGCATTAAATTTCATATTTTCCTCCTACTTTAATACTCTTTGCATTGCTATTTCATAACTAATACCTTTAGTATCCATTATCATTTTTCTTTTAAGTTTTAAAAGTTCTTTTGATAATCCTACATGATGAATATGTGGATTATATAATCTTTGTGATTCTGGATATATTGTTTTAATTTCCTCTTTTGCATAGTTTCTTGTTTCTTCTAATGTTGGTTCTTCATAAACTAACTTTCCATTAATGAAAATTGGTATTTGTAATTCTCGAGCTGTATAGTTTTCTAATGTATGAGTTTTATGATTGCTGTTTTCGTCTAGAATAGTATAAGTTTCATTGCTTATTTCTTCATCCCTTAAAGCAATTACATCAGCCATAGCATATCCGGTATCTTTGTTATAGAATCTCACTACTTTTTTGAATCCAGGATTTGTTATTTTTCCAACATTATCGCTTATTTTGATTTTTGGTTCTATTTTTCCTTCTTTTTCAATCGCTGATAATTTATAAACTCCACCAAACACTGGGGAAGATTTTGATGTTATTAAGTTTTCTCCTACTCCGAAAGAATCTATTGGTGCTCCTTCACTTAGCAATGATGTTATTGTATATTCATCTAGTGAATTAGATACACATATTTTCGTATCATATAGACCAACTTCATCTAACATTTTTCTAGCTTCTTTTGATAGATATGAAAGGTCTCCACTATCTAATCTTATCCCTTTTAATGTGTAACCATTTGGTATTAGATAGTCTTTTGCTACTTTAATAGCATTAGGTACTCCACTTTTAAGAGTATCTATTGTATCAACTAAAAATACTGAATCATTTGGAAAGCATTTTGCATAAGCAAGAAAGGCTTCATATTCATTATCATATTTCATTATATGTGAGTGTGCCATTGTACCAAGTAATGGTACTCCATATCTTTTTCCTGTTTCATAGCAAGATGTTCCGATACATCCACTTATGTAAGCAGCTTTTGCACCCACTATTGCTGCATCACTTCCTTGAGCTCTTCTTGCTCCAAATTCCATAACTCCTTTATCTTTCGCTGCATTAGTTATTCTTCTTGCTTTTGTTGCAATTAAGCTTCCGTGATTAAATTTATTTAAAAGATCTGTTTCTATTATTTGAGCTTCTAATGCTGTTGCTCTTATTGTTATACAAGGTTCATTTTTAAACATTACTGTGCCATCTGGTACTGCATATATATCACCTGTAAATTTAAAATTTCTTAAATAATTAAGTGTTTCTTCATCAAATTTGTTTAAGCTTCTTAAATATTCTATATCTTCATCTGTGAATTTTAAATTTTTTATATATTCTATTATTTCATGTAATCCACATATTACATTGTAACCACCATCATCTAAATTTTTTCTAAAAAATACATCAAAGTAGCATATTTCATTTTCTTTTTTATTTTTAATATCTGTATGTTCCATTGTTAATTCATAAAAATCAATTAATTTTTCCATTATATTTCTTCAACTCCTATTCCTGAATTTTTCATTAATTTTAAAGCCATTTCGTTATATTCTTCTCTATTGTGAGATTCACTATTAAATGTTTCTACTACATTTTGTGGTACTCTTACGGTTACTCTTTTGTTATGTTCATCAAAGTAATTAATTAATGGTATAGCTAAGTTCATAATACATATATCTGTACAACAGCCAGCAATTATTACTTCTTCTAATTCTTTCATTTTTTCAATATCTCTTATAAAGTTTTTAGCAAATATTGTACTTGTTGAATTTTTTTCATAGTTTAATGAACTTTTTTCATAACTAGATAATTCGTTAATTACTTTACTTTCGCTTGTACCTTTTAGACAGTGAACTGGATATTTTTGAAATTCAGCTGATGATTCAGTATGTGTATCTTTGATAAAAGCTACTCCTTCTTCTTCACTTAGATAATTTTCTACAAGTCTTTTAATTCTCGGTGTTATATGGTTGATATCTTTATCACTCATTTTTCCTTCCTTGATAAATCCATTTACCATATCAACTACTACCAGTAACTTTTTTAGCTCTTCTAGCTTTTTCATATGCCTCCTTTTGTTATTAACATTTTATTAATAACAAATATTATTTTAAAAGAGATTTTTTACCTCTTGTTATTAACATTATATTAATAACAGAAATATTTGTCAACACTTTTTCATAAAAAAATAAAAAGTGTTACCTTTTTATTCATTTTCGTAATTATAAAGTCCATGTATTTTTTCTAATGTTGTTCTATCTGGATTTTCAAGAACCCATTCCTCATCTTTTTTATTAAGATTGAATGTTACTTCATAGTTTATTTTTTCATTTGTATTAAGCATATTATTTAATTTATATTTGCTGTAAGTATCTTCATCATACATTCCATTTATCGTGAATTCATCTTGATGTTCATTTAAATAATTATAAGAATCTTTATCTGATTTATATAGATCATATACTGTTATTTTAACTGTTACTGTTGCTTTATCTCCATCTATTTTTTCATCTTTCATTTCATACTTCATATCTTGATATTGTCTTGTAAGAACCGATCTATATATTGTTTGATTATCACTAGATAAATTTTCACCAGTTATTTTAGATTCCATATCCGCTTTAACTGTTTCATTTAGTGAATTATATTGATTTAAATATGCTTCTACTTTACCAGATGGTGTATTTGATAAACTACATGCTGATAAAGCTACTAATGATATTAAAAGTACTATTATCTTTTTCATATTGTCCTCCCACTATTAGTTTTGACAATTTCTATTTATTTATTCATTATGAATTTATTAGTTCTATTATTTCATATAGTTTTTGATGTTTAATATTGTATTCATTTTTAATTGATTCTACTAATTTTTCATATTTATTTTTGTTATTACTATTTTTATTAAACCATTCATAATATAAATAGTCTATTATTTCTTTATTATCTTTTTTTAATTCTATATATTCTACTAGTGAATTTATAATTCTATTTTCTTCTCTTGTATTGTATGAATATGTTGTTTTATATGAAATCTTTCTATAATTTAATTTATATTTTTGTTTACTTATCATACTATCTAAAATATCTTTTTCTTCTAATAAATCTAATTTACTTATTTTATCAATTTCTCCATCTATGTTAAATTTGATACATATTGAATCAATATTTGTACAGAAGATACATATGTTATTAGAAAGTTCTATTTTTTCTATAAAGCTTTTATTAACTTTTATATTGAAATTTAATAATTCAGAGTAAGTGTCGTCATTAACTTTAAAAATAGGTACTTTTTTTAAGACAGTTATTTTATCATTTTCGTTCCATTCATAAAAATTTATTAATTCTTTTTTTAAATTTACTTTAATGTTATATTCATAATTCATTTTTTGTTCCTTTCTTTATTGATAAATATATTAATAATATTCCTATAAATATTTTAGTACATTCAAAACTTGACACTATATACTTTACATAGTCTATGAATGAATAGTCCATTCTAAGAAGATTCAAGTAAATTACTATATACATTAGGGATGTTGCTGTTATTATTATGCCTAATATAAAACAAAATATTCTTTTTAGCATATTAAAGTATATTTATTTTAATATAAAAATATTATATAATGATTAAGGTGATAAAAATGGAAATGTTAAAATATATTGTATTAGGTTTAATACAAGGTCTTACAGAAACTATACCTGTTTCATCTAGTGGACACCTAATGATACTTAAAAGACTTATGGATGTTAATGTTGATTTTGATACTATTGCTATTTTAACTAATTTCGGTTCTTTAATAGCTATTATTATTCTTTTTTGGAATGATTTGGTAAAACTTGTTAAGAACTTTTTTATATATTTATTTAAGAAAGATAAATCTGCTAAAAATGATTATAAGTATTGTTGGATGATAGTTCTTGGATGTATTCCTGCTGGTCTCATGGGCCTTGTTGTTAGTAAATTAGAATTATTCGCTAAGATTGAAAACAATATTAAAATAGTTGGATTATCATTAATTATTACTTCAATCCTTCTATTTATTGTAAGAAACTTTAAAGGTAAAAAAAGTGATAATGAAATTGGTGTTCGTGAAGCA
>JALFKQ010000015.1 GCA_022774645.1 Mycoplasmatota bacterium | reverse complement strand
AAAGCTGAACTGTCAATTTGTTAGATTCTATGACCTCTGTAATTTGCCGTTCTCACTTAAACTCTTGGTAAATAATTTAACATAAAAAAATAAGATATAAATATTAAATTATTTACATCTTAAAGTATACTTGTAATTTATCGAGATGATTGTAACATAAAAATTAGATATTTTCAAATCAATATATAACTTTCTAAATTTTATTATGCATGTATAATATTTGTATTCTTTGAAATTTCACTATTAGTTGTTACAATATCATAATTACTCAAATTATGAATATCCTTGTTTCCTGTTATTCTTGCAAAAGTTTTTAATTCATCATTTACAACATTAAAATAATTCTCTAACCTTTTACTGCTTTTTTCAATATTTAATCTTTTTCTTAATTCTGAATCTTGTGTTCCTACTCCTACCGGACACATTCCATTATTGCAAACTCTGTACTGTTGGCAAGCAATTGCCATCATTGCAGCTGTTCCAATAGCGATAGCATCTGCTCCCATTGCAATTGCCTTAGCAAAATCTGATGAAGTTCTTAGTCCTCCCGTTATGACAAGTGATATATCTTCTCCATGCTCATCTAAATATTTTCTTGCTCTATATAGTGCATATATTGTAGGTACTGTTGTTGCATCTTTTATGATTTTAGGGCTTGCACCTGTTGCACCACCTCTCCCATCTATTGTAATAAAATCCGGCTTTGCAAAACACGCAAATTCTAGATCCTCTTCTATATGTCCTGCTGCAAATTTCACACCAATTGGTCTTCCTTCTGATTTTTCTCTTAATTCATCTACTAGAGATTTTAAGTCTTCTTTTGTTTCAATCTCTTTAAATTTAGATGGACTAATAATATCTTCTCCTACTTTTTTACCTCTTATTTTTGCAATTTCTTCTGTTACTTTTTCTCCGGGTAGGTGTCCTCCCATTCCTGGTTTTGTTCCTTGACCTATTTTAATCTCTATTGCACTTACCTTTTTTAAGTTTTCATCCGTAACACTATATTTATTTGGCACATATTCAAAAATATATTCATAAGCATTTTCAAATTCTTCTGGTAATATTCCACCTTCTCCGCTACATATTGCTGTTTTTACATTTTTCGTTCCTATGGCCAAGGCTGTTTTGGCTTCTTTTGATAATGCACCGAAAGACATGTGTGTTACAAATACAGGTGTTTCCAAAATCATTGGCTTTTTTGCATTTTTTCCAATTACCGTTCTTAGACTAACTTCTTCATCCTCAAAAAGTGGCATTTTGCTAAGTTGTCCACCTAGAATTAGAATATCATTCCAGCTAGTTACAGGTAACTTTGTTCCCATTGCTGAAATAATACTTTTTCCAGTAATAGCCATTGTATGGATATCTTCCATTCTTTGTTCTACTTCGTCTGTACTACGAGTATATTCTTTTAAATAGTTTTCTAGCTTATTTTCATTCTTTCTTGTTTCTTCTTTAGATTCTACTTTTTCTTCTTGTTTTGCATCTTCTTCTACTAATTTAAACATATTCTTTGGTGCAAAACACATTGGACATTTCCAATCATCTGGTAAGTCTTCAAATTTAACTCCCTCTTTTTCTTCATCATAAATATGTCCACATAATTGACATTTATATTTAGCCATTTTTTCCTCCTTTTTTAATTTCAATAAGAGATACAAAAATGTATCTCTTATTTTACTAATATATTAATAATTTTCTGCTTTTATTTCAAAATATGCTTTTGGATGACTACAAACTGGGCAAATTTCTGGTGCTTCTTTACCAATTACAATATGTCCACAATTTCTACATTTCCAAATTTTATCTCCATCTTTAGAAAATACTAACCCATCTTCTACATTTTCTAATAATTTTTTATATCTTTCTTCATGTTCTTTTTCTATCTTTCCAACCGCTTCAAATAAATATGCTATTCTATCAAATCCTTCTTCCTTTGCTTCTTTTGCCATTCTATCATACATATCTGTCCATTCAAAATTTTCTCCTTCTGCTGCTGCTTTTAAATTTTCAGCTGTAGATGGTATATCTTCATCATGTAATAGTTTAAACCATAATTTAGCATGTTCCTTTTCATTATCTGCTGTTTCTTGAAATATTGCTGCTATTTGCTCATATCCTTCCTTTTTAGCTTTGCTTGCAAAATAGGTATATTTATTTCTTGCTTGTGATTCTCCTGCAAATGCCTCCATTAAATTTTTTTCTGTTTTTGATCCTTTTAATTCCATTTTTTATTCCTCCTCATACTTTATTTTAGATTTACATTCTTCACATATTCCATATAAAATGATACTGTCTACATTAGTAATTACACTCGTTTGATTATGGATCAATTCTTTTAGTTTTTCCTTCTTAAACTGATACATAAAATCAAAAACTTTTCCACATTTGTTGCATATTACATGATAATGTTCTTTATCAATATAATCATATTTGTCTGGTCCAGTTAATACTTTTATTTTCTTGATAGTTTTATTTTCCAATAAAACATTTAAATTTCTATAAACTGTACTTTTACTAATAGTTGGATTATCTTGATGTACTTTATCATATATTTGTTCCACTGTTGGATGATTTAAATACTTAAATGTTTCTAGTATAATTTCTCTTTGCTTAGAATAGTTATTCATGTATCCTCTTTCTAAATTAGGAATTATTCCTAATTTTATTTTATATTATTTCATATAGTTTGTCAATAACTTTATGATTATTATTACTCAATTTTTTTATAATTAGAAAGATAATTTGAGCGATAACATACTATTTATCTGTAACCATATTATAACACAAAAAAGCAAACTTTTACATTTGCTCAAAAATTTTTTATATTTTTTATCCATTTATTTCTGTTCCATCCTTGAACTTAAACACTATAGTATCCTTATCTATAATTGTTTCACTCTCCAATGTAGATAAAAGCAATAATCTTCAAAAGTTTTAGTTGATAAATCATAACTTTGCCATGCTTCCATTTTTCTTAATCTTGGAATATCTAATTTTATTTGATATGAATCAGCTATTCTTTTTAAATCTCTTATTACTTCTTATCTATGTTTTTTATCTCCTTCTACTATTAAAATAAGTGAAACTTCTTTAATCTTTTTATCACCATTTTTGATATCTTGCATTAATGCTTGAAAGTTTTCTTTTTGTGTGTCTAATTCAGTAGCATCACTTAATTTTTTAGTAGTATTTCTATCAGTTAATAAGAACTGATATTGTGAATTTACCCATCTTATTAATTCTTCTTGAGTTATACATTCTTGTATTCCTATCGAAGCTCTAACATCAGGGTAATTGAATATATCTTCAAAAAATAATTTACTTACAAAAGGTGGTACATTTTTGACAGTTAAAATTTGGAATTCCTTATCATCAAATTTCATTCTATCTGTTCTTTCAGACATATTCATTACTAATTTCTTCATAAACTATTTCTTGTTCTTTTTTTGTTAGGAATGATAATTCTACAGCAGATCTTAATTCCATTGTTAAAATAGATTTCTTATCCTTTAAAACTGTATCATCTACCAATTGTAACAATTCTGGAATAAGATAATTTAATCTAATATATCTTTTTATTTGAGTAGCACTATCTCCTGTATCTTTTCCAACTTTTTCTATGCTTAACTTTGGATCCAATGGGTCAGAAGTTTTACCTTGATGTTTTATTGCATCGTATTTCATTTTATAAGCTAGTGCTTTTTCACTCGGTAATATTTTTTCTCTTTGAAGATTTGAATCAACCATTAAAATTATTGCTTCATCATCTGTCATGCTTTTTATAATACAAGGTATTTTTTGTATTCCTTGTTCTTCACATATTTTTTTCCTTCTATGACCAGATAACATTTCATATTTTCCATCATCTTTTTGTCTAACGATTGTAGGAACTAAAACTCCATAATCAATAATACTATTTTTTAGTTCTTCATAATTTAAATCATTATTAATTTTAAAAGGATGATTTTTAAAATCCGAAATATCTTTTACATCTATTTCAATACCTTCTTCTTTCATACTTTTTCCTCCTATTTTTAGACACAAAAAAACACACCTAAAAAGATGTGTAATTTAATTAATTTTTATATAGTTTCACCTGTCGTAATCAGTTGTCTAATTTCTAGTCAAAAAAGTAGTAATTTTTGCCATTTTTATCATTTTTTTGTGATTTTTGATGATTTTTTATTAAAATCGTGCAAGATCAAAATCTCTTCAATTCCTTTATTTATAGGCTTTTTCAAAGGAGTTTCTATAAATCGTAATCAAACAGTTGATATTAGTTTTATTTTCCATAGTTGTCACTTCCTTTTTTTAAATTTGATTTACCACTTTTGTTATAAGATTAAAAAATTATATTTAATTCTAAGATTATATTTTTTTAATAATTCTTATTTTCACATAAGTGATATGGTTTAACAATATTCTTAACTGACTTAGCTGATAAGAATAAATAGTCGTTTATATCTATTGAAAAACAATCTTTTAACTTTGAATTAATGTATGTAATAACTCTGATTGTGTTTGCTCTTATTTCTACTTCATATTTTGAATTTTCTTCTATTGGTTTTTTATTATCAACAATATTAGATAATTCACTATTATATACTAATATTCCTAAAGCTCTTAAAGTTTGAGGTATTTTATAGTCAGCACATCCAACTAAATGACTATAATCTACTTTTGTATTATTTATTAATTCTTTAATATGTAAAATATCAGAAGTTAATAATTGTGCTAATTTATAAAAATATACTTTTCTATTATTATATTTTCTTTCATCACATAAATCTTTGAAGTTATTTATTATAATGTCAAACAACTCAATATCATTATTTATGTTTTTGATATAATCATAAAAATTACCATTCATTTTTATATTGACTATTTTACTTATTGAAACTACTGTATTATATCTTTCTTTTAAGAAAGGTATATCAATATTTCCTTTTAATATGTTAGAAAATTCTTCTAATGTCATATTTGAAAAATCAACTTCATTTAAATTTCTCACATAATTTAGTAGTGTATATAATAATGCATCTGAACCATCTTTTTGACCTTCTGATGTCTCTATTGTCCATTTCGGTTCTCCCCAAAAACAATAATTTATTGAGTCGTATATTAACATAAAATTAATTATTTTGTCAATTTTCATATCAAATAAATTATATGGATTACTACTTAACCAAAACTTAATTTTATTACAATCTATAGTTTTGATGAATTCATCTAACTTTTTATAATCAATTGTTACAAACTCACTATTTGATGCAACATAATTACAAGATGACTTTATTTTTTCTAACATATTATTACTTCCTTTACTTTAATTAAAATTATATAGTTTTTTTTAAATATTATTGTGTATGTAATATAATGTTAATGTTTCAGTATCAAAGAAGTATAATGTATAGTTATCAAATTTTTGATATTTAGAGTCTCCTATACTTTCTCCTTCTTTAGTTTTAATTCTAAAAAAGTCTCCTTCTGTTATTTTAGTAACATCAAAATCATATTCTTTTAATCTATCTTTTGATTCCATCACTGATTTAAAATCATCAAAATATTCAGTTATGTTATTTATATCATCTGTTGTAACTTTATTATAGTCTTTATTACTTCCTATAATATCTTTTGTTTTATAAGTATACTTAGCATAATCAGTATAATCTTGTACTCCATTTTTATCATAATATTCTTCTTTTTCAGTATATCCTTTTGGTATATCTGAATCAGTTAAATTGTTAAAACATCCTGTTAAAAATAAAGTAATAATTAAAATTAAATAAATCTTTTTCATATTTTCTCCTTAGTTGATATTTATTAAAACATATTCTGATATACAACCAGTTTTAAGTTTAAGTTCCCAATCCGATATACCTGATGTAACAATAAAGTTAGTGTTATTTATTTTTTTGTATCCATAAATGTTGTCATTTTCACTTACATATGGACTTAATAATCCAAGTGGTATAAATTGTCCTCCGTGTGTGTGACCTGATACTACTAAATCTATATTGCTTTTTGATTCATTGTCATAATCGGTTGGTTGATGATTTATATCTATTATATATTTACTTTTGTCTAAATCTTTTACTAAATCTTGAGCACTCATTCTATTTCTAACTTCAGCATCTTTTCTACCTAATATATATATTTCATTATTTATTAATATGTTTTCATCTTTTAATACTTTTACATTATTTTTAGTAAGTTCTTCTTCTAGATCTGCTGATGAGTATCCTCTTTTTTCTGCATAATACCCTTTATCGTGATTTCCATGAGCAAAATATACTCCATATTTAGTTTTGACTTGTCCTAGATACTCACAGGCTTTTATCATATCTGCTTTTGTAGTACCATCATCTACAAAATCTCCAGCAATAAGTAATATATCAGGATTATTTTTTTCTATTTCTTTTAAATAATCATTAAATTTATCAGCATTAAATGTTGTTCCCATATGACTGTCTGATATTAATGCAACTTTATACTTATCATTTAATTTATTTGTTTTAATATCATATTTAGTAACTTTTACATCATAAACATTGTATACACCTATTCCTATGTATATTGGAACAAAAACTATTGTGATAATACCAGCTACATAGTGTTTGAAATCTTTTTTTCTAATCTTTTTAATTATCATAAAGATTATATCCATAAATAACCATATTACAAAATAGTGTATTATTATAATTGCTGTTGTAATAAAATTAAATATTAATGATAATATTAATATAAAAAGCACAACTATTATATAAGGAAGATATTTATTTTTTATACCAAACTTTTTTATTCTATTACAAATATAAAGTATACCATATGTAAAGAATGCCAAGCAAAATAGTATTAATAAAACCCAAATCATTTATTTCACCTACTTCTATTTAAGTATAACATAATACAAGAATTTTTTGAAATATTAGTAATTAAAAGACTATATATTTTTCATATACAGTCTTAATATTTATAAGCATTATTATTTACAATATTCATTTATATTTTCTTTATCGTAATTCTGATTTTTTATAACCTTATAATACTCATTTTCTCTACCCACATTACATCTAACAACATCATAAAATGGAGTATCATAATAAATTGAGTTTAATGATGATATTTTATATATTGCAAATCTTGGAGCTTGCTTGATATTGATAACACTAATATAATCAATTATAAATAATATCGAAATAAATAATATAAAATATATTATATCTAAAAATATTCTTTTTGTTACTTTAAATTTCTTTGTAAATCTTCCAACACCTATAAGAGATATAATGCCCCCAAATATTGAATATATGCTTCCCCAACTACTTTCACTTTTAAATATTGTTAAAGCAGTTACTGATATTAGTAATCCAAATAATATTAGAATAATACCAATTATATTATTTTTTTCTATTACTTTTTTATTACTATAGTTAATTGTACTTATGATATTTTCTTCTAATCTTTCTTGATATTCATTTTTAGGAACTTCTTTACCACTTAATAAATCGTTAATTGATATATCTAATATTTCACATATTGGCTTAAAAAGTGATAAATCTGGCATATTTCTTCCGTTTTCCCAATTACTAATTGATTTATCAGTTACTCCTAATTTTTCAGCTAATTCAGATTGTGTTAGTTTTTTATCTTTCCTTTTTTCTGAAATGAATTTTCCTATCTTTTCTTGATTCATATAACTTTCTCCTTTTCATAGTTTCATTATGATACAAAGTAAAATTATTTAACAGGAAATATTCCTAGAGTTATAAGAATTATTTTTTAAGCCACATATACATTCCATCTTCTGCAACTTCTTTTTTTACTTTAAAACCAAATTTTGAATAGAATGTTTGTTTTCCAGGTGCTGATAATAGTTGAATCATCATTTCTTCATTATCTTCTAAACCACTTTTAATATATTCTAATAGTTTTTCAATTAATAATTTCCCATATCCTTTTCCTTGATATTCAGGTATTACTACTACATCCATTATAAGCCCTGCATAGCCTCCATCTGTTACGAACCTTGCCATACCAATTGTTTTGCTATCTATTATTATTTTTACATTTGTTCCTTTTTCTAATGATATTTTGAGTAATCTTTCTGATGGCATTTTCCAACCTACTGATGTCAATATTTCTTTGTATTCATCATATGTTAATTTGTTATATTCTATCATTTTTACCTCACTATTCAAATGTTTGATATGGTCCGCCTTGTTTAAATTCTATGTATGGTGAATCTGATACATTTTCTTTGAACCAATCTTGTTCTTCTTTTGTATTATTTACTAATTCAATAACAACTTTTTTATTTTCTTCATCTATGCCATAACTAGCTAAATTATCATAAGTAATGTTATCTAATTTTTCTTCAATCTTTTGTTGTAATTGTTTTAATTCTGGCAAGCTAGGTTCTTTTATATTACTACCACAGCCAGTTATTATTAAAAGTGACATTAATAAGGTTAAAAGTATTTTTTTCATTAAAAGTCCTCCTTTCTAAATAATTCTATTATTATATTTGGAATAATTTCATTTTTTACTTTTTTTCTATATTTTTTTTCTTCTTTTGTTCTTCCACTATAAAGTGATTTATTTATTATTGTATTATCTGATACTAAGAATAGAGCTGTTACATTCATATTTAATAATTTACTTGCTTTAAATAGTGCAGATGTTTCCATTTCAATTGTTTTAGCACCCATACCAATAATTTTATTTATATGAATATATTCTGTAAATATTGTATCAACTGTATAATTTGGTACATAATGATATTTAATATTATTTTGCTTATTTACTATATTTAATAATCTTTCTGTAAACTCTTTACTAGGATATTCTTTCTTACCAAATTCATCTTTCAAGTTATCATTTAGATATCTTGAAGCACCTTCTCCGCATATTGAATATTCTGGTATTACAATATCACCTAAATTTATATTTTCATCTAATGCTCCGACTGAACCTATAAATAATATATTTTTACATTTTGTTGTTCCAAGCGATAGAGCTTGATCTAGCATTACAGGAGATCCAACTAGTTTTAATTCAATAAAAGAAAATTCTAAGTTTTCTCCATAGATATTATAAATTTTATCATTTACTTTATCTATTTTGACATTTGAATTTTCAAATATGTTATGGTCCCACCAAGGAGCAATTACTACTGATTCAAGTATATTTTCATATTCATTTCTTTTTACTATATCTTCTTTTGTTGAACCATATTTTAAATGTGATTTTAATATATCCTCATATTTCATATTTCTGTTCCTTAATCTTTTAGATTTTCTTTTATCATTTTTGTATCTATGTCATCTATTTCTGTGAATTCTGCTTCGTGTATTATTACATCTTCTTCTTTTTCGTTAGATGGAGCTTCTCCTTTGACAAATATTTTATAAACATTATCTCCGATTATTTTAGTGCTAGCTACATCAATACTTCCACCTATTACGCCACCAATTATAGGTACTGCTGAACCTAAATTTATTATTCCTTTTGACCCAAATTTTGTCATAAATCTAAATCCAACCTTTTGGTTTATTGCTTGAAGCATTTTTCCCGGAATCTTTTTTACAAGTGCTGTTCCAAACTTGTTCCCAAATGTTATTCCAGCATGTTTTAATACATCTGATGCTGCTGAACCAGTCAAACAAGCATATATTAATGTTTGAACTTGATCTGAGTGAATATCATATCCTCCTATTTTTGCAATAGCACAACTCATTCTTAACTGTACATATATAACTGATGTAATATTAGCTGGTAGTGTTGCAACCATTGTCAAAAGTCCACCTAATCCTGTTAAAAATCCAGATGTCCCACATTTAACCATTGAATTATTAATTAATGCTTTTACTGCTTCCTCTACTGTTTTGTGTTTAGATGTATAATCATTAACTAAATCATCTATTGGTAAACTTACCTTAGGTATACCATCTACTGCTTGTATATAAAGTTTATCTAAAACTTCTTTGATTTGTTCTTCTGTTATTGTAGTTTTAACTTTATTTGATATATCAGTTGTAACTTTTGTTACTTTGTTTTTTGTACTTATAGCTGTTTCTTTTAATTTTGGCATGGCAGTTTTAGTTGTAAAGTTTTTTGCTTCCTTATACTTTTCATTACTAAACTCTATTGTATTTTTAGCAAGTTCTTTAAAATTTATTTTTTTCTTTTCTTCCATATTTTCACCTCACTAAAGGTATTTGTAATTTTCGCGAAATTAGAATCATTTGTACTCAACTATTTCTTCTATTGTTTTTCTCGTATTGTGTAGTCTGCTTGGATGACAAGTTTCTGATTTGTATCCTAACATTAATAGACATACTGGTTTTAGATTTTCTGGAATTTCAAATTCCTTTGCTACTATTTCTTTGTCGAATAGTTCTACCCATAAGTTAGCTATTCCAACATTTGTAGCTTCTAACATCATATGTGTTGTCACTATTGTAGCATCCATTTCACAATATGTTTTATCTTTTTCACCACAAACCAGTAATACAGTTGGTGCATTAAATCTACAATTAGTTGCTTTATCTATTTTTTCTATTCCTTCATTACTTTGTATTACAAATATTTTAAATGGTTGCATATTTTTAGCAGTTGGAGCTAATCTTCCTGCTTCTAATATCTTATTTAATTTTTCTTTTTCAATTTTTTTATCACTGTAACTTCTTGCTGAATATCTTTCTCTGATAACTGTTTCAAATTCCATTTTTCTTCTTCCTCTCTTTTTAAGTATTCTTCTAATGTACAATTTTCTGCATATATTTTTTTAGCAGTTTCTTTTCCTACAAATCTTAAATGCCATGGTTCATAAGGATATCCTGTTATATTTTCTTTATCTTTTGGATACCTTAATATAAATCCAAACTGTGCTAAAAACTGATGTGTTTTTACAAGTTCAGGTTCTTGGGCCATTAATTCATTATTTCCAACTGGCCATGTTCCATCTTCTTTTTGCATATTAATATCTACTGCTAAACCAGTGTGATGTTCAGAGCAACCAACAGGAGCTACTACTGCATCAGCATATTCTTTTCCATATACTTCTATAAATCTTTGATAGATTTCCTTTTGTCTTTCTATTGTTCTAAATGCAGATGATATGCCAACAATGATACCTTTTTCTTCTAAGAATTTTTGTAATTTTAAAAAAGCTTCATATGTTTCTTCTTCTAATTGTACATCTATTCCATCCACATTTTTAGTAGTAATAAGTTTTACTTCTGATAAATAATCATCATTAATTTTATTATTTTTATTAACTAATATTTTGTAATTCATTTTGAAATTCTCCTGGATTTTTCCATATATATGATATCATAATTTATCTTTTATTTAAACTAAAAAGTAGACTTTAATCTACTTATATGTTTATTGTTTTTTATATTTTATTATTCACAATCACATTTTTCTAAATAATTAACCTTTTTATTGTGCTTTTTAGCATATTCTATTTCTGATTTTGTACTTTCACCAATATATCCGCCTACATTTATTACAAATATTTCATCTGACATATCAATTTTTCTTTTATGCATATCATCTAGCATTTCTTTTGTTTTAGTAAGTGTTCCTTCATCCATTTGTTCCCACACTTCATTATCACCAGAGTGTTCGAATAGTCCTACTGATATAACTATATTTCCTTTTAATGTTAAATCTTTTTGAGCTTCCATGAACTCATTTTTGAATTTTGTTGATCCTCATAGTGTTATAACTTTATATTTCTTCATATTATTTCCTTTCTATATTTATTAAACTTATTTTTTTATAAAGATATTATAACAAATAAAATATAAATTAAGAACTTATATTTTATTTATTTAAAATATTTTAATATCACTTGCATTTATTATAAATAATTTATATATTTAAAAATTGTATTATTTCTAATACAATTATTTTTTTCTTTTTATTAAACTATATCCTGGTTCTTCTATAAAAGGTACTGATGATACGCTAGCATCATATAATGTAACTTCTGTTTCGATTGGGAAAACAACTTTTCTCGTTTTTTCTTCTGTTTTTTTAAAACCAAATAATTCTAAATTTTTACTTAGCCAATCTCTATGAGCTATTAATAATCTATAAATACTATTTAAATCATTTTGTGTTAAATATTCACCATATTTAAGATATTCTAATAACTTATTTATTTTATATGGATTTGTAATTACAAAATCAAATGCAGAATCATAAATTCTTTTTTCTGTTTTATCTATATAATATCTATATGGTGTTGTATAGATTAAATCTTCTGCTCTACCATTTTCATCTTCTCTAAATAACATTCCTCTACATGTTATTGCTGTTTGATATTGTGATTTAATATTTGATATAGCTAATTTATTACCTTTAAACATTTTACCATTTTTATCTTTTAAAATCACTTGTGAATCTAATGGCATTTCTAATGTACCAATCTGAACCTCATTTCTTTTTACTATATATTTTTTCATGTTGGATTCCTCCTAGAAATAATATTATATCATTTAAATATGAAATTTCAATTAATTTAATATTTCTTCTATTATTTTACCTACTCCGTCTTCATTGTTTGTATATTTTGTTATCATTCTTGCTGTTTTTTTAACTGCTTCAGGAGCATTTAACATAGCAACTCCGTATCCAGCATTTTTAATCATTTCAATGTCATTTTCTCCATCACCAATAGCAATTATATTTTCTCTTCCAATGTTAAGTCTTACCATTATTTTTTCTACTGCTGTTGCTTTTGTTGAACCTTTATTAACTATTACAAGTCTTCCACTCATACTAGTTGTTATTTCTAATTTATCATTCATTACTGATAATTCTTTTCTTATTTCATCTATTTT
Organism: Mycoplasmatota bacterium; assembly: GCA_022774645.1. GTDB lineage: Bacteria > Bacillota_I > Bacilli_A > RF39 > UBA660 > CAG-1000. The sequence goes on along the minus strand of JALFKQ010000015.1, from coordinate 30,241 downwards.
TTCTTCAGTAGAAGTTCCAATAAGTTTAAAAGTATCATTATCTCTTATAAATTTATTTATATCTTCTATCTTTGATCTTTTAAATAGTTCATTTTTAGTATAAATCATCCATTCAATATTATATTTATCTATTAAATTTGTCAATTCTTGCATTGTACTTTTTGATATATGACTACTAAAAAGTTCAACACCTTGATTATTTACTATTAATGCTCCATTAAAGCAAATTGTATAATTAAAGTTATCTAAAAGTCCTAATTCTTCTAAATATGGTTTAATCCTATTAAAAGATCTGGCACTTGTAGGTATTATATTTATATCATTTTTATATTTTTTTATAACTTCTTTTGTATAGTTTCCTATCTCTTTTTCATCATTTAAAAGAGTACCATCTAGGTCTGTAAAAATTGCATGTATATTATTCATATTGCCTCCTTTTGTTGTTTATTAATTTTACCACATTATTGTATTCTTTTAAAGTTTTATTCCATTATTCTTAAATTCATATAATTATTATTTATGATAAATTGTTCTTTTTTATTCAAGGTCTTTATGTACTTAGTTAATATATTATCTATATAATCATTAAATATATAGTTGTTCTTTAATATCATTATTTCAATTGTATCTAGTTTTTTTAATTTATATTTTAATAAATATGATAACTTCTTAATTATTATATCTTGTATTTCATTATTATTTTGTAAGTTATTCATATTTACCTTCTTCTAATTGTTCTTTTAAGAGAAATGTATCTTCTAATAATTCTATTGCTCCATTACAATTATTTTCAAAACTATTTTTTAAATATTTTAATATTTGTTCATCTGTTAGATTATTAAATTCTTTTGATATTTAAAGAATATATTAATAATATCATTTATTGTTTCAAAATAGTTATCATTATCTACATATGATGAATCATAAAACTCATATATTATTTTATCTATAATCGGAGTTATTTCTACTCTACTTAGATTATTTAATATTTCATTTTTATTTTCAATTAATTCATTTATTTCTCTATCTGCAAGTGTTAACCTCTTTCTTTTGTTATGTTATTTGTGTTTAAAATTATGTATAAGAATTAGTAGTCTTAAAAAAATACGATTTTGTGATAATATAAGTATGTAATTCAAAGAAAAAAGCACTAATTTTTAGTGCTATTTTTTATATTCTTCATATAATTCTTTTATAGTTTTAGCTAATGATAAACTCGTAGTTAATACTATTCCTAATTCTTTAAATAGTTTTGTAACTTTATCCATTTCTATTTTTTTATTATTATTTACTATTTTATTAATTCTTTTTATGAAATCTTTTGATTCAGTTTCATCTTTAAATTCAATAATAATATTTCCAGTTATTGTTTCAATTGTTACTTCGCTATCATCTTTTGATATTTTTAAGTTACCTTTATTTGTTTTTATCTTTTTAATATTTATGTAATCGATTATTTCTTTTGTTTTTTTAAAGATACCTTTTTCTTTTTCTAATATTAGTTTATTTTGTGTAATTGTTAAACTTAATTTACCTTTATTGTTATTATATTTTAAAATATTATAGCATTTTGATTCTTTCATTTTTATTTCCTTTTATAAACCATATGTAAGTCACCATTTGTACCAGTTTTGTCATCAACAAATCCAACTTTTTCATAACAATGTATAGCTCTAAAATTATTATCAAATACAAATAAATGGAAGTTTTCTATATTAAGTGCTTCTGTTCCATATTTAATTATAGCTTTCATTGCTTCTGTTCCATAATGCTTATTTTGTTTTTCACTTGTAATTGAAATCCCTATTTCAGCAGTTGAATTTTCAACATCCATAAGTTCTATGTTTCCTACAAACTCATTTGTGGCTTTTTCTATCATTGAATAACATGCATTATTGTTTGATAATTTTTCTTCAACCCAAGCTTTTTCTCCTTCATAAGTGTATGTTTTTTCTTTATGGCTTATCATACTTGCTACTGCTTTGTCATTAACCATTTTTAAATAATCTTCTATTAATGATTCAGATAATTTTACATATATTAAATTTTCTGATTCAAACACTATTTTTAAATTTTCCATATTATCTCCTCTTTCTACTTTTCTATTATAATTAGTGGTACAAATATTTCATCATCTGTATATCCTGCATGATGAGATTCTAATACTTCGTCACCCTCATATAATAAAGTTTTATTTGTCTTTGCGATTGCTAAATAGTCTCCAAGTTCACTGTTTATTATTTCATTCTTTTCTCCGTCTCCAAATAATTTACTTTCTAGTATATCTTCTTTTGTATATAAATCAAAATCATTACCAAAATATTTATTAAATAAGTTTTCAAATTCTTCTTTTTTATTTTCTTTTATGAAGAATGAAACAGCTCTTGGTTCAGTTGAAGTACCTCTTTTTAAACATTCTATTATATCTGGATAATCTTTTAAGAATATATTATCTACTTTTATATGTCCATGATCTGCTACTACAAAAATAACTGTATCTTTTAAGTTATTGCATAATTTTTCTGTCATTATATTTCTGTATCTAATTAAATCTTTTACTGTTTTATTATCTGGTCCATACATATGCATTGTATGATCTGGTTCTTCATCATAAGCATAAATATATTTTTTGCCTTCTTCATTACAATATTTTTCTATTCTAGAATACATATCTAAGGCATCTGTATAAGGCTCTGCTCCGAATGGATATAGTCCATATGCTTTATATTTTCCTTCTTCGTTTATACTTTCAACAATTGTTTTTTCTTTCATATATTTTTGTCTAACTTTTTTTGCTTCCACTAGTGGTGTGAAGGTTGGATCAATTTTTTCAAAGTTTAAAAAGGTTGTTATTATTTTATCTATATCTTTATAATATGTGTTCCATCCGATCATACCAGTTTCGATTGGATTTAATCCAGTAACCATTGATGTTGTTGCGGCTACTGTTGTTGCTGGAAATACTGTTGTAATGCTCTTTTTCATGTTCTTTACTAAAAAGTCATTTTCATTTAATGTTCTTTTTAATATATTAGCTCCCATTCCATCATAAAGGATAGTTACAACATTTTTTGGCTTTTTCTCTTCTAATATTTTATCTACAAATTCAATTGTATTATGATTATATGAAAGATTAAAATGCTTTCTTATTGAGCAAGCTAAATTTGTTAAACATTCATTATAATTATTTCTTACTTTCATTTTCTTCATATCCTTCTGTTATATTATTTATATTTTTGTTTTTTATCATTTCTTTTAAACCTTTAGGTAATATTTTATAATCGTCTATCTTTGATATTTCAATCCACTCTAATGTTATCCATTTACCTTCTTTACCATTAAATTTATTTTTCCTAATATCTCCTTCATATAAACATTCATAAATTATTTCTATTTGTTGATTTATAAATCCTTTATCAAAAGCTTTTTCTTCGCTTATACCTCTAAACTCTATGTTTGTTATATCATAATCTGTTTCTTCTTTGATTTCTCTTTTTATTGCTTCTTGGCTTGTTTCTAATTCTTGAATTTTTCCACCAGGCAGCATATAGAAATCTCTTCCTTCACTATTAAATAGTAAGATTTTACTTTTATCTTTGTTATATATAATAGCTGATGTTCTTAATAGAAACTGATAATTATTTTCTTTGATTCTAATATCTTTTAATAATTTTATTTCTATCCCGACTACTCCATATTTTTGCTGTTCTTCTTTTGAATAATATATTTCCATATCACTTGGTTCTGCTTCTTCATCTTCTTTATATCCCATAGACACTTTATCAAATTGTTTATATAATTCATCAAAGCTATTAAATATATATAAGTTTGTTACAAGTGTACTTATTTTTTCATTAGTACTTCTATTTGTAAAAACTATTGTATCTCCAACTTTTATTTGTTGTCGTTTTTCATCGTATAATCTTAATTCAATAGTTTTAGTTCCCTGTTTTATTAGATTAAATGGTTCATTATGTAAATTCATTTCTCTAATCATTTTAATTCCTCCTTTATTATGTATTTAATATCCTCAATTGATTTATCAATATTAAAGCTTCCATTACCCACTGGATAAAATACTGTATAACAATCATATTTTTTATTATTTATCTCTAAAATATATTTTTCTTTTCTTGATTTAGAAACTGATATATTTTTATTAAGTACAATTTTACTTACTTGATTACCAAATAGTATTATTACTTTTGGATTAACTATTTCTAATTCTTTTTTTAATAATTCTAAATAGTTTTTATAAACATTGTCTTTTAAAACTCTTGCATCTAGTTGAGTACATTTTCCTAGATTAGTAATAAAGTAATTATGACTTTTTACTGAATCGTATACTTTCTTAGCAAATGTTTCACTCCAGTTTTTATCACTGCTTTTTATTTTATCATATATTTCTTTATCTAAAAGTTCTAACTGATAAAATAATTTCCATATATTTTTAGTTCCAATCCAAGGTGATTTTAAACCTTTCCAGGTTTTAGAAGAAGCTATATTTCTCCGTGTTGGGTTCATAAATACAAAACATATATCAGGATTATTATCTTTACCACCAAAATATATTGAATCTAAGTTTTCATCTCCATATATAGGTTGAAGCTTATCATATTCTTTTTTAAGTTCTTCTAGTGTCATAAATACTCCTTGTATAGTTGTTTTCTTTATTATATCAAAAAAAATTCGTAATTTAAAATGAAGCTGTAAGACAAAATCTATATTTATCTACAACTTCATTAATTTATTTAACTTTTCCTATTCTATCAAGTGGATAAAATCTTATATTTACTTTTCCAAGTATTTCTTCTTTTTTAAAGTTTCCAAGTATTCTACTATCTTTTGATACTTCTCTATTATCACCTAAAACAAAGTATTCGTTATCTTTTGTTTCTGCTGTAAAATCTTCTGTATCTTTAAAATCTATATTTGTTTTTACTTCTTCTCCATTTATATATAGTTTATTATCTTTATATTCTATTTTTTCGTTTGGAAGTCCTATTACCCTTTTTATAATTCTATCATTGTCAGCTTCGTTTTTTAAAACAACTATATCAAATCTTTTAGTGCCATTTATTCTATAACCTATTTTATTTATTAGTACTAGATTACCATCAAGTAGTGTATCATTCATACTATCCCCATCAACCATAGCTGGTGTCACTACAAATGTTCTTATTAAGACTACTACTATTATTATGATTATATAATCTTTTGCTTCTTTTAAAAATTTAACCATTTTTTATTCCTTTCGTTTTAAAAAAAATTAGGTTCACAACCTAATTTCTTTCTTTAATTTTAAAGCTTCCTGTGATATTCTTTAAGAAGTTAAGTTTAGCTCTTCTTACTTTTCCTTTTTTAACAACTGTTATTTTATCAATAATTGGGCTGTTTACTGGGAAAACTCTGTTAATACCAACATTTCCACTTTTCTTACGAACTGTAAATGTTTCAGATACACTTCCACCTTTACGAGCTGTTACAATTCCTTCAAATGCTTGAATTCTTTCTCTTTTACCTTCTTTAATTTTAACATCAACTCTTACAGTATCTCCTACTTGAAATGCAGGAACATTTGGATTAATTTGTTTTTTGTTGATTTTGTCAATTAAATTCATACTACTAGTCCTCCTTTGTGCTTTCTTTAATCTTACATAAATTGATGCATCGGATTAAGCAATATGATAATACCACAATTTTATTAAGATGTCTAGTATTTTAGGGCTTATTTGTGATAAATACTGAGTTTTATCTATTTACTATTTTATTTATTTCTCTTTTTTTCTTTTCTTCTTTATTCTCAATATGTATTCTTTGTACTAATGCTAGTGAACATATTGTTGTTATACAGAAACTGCCACCATAGCTTAAAAATGGTAATGGGACACCTGTTAATGGAATAATTCCAAGTACTCCACCTAAATTTACGAATATATGTAGCATTAAATTTATTCCAATTCCGTAACATATTATTGAGTTTTGTAAATTATATGATGAAGATGCCACTCTAAATATTAAAGCAATTATATACATAAATCCTACTATTATAAGTACTCCTACTATTGAGCCTAATTCTTCTACAACTATTGGAAAAATAAAATCTGTATGACTTGCTGGTAAATATAAGTATTTTTGGACTGAGTTTCCTATACCTACTCCTTTAAGACCACCATTATCAATTGCAATAAATCCATTACAAACTTGATATCCTGAGTTTTCTTCATATCTATCACAAGGATTTGTATATATAAATCTATTAAGTCTATAATCTGATTTTAGCTTTTCTTCTGGTATTACTAAATATCCAAGTTTTAATGCAAGTACTGATCCAACTAAACCAATTATTGCTATTCTTTTTATTCTATTAAACCATATTTCTTCTTTAGATGTTGGCACCGCTACAAATATAAGAGCTGACAATGCTGCTATTATTGCTGCTGTTCCAAAGTCTCCACCAAACATAACTATTGCAAATACAGTAATACTTGGAATTAATGCAAGCCACCACCAAGACTTCAATTTAGGATTTTTTGATCTGTAATAATAAAATGAACCCATAAACATTATTAAAGCTATTTTTAAAAATTCTGCTGGCTGCAATGTAAATCCACCTATTTGCAATGTTACTGCTCTAACCCCATTTCCAATCCAGTTTCCTCCAAATGTTCCAACGAGGGCAACTATCAAAATTCCACCAATAAAAATCGAAGCTATTCCATATATCTTAGTAGGTATAAATTTAATTATTATGTATGCTCCTATTAATGAAACAACTATAAATGCTAATTGTGCTATGAAAAAATGATATGGATTATCATAACCATATGTAAGTGTAGCTGAAATAAGTGATGCATCTAATATTAAAAAAGCACCACCAATAGCATAAAGCATTGTCCAAAAGAACAAACTTTTATTTAAATTTTTAAATACTTTCACTATATATTTTTTCATATTTTACTCAATATAATTATACAAAATAATGAAAGATAAGTAAATTATTAATTATTTTTGGTACTTAGTGGTGTCAAGTATTTGTTATAAGCCATAAAATAATATAGGAAAGTTAAGGAGGTATAATAATGTATTATTATGGATACAATGGTGGTTATGCTGGTGGTAATAGTATGATGTATAATAGCTACCCAGGATACTACTCTAATGGTTATGGATATGGAGCTGCAATTATATTAGTATTGTTCATTTTACTTGTAATTATTTTTGGTGTAGGTTTTATTAATAATAATGGTTGTAATTCTAATTGTGGATGCAATAATTAAAGAGGAAGTTTAAAAAACTTCCTCTATTGTTATATTGTATTCTTTTTTTATTTGTTTAATTATATCTTTATTTATACCAATAATTATATTATTATTTTTGCTCAAAATTATATCAAATAAATCATAATTTTTATCGCTATCAAACTTATATATTTCATTTACTTTTGTTACTAATGTTATTTTATTATTTTTTTCATACATAAGTATTATATCTTTTATATTTATTAAATCGAATGTATCTTTTTTGAATATATAATTTTTAGATATGTATAATTTACCAAATCTTTCATATTCTTCTTTATCTTGTTTCTTTAAAGCATTTTTATCAATACTTATTGATTTTAAAAACAAAGTATTTATTACTAACAAATATATACTTATTAATAATAAGATTATAGATATTATTACTAATTTACTTGTTATTGATATTGTATATGCATCTAAATATAATATATTTTTTTCGAAATTACTTTTACCATCATTTATTGAATTTTTTATTTCATTTAATGTTTTTTCATCTATTTTTTTAGAAATGCCTTTTATATTATATTTTTCTTTAGAAAAGTTAAATTTCAAAAGTTTATTATATTCATTTTCTGACATCTTTATTATTACATAATTTTTATAGTCTGTTGTTGTTATATAGTAGTTATTATATATACCATAAGGTGTTTTTATTAAATCTAAATTACAAAACACATTTTCTTGTTTTAATGTAAGAAAATCTTCTTTTTTTGATATTTTATTAAAATATATTTTACTTACTATAGTTACTACTAGTAATACTGATAAAAATATAATTGCTATTTTTAAAAATATATTTAATCTTTTTTTATTTTTTAATGATTTTATTACCATATTTCACCTAAAATCTTGTCATTTTTTTAACTATTTTTGATTCTCTTTGTAATTCTTGATTTAAACATTCTATTATTTCTTCTGTTATTTCGTCTATTGGTTTTATATCTTCTAGTTTTTCAAATTTATCAGTTTTTAAACAATCAATGTGAGTCCATCCATATCTTTCTGATATATCTAAATATGTTTGTTCTGCTTTTCTTAAATGTTTTTCATTGTTTTCATTTCCATCTCCAGCTACTCTACCTTTTCTTAATTCTTTAGCTGCTTCAAATGGCATATATAGAAATACTACTACATCAGGTCTAGGTAACTCGCATAAATCAAATTCTAATTTTTCAATAAATTTTAATATTTTATCTTCTTCTTTTTTATTTTTTGCTTTTCCTGCTTGATGTCCCATATTTGAAGTTGTATATCTATCCAATATAATAATATCATTTTTATATAATTCTTCTTCAATATACTTTAAGAAATTGTATCTTCTGTCGGCTGCATAATATAAACTACTAACAAGTGGATCTACATTTGCTGATGTTTCTGGAAAGACTGAATCACCTATCTCAGGTTTTCCTAAGTAAGAACCGCCTACTATTTTACCTGTTGGTGAGCTATATTCTGGAAATGAATATGTTTTTACTTTTAGTCCTTCATTTTTATAATGTTCTTCTATTTTTTTACTTTGTGTTTCTTTTCCTGAACCATCTGTGCCCTCAATTACAATTATTTTTGCTCTTTTCATAATCCCACCCTACTATTTTAAATCTAATTTAATTTTACCATAAGATTATTATTTTTGAACATTAATTTTATTTTAATGTAAATTAAAAAAGCAAATCCAATAGGAAATGCTTAATTAATCTTTATTTAACACTATCAATTATAATTTTAATTTTCTGGGTAGTTTTTTACAGATAATTTAAAATATAAATTATTATTCATTCCATTCAATTCGTTAGTTCTAACTTCCATTTAGAGCACGCTCATTATTATCTTCTCAATCTTTTTGATTAATCGGTTAAACATTTTTTTATATTTTTTACAAAACTTTTAACTATCTATCTTTCAATTTATTACCCAATTCGGAAAGCTGGAGAAACGCCGCCTGAATCAATAGCAACAATATTGATATTCCAACCACCATTACCGGCGACAAAGTAGAAATAGTTAATATCACGAGAATAAGCAGAGCGGAGCCACCACCAAGATGCAGATCCTGTACTATCTTTTTTTATTGCACCATTCCAATCCTCTCTATTTGTAGTAACGCCTTTAATTTTATAATAATCTAACTGTCTAGTTTTATCTCTTGCTGTATCAAAATTAATTTCATTATCTGTACCTTGAGGCCATATTTCTGCTGTTGAAAGTAAGTATAATTTATCTGGTGATGTAAAATATTCTACTGTATCTAATCTTCCACGCCCTGATACTGTTTCAGTAGTAATGATTACGCTCTTTAATTCTTGTGGTAATGAATTATAGATATCATTATTTATAAATGTTTTCATTTGACTATTTAGCCATCCACCTGTATTATTGCTAGTTGGATTAATAACATGTGTAGTTATTATATCAGTAAACTCTACTACAAATCCACATGCACTTTCTGAAAAGCCATTTGTTCCACATCCTTCTTCTGTTGGTGATTTTAAATTTGCTATCCTTACTTTATGTGTTCCATATTTTTTTAGTTTTACTTCTTTTTCATCTCCAACATTGTATTTACTTGTATTTCCTGTTTTAACATTACTTGCTATTGTTTCCCATGAGTCATCTCTAAACGGATTATAGCAGTCATAATCATTTAAATTTCCATCTTTTAAATCTGCATTCTTTAAATCAGTTATCTTTTTACCTGATGGTAATTCTGCTATCCACTCTCCATTTGATACTTTCATACTTTTTACTGATCCATCAGTATTTAAGAGTACACAATATTGCAAATTTCTTCCAGTCATTTCTAATTTAGTATCATCTTCAGAACTAATATAAGTTAGTTTATTTCCTTTCATATTTTCAGATATGTATTTTTTAGATACTTCGCTGTAAAGTGTTTTTGCTTCTGTTAAGAAACTATTCTTTTTAGCATCATTAAACATTTTAAGTACGTTTGGTAATGCTATTATTACTAGGATTGCTAATATTGCTATTACTGCTAGTAACTCTACTAATGTAAATCCTTTATTTTTCATTTTATCCTACTCCTTTACTTCTATTATACTTAATATACTTGAATTATAGCATTATCATGTTTTCTAGTCAATTTACATATGATTGACAAGTTTAAATAATTAAATTAAAATATGTATCAAGATAAATAAATTTATTGTATAATTTAAATATAATTAAATGGTGATAAAAGTGGAAAAGCAAAAGACAATAGTATTTAAGCCTAGTGATAATATCAAAGAAAAAATGATTGATTATTATGACTTATTAAGAAGAGATAAGAAACCTCCATATTCAGTATTTCAAGCAGAAGAAGGTGGTACTATAATAACTTTATATGAGAGTGGTAAAGTTATGTTTCAAGGTATATCTGCTGATATTGATGCTAATATGTGGAAAGACTTAGAAAGTCATTATAATAATAGAGATATAGATAGTGAGTTAAAGAAAAAAGAAGAAAAAGAAGATGATAAAACATACTACTATTATGATGCTATTGGTAGTGATGAAGTTGGTACTGGTGACTATTTTGGGCCTATTATAGTTACTGCTACTTTAGTAGATAAAAGTACAAGAAAACTACTAGAAGATTTAAAAATTATGGATTCAAAGAAAATGACAGATGATAAAATTAGAAGATGTGCTCCTATTCTTATGTCAAAGATTCCTTATGTGACATTTACTTTAAGTAATAAAAAATATAATGAACTTTCTAATAAAGGTTTTAATATGAATAAGATTAAGACTATACTTCATAATAGAGTTTTATATGAACTTTCTAATAAAGGTATTCCTTATCATAAAATAATAGTTGATCAATTTACTACTCCTAGAAGTTATTTTAGTTATTTAAAACAAGAAAATATCACTGATAAAGTTACTAGAATTACATTTTTAACTAAAGGTGAAAGTAAACATTTAAGTGTTGCTGCTGCCAGTGTTATAAGTAGATATTTATTTCTACAAGAGATGGATAAATTAAGTAATAAGTATGGTATTTCTATTCCAAAAGGAGCTGGAACTAATGTTGATGCAGTTGGAAAAGATATAGTTAAAAAATATGGTAAAATTGAACTTGATAATATTGCAAAAACTAATTTTAAGAACACAATAAAAATCCTAAGTAATTAGGATTTTTTCATGCCAAGTTTTAATACAACTGCATCAACTTCTTCTTTTTTTTCTTCTTGTTTTTTCTCTTCTCTTTCTGACTCTATTACATTAAAACCTTTTATTCTGGCTGTTAAAGTATTTATCTTTGAAACAACATTAGCTTCAGTAGCATTAGTTTTATCAACTAAAAGTGTCATTAGATCTGCCATTGTTCCCATAGTTTCTAATGTATTGTATTTAGTTAATTTTCTAAACTTTTCTTCAATTTGACTAATAAGAATTAAATCTTTTTTTGATTCTTCAATATTACTTTTTATTAATCTTTTAATATTATCAAATTCTTCTTTTGATATATTAGGATTTGCAACAGTAGCTAATGTTTTATAGATTGACATTAATATTGATGTAATTCTTAATCTTTTCATTGATTCTTTTTCTATTCTTACTGTTTCTTTAAATATTTTTCTTAAACATTCATATTGTTCATTTATCTCTTGAAACTCTGCTTCTTTTTCTTGAATCACTTCATCAATTGTTCTTGATCTAAGAAATGTTTCTTCTATCATTTGTTTTAATTCTTCTTCACTTAATGAAACATCTTCATCACAATTTAAAATTATATTGAATTCTTGCATATTTTTTCCCCACTTATAATAATTAATCTATTTTTCTTTTAATTTCATCTAATAAGTTTATTGCTTCTAATGGTGTTATATTAAGTATATTAATACCTTTTATGAATTCTCTTAATTCATCATCTTTGTCTTCTTCTAAATCTAATGTATATTGTTTAACTATTTTTGTTTTAGTAGTGTTGTTATCTTTTTCTTCATATTCTTTTAGCAATTCATTAGCTTTTTTAATAACTTCATGTGGTAGATTTGCTAGTTTAGCAACATTTATACCATAACTTTTATCTACTGCTCCATCCATTACTTTATGAAGAAATGTGATATCACCATTAGTTTCATCTATTGATACATGCACATTATGAATACCTGGCAATTTATTTTCCATATCAGTTAATTCATGATAATGTGTTGAAAATAATGTTTTACATCTTATTTTAGTTGAAATGTAGTCTATTATTGCTCCTGCTAAACTCATACCATCATAAGTACTAGTTCCTCTTCCAAGCTCGTCAAATAATATTAAACTGTTTTTAGTAGCATTTTGTAAAGCATAAGCACTTTCTTTCATTTCTACCATAAATGTACTTTCTCCGCCTACTAAGTCATCACTTGCACCTATCCTTGTGAATATTTTATCAAATACTGGTAAATTGCATTTAGCTGCCGGTACAAATGATCCAATTTGATTTAGTATAACAATTATACCAAACTCTCTCATATATGTACTTTTACCACTCATATTAGGTCCAGTTATTATAAGAATATTTGTTTTTTCATTCATTACTATATCATTATCAATATATTCTGTGCTTATAACTGATTCTACTACCGGATGTCTTCCTTTTATTATTTCAACTGTTGAGTTTTCATTAATAGTTGGCTTAATAAAATTATGTTCTTCCGCGATTGTAGCAAATGATTGCATTACATCATAATAAGCTATTTTAGCAGATGCTTTTTGTAATTTAGAAATATATCTCTTTACTTCTTCTTTAATCTTACAGAAGATATCATATTCTAAATTATTTAGTTTTTCTTCTGCATTTAATATAAGATTTTCTTTTTCTTTTAGAAGGGGTGTTATATATCTTTCACAATTTGATATTGTTTGTTTTCTATCATAATGAAATTCTTCTTTAACTTGACTTATTTGTCCTTTTGGAACTTCTATATAATATCCAAATACTTTATTGTAACCGATTTTAAGTCCTTTAATACCCGTTCTTTCTTTTTCTTCTCTTTCAAAGTTAGATATAAAGTCTTTGCCACCTGATTTTATACTTCTTAATTCATCAACTTCTTTATCATAACCCTCTTTAATTATTCCACCCTCTTTAACAGTAAGAGGTACATCATCTTTTATAGAATTTTCAAGTATTAGATAAAGTTCATTAAATGTCTCTATTTTTTCTTCACCAAGTGTCTCTAATATATTATTTATATCAGGTATTACTTTAATACTAGTTTTTAGTTGTAAAAGATCTCTTGCATTTAAATTAGAACAAACCACTTTACCTGTAAGTCTTTCTAAATCATATATTTCATATAAATATTCTTTAAGTTCACTTTTTAATAAGAACTCTGTCATTAATTTTTCTACAAGATTTTGTCTTTTAATAATTTCATTTTTATCTATACTAGGACTAATTATATAACTTTTAAGAAGTCTACTTCCCATAGCAGTTTTAGTTTTATCCATAAATCCTAATAAACTATTTTGTCTATCTTTATTTCTTATTGTTTCAACTAATTCTAAGTTCTTTATACACTCTTTATCAAGTTCTAAGAATAAACCACTATCAATAACCTCTACTTGTTGTATATGGCTTAAATCTTGTTTTAAAGAGTTAGTTAAATAATTTAATAATAGTGAAGTATTTTTTATAAGTTTTTGATCTGTAACATTTTCAAATACTTTGCCTTTATATATTTCATCATTATTATAATAAGATATAAATATATTATAATTAGTTTTTAATTTATGAGTTAAATCAACATCAAAATTATCTTCAACTACTACTTCTTTTATATTTAAATTTACTATGTGACTTATTAGTTTATCTTTATTTTTTTCTACTTTTGTTGTATAAACTTTACCACTTAGAAGATCTGCATAAGATAATATGTATAGATAATTATAATCTGTTATACTTGCTATATAATTAAAATCTTTTTCATTAACTATTTCTGTACTTGTAAGAGTTCCAGCACTTACTATTTGTATAACTTCTCTTTTAACTATTCCTTTTGCTGTTTTAGGATCTTCCATTTGTTCACATATTGCTACTTTATATCCTTTTTCAATTAATTTTTCTAGATATATATTTACTGCATGATGTGGAACTCCACACATAGGTACTCTTTCTTTAAGTCCACATTGTTTTCCAGTAAGTGTAAGTTCTAATTCGTGACTAGCAGTTATTGCATCATCAAAAAACATTTCATAGAAGTCACCTAATCTATAAAATAAAATTATACCTTCGTATTCGCTCTTGGTTTTTAAATATTCCCTCATCATAGGGCTTACATCTTCTAATTTTACATCTTTTCTTTCCATACAAAATATTATAATACATTTTTAAAAAAAGACAAATAAAATTTGACATTATCGGTGATAAAATGTATTATTTTAGTAGGAGGGTAAGATGAACAACAATCAAAAAAAGATACTTTCAATAGCTTTAAGTGTTTCTTTATTATTCAGTGCTGCTTGTAATAAAAATAGAGCTGTACCAAATATGCCACCAAAACCAATTAGGAGTGAAAAACCTAAACAATTAAAGTTAAAACCAAAGAAGTTAGATTAGAATAATTTTATATTATTCTTTTTTTATATTTATTTTTCTATAATAATTTGATGTTCTAAAGTAGAAAGGAGAATGATATGAAGAAAGGAAAATATGTATTAATAGTTATTTGTATTTTATTACTTGTTATTATTTCTATAATGATATTTAAACCTAATGATAGGAAAAAATATGAAGATAAAAGTATATTCTTATCATCAATAAAAGAAATATATAAAACTGCTAAAAGTCAATATACCGATGATATTAAATATTTTAGTAAGATTAATAATGTAAGTTGCGAAAGTGATATTAACACTAATTTAGATTATGATAATCTTAGTTATTATTATTCTTTTGATGATAATGGTAATATTAATAAAATATTTGCTTATAATGATAAATATATTTTTGAACTTGAAAAAGATAATATTACTATTGATGACTTAGGTTCTACATTATATAAGGATGTTAAAGATAATCCTTATATAAAAGATTATGATAGTAATTTTAAATTAAGTTGTGAGGGCAAAATAAATGGATAACTTGTGTTATCCATTTTATTATGATTAATTTTTAAATAATTCTTTACTATCAAGTATTATTGTAACTGGTCCATCATTATATATTTCTACTTTCATATCTGCTCCAAATATTCCTGTTTCTACTTTTAAAAATTCACTTAATTTTTCATTAAATAAATCATATAATTTCGTTGCTTCGTCTGGTTTCATTGCATTTATAAATGATGGTCTATTTCCTTTTGTAGCATCAGCATATAATGTAAATTGACTTATACTAAGTATACTTCCTTTTGTATCAAGTATGCTTAAATTCATTTTTTCATTTTCATCTTCAAATACTCTTAAATTGATAATTTTTTTAATCATTTTATCAATTATTTCAGCATTATCTCCATCTGTGAAACTTACTAGTGCTACATATCCATGATCTATTTCACCATGAACTTTTCCATCTATTGTTACTTTACTTGCTTTACTTCTTTGTAGTACTACTTTCATTATATAAATATCCTTTCTACTGCTGTTACTGAACTTATTCCTTTTACTTCATCTATAAATTTATGTAAGTCACTTATATTTTTAACTTTACATGTTATATTATAGAATAGTTCTTTATTTCTATTTATTAAATTTATTGAATCAATAATAATTGAATCTTTTGTTGATAATGTTATTATTTGAAGTAATATATCATTTGCATCACTAATATAAACTTTTAGTTTTGCAGTGTATCTACTGTCTTTGTTTTCACTCCACTGTGCATCTATTAATCTTTCACTACTTAAGTCAATATTAGGACAGTTTTTAGAGTGTATTTTTACTCCATAACCTTTTGTAATATAACCCACTATATCTTCACCATAAACTGGATTACAACAAGTAGCTAAGCTACATAATATATCTGTTGAACCTGCGATTATTATTCCATTACCATCTTTATTATTATTTTTATTAAGTGTTAATGTTTTCTTCTTAGGTTCATGTACTTCTAATCTACTAAGTATTGAAGAAGGTAAATATTTTAATGTAGATACTCCAAAATAAATATCGTCTAAATCTTTTGTACCTAAACTATTATTTAATTTTTCTACATTTTCATCTGTTATAATGTCATTAATATCAACATTCTTTTTCTTACATTCGTTAGCTAACATTTCATGACCAAGAGATATATATTTTTCTCTTTCTTTTTTATAGAAGTAAGATTTAATTCTTGATTTAGCTGCTTCTGTTTTAACTATTTTTAACCAACCTTTTGATGGAGCATGACCTTTTTGTGTTATAAGTTCTACCATATCTCCTTCTTTAAGTTCATAGTTTAGTTTAACCATTTTATTATTAACAAGAGCACCTGTTGTTGTATTACCTACTTCACTATGTATTTTATATGCAAAGTCTATTGGTGTTGCACCATTTGGAAGTTCAATAATATCTCCTTTTGGAGTATAAACATATATCTCACTTCTTTTAAGTTCTTCTTTAATATTACTAAAGAAATCCATATTCTTTTCAATATCATTTACTTCTACTAAAACTCTAAATTGTTCTAAAATATGATCTAAATTATTTTTAACTGAGCCATCTATTTTTTCTTTATAGCTCCAGTGAGATGCAACTCCTTTTTCAGCTATTTCATCCATCTCATATGTTCTTACTTGAACTTCATAGATTCGTTTATCTTCTCCAAATACTGTTGTATGTAAACTTTGATATAAGTTTGGTTTTGGATTAGCAATATAATCTTTAAATCTATTTGGTACAGGTGGGTATTTTGCTTGAACAAGTCCTATAACTCTATAACAATCTTCAACTGTATCAACTAATACCCTTATACCTAGTAAATCATATATATTATTCCATGTTTTACCATTTTTTAATTTATTATAAATACCTCTTACTGATTTAACTCTTGATAACATTTGATATTGAATATTATGATGATCAAGTAGTTGCATTATCTCATATTTCATTCTAGCAAGAGATTTTTCAAGTTCTGTTTTAGATGAATTTATTCTTTCTAAAACTTTATTATATCCTTCTGGATCACTATATTGAAGACATAAATCTTCCATTTCACTTTTCATTTTTTTCATACCAAGTCTATGTGCGATTGGTATATAAATGTTTTGTGTTTCATCAACTATATATTTTTGATGTTCTTTTGAGTGTACTTTTAATGATCTTAAATTATGTAATCTATCAGCAAACTTTATAAAAAGTGTTGCTGGATTTTCTGAAAGACCTACTATTATTCTTCTATATTTTTCTGGATTATTTACTTTGAATGTTTGCTTTAAATTACTTATTTTTGATATTGAGGAAACTATATTAGCACTTTCTGTTCCAAACATTTCTTCTATTTCTTCATAAGTCATTTTTTGAAGTGATATTGCTTCGTGTATTAAAGCACATGCAATTGTAACTGGATCCATTTTAAGTTCTGCTAAGATATAAGCAACATTTATAGGGTGAAGAATATAATCTTCACCTGTTTCTCTTTTCATGTTGCTATAAATTATTTTAGCTTGTTCATAATACTTATTTATAAATTCTACATATTCATGATCCATATATGAATTTAATAAATCTACTAATTCTTCATAACTATGGTTTTTTATGATTTTCACTCCCCTATATATTTATACCTTTGATTTTTAATTCTTCTGGTTCGTCATCTTCATCATCATCTTTTTTATGCATTGTTCTCTTTTCAAATCTGATCCATAATCTTGGACCTATTAATAATGAGCTAACATTACCAGCAATTAAACCTATTAATACTGAAATATTGAATGTATATATATCATTAAGTCCTACTGCAATTAAAGTTAAAACTGCAATTATTGTAGTAATACTTGTCCATATATTTCTATTAAATGTACTTGTCGAAGAAACATTTACAAGTTTATTAATTTCTTCATCAGTAAGTTCTTTTCTATTATTATATAATTTCTTTCTATTTTCTCTTATTCTATCAAAAACAATTATTGTATCATTAATAGAGTAACCAATTATTGTAAGAAGTGATGCTACTATTATGAAATCTACTGGTATATAGAATATTGCAAATAATGATAATATTATTAATACATCATGAACTAGCATAAGTATTCCGACTACTGCAAAATTCATATTGAATCTTATTTTAACATATATAATTATTGCTATTAAAGATATCAATAAAGATTTAATAGCATTTTTAGTTAAGTTCTTAGTAACTAATGTACTTATTTCACTACTTGATGTTTCATATCCTAATTCTTTAAATTGATTTTTAACTTTTATACTAGTTTCATCATCTAATATATCATTTAGTTTAATAAATCCTTCTTTTTTAGTTCCCATATAATAGTCATAATCTCTTACATCATATTTTTTAACTAATTCTGTTACTTTATTAAAGTCTATATCATTTGTAGATGAAATATTAATATTTGTTCCACCAGTAAAATCTACTCCGAAGTTAAATCCTCTTACAACTGCGAATATTATTCCAACTGTAATTATTGTAAGTGAAATAATAGTTGGAATTTTTCCTAATTTAACATAATCTTTTGATTTTACTTCTTTTGCTTTACCAAATAGTAATTTATCTTTATCATCAAATACTTTAGATTTTACAAATTGTTCCATTAATATTCTATATAATATTACTGTTGTAAATACTGTAATAAATATAGTGATTATTAACATTGTAGCAAATCCCTTTACTGTTGATTCACCAAATACATAAAGTATAATTCCAGCTATTAAAGTTGTTATGTTAGCATCTATAATAGCTCCTAAACTACTCTTATTTCCTTCTCTAAATGCTTCTCTTAATTTTTTACCTTTTAATAATTCATCATGTACTCTACTATTTGATATTATTATTGAATCTACTGCCATACCTATTCCAAGAACTAATGCAGCAATTCCTGTTAGTGTTAATACACCACCCACTAAATTGAATACTACAAATACTAATAATGCATAAGCAAATAAACATATACTAGCAACTACACCACTAAGTCTATATTTAAATATTAAAATCAACATTATTAAAGCAAATGTTATAATTCCAGCTATTCCTGTTTTTGTTATTGTTTCACTACCAAATGACGGAGAAACACTTTTTGGTGTTGCTTCTTCTGTCAATTTAGTTGGAAGACTTCCACTATTTATTAGATCTACTAAACTTTGTGCTTCTTCTTTTGTAAAACTTCCTTCAATTACTACTGAATTACTGTTTAACCCTTCATTTACATATGCACTAGATATACATTTCATATTAGCATCTAAGCCACAAGTTGTTTTCTCGTTTTCATAAGAGTCTAAGCCTTCTACAAAGTCTAACCAAATTACCATTAAATTTTCTCCATTTGGTTTTTTAGATATTTTTTTAGTTGCTTCATAGAATGCTCCCGTATCTTTTATATCTAATTTTACTTGATATTGAAATGTTTGTGGGTCTTGTTCTAAAGCGGCTCCACCTCTTCCAAAAACATCACTTGATAATAATAAGTTATCTTCTGTATCTCTTATTGATAAAACAGCTGTTGTTCCTATTCTTTGTCTTGCCTCTTCTTCGTTTTTAAGTCCTGGTAATTGAATTCTAATTAGGTTATCACCTTCAAAACTGATGACTGGTTCACTTACACCTAATGTATCAATTCTATTTACTATTGCTTTATATGTTTTATCTAAATCATCTTCTGTAATAGTATCACCTTTTTTTAAAGGTTCAATATTATAAAGTATTTCAAAACCACCTTGTAAATCAATTCCATAAGAAATATTATTTATTATTGGTTTAATTAATAAAATACCTCCGACTAATATTAATAATACTATTATTATTGGTTTTAATAATTTTTTCATGTTTAATCCTCCTTAAAGTATTGTTGTATTGTCTGTTTTATCTAATCTACTTTTCATTCTTGAAAGTCTTTCTGTAACATAGCAATTTATTTTATAATTATCAACATTCATAATATCACTGATTAAATCATAAAGTTCTAAGTTAGTTCTATTCTTCCAATCGTTATCAACTAAATAATTCCATACATCTTTTTCTGTTACAAGTGTGTAACCCATTCTTTTAATTTCTTTAACTTTTGAATATAAAGCAGGTGATACTCTTTTATATAATTCTTCTACAGTTTTGAATTCAATTTTTTCCACTTAAATCACCTATTTAATTATACAATATTATTTAAAAGAAATAAACATATAAAAAGTACTATTGCTAGTACTAATTGTGTAAATGACAACAAGATTGATGTTCTTTTAGATTACATTTCTTTTTGATTTCTTCTTCTGTCATTTTACCTTCTTTTCTATAATAATCTGCAATAGCTAAATATATTGCCTCTTCTGCTAAAAGTGAACAGTGTATTTTAACTGGTACAAGTCCATCTAGTGCTTTAACTACATCACTATCTAATGCAGTTGTAGTTGCATTATCAAAATATATATTTTTCATATTTCTCCTTTCATACTAATTTAGTGGTTTTTACTATTTATTTCCTACTTGTCAATAAAAATTTACAAAAATGGTTTTTAAATGTTATAATTTATATAAGGTGAAATTATGGATAATAAAAAATATTTAGAGCTTAAAATTGATGGTAAAATTGTTAAATATGAAATTTTATATACTTTTAAGTTTGAAGAAAATGATAAAACATATTTAGTTTATACTGATAATACTTATGATGAAAATAATCAATTAAATGTTTATGCTGGTGAATATGATAGGAGTGCTAAAATGGTTTTAAAAGATATTCAAGATGATAATATTTTTAATTCAATACAAGACATTATTGAAACTATAACTAATGGTGGTGATAATAATGCAAATTGATCCCGAAACTCTTATGTTTTGTGTGACATTGGGTTCACTATGTTTATTTAAATGTTATCAAATTAAAAATAATCGTACTACAATTAAAAGAGAAAACACTGCATTTAAGGATGCGACTAGTGTAGAAGAAATGTCTCATCCAGAAATATTAGATAAAGTTGATTTTGATTTTAGCAAAACAAGAGCGGCTAAATCTAAATATAAAGAAGACATCTCAAACTTTAAGAATGTTTTAGATAAAATTTTTTCTCCTGAAGTTCTTGGAAATTTTTATAAAAATATTAAAACAGCCAAAGTAATTTCAAAAGTTAGTAATTCATCTTATGGCGGAGTATATTACTTTGGTAGATTACCTGGCCTTAAAAATACAATTATCATAAATAATTCAGCACTTGATTCATTTAATCGTAATAAAGCTCCATATCACGAATTATTTCATTTAGCTTCAACAAATTATGAAGATAAAATATATAGAAACGGATTTTGTTATATAGATTATAATAATGGAATAAAATTAGGTGATGGTTTAAATGAGGGATATACAGAGTGGCTTTCTTGTAAATACTTTTCAAGTACAGAACCAGCTTATCCATTTGAAACTATGGTAGCAATGAAACTTAGTGAAATTCTTGATAGTGATATAACTGATAAATTATATTTAACTGCTGATTTAAGAGGTCTAATTGAAGAATTACAAAAATATGCAGATTTTGAAGATATAAGACAATTCATAACAGATTTAGACTTTTATACTAATGCAGAAACTTATAGAACAGATCAAAGAGAAAATGGTAATGAAATCAATAAAGAATTAAAAGAAAGAATTAGTAGAATAAAAGAATTTTTAATAAAAACTTATAATTCTAAAAACTCATATTCTAATCTAAGTGAAGAAGAAAAAGAGGATGAGTTAAAGAAATTTACTAATTCATTAGAAATAGTTATTCCACTAGTTAATAATGAAGTATTATTTGGAGATTATCGTGCTTACGAAGATTTTCTTGAAAAAACTTCTTCTGTTAGAATATAAACTATATAAAAACCTTGTTTATTAAAAACAAGGTTTTATTTTACTGTTTTAATAATTGAAACATTATCTGTATTGATACTTTTTAATACTTCTAATGCTATATTATAATCTAAACTCATTATTTCTGAATAAGCTTTATAGCTTATTTTGTTTTCTGTCATTAATGAAATAGCAATAATATATTCAACATCTTCTATATTATCAAAATCTAAAATATAACTTTTAAGATATCTTTTTCTCTTTCTTTCAAATTCATCTTTTGATAATGAAAGTTTTTTAATATCTTTTTCTAATTCTTTTATAAATCTGTCTCCATCTTTTGTGAATGCTTCAATTATTATAACTATATGATTATCTATTATACTCATTGAACGATTTAAACTTGTAACTATATTTTCATTTTTATATTTTTCATATAATGGAGATGTTGCGGAAAAATTTGCTCCTAAAATTATATTTAAATATGCAGATAATAATCTTTTATTTTTAACACTAAATGCTTTTCTATTTATTTTAATAGCATATTTAACTCTAACATCATTTATATCTTTTTTAATTTCTTGATATGGTATTCTTACTGTATCTTTTTCTCTACCTTTTATTACTTTTGGTAACTTTTTAGGTTTTAAATCAAGTTTATTCATATATTCTTTTATTGTATTCATAATATCATTTTCATCAAAGTTACCACATACTGTTATAAATGTATTATTAGGTACATAAAAATCTTTATATATTTTATTTAAACCTTTTGCAGTTATTTTAGCTATATCACTTCTTTCACCTACTACTGTGTTTTTTACATATGAAGTATTAAATAGATTTTTAAATAGTTCACTTGCCATATAACTATTTATTTTATCTTTATACATATCTATTTCTTCACCAATAATACCCTTTTCTTCTTCTACATTTTTAGGGTTTATATCTGTATTATAGAATATATCTAAAAGTAATATTAAGTTTTCTTTGATATTTATACTACCAAATATGTTGTAATTTGTACCATTATAACTTGTCCATGCATTTGCAAGACTACCAAGCTCATTTATTCTTTTTGATATTTCTTTATTTTCTGATAATGCCATTACTTTATGTTCTAAAAAGTGAGCACTACCAGGTATTATCTCTGTTACTTTATCACCTATTTTATATTTTGTAACATTAGCTCCATATTTAACTGATATTGTTATATAGAAATTTTTTGTTTTATTAGTTTTATATAAATATACTTCTACTCCATTATCTAACTTTTCTGTTAGCAATGATTCATTTACTCTTTCAAATATCTTCTTTTTCATGCTTCACCCCTTAATAAATATATAGTACTAAGTGATATCTTTTTATTTAAATTAATTACTTCATCTATTGTAACTTTATTGATATTTTCTTTCATTTCTTCAACTGTTTCTATCTTTTCAAACTCTCTTTTATAATATTCATTTATTTGTGATGTTACATCATCATAGTAATTATTTATATATGTATTTATTGTTTTTAATGCTGAATTAAATAATCTTTCAACAGCATCTTTATCACTCATTAAGTTAACACATTCTTTTATTAATTTAACAGCCTCTTCATAATTCACTTTATTTATACCAGCATATATTGTTAGAGATGGATTATATTTTGAATAATATGAACCAACAGTATAACAAAGAGAGTGTTCTTCTCTTACTATATTGAATAATAATGAATCGTTCATAGTACCTAGTATTGTATTATATACTCTTAGTACATGATTCATTTCGTGATAATTTAAATTATTTAATCTATAACCTATATAGAGTTTTGATTGATTAAATGGAAGTGTATCTACTTTTTCTACTACTTTATCATCATATTTATGTTTAATATCAAATACTACTTTATTATTGTTACCTTTTACTGATTTAAATTTATTTTCTATTATTGGTATTATATCATCATCTATTTCTCCATGAACAACAATATCTATTTTATAATTACCGTTAAATAATTCAATATATTTTTGATATAGTTTTTTAGCAGTTACTTTTTCCAATTCTTCTTTACTCGGTATTGTATTATAAGCTGTTGGTGTTCCTTTATACATTATTTTAGAATATTCAATACTAGCAAAAAGACCAGGATTATCTTTTGTTGATAAACTTCTTGTTATTGCATCCTTCTTAATGATATTAAAGTAGTTTTCATCAAACGAATTATCTTTAACATTTGGGTTAAATAATATTTCACATAGAAAATCTATAGTTTCATCCATATATTTCTCTTCAGTATATTTTGGATTTAAAAAATCTAATGAAAATATATATGATTCACTATTACCTGATATTCCAAATGATGCAGTGACATTAGCTCCATATAATTCTTCACCTATTGTAGCCATTTTATTTTTAGTATTATATTTTTTTGAAGTATAAACTAAATTACTACTAAGCATACCGCCATATGTAATATCTTCTTTATCGAATTCTTTTGTTAGAAAAACTACAATATTCATTGTTTTAAATCTATTTGAATTTATTAAATGTAAAGTGTATTCTTTATTTTGTATTTTCTTGTATTCCATTTCATCCTCCTTATAGGCATAAAAAGAAGATATAATATCTTCTTTATTATTATGTTTTATTTCTATTTTTTTATTATAGATTCTAATGCTAAAAGAATCATTTCATCAAGCTTTTGTTCTCTTGCCTTTGGATCTATTTCTTCATGAGTAATTAAACTATCGCTTATAGTAAGTATTGCAGTTGCTTTTTTAAGGAATTTTTTAGCATTATATAATAAAGCATAAGTTTCCATTTCTACTGCTTTACATCCAAGTTCTATAAATTTTGTATAATCTTTATTTTCTGTATAAAATGCTTCAGTTGTATGTACTCTTCCAAGTCTTGCATTTATTCTCTTAAGAGCTGCGGTATCCATAATTGCACTATTAAGTTCAAATGATGAATTTATTATTTCAACATCTTCTCTTCCAGCTTCTTCATCAAAATCTGTTTTTGAATAGGCTGAATCTGCAACTAAAATATCAAATATTTTAAAATCAGTTGTATAGCTACCAGCAGTACCTATTCTAATAATTGAATCAACATCATAGAAATTAAATAATTCATAACTGTAGATTCCCATACTTCCAATTCCCATACCGCTTGAAAATACTGTTACATCTACTCCTTTATATTTTCCTGTAAATGCAAGTTCGCCTCTTAATTGATTTACTAAAATAGGATTTTCTAAATATTTTTCCGCAATGTATTTAGCTCTATTTGGATCTCCTGGCATTAATACTCTTTTAGCTATTTGTCCTTTTTCTGCTTCTATATGAACTGTTCCCATTACTCTTCATTTCCTCCCTGTGATTCTAATTTTACTAGTACATCTCTTGGCTTAGAGCCTTTTGCTGGACCAACTAATCCTTGCTCTTCAAATTGATCCATTATTCTTGCTGCTCTATTATAACCAATAGAATATTTTCTTTGAATTAATGATGCACTTATTTGACCCATTCTAATTGCATAATTTAATATTTCATCATAAAGTACATCTTTTGCTCCGCCTCCACCTGATTCACCAGAATGAGAGTTTTCACTTCCACTTGATGATGAATCTAAATTAGTGAATTTTTCATTATATTTTGGTGGATTACAATTTTCTTTTACAAAATTAACTACTCTTTCAATCTCATCATCGCCAACAAAACTTCCTTGAATTCTTGTAGGTGTATTATCATCCATTGGTTTATAAAGCATATCACCTTTACCAAGAAGTTTTTCTGCTCCTACCATATCAAGTATTGTTCTTGAATCTATACTTGAAGAAACAGCAAATGAAATTCTCGTAGGTATATTAGATTTTACAACACCAGTGATTATATCAGTTGATGGTCTTTGTGTTGCTACTATTAAATGTATTCCAGCAGCTCTTGCAAGTTGTGTAATTCTCATAATTGATTCTTCAACTTCTTTTGCTGCTACAAGCATTAAATCAGCAAGCTCATCAATAACAACTAATATAAATGGCATTTTAGTAAGGCCACAATTAGGATCACTTTTTAATTTCTTTTCTACATAATCATTATAAGTTTGTATATTTTTTGTTCCACTATTTTTAAATGTTTCATATCTCTCATCCATTTCAACAACAATTTTTTGTAGTGCTGCTGATGCTTTTTTAGGATCTGTAACAACTGGAGTAAGCAAATGAGGTATTCCTTCATATACATTAAATTCTACTTTTTTAGGATCAACAAGAACCATCTTTACTTCTTCTGGTGTTGCTCTCATAAGTATTGCTAGAATAATATTATTAATACATACTGATTTACCACTACCAGTAGCTCCGGCTACTAACATATGTGGAGTTTTGTTTATTTCTACACATTTAACATTACCCATTATATCTCTACCAAGAGGAGCTGCAAGTTTAGAGTCTTTATATTTTGGGTTTCTTTCTAAATCTTCCATTATTTCTCTCATTGATACAGCCATAATTGTTTGATTAGGTATTTCTACACCAACAGTATTTTTTCCAGGTATTGGTGCTTCTATTCTAACTTCTTTTGCTGCTAATGCTAATGCTATTTCTCTTGAAATACTAAGTACCTTATTAACCTTAGTGCCTCTTTCTAATTCCATTTCATATTGAGTAACAGCGGGTCCTACATGAACTTCTATTACTTTTGCTTTAATTCCAAAGTCAGTAAATACTCTTTCTAATATTTTTGTATTTGCTGTTATAAATTCAGTTGAATTAACTTTTCCTTTACTCTTTGATGGATTTAATAATTGTATAGAAGGTTTCTTATAAGGTTTTGAATCTGTAACTTCTTCTGTTTTTTCAACTTCCTTAGCTGGTGGTAGGGTTCCAACCGTATCATCTTTATGAAGTTGTTCTTGTAAGTTTTCTACACTCGTAATAACAACTCTTTTATCAATTGGTTTTTCTTCTTCCTCTTCTATATCTCTAATTCTGCTTTGCTTTTGTTCTTCTCTAACTTGCTTCTTTTCCTCTTTCTTATTTTTCATATTTCTAAATGAATCTGCAATCGAACTACATAAGTCAGATAAGTTCATTTCAAATAACATAATAAGTCCAAATAGCGAAATAATTACTATCACAATACTAGTACCTTCTACATCAAACAATGATACAAATGCCCAACTTGATGTTGCTCCGATAATTCCTCCACCAGTATTTCTTATTTCACTTTCTTGTTCGTATGAAGCTGATATATTATCAAATGTTTTTGTAAATATATCTCTTGCTGTTAGTTTATTATTTGAAATATATTTTGTATGTGAAAATAATAATAGTGCAAGTACAATTGCATATATACCTATCATCCTTCCACTTAAATAATTTGGTTTATTTCTTTTAACTATTAAATATATTCCAAGAGCTAATGCTAAAACAAGTCCTAATGTATACCAAGTTCCAAATAAGAATATAGCAAATTTTTTCATAAGTGAACCCACTATTCCAAAATTACCAAGTCCAGTTATTGAAACTAATATTAGTATTAAGCCTTCTAATTCTTTAGCATAACTAATACCTTTTTTACTAGTTTTTTCTTTTTTCTTTTTAGCCATTATTACACCTCTTTTTCCATTTTACTAAGAAGTTTTTTATGTATTCCAGGTTCAACAATATTAAGTGTATTTAATACTATTTCTAATGAGTTTTTATAGTCTCCTTTATAAAATGATTTAGAGGCAGATATTAATCCCATTTCCACTTCTGTATTACTACTTCTATATCTATTTCCATATACTATTGCCATTTCAGCCATTGCAGCTGTATTTACTAATGAATCTGCTGTTTGATATAGTTTTAATGATAAATCTCTCGCTGTATCTACTCTTAAATTTAATGTTTTAATTGATATTGGTTTTTTATCTATTTCTTTTACTATCTCTTTTATTGCATCATGTGCTTCTTTTAATTCTATATAAAATTTATCTGGTATAACTGGTAAATTATAATCTTTAATTTTATATTTAGAATTATTAATAATTGCTTTTATTTCACTTAATTGATCTCTTGCTCTTGCTTCATCTTCTTTTAAACTTCCTAAATTTTTAAGAGTTGATTCAAGCTTATCTTCAACTTTAGATAAATTAACAGCTACCATTTCAATTTCACTACTTAATTTTGAATATGGCATAACCTTAATAAGAGTTCTATCTTTTACTAATTTAAAGCTATCTTTAACAGCTATTAAATCTTTATTTATTTCATCAATAACTTTAATCTCATCATCACTTAAATCATAAGTATCTTTAATATTATCTATTTCAGAATATAAATTTCTTATAATTGAACTTACTTTACTTATTCTTTCACTTATATTAATAAGTCCTCTTTCATATTCTTTTTTACCTCTTTTTTCAGCATCAAAATCACTATATAATGTTTCATAATAATCTAGTAATGTTTTTAAATCAAATATTGAATCTTGTAGATTTAGTACATATAATCTATCCATTATTTCAGCAATTTTTTTATTTGTTTCTTCAATATTATAATCAATATTTAGATATTCTAAGTTATATCCTTCTCTTGTCATCTTAGTTGCTAAACTCTTTATGTCTTTCATTTTCTTAGGAAGAACCATTGTAGCCATCATAGCAATAGTTGGTGCTTCTTCTATAACTATACTTATATTATGAATCATATCATCAAGTGCTTTTACTATTTTACCAAGTTCATCATATTCACTATTTTGTACTGCTACTTCAAAAGCACTAAATAATTTATCTATATTTTCAAATTGTAATTCAATTCTAGAAGATACATCCATATAATCATTTTTATTTTTATTATATTTGAATACAACTTCTCTATATATACTTTTTAACTTAGTTATTGCTTCTCTATTTCTTTCTTCACTTTCGGTTAACTCTTTTATTTCATTTAATAATTTTATAGATTTAGCTTTAACATAAAAAATGCTTTTCTCTGCCTTATTTAAACTTCTATGTGCTTCTGCATAGTTTTTTTCAAGTATATAATTTTCCACTTCAATTAATTTATCTGTTAATTTAGGCATATCATTTTTTTCAATATCATCAAATCTTTTTTTCCATTCTTCTACTTCACTAGCTATCTTTTTATTATTAATTAGCTTATTTGCCTTTGATAATTCTGTTATTAAAGATGAAGAAATTATCAAGTTCTTCTCAGTTGTTAACCTATCTACATTAAATAAAATCTCTTTCTTTTTCTTATTTTTAATTATTATTGTTAATATATATATAAGTATTATACAAAATACAAAAATTCCTGTTATTATAATTGTTATTTTATCCATACAATCCTCCTTATACATTTTAACATATTTATAAATGTTTTTGTAGCCTTTCAAAATAAAAAGTAATCTTTTTATTGATTACTTCTACTTTTATTTAATAATTTTCTGGTTTTAGATTTATTATTAGTATGATCTATTGTTCTGGATTCTAATACTAAATATTTTCCATCTTCACTTTGTCTTTCAACAAACTCTTTGTCATCTTCTGGATTTTCATATCTTAAATCACTTTCAATAATTGTTACTGCTGTATTATAAAAACTTGGATCTATTTCTTCTTTTGTTATTTCTTCACCATTTTCTTTATAGAAAACTATGTTACCTTGTTTTATTGAAATACCTGATGATATTTGTCCATCACTTAAGCTATTATAATTAGGGTTTGGTACATCTGGATATATACTGTTATTCTGACACTTTCTATATGCTAATGATTCTTTAAATTGAGATATTAAATATTCTATTCTCATTCTGTTTTTATATGCTTCTATTTTAGCTTTTCTATATTCTTCTGGTGACATACCTTCTTCTTTGTCACTTTCTTCTAATAATTTCATTTTTAGTTTAAATATCTTTTTAGTTATTTCTTCTTTAGACATATTTAATAAATTACTAAAATCTAATACATCTTGTTGTGCCAATATATATTCTATTTGCTTTTGATCAGTTATTTTAATATATTTATCTTCTGTATTATTTACCAA
>JALFKQ010000036.1 GCA_022774645.1 Mycoplasmatota bacterium | reverse complement strand
TATTTATATATGATTCTTATAATTCTAGTCCGATAATATTAGATTTTTATGCTTCAATGATTATAGAAGATATTTTTAAAGAATATGATATAGATTTAGAAAGTTATCTTCATTCTAAATTTAAAAAAGCGAGTCAAATAGATGAACAAGGTTTAAATAATTTTATGATAAGTTTTATAAGTTCATATGATCAAATGTTAGGATCATATTTATGCACTCATTTAAATTTATTATTATCTTTAAAAAATAAAATTATCAAAATACAAAATAACTGGGATAGATATATTTATACTGAAGAACAAGCAAGATATAGTGAAATGTTTAAAAGGGTAGAAGATTATATAGAACAATCAGATAGTATATTTACAGACACTGATTTGGTATATTATATGGGAAGTAAATTAGGAATATTAGAAAAAATCAGAGAATATGATTATGTTAGTGATGATATTTTTGATATTATTTCAGAAAGTATTTCAGATGATTTTGTTGAAGAAACAATTAAAATGAATCTTAAAGAAAGAATTCATTATAACAATGTAAAAAATATCATGACAAGTATATTATTTGGTAAAAAGGACGATACACTTTCTGAACCTAGTGAAGATACCGTAAAAACAGGTCATCCGAAAATTTTAAAATTTGATATTAAAAGTAAGAAAAATCTTATTTAATAGTTATAAGATTTTTTTATTTAAAAAAAGTAATATTTGTTATATAATATACTCAATATTGAAGGAGAAAGTATGGAAGAGAATGAAAATCTAGTAAATCTATCGTTATATAAGTTATTTTATCTAGTATGTCAAAATGGTAGTTTTTCTAAAACGGCAAAATTATTAAATCTGACACAACCAAGTGTAAGCTATAATATAAAAAAGTTAGAAGATGAACTTGGAGTTACTCTTTTTGAAAGAGGCAATAATTTACTAATGACACCAGCAGCAGAAGAATTGCTACCTTATGTAGAAGAAGCACTTAATAGTTTAAGAAATGGTGAAAGAAAAATAAATGATTTAATAAATTTAAAAAAAGGACAAATAACTATCGGAATTCCATCTCATATTGGAGTTTTCTTACTAACCGATATAATCAAAAAATTTAGTAAAAACTATCCAAATATTAGAATTGAAGTTATTTGTAAATCTACAAAAGAATTATTCAGACTATTAAATATGAATGAACTAGATATTCTAATTGATTGTTCACCACTAGAAGAAAATATATCAGAATTTGTAGTCAAAAAAATAGCAAGAGAAAAATGTGCATTAGCTTGTAATCGCAAAAACACACAATTATTAAATAGGACTGTTGAATTAAAGGAAATAGTTAATCATCCACTAATTGTTCCGTTAGAAACATCAAGTAGTACAAAAAGTTTAGTAAAAATATTTAAAAAATATAATGTACCATTTGAACCTAGCTATACAGTGGCTACTAGTGATATGATTGCAGAAATGGTTGAACAAGAAATTGGTATTGGATTTTTATTTGAAAAAACAATAGAAAAATATCCTAATTTATATAAGATTGATTTAAACTGCAAGTTTCCTGAATTTGATATATTCTTACTTTATAAGGATTCTTTACTTTCTACAGCAACACAAGAATTTATAACATTTATGAACAAAAAGAACATATAAAAAAATTTTATAGGCATTATAAAAGGTATATAATTGATTTATAATGTCTTTTTTTATATAATTAATTCGAGGTGAAACTATGAGAAAATATAATGTCGGTTGGGGTATAACAAATGCCTGCAATATGAATTGCAAATTTTGTTACAGTAAAGACACTAGACACAGTACTAGTGATACAACATTAAAAGATTGGATTAAATTTGTGGATGAAAATCACGAATATATAGATTCAATTAATTATGGAACAGGGGAAAATGCAATAAGCAATGATTTTTTTAAATTTATTTCATATGTAAGAGAAAATTATCCAAGTATAACACAATCATTAACATCAAATGGATATATTTATGAAAGAGTTAGTAAAGATCCAGAGTTATATGATATTTATAAGAAAAGTATTGATGAAGTTGATGTTTCTTTAGATTTTGCAATACCAGAAAAACATAACTTTTTTAGAGGGCAACCTAAAGCATATGACTGGGCAATTAATACTTTAAAAATGTTACAAAAAGATAAGAAAACAGCAACAATTGTTTTTGTTGGCTTTGAAGAAACAATGACACCTGAAAATATAGATGGATTATTCGAAATAGCAAAGAAATATGATGCATTAATTAGATTAAATATTTATAGACCAGTTAGTGACAATAAAGAGATAAATAAAAAATTTATTTTAAGTTATAAAACATTAATGTCAGCTCTAGAATATATTAATGAGAAATATAAAGTTGTAACACTAAGTGATGTGTTATTAGGAAACATTTATACTAGAGAAAAAGATATAAAAGAAAATACAGGAATAGATAGTATTAGGATATTACCTGATGGAAGCATATGCCCCTCTACATATTTAATAACAAAAGATTTTAGAAACAAATATAATATAAAACAAGAAAATGTTTTA
Organism: Mycoplasmatota bacterium; assembly: GCA_022774645.1. GTDB lineage: Bacteria > Bacillota_I > Bacilli_A > RF39 > UBA660 > CAG-1000. Next base: position 45,400 of record JALFKQ010000036.1, on the reverse strand, counting down.
TCAAAAGTAAAATTTGAAGACTTTATAGAAGCACCAATACCAGAAAAATGCAAAGACTGTGAAATAAGAAATAAGTGTAAGGGTGGAGTATATGATAGAAGAATGTTATGGAATAAAACATTAAAAGAAAGAGATCCATATTGTCCATTTGAAAATAATGATGATATAAATAAAAAACAATTTAAAACATTGAAAAAGAAAAGAGTTTCAGTTCATGATGGATACTTACCAACAATGTTTTTCAAGAATTAAGGAGGATATATGATAGGAGATTTTAAACCTGAAGTCGCAATCATTATGAGAAGCGATGAAATGATTAAAGAATTTAACCTTAAAAGAGTGACGATAAATACTTCTTTTGGACCAGTACATAGATGCTATATTGGAAATGTATATGATGTACCAGTTTTAATAATATACGGAAGATTTAATGGTGAAAAAGTACCATCTAGTCAAATAAACTTTCAACAGACTATAGAAGCTGTTAAAAATTCAGGGGCAACAAAGTTAATAGGAACCTTTGTTGTTGGTGGAATAAATCCAGAAATGCCACAAGGAAGTGTATATGTTCTTGGAGACTTGGTAGGAGCAGGAAATTATAACATTAGTTGGAATCAGAATATTTCATTTCATAATGCAGAAATGTTTGAACCTTTTTGCAATGAATTAACAAAAAAATTATGTGAAGCTAGTAGAAAAATGCCTTTTCCAGTTAAAGAAAATGCAACATATGTTTCATTTTATGGATACCCAAGAATAGAAACTAAAGCAGAATTAAGTTTTTATAATAAAATGGGATGGGACATTGTAGGTCAAACATGTGATCCAGAAGCAACAGTAGCAAAACTAAATCAAATTTGTTATGCAGGAATTGCTGTACAAATAGATGATCCAAGTGGTAGAGCAAATTATATTAATGATTTAAAAGAACAACAAGAAGCAAAAGCATATGTAGAAGATATAAAATCTTGTAGAAAAAGAACAACAAAAATAATATTACAATTCCTAAAAGATTATAAATCATATGATTGTACTGTTTGTTCAAAAATGTCTAGAAAAAATAAAAATTTTAGAGAATTCCCAGATGAATTCTATGAATAATGGAGGAAAAATGAAAGTATTTTTAGCAATGCCTTATTCTCAATTATGTGATGAACATTATGAGGTTAAGAGTGAATATAAAAAATTTTTTACTAAATTAACAGAAGAATTAAAAAAGATAAATTGTGACTATTTTTTAGCACACGAAAGAGAAAAATGGGGAAAAACATATTCATCAGCAGAAGAAAGTACACAAATAGATTTTGAAACTATAAAAGCAGTTGATCTAGTGTGTGTAATTCCTGGTGTGCCACATTCTGGCGGTGTACATGTTGAAATAGGCTGGGCATCCGCAAATAAGAAAAGAATGAAAATTTTCCTAAAAAAAGATTATCATTACTCACCAATGGTAACAGGAATTCATTGTTTGACTGAAACAGATTATATATACTATAATGAAGATTATAGTGAAGAACTTATAAATTTAATAATCAATGAAATAAAAAACATTTAATGGAGGTTTTATGATATATGAGATAAAATTAAAAATAAAGGACTATGCAGAACTAAGTATTTATACTAATTCGGAAAAATTAAAATCAAAATTAACCGAAGCAAACTCATCAATAATGAGAACTATTCCAATTACAAGTGTTACATCATCATTAGTTCCTGTTAGTAATGTTAATTATTCAGATGCAATAATAATAAATGATGGTGATAAAAAAAGTATGCATTATGATAAAGAATATAATGTTTCAATCTTAACTGCCAATGAAAATGAAATAAGATTTCCAGATATTGTTTATATAGCATTGTCTATGTTTTCAAAAATATTAGCAAGAAATGAAAAATATTTATTACATAGTTCATCTTTAATGCACTCATCAAATAATGGTTTTGTTTTAGTTGGTGATGCAAATGCTGGAAAAACAAGTTTAGCATACGAATTAATGTCTAAACATAACTGTAAACTAATATCTAATGATCACTCAGTGATAGGAATGGAAAATGGAAAGCCAATGATATTAGGTGGAACAAAAGAAATACAAATGAGATTAGGAGCAATCGAATTATATTTTCCTGAACTTTATGAGAAAATAAATATGACAACAGAAGACAAGTGGAATAAAAAAATAGTAGTTAATGAACATATAGATCCTAGTTTAATTCTAGATTCATCTAATGATAAAGCTCCATTAACAAATGTATTTAGCATAAGTACCGCTGGTAATGGGGATTCATTCATAAGGCCAAAAGATAGAATTGATGAATTTTTATTTATGTATGAAAGTATGTCTAAAATAGTTAAAGGAACTTATAATTATATAACAGGTTTTGATTATCCAATGCCATCAATGGAAGATGAACAAACATTATTTCAATTAAGTAATTTATGTAAAACTATAACAGAAGAATGTGAAGTAAGTGAGGCAAAAGGTTCTGTTAATGGACTTGCAAAAGTATTGGTGAAAAGAATATGAGTAATAAAAAGATAATATTAACAACTTTATCACCAAAGACTCATAGAACATCAGAAGAAAATTTAGGTATTGAGTATTTGAAAGCTTCATTAGTAAGAGAAAAATATGATGTTGAGATTATAGATGCATGGTTAAATGAACTTGAAGTTGAAGAAGTGTACAATAGAATAATAGCTCAAGAAGAAAATATTTTATTTGTTGGAATATCATCATATATGTCTAATACAGCACCTACAGTTAAATTAATGCAAATGCTAAAAAAACACAATCCAAATATCAAAATAGCTTGTGGAGGTTTTGGGCCAACATTTTATCCAGAACAATATTTAAGATCAGGATCAGACTATATCATGAGGGGAGAAGGAGAAAAATCAATTTGTGAATTAGCAAAAAGCATCGAAAAAAATCAAATACCATATGATGTAAAAAATGTGGGATTTTTAGATGAGAATAATAAAGTTATTTTAAATGATATGGAATGTTTAAATGATGACTTAGATTCATTACCTTTTCCTAGTCGTGATACTATGAATGTTGTATTAAATAAAAAATCATCTGTTAATATGATTACCGCTAGAGGATGTTCTGGAAATTGTGAATTTTGTTCAGTAATATCGTTTTTTAGATTAAGTGACGGAAAAGTTTGGAGAACAAGAAGCATAGAAAACATAGTAGATGAAATTGAAATGCTTTATAAACAAGGTGTTAAATATATTAAAATGGTTGATGATTCATTCGTAGATGGAATCAGAGATGAGAAGTGGTGTAAAGATTTTGCAGATGAAATAGCAAAAAGAAATATCAAAGTGAAATTAAGAGGACAAATCAGAGCAGATAAAATAACGGATTCAATATTATATGATTTAAAAAGAGCAGGATTTTTTTCATTTGCATGTGGTATTGAAAACGGTTCTCAAACTGCACTATCTAGAATGAATAAAAAAGCAACATTAGAAGATAATAAAAGAGCACTAGAATTATTTAAAAAACATGGTTATATTGTACAAATGGGTTATATATTATTTGATAAGGATACAACATATGAAGAATTATTAGAAAATTATGATTTTATGTCTGAATATGATTTTGCAGTAACTAAGGGAATATTTTCGGAAATGTTTTCTGCAGAAGGAACTAGATTAAATTCTAGATTAAGAAAAGAAAATAAATTAAAAGAAAGTGATTTTATCTCAAATAATAACAAATATACAATAGATGATGTTATAGTAGAAAAAGCTTATATAGCATTAAAAATGTGGCATAAGAGCCATAGTGATATATATGATATGACTATAGACCCATTAACAGCACCAAAAGCAATATCTGATGAATCAATGAAAGAATTCTATGATTGTGCAATGAAATTAAAGAAGATAGATCTAATGGTGTTTAAACATGTACTTGAAAAATTAAAAGAAAACCCAGATATAGATATAGAAGAATATATTACTGACTTTATAAGTAAAACTAGAACAGAATATGACACTGTTAAACAAACAGTAAAAAGTTTGTATAAAAAAAGTCAATTAACTTACAATGCAGATTTAAATCCGTTTATTTAAAAAAATAAAGATTTTATGATATAATAAATTAAATAAATTAGCTTTACATGTTAGTAAAGAATGAAATGGAGGAATTAAAAATGGAAAAAGCAAATGCAAAAGATTACTTAGGAAAGGAAGTAACAGTAGAAATAGATAGACAATTAGGTACAAGACATCCAAAACATGGATTTATGTATATGTTAAATTATGGTTATATACCTAATACTGTAAGCGGAGATGGAGAAGAATTAGATGCATATCTAGTTGGTGAATTTGAACCAGTTCCAACTAGTAATGGAAAGGTTATTGCTGTTATACATAGAACTAATGATGATGATGACAAGTTAGTAGTTTCTAAAGATGGAAAAGATTATTCAGATGATGCAATTAGAGCATTAACTGAGTTTCAAGAGAAATATTTTGAATCTGAAATCCTAAGATAAAAGTTAATTAAGGGGGGTTAAATATGGAAAAAATAGAATTAGAAAGAGAAAAAGAAAAACTAAAGAAAACAATTAAAATAATTGGTGAAATCCTAGAAGATGAAAATTTAGATTTGAAAAAACTATATACTGATTTTGTAGGAGATAGAGAAGAATTATGGAGAATTGCTGATAGAAAAAAGATACATATCACTAATCTTGAAACAGCATTAGATAAACCATATTTTGCTAGAATTGATTTTAAGTCTGAAGAAGATGGAAAAGTTAGTACAGTTTATATAGGAAAAAATGGAGTTATAAAAAATACAGATATTATAGTTACAGATTGGAGAGCACCTATAAGTTCATTATATTATGATGCATCAGTAGGTAAATGTAGTTATGAAGCACCCAATGGAACAATAAAAGGAAATATGTCTTTAAAAAGACAATTTGAAATAGAAAAGGGAGAATTGCAAGAATATTTTGATGTTGATTTAGTATCACAAGATAGTCTATTACAAAAGTATCTTAATGATAATAACGATGCTAGACTAAAAAGTATAGTTTCTACAATTCAAAAAGAACAAAATGATGCAATAAGAAGAAAATTATCTGAAAATATAATTGTTCAAGGTGTAGCGGGTTCTGGTAAAACAACAGTTGCCTTACATAGAATTGCATATTTAGTTTATAACTATATAAATAATATTAAACAAAATCAATATCTAGTAATTGGGCCAAATCCAGTGTTTTTAAAATATATTAAATCAGTTTTACCTGAATTAGATGTTGATGGTGTAGAACAATGTACATATGAAAGCTTTGCAAAAGAATATATTAATGAAGATATTAATATCAATGCATCTGATAAAAAAGTTAATAAAAGTATATCAGGAAAAAAAGGCTATGATGTAGATAAATTCAAATGTTCAATGAAATATAAAACAATGCTTGAAGAATTTATGAAAGTATATTTTTATAGCATAACATCTAAACCATTGATGCTAGGAGATTTCGAAGTTTTACCAAAAGAAATTATCACACAAGCTTTTCAAAGTACAGAAAATGGTTTGACAGGAAGCTTAAGTAGTAGAGTAGAAAATACAATTGATAAATTGTGTAGATATATTGAAAATAATCAAGACTCTATTATAGAAAGATATACTAAATACTCTTATGAATTATTTAAAACTGCAAAAACAGATGATGATAAAAATAAGATGAGAACAATGTTTGCAAAAGATAGAACAGAAATATCAAAATATTGTAGGGGTGCTTTAAGAAAATATTTCAATAAAGCAAAATTGGATACAACTAAATTATACAAATTATTTGTAAGTTCAATTTCTGATTATAATATATATGGTTATAATGGCATAAATGAATTAAAAAAAGAAACAATGAAAAATATAAAAGATAATTCATACGACTTTGAAGATTTAGCAGCACTAATGTATATTAAAATGTTAATATCTCCAAATAGAGAATATGAAAATATAAAACATGTAGTAGTTGATGAAGCACAAGACTTAGGAGAATTTAATTTTTTTACATTAAAATATGCTTTACCTTCTGCAACATTTAGTATTTTCGGTGACTTAGCTCAATCAATATATGATTATCGTGGCATTGATAATTGGGAAGAAGTTAATAATGCAATGTTTGCTGGTGATGGCGAGATTGTAAGTTTTAATAAAAGCTATCGTACAACAGCAGAAATTATGGATGTTGCTGATACAGTTGCAGAGAGTATTGGTTTAGATCGTTCAGAATTAGTGATCAGACACGGCGAAGAAGTTCAATTTGATGAAGCTATTAAAGAAACAGAAATACCAGAACATATTGCTAAAAAAATACAAGAGTATAAAGAAAAAGGATATAAGACAATAGCTATAATTAGTAAGACAAATTTACTATCTAATTATATTAATGATGATTTATCAATGTTAGGAATAAATATACCGAATGTAAACCCAAATGATGATTTAAGTGATGATAAATTTAGAGTATGCACCATTTCTAATCAATTAGCAAAAGGTTTAGAATTTGATGCAGTTATAATTAATAATGCTAATGAAAAAATGTACTCTTCAGATAGTCAACTTGATATGAAATTATTATATGTTGCAATAACAAGAGCTCTACATGAATTAGATATAGTATACTCAGGCACATTAACTGAGCCACTAAAAAATTATCAAAAGAAAAGTGAAGGTAAAAAACTAAGCTTAACAAAATAAATTGAATACAATAAACAGAATTCGAAAGTTAAAAACAAAAGCAGGAAAAATTAGCAAAAATATAAGCTTATAACGAAGATTTAAAGAAAGTGAAAAATAATCAATGAAAAAAATAGTGAAATGTTTTTTAATTCTAATAATGATTTCGGTATGTATAGGATGTAGCGGTACTTCGTCAGATGAAGGTACAACATATAAAGAATGTTATTATGGGGATAATGGAGAAGAATTTTGTGTAGATAAATATATACCAGCAGATCCAGATATTGACCCATATTACTGGTAATAGTTATGTATGATATAACTAAGTTTATTAAAAAACATGAAATATATTATCCAACAGCATTATTAGAAATAAAGAATGGACATAAAAGAAGTCATTGGATGTGGTATATATTTCCACAATTAAAAGACTTAGGATATAGTTCTACTTCTAAATATTATGGATTAGAAGGAAAAAAAGAAGTATTAGAGTATATGAATAATTCATACTTAAAAAATAATATGTTAGAAATATGTGAAGAACTATATAAACTGGACGAAAATATTGAAGATATTTTTGAATATCCAGACTATTTAAAATTAAATTCAAGTATGACTCTATTTGAATATTCATTTCCGAATGAAAAAATATTTAGTAAAATAATAAATAAATTTTATAAAGGAAAAAGGGATGAAAAAAGTTTAAATATTTTAAATAATCAACATTAGTAAAAAATACTAATGTTTTTAAATTCTAAAATATAATAATTGTTTACTTATTAAGCAAAATAGTGTATAATATAGCTACTTTTAAAAAAGGGGATAAAAATGAAAAAGTATAGCAGGGATTTGGTTGAAAAATATATTAATGGTGAAGATATAGAAGATTATTCACTTGATGAGTTAGAAAACGATAAAAATTTTATGATGTTAGTAATAAGTCAAACTACTGATAGAAAAATGTATAATTATTGTTCAGAATCAGTGAAATCAGATTATGAGTTTGTAAAATATGTTATTTTAAAGTTTAAAAGTGACATTAATTTTATTACACAAGTAGCAGACCATTTTTTTGATAATAAAAATCTTTATGAAGAAAGGTTAGAATTATCAATAATTATGAGTGATTTAACAAAAGCTGACCCAGAATTATTAGAAAAATATGCAGTTATGAGAGAAGGACTTTATTTGTTAAATCAAGTAAAAGTAGATATTATAAAAAGAGCAATAGAAGATCCTAAAGCAGCTGATAAAATTGGAGAGGGATTCTTTATTTCATATGACTCATATAATCATAGTGAAATTATATTAAATTTTTTAGCTAAAAAATGTATTAAAGAAATATTTGAAAAGCATAATTTAGAAAAAGCATTACATAATGATTTTACATCACCAGAAGAAATCGATAAATCAGGATTAAATGTATATTTATTAAAAATAATTGGTATGTATGATCAAACATTAGCTTCATATGTAGCAACTCATATAAAATTATTAAACGATGCTAGAGAAAATGTTAAAAAGATTCAAAGAACTTGGGTACAATATAAACACAAAGAAGAAGCAGAGAGATATGAAATAATGCTAGAAAGAGTTCATGAATATATGAAACAATTCAACTCAGCATTTGATGAAACATTCTTACTATATTATATAGGTAATGAATTAGGAATTTCAGATAAGATTGCTGAATATGATTGTGTAGATGAAGAACTATATGAATCAATAATGGATGATATAAGAACAAGTTCAGAAGAATATGTAGAGATAAATTTAGGAGACTTTAATGAAAGAGTTCACTATAATACAGTTGAAAAAATAATGAGAGAAACAATATTCGGGAAAAATTATGAACTTGAAGAAAATCCTGATGAACAAGACAAACCATCAAATAGTCCAAAAGTTATTACACTAAATTTTAAAAATAAAAAAAATTAGAATCAGTTATATGATTCTTTTTTTATCAGAAAATTTGATATAATTAAAAAGGAGTAATTTATGATAGAAAAAATAACAAATGAAGAATTAGAAAAATATGTATTAAAAGTAAAAAATGATTTCAAATATGGATGTTCAGTATAATTAATTGAATTAGCTCTTAAGAATAATCCATTAAATAATGATATAGCAATGGTTTCTATGAAAATAAGTTTAATAGATATTACAAATGGAACAAACTTAAGCAGAAATCTAGGAAAAAACGGAGGATTATATAAATTATCTAAGAAAATAGTTGATTCTAATTTCGATGAAAGAGTTAAAAAAGGTGATATAACTATAATTGAAGAACTAGCAAGATTTACAAAGCAAGAGTTCAATAAAAATTTACATAGATACATTAGTGAAGAAGATTATAAATCAATAACAGGACAAAAACTTAATAAAAATTCATTTTCAAAGATGAAAGATAAATTCAATTATGAATTATATTTAAAAGTTATAGATACAATATTAAAACAAAATAATATTACTGTTGATATACCTCATAGAAAATTAGACTGGTTCATTTGGTATAAAAATAGATAAATGATATGATATAATAATTACGAAAAAAGAGGTAATAATGAAAGAAAAGAAATTTTATACTAAAAGTAATAGAGAGATTACTTATTATGGTAAAGAATATGGAAATTTAATGGTAAAAAATAATATATATTTAAATATAAAAACATTAAATGATTTATTTGAAAAACTATTATTATGTTATGCTAAAGAAACGGCATATCCATCTTGTCAAAAAGATTATGATTATAATAATGATCCAACTTACGGTCAATGTGCAATTACTGCGATGATAGTAAATGATATTTTTGGAGGAACAATTCATAGAATAAGAGTTAATGGTGGTACACATTATTTTAATATGATAGATAATCATTATATAGATTTAACAAGGGATCAATTTACATTATATGACATAGATATAAATTATGAAGCTAATGATGAGATACCGCTTGAGTATTGTGGAAAAAATGAAGATACAAAACATAGGTATAATTTATTAAAAGAAAAATTAGAAATGTTAGGGAAAAGTATATGATAGGAAAATTAAAAGAAATAGAACTAAGAACAGTATGGAAACATGAAGCAATGGATTTTACAAAATGGTTAGCAGAAGCAGAAAATATTGCGGAATTAAATGAGATATTAGGTTTAACATTAACGGATATAATTGTTGAACAAACAGTAGGAAACTTATTTTGTGATATTTATGCCACTGACGAATTAACAGGAGTAAAGGTGGTTATTGAAAATCAATTAGAACAATCTAATCATGATCATTTAGGAAAAATAATTACTTATGCATCTGGATTAAATGCAGGAGTAATAGTATGGATTGTTAAAAAAGCAAGAGCAGAACACAGAAGTGCTATAGAATGGCTTAATAATAATACAGGTAATGATATTAACTTTTTCTTATTAGAGGTACATGCATATAAAATAAATGATTCTCTACCAGCAGCAAAATTTGAGATAATAGAGCAACCAAATGATTTCATAAAAAATTATAAGTCACTCTTACCAACATCAGAAAATAAAAGTAGTAGTGAAATTTTAGCTTTTTGGAGTGAATTTAATGATTTAATAAGTGAAAGAGGTAATATCATTAGTAAAAGAAAAGCAACAACTAGAAGATGGTATGATGTATCAATCGGATCAAGCAAATCACATTTAACTATGGAACTTGTTAATAGAGAAAATTATGTAAGACTTGGCTTATATATAACAAATGATAAAGAATGGTTTGATAAATTGTATTTACATAAAGAAGAAATAGAACAAGAAATAGGATATAAACTTGACTGGAAAAGAGATTGCTCAGAGATTGTTAGTAGAGTAAGTTATAATTTAAAAGGATTAAACTATGAAAATAAGGAAAATTATAGTGATCTCATGAATCAAATGATTGATATTATTTTGAAGATGAAAATGGTATTTAAAAAATATATGTAATCTATTTACATAAAATATAATAATATTAATGATAAATGTTAAGAATATGATAAAATATTTATATAATATACGGAGGAATTATGGAAGATTATGAATTAATACATGAAGCAAAAAAATATATTAGTGAATTATTTGCTGATAAAAAGAAAGAATTGAATGATTCAATTATTGAACAAATGGCAGAATTTTACCTTGAGGAGTTAGGATCATATATGGATTTAATGTCTATGACATCTGAAACTTTTGTAAGGGAAGAGGGGATAGCTAATAGAGCCTATAGTACTTATATGTCTCAGCCTGAAGAAACTCCATATGGTTTAAGAGATAATCAAATTGATTTTGACATAGAAAGTAGAATGCTTGGTGAAAGAAACTATGGTTCAATTGGTAGAGATGAATATGGATATGAAAATGAAGAGTATAGTGAAGGAAGAAGCAGATAAATAAAAATATGAAAACAAAAAATAGTGTAAGAATAATACCAATGTCACTCGAAAATGAAGAATTCGTAGGAAAAACAGTAGAACAAGTACAAAACGAATTTTTTCTAGATACATTACCAATTAAAGAATCAGGGTGGTATTATTATGATAAAAGCGGTCTAAATTCTGTACAAGGCGATCTTTTATTATTTCAAATGGACAATTCTATTATCGCATCAGCAATATATAAAGATACAATTTCATTTGATAAAAGAGCTAATGCAGAAAATGGAGGAGTTATTTCAGTTTATACTGATAGTATAAAAATATTTAAACCAATTACAAAAGAAGAATTAAAAACATATATTAAAAGTTTTAATGGTTTTACACAAACTAAACAAATATTTGACATAGATAAAGTTAATATAAAAGATTTATTTATTAGATTTATGTTAAAATAATAGAAATAAATGAGGTGCAATATGAAGTTATTTAGAAAGGCAATATTAGTTATACACGGCTTTGCAGGAGGAGTTTATGATCAAGAATATCTAACACATAGATTAGAACTTGTAAGTAATTATGATGTATTTACTTTTACATTACCTGGACACGATGGTGATTTTAAACATAAAATAACATATAAAGATTGGATTAAAAAAGTTGATTCGGAAATGCAGTTTCTAATTAATAATGGATATAAAACAATTTATGTTATAGGACACTCAATGGGTGGAGTTTTAGCATCATATGCAGCTAGTAAGTATAATGAAGTAAAAAAACTTGTATTAGTAGCTCCAGCTTTTAGAATATCAGGTTATGAACAAGAAAAAATAAATATTAATACTGCACTTACAGCAACACCTAAAATATTCGAAGAATATGGAGCCAAACTTGTAGCAAATAGACTTCTAAAATTACCAGCAAATTGTTATTTGGAATTCTTTAAAATAGTAAAAGAATTACAAGATACTCCTAAAAATATTAAAATACCAACACTAATATTTAGAGGAAATAAAGACTTTATAGTTCCACAAGAAGCAGTAGAACATGTCTATAATGAAATACAAAATAGACACAAAAAAATAGTCTTATTAGATAAAACAACACATGATGTATTTAGAGAAAAACTTAAAGAAGAAGCAACAGATTTAATAAAGTCATTCTTCAAAGATTCATTTCCAATTGAAGCATTTGATGATTTAATAAAAGATGTTTATAATGAGTAAGAAAGTTTAAAAGTTCTTACTCTTTTATTTTAAAAATAAACTTGAATAGTTCTCTTAAAAAATATACAATTAAAGTAGAAACTAAGAGGTGTACTATGAATAACAAAGATAAAATAATAAAATTAGAATTATTAGGAATAATATTATTAATTATTTCACTAATAACAGATATTTTAGAATTAAAATCAATATCAGTTGTTATAATAATAATGTCACCTTTAATTATTCCGGCAATATACAAAGAAAAAGAAGAAAAGATTGAGAACGAAAATATAAAAGTAATCAAATCAATAGAAGATATAGAAAAAGAGTTATCCGAAAAGAAAGAAGTTAGCAGTGATAATTATACTAAACTTTATGAGCAATCAAAGTATAAAAAACCACCATTTTCATTATTAGAAAATAAAGAAAAAGAACCATTGATAGATACTGAGAACATAGAATCATCAAAAGAAAAAATAAACACAGTATTTATAGAACATAAAATACCTGCAGAAGTAGACAAAATTAATATGGGACCAAATTTCACACAATATGAAATAAAGCTAGAGAAAAATGTAAGATTAGATAAAATAGTCAATATAAAAAAAGAGTTATCTTTTGCATCTGGAGACAATGATGCGATAATAGAAATTCCAATACCAGGAAAAAATACAATTGGAATAACTGTAAAAAACAAAGAACATTTTAAAGTATATTTAGAAACTTTATTAAAAAAAATAAAGGAAACAGACGAATTATCATTTCCATTAGGATTTAATATGATTGGTGAAGATATATATTCATCACTACAAAAAGAAAATAGTTTTTTAATAACAGGTACAGTAGGAACAGGAAAAAGCATGTTCTTAAATGATATGTTAATAACATTTTTATATACTAAAACACCAGAAGAATTAAAAATGATACTTATAGATCCTAAAAGGATAGAATTTAGTAATTATAATGACATACCACATTTATTAACACCAGTAGTAACAAATATAAATAATGCATTTAGAACATTAGAAAAATTAATAGTAGAAATAGAAGACAGATGCAATAAGTTTAAAAATATTAAAGTAAAAAATATTCAAAAATATAATGAGTATGTAGAAAATGAATTAAAAAAAGATTCTAAAATTAGTCTTAACAAAATGCCATACATATTAGTGATTATAGACGAATTAAGTAATCTACTATTTACTGACAAAACAAGATTTATTGAATTAATAACAAAAATATCAAGTATGTCAAGAACAACAGGCATATATTTAATAGCTACAACTAATCAACCTTATGCAGTGGAAAAAGAATTGAAAGAATCACTACATTCAACAATTTCATTTAGTTTAACGGAATCACTTTATGCTACTAAAGTTGGAATATTAGATGCTAATAAATTACTTGGCCCAGGAGAAATGATATATAAATCACAAAATAATAACAAACAACTTAGAATACAAGCACCATATATAAGTGATGAACAAATTGAAAGTATTTTAAATAATATAAAAGAGAAAAATGGAATATCTAATTACTCAAATAAATATAAAGAAACTACTTATAAAGAAGCATTAAATAATAATTCAAAAGATGTACTTTATGATGAAATATTAAATTATGCAATTAGAATGGGTCAAATAAGTGCATCAATAATTCAAAGAAAATATTCTATTGGTTATAATAGAGCTGCAAGAATAATTGATTTATTCGAAGAACAAGGAATAATAGGACCAGCAAATGGTTCAAAGCCAAGAGATGTATTAATAAAATTGGAGGAGGATAATAATGAATAATTATATATGTAAAATAGCTACAATTGAAGAAATGAATATAAAATGGGATTATGAAATAAATAATCATCCAGATGATATATCATGGAAAGAATATAAAGTTAAATTTATAGAAAGTGCTAAAAAGGGAAACAGAATTTCATATTATGGAATCCTAAATAATAAAATTATTTGCGAAGCAACTGCTATAATAAATAAAGAAGATGTAAAAGAATTAGAAGAAATATTTGATGGTAAAACAGCATATCTTTGTGCATTTAGAACAATCAAAGAAGAAGAAAACAAAGGATATTTTGGAAAACTATATAGATTTATGGAAGATGATTTAAAATCAAAAGGATACAATAGATTAGTTTTAGGAGTTGAGCCATCTGAAGTAAGAAATATACAAATATATTTTAAAAAAGGATTCACTAATTATTTAAAATCAGATTTCGAAGAATATGGTAGAATAAGCATAGATAAAGAACCTGAAAAAGTACTAGTTAACTATTATTACAAGAATATTTAGTTTGACAACTAAGTAAATAAGATGTATAATTTAATCAGTTTTGTTGACAAAGAGGTTAATTAAGTAGTGATATAGAAACTCTATACAGGAAATAATAGTCATTGACTGAGAGCTATTATAAGAACTATATTTATGAATTTCAGTAACTGAGTCAAATCGTGATGAGCGTTATTCTATAGAGTGCTAAATATTTAGAACAAAGGTGGTACCGCGGATTTAATAGTGATTCGTCCTTTATGGATGAACACTATTTTTTTATACATAAGAAAGGAAGTAAATATGAAAGAGAAATTAGAACAAATTAAAGAAAACAGTTTAAAAAAGATTAATGAGACTAAATCTTTAACAGAACTTCAAGAAGTAATGAAAGAACTTACTGGTAAAAAAAGTGAACTTACTGAAATAATGAAAACTATGGGTTCATTAAGTCCAGAAGAGAGAAGAGAAATTGGTATGATTACTACTGAAATTAAAAAAGTAGTTGCAGAAGCTAACAAATCAAAAGAAGATGAACTAATTTCATTACAAAGTGTATTAGATTCAAAAATAGATTTAACACTTCCAGGTAAAGAAGTTAGTAAAGGGGCACTACATCCAATTACTCAAATGTGTTATGACTTAAATCAGGCTTTCTTATCACTTGGATTTGAAGTATACAGTGAAGATGATATTAGTAGTGAAAAATATGCATTTGATAACTTAAATTTCCCGGAAGATCATCCTGCTAGACAAACAATGGATACATTCTGGATAGAAGGAACAGAAGATAAGAGTGGTACAGAAAGATTATGTTTAAGACCACATTTAACTGGTGGTAGTGTAAGATACTTGCTTAAACATGGAGCACCTGCTAGATTTGTATACCCAGGTAGAGTATATAGAAATGAAAATACAGATGCAAGACATGAGAGAGCATTCTTTCAATATGAAGCCTTAATTGTTGATAAAAACATATCATTCTCAGAAGGAATCGTTATGATTCAAACAATACTAGAAAAAGTATTCGGTAGAAAAATAAATATCAGAATGAGAGAAGGATTTTTCCCATTTACAGAACCAGGATATGAAATAGATATGGAATGTCTAGTTTGTGGTGGAAAAGGTTGCAAAGTATGTAATCATAATGGATGGATTGAAGTTATGCCAGGTGGTGTAATTCATCCAAATGTACTAAAAAGTGCAGGATTAGATCCAGAAGAATGGACTGGATTCTATATTAATATAGGTTTAGATAGACTAGTTATGATGAGATATGGAGTAGATGATGTAAGACTATTCCATAGTGCAGATTTAAGATTCTTAAGTCAATTTAAATAAGGAGGTAATAAAATGAAAGTATCATTAAATTGGGTAAAAAAATATGTAGATTTACCAAAAGATATAACTACAAAACAAATGGCTAATGACTTAACATTAAGAACAGTTGAAGTAGAAGGATATGAAAATACAGAAGATAAATTTCATGACATTATAGTTGGAAAAATATTAGAAATAAATGAACACCCAAATGCAGACAAGTTAAGAGTTTGTAAAGTTGACATTGGTGAAAGTGAACCAAAACAAATTGTATGTGGTGGCTCTAACTTATATCCAAATGAAATGGTTGTAGTATGTAAACCAGGAGCAGAAGTGTTCTGGCACGGTGAAAGTGAACTTATGAAAATTAAAGATTCAAAAGTTCGTGGAGTTGACTCTTATGGTATGATCTGTGGAGCAGAAGAAGTATATCTAGAAAATATATTTCCACCAAAAGAAGCAGATGAAATAGTAGACTTAGAAGGTATAGATTGTTATCCAGGACAAAGTATAACAGAAATAATTGATATGAAAGATGTTGTACTTGAAATAGATAATAAATCACTTACAAATAGACCAGATTTATGGGGACATTATGGTATTGCAAGAGAATTATCAGCAATATATAATGTTGATTTAAAACCAATACCAGAAGTAAAAATAGATAGTAATTTACCAAAATATAATGTTACTATTGAAGATGAAACTAAATGTCAAAGATATGTAGCAGTAGAAATAGAAAATGTATATGAAAAAAGAAGTCCATTATGGATGCAATCAGCATTAATTAAAGGTGGAATGAGACCTATTAATGCAATAGTTGATATTACAAATTATGTAATGTTAGCAGTAGGACAACCTTTACATGCATTTGATAGAACACATGTAGATGAAAATAAAATAGTAGTAAGAAATGCAAAAGAAAATGAAGAATTACTATTATTAGATAACAACAGCATTAAATTAACAACTGATGATTTAGTAATAAGTGATGTAAATTCAGCTATGGCTCTTGCTGGTATAAAAGGTGGTAAAAAAGATTCAATATTACCTGAAACAACAGGTATCTTACTAGAAGTAGCTAACTTTACAGCAAAAACAATAAGAAAATCTGGAAAAAGATTTGATGAAAAAACAGATGCTTCAATAAGATATGAAAAGAATTTAGATACCCAAAGAGTAGACGAGGGATTAAATCTAGCATTATCCTTATTCAAAGAAATATTCCCAGAATCAAAAGTAGTAGCTTATAATGATGTATACCCAGTAAAAACAAAAAATGAAAAAATTGAAGTAACAGAAGAATTCTTAGATACAAGACTTGGTAAAAAAATAGAAAAAGAAACAATAACTAACATATTAACAAGACTTGGATATGAAGTAACATTTAAAGATGGAACATATACAGTAATAGTGCCAACTTGGAGAAGTACTGGGGATGTATCATTAAAAGATGATGTAATGGGAGATATTGCTAGACTTTTAAGCTTCGAAAGTTTTGAAGCAAAACCATTAACAATAAGCTTTGATCATGCAGTATTACAAAATAAAGTATTACTTGAAACTAGATTAAAAGAATATTTGTCAAGTAGATGTGGATTCTATGAAATATTCACTTATCCTTGGATAAATGAAAAATACATTAATGCAGCGTCAATTGATAAAGATACAGAGGTTAGATTAGCAACACCACCTTCACCAGAAGAAGCATATTTAAGAAGCTCATTAGTTCCTGGTATGCTAGAAGCTATTTCAAAAAATCTAAGATATTTTGATAGTTTCAGAATGTTTGAAATGGCACAAGTTTTCTTAAAAGGCGAATATCACGAATCAAGTGAAGATGAAACTTTACCAATTCATAAAAAACTTTTAACGGGTTCAATAGTTGGTAATAATCCAAAAGAAATATTCTATGAGTTAAAAGGTGTAATTGAAAATATGGCAAGTTATACTCATATGAAAGATTTAACATTCACTACTGAATGTGAAAAACCATCATGGGCTGACATTAATGCTTATTTAGCAATTAAACTAAATGATGAAATTATTGGTTATATGGGACTACTTAGTGTTAAAGTTATGAATGATTCAAAAATAAAAAGAACAACAGTAGCTATATTTGAATTAGATAGTGATAAATTAATACCATTAGAATCTAGAACAAATAAATTTAAACATATTTCAGTATTACCATCAATAGAAAAAGACTTATCCTTAATAGTTGATGAAAGTATAACATGGGCAGAAATGACAAAATACATTAAATCAAAAGTAAGTGGTTTAAAATTCATAGAAGAATATAGAGGAAATCAGATACCAGAAGGTAAAAAGTCAATTACATTAAGAATCACTATTGAAAATGAAAATACAACACTTACAAGTGAAGAAATTAATTCTAAATTAGAAGCTATTGTAAAAACATTAAATAGAATGTGTGGAGCTATACTTCGTGATGAATAATATAGATTACGATAGATTAAGAAATGACTTGTTAAATTACTTTTCTTCACTTGCTTTCACAGTAAATATGGCAGCTGTACTAGAATCAGACAGAGTTAAAAAAGCAAGTCAAAGTGAATTGGTAAGCATAGCATTAGAAAATGGATTTGATTTAGAAGATTATACAATAAAAATATTAAAGTATTAAAAAAAGACCTATTCAAAATTGAATAGGTTTTTAATTATCCAAATACTTCAACAGGAATATTATATATAACAGGTATAAATTGTATTATAGTAATAGTAATAACATATAAAATAAATACCATAGGTAACGAATATTTTTTATCTCGAAAATTAGAACTCAAATTATATAAAACAGTTGATATAGCAGCAACAATAGCAGTAAATAATGCTGTATATAATAAGAAATATATTGAATTACCAGCAGTTTCACTCATTATAGGACTTTTAAGTACCTCTATTACTACTGGAATAGTTATTAATGCAAATCCAGTAGCACCATGTGATAATAAAAATATAAGACCAAAACCGGGAACATTAAGACCAATAAACACCCCTGCAAAAAAGAATAAACAAGCAAAATAATATACAAAACTTTGCCCTTGAAAATTAGCAATACCAACAAGACCTAATAACAAAACAGCCAATACAAACAAAACTCTACTTAACCAAACAGGATCAACACCACTTAATATGCCATCTTTCTTTTCATAACTAGTTCCTTCTAATCTACTAACAAGTAAATCTAATTCTTCAAATGTAGCATTTGGGTTAACTTCATAACATTTTCTTAATCTCTCTATATTCTTTTCAAAACTACTATTCAACATATTTATACCTCATATTCTATAATAATTATAAAATAAAACTAATAAAATTAAAATAAAAAAACATAACTTGATTTATATTATTAAATATGTTATTATGTTTTTTCACGCAAAAAGGAGGTTAAAAAATGCAGACAATCACAATAATCTTAAATATTGTAATAGTATTTCTAATAAAAGTATTTGATAATATAATTGGTACTAGTAAAACACTTTTAATACAAAAGAACAAATCAGTATTAGCATCATTTACAGTTATTATTAGTCAAATAATATTCTATAAACTAATAGATATAGTAGATAATGATGGAAAATATATGATATATGTAGTAGCTATTGCAAGTGGTCTTGGAACATATTTAGCATTATTAATAAGTAATATATTTTCAAAAGAAAGAACATATGTAAATGTTATATTATCAGATAATAAAAAAGAAATGAAAAAACTAAGAGATTTTTTAAAAACTAATAAAATAACAAACTTAACAACAGATGCTTATACAAAAGATTGGAAAAAGACAATCGCAATAACAGCTTATGCAGAAACTAAAAATGATAGTAAAAAAATAGATGAATTCATTTCCAATAGTGATAACAAATTCAAAAGAATAATTGAAATACAATAATTAATTCCTATATGTATGTTATAATAACTATAAGAAGGAATTAACAATGAAAATAAAGAGTGATAAATTAAAATTCAAATTAGAAGTATTTACATTATTAATATCAATAATATTTATACTTTTACATTTATATAAAATAATATTTAAACATAATAAATTATCATTAGAAGTAGTATTAACATTATTATTCTTTACAATAACAATTATTATTTTAACTGTAATATTAAATAGTATTTACATAAAAATATTAGATGATAAACTATATATATCAACACTAAATATTTCAAAAAGAAAATTACAAAAAGATATAATTAATATAAAAGATATAAAAAAATATGGATTTACTAGTGATTTAAAACTAGGTAAAAATAAATATGATATAGCTTTATTAACTAAAAATAAAAAAATAATAATACCTGTAGATCAATTTAAGAATAAAGATATTATGAAATTATTAAACACTATTGAAGATAAAACTAATATGAAACCATATGGATTTGCTAAACACTTGAAAGAGAGAAAAAAATTATGAAAACAAATGTAATGAGAATACTAGATCAAAAGAAAATAGATTATAAAATTCATACTTATGAAAATGCAATAAGTGGTATAGAAGTAGCAGATACTTTAAATGAAGATTATGATAAAGTATTTAAAACATTAGTAACTGTATCAAATAATAAAAAAAATTATGTATTCTTGGTTCCGGTTGATAAAGAATTAGATTTAAAAAAAGCAGCAAAATCAGTTAATGAAAAAAGTATAGAAATGTTAAAATCGGCTAATTTGTTATCTTTAACTGGATATATACATGGCGGATGTTCACCAATAGGTATGAAAAAACAATTTAAAACAATAATAGATATTTCTTCTTCAAATAAAGATAAAATATTTATAAGTGGTGGCAAAATAGGTTATCAAATAGAAATAGAATTAAACGATTTAAGAAAAGTAATAGATTTTGAATTACAAGATATAACAAAAGAAGATTAAATGTTATTATGTATTTTTATATAAAAAAGATAATTCATACAATATCAGTAGGAAATATCTTTTTTTACTTTACAATTTAATATAAATAGTTATATACTAAGTATGATAATTTTAGTTATCGAAAGGAGTATTATGATTGAATTAGTTGATATTTATTTTGAAAGAGATAATAAAATAATATTAAATAATATAAATTTAAAGTTAGAAAAGAATAAGTTTTATTCACTAACTGGACCTAATGGTAGCGGAAAAAGTACACTTGCAAAAGTCATAATGGGCTTAACTATACCAGATAAAGGTAAGATACTTTATAATGGAGAAGACATTACTAATAAAAGTATTGATGAAAGAGCTAAACTTGGTATAGGATTTGCATTTCAAACACCAGTATGTTTTAAGGGAATTACTGTTTATGACTTATTAAGTGTAGCATCTAATAAAAATATTACTAAAAAAGAAGCCTGTGATATTTTAAGTAGAGTTGGTTTATGTGCATTAGAATATATTGATAGAGAAGTTAATAAATCATTATCAGGTGGTGAGCTTAAAAGAATAGAAATAGCAACAGTAATCGCAAGAAATCCAAAGTTTGCTATATTTGATGAACCAGAAGCTGGAATAGATTTATGGAGTTTCAATAATTTAAATAAAGTGTTTAAAAATATTCAAGAGAATAATGATGCGACTACTATTGTAATATCACATCAAGAAAAAATACTTGATATATCTGATGAAATTATTCTTATGGAAAATGGTAAGATTAAAAAAGTTGGTTCTAAAAAAGAAGTTATGGACGGACTTAATAGTAAACAATGTTGTAAAGTAGGTGATATGAATGAATAAGACAGAGCTTGAACTATTATCTACAATAGGAGCAGGAAATTATTTAAATGCTACTGCATATAACATTAGAAAAGATGGAAAAGGTATTGAAAGAAAAATAAACGAATATGTAAATATTGAAAGTAAAGAAGAAGGAAAAGGTATTAACATATATGTAAAAGAAAATACACCTTTTGCAATAGTTGATATTCCAGTGTTAATAACTGAAAGTGGTCTTACTGATGTAGTATATAACGATTTCTTCATTGGAAAGAATGCAACTGTTACAATAGTTGCTGGATGTGGAATTAATAATCCTCATCATAAAGATTCAAGACACGATGGTATACATAGATTCTTTATAGAAGATAATGCTTCTGTTACATATATAGAAAAACATTATGGAGAAGGAGTTGGAAGTGGTAAAAGAATACTTAATCCAACAACAGAAGTAACATTACATGACAATGCATTTATGACTATGGAAACAAGTCAAATAAAAGGTGTTGATGATACACATAGAGTAACAAAAGCAACTTTATCAGCAGGTTCAACATTAATAATAAATGAAAAGATATTTACATCTAATAGTCAAAAAGCAACTACTTCATTTGATATAGAATTTAATGGTGATAATTCTAGTTCACATGTAATATCAAGAAGTGTAGCTGAAATGAATTCATATCAAGAATTTAATTCAAATATGACAGGAAATAGTTTATGTTATGGTCATGTTGAATGTGATGCTATTATAAAAGATAATGGTACAGTTAAGTCAATACCACAAATATATGCTAAGAATGTAGATGCATCACTTGTACACGAAGCCACAATTGGAAAAATAGCTGGTGAACAATTTATTAAATTAATGTCACTAGGACTTTCTGCAAGTGAAGCAGAACAAACAATAATAAAAGGGTTTTTGAAATAGTCTAACATTGTTAGACTTTTTATTTAAGTATAAAAAATATTTAAAAAGTCACTTACTAGTCACTTTACTTTTCATATACTTGTATTGTAAATTAAGAAAGGGAAGAAAATATGGAAATATTAAAAGTAGAAAATTTAACAAAAATATATGGTAAAGATAATAATAAAGTAGTAGCACTTGATAATGTATCATTTACTGTAGAAAAAGGTGAATTCGTAGCAATAGTTGGTGCCTCTGGTAGTGGTAAAAGTACGCTTTTACATCTACTTGGTGGAGTAGACACCCCTACAAGTGGCAAAGTTTTTATAGATGGACAAGAGATCTATAAATTAAATAGTGACAAACTTGCTATATTCAGAAGAAGAGAAGTAGGACTTATTTATCAATTTTATAACTTAATACCAATTTTAACAGTAGAAGAAAATATAACACTTCCACTAGAACTTGATAATAGAAAAGTTGATAAATTTGAACTAAACGAATTAATTAAACTATTAGGACTAGAAAGAAGATGTAATCATTTACCTAATGAATTATCAGGTGGACAACAACAAAGAACTTCAATTGGAAGAGCAATAATAACTAAACCAGCAATAATACTTGCTGATGAACCAACAGGAAATTTAGATTCAAAAGCTAGTGAAGAAGTAGTAACATTATTAAAGAAAATGAATAAAGACTATAAGCAAACAATAATAATGATTACACATAACCTTGAAATTGCATCTTATGCGGATAGAATTATTACTATAGAAGATGGAAAAATAGTTAAGGAGAAGTAATCATGAATATCCTTAATAAATTAACAATAAAAAACTTAAAACTAAATAAAAAAAGAACAATAGTAACAATTATAGGAATAATTTTATCAGTAGCACTTATATGTGCAGTAGCAAGTATGGTATCTAGTTTTAGAGAAAGTTTAATTAGATTTGAAATTAATAGAGATGGAAACTTTCATTATGAATTTAGTAATGTAGATAGTAAAACATTAAAAGAAATTAAAAATAATAGAAACTTTGAAAAAATATATATAAGTAAAAACATTGGCTATTTAAAACTTGATAATAGTAAGAATGAAGATAAACCTTATGCATATTTAATAGCTATGAATAAAATAACTATGTCTAATGTGTCACTTAACTTAATTGAAGGAAGATTTCCATCTAATGATAAAGAAATAGTTATACCAAGACATTTAAAAACAAATGGTAGAATTGATTATAAAGTTGGAGATACTATAACACTATATTTAGGTGATAGAGTTAGTGATGGATATACTCTTAATCAAAATAATCCATATCATAAAGATGAAGAAACATTTGATATAAAAGATACCAAGACATTTAAAATAGTTGGTATTATAGAAAGACCAAGTACAATAATAGAAAATTATTCAGCACCAGGATATACATTCATAACATATTTAAATGATAATAATTATAGTGGTGAATACAATGTATACTTAAGATATACTAAAGAAGCATTAAAAAATAGATATGAAATAACAGCTAAACTATTAAATGTAGATCCTATAAAATATAAAAAATATATGACTGATTTAGATTCACTTAAAAACAGTGAAATAGATGAAATTGAAGAAAAGATAGTAAAAACACCACATATCATGAATGGATATTTAATTTCACTTGAAACAATGAGTCTTAAAAATAGTACTATGAAAGTACTTTATATTTTATCAACTATTGTAATTATAATAATAATTGTTTCATCTGTATTTTGTATTAAAAATAGTTTTGATATATCTATAGCAGAAAAGACTAAACAATATGGTATGTTTAGAAGTATAGGAGCAACATCAAAACAAATAAAGAAGAATGTTTTATATGAAGCATTTATACTTGGAATAATTGGTATACCTCTTGGTATATTATGTGGATTACTTGCTTCATGGATACTTATTAAAGTATGTAATTATTATTTATACGGTACTTTAAATGGAATAACATTAGTATTTAATACAAGTCTTATATCAATATTAATATCAATATTACTTGGAAGTATAACAATATATTTTTCAGCATTAAAGAGTGCTAGAAGAGCATCTAAATTATCTCCAATGGTAGCTATAAGAAATAGCGAAGATATTAAAATAAAATCTAAAAAGTTAAGAACTCCTAAGTATATAAAATCATTATTTGGAGTAGGTGGAGTTATATCATATAAGAATTTAAAAAGAAATAAAAAGAAATATAGAACAACAGTTATATCAATAGTAATATCAGTTTCAGTATTTATTGGACTTTATTATTTCATGAATATGGCATTTAGTATACTAGATTTAGAAGTGGGTTCGTCTGATGCTAATATACAACTTATAATAGGTGATAATAGTAAAGATAAAGAAAACAACTTAAATAAAATAGAACAAATATTTAATCTTGATAATATAGAAAGAATAAGTTTTCAAAAAAGACTATTAGGTGAAATTATAGATAAAACACTTTACACAAAAGAATTTAATAAACTTATTGGTACTAATGGTACAAAGATATCAATATTTGCAATAGGTGATTCTGAATATAGAACTTATGTTAAATCACTAGGATTAAATTATAGTGATGTTAAAAATACAGGTATTCTTATCAATAATTCATTTGCTTATGATGAAGATAGTAAAAAGGATGTAGAAATATCGGTACTAAATATTAAAAAGAATGATAAAGTTGATATAAAAATAAATAATATAACTCATCAAATAAAAATATCTGAAGTTACTAAAGAAAGACCATTTGGATTTAGTAATACTTATAGTTCAGGATTTATAATAGTAAGTGATGAATATTTAAAAGAACTTGATAGTAATTTTAATTATGGTTGGATATTGATAAGAAGTAATAATGCTGATTTGTTACAAAGCAATATTGAAAAGATATTAGGAGATATAGATTATAATTTAGATAATACTGATAAAAATTATAGAATTGTTAAAGGAGTTTATACTTTAGTAGCAATATTCTTATATGGATTTATTACAGTAATTACTTTAATTGGTATTACAAATATATTTAATACAATAACAACTAATATTAATTTAAGACGTGGAGAATTTGCTATATTAAAAAGTGTGGGAATGACATCACATGAATTTAATAGACTTATTAATTTAGAAACAATATTTTATTCATTAAAATCATTATTAATAGGTATACCTTTAGGAGTAGGAATATCATATTTAATATATATAGCATTTTCAGAGGGAAGTAGAGAATTTCAATATGAATTTCCATTTGGAGGAGTATTTATAAGTATACTTGCGGTATTTATATTAGTTTTTATAATAATGAATTACTCTATAAAGAAAGTTAATAAACAAAATATAATAGAAGATATTCGTAATGAAAACATTTAAGGACATTATTGTCCTTTTTTGATATAATTTAAAGAAAGGAGTATATATGAAAATATTATTAGTAGAAGATAATAAAAGTATTAGTGATAACTTAAAATACACATTTAATATAAACAATATGGATCTTGATGTAACAAATAACATTAAAAGTACAAAAGAATATTTAGAACATAATAAACCAAGTTTAATAATATTAGATGTTACTTTACCAGATGGTAATGGCTTTGATTTATATAAAAATGATATATCAAAAACAAATATACCTGTTATATTTTTAACGGCTTGTGATATAGAAGAAAATATAGTTTCAGCATTAAATATGGGAGCAAGTGATTACATTACTAAACCATTTAGAACACTAGAATTAATTGCTAGAATAAATAAAATATTACATAAAAAAACTATTAAAATAAAAGATATAACAATAGACATGAATAAAATGATAGTATCTAAAAATAATGAAATAATAAATCTTACTACTCTTGAATATAAAATACTAAACCTATTAATTGAAAATATAAATAAAGTAGTAACAAGAGAAAGAATAATAGATAGTATTTGGGAATGGACTGGAAATGATGTTAACGATAACACTATAACAGTTTATATGAAAAGAATAAGAGAAAAACTAAATAGTGATATAATAATTACTATAAAAGGAATAGGTTATAGAATAGATGAAGAATAAAAGAATAAAAAAATATATAGTATCATTTTTAATACTGTTAATAACTAATATTTCACTAATATTTATAATAAATAAATATGAATACAAAACATATACAAATAATTATAATAATAAAATAAATATAATAATTAATAATATTAAAGAAAAGTATCCAAATATAAAAGAAAGCGATATTATTGAAATATTAAATACTGAGACTAATAATATAGATATATTAGATAAATATGGTATTAATGATAATAATGGAATAATTGAAAATGATAAATTTAACAATAAGATAACAATTATATTTTTGTTATTAACAATACTATTTGACATAATAATTATTCTTATATTTTATATATATGATAAAAATAACTCTAAAAAAATAAATGAAATAACTAAAATGATATCAAAAATAAATAATAGACAATTTGATATAGATATAAATGATTTTAAAGAAGGAGAATTATCAATATTAAAAAACGAAATATCTAAAACAACTACAATGTTAAGACAAGTTGCTGACAATAGTATAAAAGATAAAATAAATTTAAAAGATTCTCTTGGAGATATATCTCATCAACTAAAAACACCTCTAACAAGTATAACAATAATGATAGATAATATATTAGATAATCCAGATATGGATGAAAAAACAAGAAAAAAGTTTTTAATTAATATTAAAAGAGAAATAATAAATATAAACTTTCTAGTAATGTCATTATTAAAATTATCAAAATTTGATGCTAATGTTGTTAAATTCAATAAAGAAGAAGTATATATTAAAGATATAATTAAAGAAAGTATAAAAAATGTTTCAATGATAAAAGAATTGAAAAATATATCAATAAAAGTTTCAGGTGATAATAATATTAAATTATTATGTGATTATAAGTGGCAAGTAGAAAGTATAACAAACATATTAAAGAATTCAATTGAACATACTGATGAATACGGAATTGTAGAAATAAATTATAGTGAAAATAAATTATATACAAGAATACTTATTAAAGATAATGGGAAAGGTATAGATAGTGAAGACTTGTCTCATATATTTGATAGATTTTATAAAGGTAAAAAATGTAGTGAAGATAGTATAGGAATAGGACTATCATTATCAAAAACAATCATCGAAAAAGAAGGTGGAAGCATAACAGCAAAAAGTACACCTAATGTTGGTACAATTTTCACAATTAAATATTTAAAATAACTAAATAATTATTGAAATTTCATAATAAATACTTTAAAATGTATATTGTAGGGAGGAGATTTATTATGAAGAAAAAGATTGTTGTTATCGTTTTAATGTTACTTTCAATTATTATTCCAGTCAAAGCTTTTGCTGCTGAAAAATATAGTACTTTAAATCTTGAACAAACTTTAGAAGAAGAAGGAATTAAAGCTAAATTTGAAAATTACAAAGAAACAGATGATCAAATCATAATCTATTTATTTAGAGGAAAGGGATGTGCATATTGTAGAAAGTTCCTAGAATTCTTAAATGGAATTACAGATGAATATGGAAAATACTTCAAATTAGTTTCTTTTGAAACTTGGTATAATGAAGAAAATTCTAATTTATTAGGTGAGATTTCTACTTTCATGAATGAACCTGCAAGTGGAGTTCCTTATATTATTATAGGAGATAAAGTTTTTGGAGGATATACTGAGTCTTATGATGAAAGTATCAAATCAGCCATCAAGACTTTATATGATGCAGATGATAAATATGATGTATTTGAAGAATATGAATACAGTAAAAAATGGGATAAGATTTTAAATCCATCTAATTTTACAATTATCATTTGGACAATTTGTTTAGTAGTTGCTTCAACAGTAGTTATTGTATTAACTAATAGATGTAATACTAAGAAAATAGTCGCTGCTATTGAAAATAATAAAAAAGCAACTGTTACTCACGAAGAAGTAAAAGAAACAAAAGTAAATAATAATAATAAAACTAAAAAGAAATAACAATATATAAATAAATGTATTAAATATAAATCTGTCATTTTTTGACAGATTTTAAATTGTAAAGATTTTATAAAAAAGAAGTGTTTCATCATTTTATTTCTAATAATAATATTAGAAGAAGAAATAGAAAAGTTAAAGTAATTGATATTTAAGTAGATTTAAATCTACTTTTTATTTTATAATTATATTATGACAAATGAAGAAAGAAACAATTTAATAATGAGTAAACTTAGTATTTATCTAAATAATTATAGTGATTATATAACAAAAGAAATGATAGATAATATTAAAAAAGAATTTGGTTTTAATGATTTAGAATCATTTAAAATAATACTAACTAGTTTACTTGAAATAACAGATAAAGAACTTATACACGAATTTGATAAGATTGTTTTTGAATTAGATAAAAATAAATATGAAGATAATCTATATTATAAAAATATTAGTTTTAAGAATATTAAATCTAATAAATGGAGTTTTAGATATGAGAGTTATAAGCCGTATGAGGCTTTTGTATTTAATGATTTAAGAAAAATTAATGATAAATTATATCCTTGTATAGGATACTTTAAAGAAGAATATAAGTATCCAGCTGTTCTTGAAAATAATAGGGAGTGGATGCTTATAACACCAAATGAAATTGAAACAATGGAAAAACCAATAAATGAAGCAACTGGTAATGTGCTTACATATGGTCTTGGTCTTGGATATTATGCATATATGGTATCAATGAAAGAAGATGTCAAAACAGTAACAATTGTTGAAAAAGATAAAGAAATAATAGAACTTTTCAATAAATATATATTGCCTCAATTTAGATTTAAAGATAAAATAAGAATAATAAATATGGATGCATTTGAATATTTTAAAAAAAATATTTATTATGATTTTGTATTTGTAGATATATGGCATGACCCAAGTGATGGTATTGATTTATATTTAAAATTTAAAAATTTAGAAAAGAAAAATATTAAATATTCATATTGGATAGAAGATACAATAAAATGCTATATTGAATAAAATATATAAGGAGGAAAAATGAAAAGATATAAAAGTACAAAAATAGCTAGTATATTAGGTATAATAGGTAATGTATTTTTATTAATAATAAAAGGCTTAATTGGTTACATAACTAATAGTCAAGCAATGATAGCGGATGCTTTTAATAGTGCAGGTGATATATTTTCTTCAATTATGACATTTGTAGGTAATAAAATATCAAGTATACCAAGAGATGATGATCACAATCTAGGACATGGTAAAGCAGAATACATTTATTCAATGTTAATAAGTATATCTATGATACTCATATCATTAGTTGTATTTAAAAATTCATTATCAACA
Source organism: Mycoplasmatota bacterium (assembly GCA_022774645.1). GTDB lineage: Bacteria > Bacillota_I > Bacilli_A > RF39 > UBA660 > CAG-1000. The sequence goes on along the minus strand of JALFKQ010000036.1, from coordinate 15,474 downwards.
TTATTTAATAATATAAAATATGATTTTAATATATGGTTAATAGTGGTATGTATAACAACAATAATAGTTAAATTGTCATTGTTCATATATACAAATTACTTATCAAAAAAATACAACAATTTACTTATAAAAGCAAACTCAAAAGATCATATAATAGATGCAGTAATAACAACACTAAACTTAATATCATGTATATTATCAACTAAAAATATATATTTTTTAGATGGTATTGTTGGAGTAATAATTTCTATATGGATATTAATATCAGCAATAAAAATATTTATTGAAAGCTATGATGTTCTTATGGATAAATCAATAGATGAAGAAACTAAAAATGAAGTAATTGAAATAATTAAACAACATAAAGAAGTTATAAAAATAAATCATTTTAATTCAACACCAGTTGGTTATAAATATCAAATATCATTTACAATATTTGTAGATGGAAACCTAAAGACTTATGAAAGCCATGAAATAGCAAATCATTTAGAAAAAGAAATATTAAATAAAATAGATGAAATTTACTTAGTGGTTATACATGTAAATCCTATGTAGGAGAAATTATGACAAAAGAAGAAGTATATAAAAAATTAAATGAATTAAATATAGAATATAGAGTAGTAAATCATAAAGCAGTATTTACTATGGAAGATGTAATAAATGAAAATATAGAGCCATTTGAAAATATAGTCAAAAACATATTTATAAGAGATGATAAAAAAATAAACTATTACTTAGTATTAGTTTCACATAATAAAAAAGTTAATTTAAAAGAATTAAGAAATAAACTTAACAGTAGACCTTTAACACTCGCAAGTGAAGAAGATTTATATAAATACTTAGGACTTACAAAAGGATCAGTATCTCCGCTTGGAATATTAAATGATAAAGACCATATTGTTAGTATAATAATAGATGAAGATATAAAGAATATCTCAGAGATAGGAGTACATCCTAATATAAATACAGCAACTGTATTTTTAAAACCAAAAGATTTAGAAATAATATTTAAAAATAATAAATATGAATACATAGAATTATAATTAAGTAAGCATAATAATAATGGTGATCAATATAAAAAAGAATATCATAAAACTATTATTTATGCTTACTATTTTTTTAACATTTAATATAGGTGAAATAGATTCAAATAGTGATAAAATATTATATTATGATAGAAATAATTTAAACTATATTGACACCTTCAAAATATATTTTAAAGATACTAATTCATATAGTCTAAATAATTCATTAAAGAAAACTAATATACAAGTAATAAGTTATACAATAGATAATAAAAAATATTATGCTAGAAACATAGAAGAATTAATTAAACAGTATACTAAAAACTTAAACAATGAACTAAAAGTTTACTATGATATTAATGGTGTTAAGATTGATAATATTACAGCTATATGTAAAGTATACGATTTAATAAAACTAGAGAAACTTGAAAGAATATACTAATTTTGATATTATTAACATATATAATAGAGGTGAAATATGAAAAAAACTTTATTGCTATTAATATCATTTTTTATGTTTATTACTTTCACAAATGCTAGTGAAACAGTAGGATGTACAATTCAAAAAGAAACTAACAATCTTATTGATTATAAAAAAGGAGATATAGTTGAAGTAAATGTAGTAACAGATTTTTATAGTGAATTTGGAACACTAGATAAAGCAAAAATTCAATTATATTATAATCCATATGTATTTGAATTATTATCTGATTATAATGATGAAAGTGTTTATATAGAAGAAGGATATAAAATAAGTGAGTTTAATACATATTCATCAATAATAAATTTTGAAATTAAAAATGTAACAGGTAAAAATATGCTTGTTAATGGAGGAGATATATTAATAAGTAAATTAAAGTTTAAAGTTAAAGAAGATGCTTCACTTGGACAAACAACAATTGAATTAATAGATAATAGTGAATTTTATATAAAAGGAAGCAGTGAATCATTCAATTGTTTTAATAGTAAATTAATTTATAATATTACAGATACACCTAGCAATAAAATAGATTCAACATTATCTTTTATAAAAGATAAATCAAGTTATTTAATAGGAAAATATAATCCTAATACAACAACATATCAAATAGATACTTATAATAGTGAATTAAAACTAGATACATATTGTTCATCATCTGAATGTTCAACTGAAATAAGTGGTTGTGCTGATTCAGTTTGTAAATTTAAAGAAGGCCAAAATAAAATAACAATAACAAATACAGTAGAAGATTCAAAAACAACTTATACATTAAATATAAATTATATAAAAGAATCAGATGTAGAATATAAATTTCCGAATTTAAAAAAATTATCTGTTGAAAACTTTAAATTTTTAGAAGAATTCAACCCAGATACATTTAATTATCACTTAGTAGTGCCAAGCACTGTTGATAGCTTGTTAATAGATTATGATGCTGATAATGATGTAACAGTAGAAATAATAGGAAATGAAAACTTTAAAACAGGTGAAAATATAGTAAGAATTAAAACTAAAAATGAAAGTGATGAAGCAAATTATTATATAGTTGTAACAAAATCAGAAAAAGAAGAAGACAGCAAAATACCTGTTATAGACAAAGAAGAAGAAAAACCACAAGAAGAAGTTAAAAAAGTAAATAATAAATATATATTAATAGGTTTATTTTCAATAGTTATTGTTTTAGGATATATTTTATATGATACATTTTATACTAAAAAAGAAAAAGAAATTAAAGAAGAAAACATTACTAATAATGAAGAAGTAAACGATAAAGAAGAAAATGAAGTAAATAAAACTGATGATGAAGAGTGATAGTCATATCTATCACTTTTTATAAATCAAAATTATATTAATATAGATATTTTATCAAAAGATAAATTAAATGCGAACATTGATATTGTAGGTGAAGATAATTATTATTTATATAATAAAAAGGGTATTATATTTAAATGCAGTAACCAATTTATAAAAAGAAGAATTAATAAATTATTAAAATAAAAAAATAATTTGTAACATCAAGTGATAATAAGTTAATGTATTATTATCACTTTTATTTTAATTTAAATTATTATATAATTAAAATGGTGATTATATGAAAAAAGATTATATTATAGATGGTAATGAGGCATGTGCACTTGGGGCATATTTATTTAGTGAAATATGTGGTATTTATCCAATTACACCAGCTAGTCCAATGGCAACTTTAACTGATAAATGGAGTGCAGCAGGTAAAAAGAATTTGTTTAACGATACAGTTAAAGTAGTAGAAATGCAAAGCGAAGCAGGAGCAGCAGCAGTAACACATGGAGCATTACAAGCAGGATGTCTAGGTACAACATTTACCGCATCACAAGGTTTACTTTTAATGATACCTACAATGTATAAAATGGCAGGAGAAATGTTACCAGGAGTTATACATGTAGCGGCAAGAAGCTTAGCAACTCATGCATTATCAATATTTGGTGATCATCAAGATATTTATGCTACAAGAAGTACAGGTTTTTGTATGTTATCTTCTTCATCAGTAGAAGAAGCATATTATATGAGCATTATTTCTCATTTAAGTGCTATTGAAGGAAGCCTACCATTCTTACATTTCTTTGATGGATTTAGAACAAGTCATGAACTTAATAAAGTATCACTTGTAGACGAAGAAGAAATAAGAAAATTAATAAATTATAAAAAAGTATATGAATTTAAAAATAGAGCATTAAACATAGGAAAAGAAATAACAAGAGGTACATCTGAAACAGGTGATGTTTATTTTCAAAATACAGAGGTAAGAAATAAATATTATAATGATATTCCAGATATTGTAAAAAGATATATGGATAAAATTAATACATTAGCATTTACAGATTATAAACCATTTAATTATTATGGTAAAAAAGATGCAACTCATGTAATCATAGCTATGGGAAGTGTATGTTCTACAATTAAAACAGTAGTTGATATTTTAAATAAAAAAGGATATAAAGTTGGTATGATAGAAGTTCATCTTTATAGGCCATTTAGTACTAAATATCTTTTAGATGTAATTCCAAAAACAGTTGATACAATAGCTGTACTTGATAGAACAAAAGAACCTGGTAGTGCAGGTGAACCATTATATTTAGATGTAATGGAAGCATTAAAAAAGAAAAATATAAACATTTACGGTGGTATATATGGTTTATCATCAAAAGATGTACCACTTAAAGATATAAATGCTGTATTTAAAAATATATTAAGTGATAATCCTAAAAATAATTTTACAATCGGTATAAAAGATGATGTAACTCATTTAAGTTTAGAACCAGAAGAAATAGAATATGATAGTGATTATCAAGAAATAAAAGTATATGGATTTGGTTCAGATGGTATGGTAGGAGCATCTAAAAACTTTATTAAAGTATTAGGTGAAATAAAAGAAAACTATGTTCAAGGATACTTTGAATATGATTCTAAAAAGAGTGGTGGAACAACTATATCACATTTAAGAGTTGGACCTTCTAAAATAGAAGCACCATATTTCCTAACTTCACCAGATTTTGTAGTAGTATCAAAAGATGTATATTTAAATAATTACTATTTATTAAAAGATATAAAACAAAATGGTACACTTTTAATCTCAAGTGATAAGAATGATGAAGAATTAAACAAATTAATAAATAATGATAATAAAAAAGAAATAATAAATAAAAATATAAAAGTATATATTGCATCATTAGATGAACTAAATAAAAAATATAATCTACATGGAAAAATAAATAATATTATTTGTACATATATGTTAAAAATATCAGGGTATGGTAGAAATGAAATAGAATTATTTAAAAAATTAGTTTCAAAAACATATAGTAGTAAAGGTAAAGAAGTAGTTGATAATAATATAAATGCAATAGATGAATCACTTAAATATTTAGAAGTTATTGATAATAAAATATTTACACTTGAAAGTGAAAATAATAATGTAAAAGACTTTACAAATGAAATATTAAAACTTAGAGGAAATATGCTCAATGTTTCTGACTTTATTGGTCATGAAGATGGAACTTTTGAAGGCGGAACAGCTAAAAGTGATAAGAGAAAAATTAGTCAATTTGTGCCAAAATGGTGTAAAGAAAATTGTATAGAATGTAATCAATGTTCATTTGTATGTCCTCATGCTTGTATAAGACCATTTTCACTTACAGATAATGAATTAATACTTGCTCATATAGATAAAGATGAGACAATTAAGAGCTTAGGAGAAGACAATAAAAACTTCTATATTTCAGTTTCAGAAGCAAATTGTACAGGTTGTGGACTTTGTATGAAAGCTTGTCCTGGTAAGAATCAAGAAAAAGCACTTACAAGTGGAAAGTATAGTGAAAGATTAGATAATATAAGTGATTATTTATTTAACAATGTTGAAAATGATACACCATTTAATAAATATACAGTTAAAGGTATAGGATTTAAAAAGCCATACTTTGAATTTAGCGGTGCATGTGCTGGGTGTGGCGAAGCAGCTTATATAAAATTATTAACAGAACTATATGGTAAAAACATGGTAATTGCTAATGCAACTGGATGTTCTTCAATATATGGAGGAAGTCTTCCTTTAACACCATATAAAATTCCATGGATGAATTCATTATTTGAAGATAATGCTGAATTTGGTTTTGGATTACATATGTCTTATAAAAAAATGAGAGAAAGAATAAAAGATATAATGTTCCAAACAAGAGATATAGTTTCTCCTGAAATAAAAGCTACATTCAAATTGTGGATAGATAATATGGAAGATGATGACTTAACTCTTGCAATTAAGAACAAATTAGAAACAGCTGAAATTCCAAATGAATTAAGAGAACTATTAGATTATATTCCATCAAGAAAAGTATGGATACTTGGAGGAGATGGATGGGCTTATGATATCGGATATGGAGGACTAGATCATGTACTTCATAGTAACGAAGATATCAACATAATGGTACTTGATACAGAAGTTTATTCAAATACAGGTGGGCAAAAGTCAAAATCAACAAGAATGGGTGGAGTAGCAGAATTCTCATCAAACGGTAAACATGAAAACAAAAAAGACCTATTCAAAATAGCAATGAGTATTCCAAATGTTTATGTAGCTTCAATCTCACTTGGAGCAAATATGATGCAAACATTAAAAGTATTAAAAGAAGCATATGAACATAACGGACCATCACTAATAATCGCATATAGCCCATGTATTGAACAAGGAATAATAGGCGGACTTAGTAACTCACTTGATGAACAAAAACTATTAGTTGAAGTAGGATATAATCTACTTATGAGATATAATCCAGAATCAGATACTTTAACAGTAGATTCAAAAGAACCAGATTTTACAAATTATGATTCAGTATTTAGAAGTGAATTAAGATATAAAAACTTAGAAGTTAAAAATGAAAATGAATATCAAGAATTATATGAATTAAATAAAAATTATGCTCTTGAAAGATATAACTATTTCAAAGATTTAGAAAATAAACAAAAATGATATATGAATTTGATATAAATCAAAGAGCATTTAATGCAATTAAAAATAGAACAAAAAGAGTAGAAATAAGATGTACAAAAATAGGTGAAAATCATTTTGATTATAGTATATTAAAACCAAATGATTATATAATTTTTGAATCAAATAATGAAAAAATAAAATGCTTAGTTGAAGAGATAAATTGGTATAAAAGTATTGAAGAATTACTAATTCAAGAAGGTACAAGATATACCTTATCTTCAACTAACAATTTTAATAAAGGAATTAAATCAATAAATAGTTTAGATGGTTATAAAGAATCTATAAAAATAAATGGTATATATGCAATACACATAAAATATGTAGGGTAAAGAATAAAATGGAGAAAAGTATGAATAAAAAAGGTTTACATTAATTGGGTTATTAGCTGTAATAGTAATATTAGCATTACTTGTTATAATAGCTTTACCTAATGTTATTAAAATGTTTAATAGAACAAAGAAAGAGTTATTTTTAGCAGAAGTTAAAACTTTATATAAAGAAGTATCTAAAAAATATATTTCTGAAAATATGAAAGGCAATAAAATAGGTATCTGGAATGACTGATAGAAGTGCCGTGTCTAGTATATAATTTTACAGTGATAACAGAACTATTGATGGAGCAGAAATGTATGATGTATCTGAAAAACAAGATGGTTCTATTAAAATGTATATTAAACCAAATAGTGAGAGTTCTTCATTATATGATATATCAATAGTAGCAGATGGAATAATATCATTTCCAAAAAATTCTTCTTCTCTTTTTGGATTTTATCAATATATAGCATGTGGTCCTGCAGGTATATATAACAAATCTTAAAGAAATAAACTTTAATGATTCTATAATAACTGATGAAGTTACAAACATGAGTAATATGTTTTATAATTCCACAAATTTAAAAACAATTTATGCAACTGACAAATTTATTGTCAATAAAGTTAATAATAACTCACTAATGTTTTATGATTGCAAAAAATTAAAATGTGGCTCTGGTACAACTTACAACAGTAGTAAAGTAGATAAAACATATGCTAGATTAAATGGTGGAACATCTTTACCAGGATATTTTACAAGTAAATAAAAAATGCTGAGTTAATCAGCATTTTTATTATACTTAATTCCTTGATAAGAATCTCTTCTTACCATTTCTTTATCTATATCATTTAATACACAGAATTTTTTAAATAACCATTTTGGTTCGATTGTGAGTTCTTTTATTGGATCTCCAGTTATTCTATTAACAACGATATCTTCTCTTAAATATTCAAGTTGATCACATACGATATCAATATATTCTTCTTTAGTAAGAACATGAAAATGAGTTAAATTATACATTTTTTCAAGTTCAGTTCCTTTTAGTATAAATAACATATGTATTTTAATACCTTGTATATCTAAATTAGAAACATATTTTATGGTTTCAATCATATCTTCTTTTGATTCATAAGGAAGTCCATTAATAATATGAACAACTACATTTATATTTCTTTTTCTAAGTTCTTTTATGCATTCATTAAAACATTCAAGTGAGTGTCCTCTATTAATTAATTTAGCAGTTTTTTCATGTATTGTTTGTAGGCCTATTTCAACAACTAAATCCGTTCTTTTTGAAAGTTCTTCTAAATAATCATATACTTCATCAGTTATACTATCAGGTCTTGTTGCTATATTAAGACCGATTACTCCATCAATGTTAAGAATACTTTCATAACATTCTTTTAATTTAGAAAGTGGAGCATATGTATTAGTATCTGCTTGAAAATAACCAATGTATTTACTATTTTTCCATTTCTTTTCCATAGTGTTTTTAACTATATTAAATTGTTCAGTAAGAGACATACCTCTATTCTCACCACTACCATTTAAACAATAAATACATCCATTTCCATTTTTTTTATTAGGACATCCAAAACCTGCATTTAAACTAACTTTAAATACTTTAGAATTGTATTTATTTCTATAATAATAATTTAATGTATAATATTTTTTATTATCAGAAGAATATTTAAATTTATTAATCATTTTGACTCCTTATAAACATAAAAAAGGACTGCCACCCCCTGTGGACAGTCCGGAAAAAAGAATAAAAAGGGGTTGGCTAGTGTGATACTAGCACCAATTCGCCTAATAGTGAATTGGTAAGTCTATATACTAATGTAAAACCACTATTTTGTCAAGTGAAATTAAACAAAAAATATAAAAAATTTTAGTATCAAAATCCTAATTATATAAAAATTATAACACAGAAATATTAAAGTATGATATTATTATGTTATGAATAAAGTAGATATGCTAAAAATTTCAAAAGCATTAATAAATGCATATTTAACAAATGGTGAAATTGATTTAGATGAAAAGCACTATTTTATGTTTTCTATTGCTAGTTTTTTAGTTTTAAAAGAACAAATAATTCAAAAAGATATAAATGATAGAAGTAATACAAAAATAATATATGATGAAAATAGTGAATACACTCCGGCATTGTTAACACAGTATAAGCATTTATTACAAACATTAAGATATACAGTAGATGGAAAAAGAACATTTGAAGAAGCATATAAGACTGTTGAATTAGTAAACGGATCTGATAATAATGAGTTAAAAGAAGCAGTATGGTGTATAGATAGATTAAGAGATTCATTTGCTCATGGAAAATATGATTTTGATTTAGATAGAAAAGTAATTAAAGTTGATAATAGATATTTTACTTATGAAAATGGTAAAAAAATAGAACATATCTTTGAATGTGAAATGAATCCAGACTTATTAAATTGGCTTTATCAAAAAGTAAATGAAAAAGAAATTAATTATGTATTTGCTAATTTTAAAGATGGGAATTTATTCAAAATATATGATGAAGAATTAGCAAACTTTATATCAAAAAAACATTATTATAAAAGAAGAGAACAATTTGATACTTTAGAAAAATTAGGAGAACCAAATACTTTTAAAAATAAAGATACTGATATAGCAAATAGAAATAAAGAAATCATTAAATTAAATAGTTCTAAAAAAGATGCAAAACTTGCATTAAAACAAACAGCTCAAACATTAGGATTTTCAAGTACAGAAAGTGATATTTTAACAATATTATTATATAATTATTTATTACTTTTATTATCAGATGATAAAAAAGAATACGATTATAGTCAATTGTCATTATTAGGAATAAATTATGAATTTAAAGAAATAACAGATTCACAGCAACTAAAAGATGATATTACAAATACTAGAAGTGGTATAAAAAAAGTACTAAAAAGATTCAATAAATCATTTGTAAAAATAGATGAACATGAAAGTATTAAAAGATATAGACAATTGTTTATAAAGACAATATCTGACTTACTAAAAGAACTTAAAAAAAGAAATGAAGCTGTTATAAGTAGAATAAGAAATGCAGTAATGCATGGCAATATAGAAAAAGAAGTAGAAACAAACAATATACATTTGTTTGATGATGTAAGTGGAGAAGAACAATTCACTTGTATGACTAACAATAAAGGACTAATAGATTTGATAAATGAGTTAGAAAGTAATAAAAAATTAACATTTATAGAATTAATATATGAAATTCACAAGTTATTAGTATCTTTTGAATTAGATGAAGAATTTATAACTAAAAGTTTAATGAATTTATATATGTGTGCTAAATATGCTAAAGACGATATAAAACAAGAAGATAATGTAGACGATATAATAAGAATAATACAAATAAGAAGCAAAATAGAAAGACTACAATTAGAAAAAGCAAAAGCTGAACTAGAAATAGAAAGAAACACAGAAAGTGAAATAATGAGATAAGAAATAAAACATATGATAAAATGAATACAAACCAAAAAATAGATTCGAATAATAAAATGTCAGAAGGCATTAATAAATTAATGGTTATTTCTGAATCATATCCAGAATTTAAATCAAATGAAAATTTCATAGCATTAAGTAATCAATTAATGAAAATAGAAGAAAAATATTTGAAAAATCTTTTACAAATAAATCAATATATTTAATATTAATGTCAATAATAACTTTTTGTTTAGTGACAATACCTCCGTTCATTTATTATGGAGATATTAAATTAATGGGAATTGCTATTTCATTTACTGCAATAGGATACCCAATAATAATAGCAATACTTGTTTCTGATCCATTGATGTTAAATCCAGATAATTTAAAAGGAAGTTCAAAAGTAATAGATGTAATAATGAAAATTATATTTGGTGCTATTTTTATAGATTTACCATTTATGTTAACGATATATCCTATAATATCAAGTGAAATCATTTTTATGGTAAGCTATATAGTAGGTGTAATTTCATTGTTTATATCAAATACATGTTTAGTTCATTTGAAAAAGTGCTAAATATGGAAATGAAATGTTTAGAAAATTAAAAGGATTTAAAACATTTTTAGAAACAGCAGGAAAAGAAAAGTTAGAAGCATTAGTTTTAGAAGATCCAACATATTTTTTGTAATATATTACCTTATACTTATGTACTTGGAGTATCAGATAAATGGATTAAAAAGTTTGAAACTATTTCTATGCAACCTCTAACTTGGCATGTCGGTGATAACTTTAGTATGAATACATTTGATACATTTATGAATAGTACCATGAGAACTGCAAGTTCTGCCTTAGGAAGCCCTGCTAGTAGTGGAAGTGGCGGAGGCGGTGGCTCTTGGTAACCTTTAGTAAAAACATCTCTTATGAGATGTTTTAAATTGTTAAAAATTATCTTCTAAAAAAATAAAAACTGTGATATAATATGTGAGATTTGTGTGGTGAAGTATGAACGATTTAAGTATTATAAAAGGACTAGGTCCAAAAACAATTGAAACATTAAAAAATATAAATATAAATAATATAGAAGATTTAGTATATTATTATCCTTATAGACATGAAATAGTTAAACTAAATGATATAAAAGAAGCTGTTGATAAACAACCAGTAGTAATAGAATGTATAGTTGATTCAGTGCCACTGACAAGAAGATTTAGAGCAAATATGACTTCACTTACTTTTAGAGCTATGTCTAACAAAAAAATGATAGCTGTTATGATATTTAATAGAGCATTTTTAAAAAGTCAAATAAGACCAGGACTTACAGTAACAGTAATAGGTAAATATGATGCTCTTAAAAATACAGTAATTGCATCTGATATAAAATTTGAAAAACTACAAACTGGGTCAATAATACCTGTATATCATTTAACAACTGGACTTACAAGTAAAGCATTAAAAAAATATATAGATGAAGCACTTACTAAATTTGATAATTATATAGACTATGTACCAGATTATTTAAATGAAAAATATAATCTAATATCAAAAAAATCAGCTGTTAATTTAATACATAATCCAAAGAATGAAGAAGAAGTTAAAAAAGCATTAATAAAATTAAAATATGAAGAACTATTTGAATTTATGTTTAAAATCAATTATCTAAAAGAAGTTAATAAAGAAAGTAAAATAGGTTATTTAAGAAATATAGATCCAGAAGATGTAAATGAATTTATAAGAAGTCTTCCATTTGAATTAACAGCAGATCAAGATACAGCAATAGAAGAAATATATAAAGATATGACATCTAGTAAAAGAATGAATAGAATGCTTCAAGGAGATGTTGGTTCAGGAAAAACAATAGTATCAGTAATAGCTGCTTATATTAATCATTTAGCAAAATATCAAACAGCATTAATGGCACCAACAGAAGTGTTAGCATATCAACATTATGAATCAATTAAGAATTTGTTAGCTAGTACTAATATAAGAGTAGATATTCTTTCTGGAAGTATGAAAAAGAAAGAAAAAGAAGAAGTTGTAGAGAAACTAAAAGAAGGAAAAATAGATTTTATAATTGGTACACATGCTCTTTTAAGTGAAAATGTTGTATTTAAAAACTTAGGATTAGTAATAACAGATGAACAACATAGATTTGGTGTTAATCAAAGAGCTAGTTTAAAAAACAAAGGATTATTACCAGATGTACTTTATATGTCAGCAACACCAATACCAAGAACATTTGCATTAACAGTATACGGTGATATGGATATATCTAATATAAAAACAAAACCAAAAGGTAGAAAAGAAATAAAAACAATAATTAAATCAGAAAAAGAACTAGTACAAGTATATGATATGATGAAAAATGAAATAGATAATCATCATCAAGTATATATAGTTTCCCCATTAATAGAAGATTCAGAAGTAATTGATTTAACAACAGTAAATGAAATAAAAAGAAATATAGAATTATATTTTAATAAAACAGTTAAGTCAGCAATATTACATGGAAAATTATCAAAACAAGATAAAGATAAAATAATGGAAGAATTCAAAAGCGGTAAGATTGATATTTTAATATCAACAACTGTTATTGAAGTAGGCATTGATGTTAAAAATGCCACAATGATGATAATATATGATGCTGAAAGATTTGGACTTGCAACACTTCATCAACTTAGAGGTAGAGTTGGAAGAAATGAATATGATTGTACTTGTATATTAATCGGAGATGAATCTTGTGAAAGATTAAAAGTATTATGTGAAAGTAATGATGGATTTTATATAACAGAAAAAGATTATGAAATGAGAGGCGAAGGTGACTTATTTGGAGTAAAACAAAGTGGAGATATGTCATTTAAAATAGCTAATCTGCATGAAGATATGAAAATACTTTTACAAGCGAGAGATGATTCAAAAGAATTTTTTAATCAAAATAAAGAGAATAATTTTGAAAATTATAAAGAATATGCTAAAATTATAAATGAGCTTACGAAGTTAGATTAAATTAAATAAAGGAGTGATAAGAAATGGGAAGAGCACATGAAGTAAGAGCAAAAGCAATGGCAGCAACAGCCGCTAAAAAATCTAAATTATATTCAATTTATGCAAAGGAAATTTACCAAGCAGCAAAAGGAAATCCAGACCCATCAAGTAACGATGTTCTAAGAAGAGTAATTGAAAAAGCTAAAAAAGAACAAGTACCAGCAGATGTTATTAATAGAAATATTGATAAAGTTAAAAAAGGAGTAGCAGAAGACTATCAAACAGTTGAATATGAAGCATTCGCACAAGGTGGAAGTTCATTAATTATCAAATGTTTAACAGATAATTCAAATAGAACAATTAGCTTTGTTAAAACAGTATTTAACAAATGCGGAGCTAAAATGGCAGGACAAGGAGCAGTAAGCTTTATGTATGACCACTTAGGAGTAGTTGGAATTAAAGGACACTCAGAAGAAGAAGTTATGGATGCACTTATCAATGCAGATGTTGATGCAAATGATATTGAAGTAGAAGAAGATGGAACAGTTGTTGTTTATACAGAAGTATCAGATTTAAATAATGCTAAGAAAGCACTAGAAACAGCTTTCCCTGGTATAACATTTGAAGTAGACGAAATATCATATTTCTCAAAAGATACTGTTACACTTGAAGGAGAAGATAAAGAAAAATTTGAAAGATTACTTTCAATGTTAGATGAACTTGATGATGTAAGTAATGTTTATCACAATGTAGAATTATAATTATGAAATATCAAATAAAGTACTTTTATTTGATATTTTTTTATGTTATAATTTTGATAGAATTTTATACTATATAAAATTATAGTATTCGGATGGGAAGTGGACACATGTCACTATATAATATTGGAATGTTTATTTTAGCAAAAGCATCATGGATTATGAAACCATTATATACAATATCATTATTCTTAGATGGTGTTATATATTCAGTTGTTTCTTATGTATATAAAATATTTATGCTAATGTCACAAATTAAATTTAGTAGAATTTTTGATATGATGGAGCCACTAATAGATAGAGTTAAAGCAGTAATTATAGTACTGGTTTTATATAAACTTGGAAGAACTTTAATAGAATATATGATAGATCCAGCAAAAGCTACATCTGATAAAACTGGTGGAGCTGCACTTGTTAAAAATTTATTTATAACAGCAGCATTATTAATCTTATATCCATTCTTATTTGGGGTTATGAATGATATAAGTTTATTAATTATCGGTTCAGAAGATGGCGATTACGAATACATAGGACAATTAGTAGAAACGGTCGGTGGAAATGATGAAGGTTTACTTGCAAGATTTGTTTGGGGATCAGCAGGAGCCGCGGACAATGTCGATATGGGAGAATGGTTAGCACACGAAACATTAACACTATTCTTGCATGATCAAGATTCAACTGGAAGCGGAATTACAACAACTTATGTTGATGAACATGCTTTAAAAATCAATGTAAAAGATGGTGCAACATACAACTTTACTGAAGCACATAATATAGTAGATGACATAGGTGTAAATGTAGAATACACTTTACCATTTGTAAGTTCAATTATGGGATTCTATTTAATATATAGTATTGCTAAAGTTGCAATAGAAATCGGTGTCAGGATGTTCAAATTAATAATTTTGCAAATACTTGCACCACTTGCTATTGTAACAATAATTGATAATGGAACTAGTTCAAAAACATTACAAACATTTTTAAAAACATACATTTCAGTATTTTTAGAAGCTATAACAAGAATAGCTATTGTATATATTATAACAACATTTGTTGCAGCATTTATTGGAGATATAACTTCATACTTTGGCGATCTTGCATCAATTCAAGAAAGTGTTATTACAAGAGGACTTATATGTATAATCGTATTAGTTGCCGGATATAAAGTAATAGGAATTTTACCTAAATTTATAGATGAAGCTTTAGGAACAAAGATGGCAAGCTCAGCAGGTGGTGGAGGATTTGGAAAATTTGCTGCTGGACTTATCGGAGGAGCTGTTGGTTTTGGAAGCGGACTTGCAACAGGAATTGCTGGAGGAGCAGGATTTACTGGCACACTTGCTAATATGGTGGGTGGAGCTGTAGGTGGAGCTCAATCAGGAATGAAAGGTAAAAATGTAGCAGATTTCTTTAAAAATCAAAGTGC
>JALFKQ010000019.1 GCA_022774645.1 Mycoplasmatota bacterium | reverse complement strand
AAAATAAATTAACAAATTAATTTTAACATATATATAATTACATTACACGAAAAAAATTAAAAAAACGCATATTTTCGTGTTTTTAGTCGTGGTATAATATTAATATAAATTTAGTGTTGACAAAACTTAGATAGTCAATTTTTTGTTAAATAAATATAAATTTGTTATAGAAGGAGGAAACAAATGAAAAATGAATTGATAATTAAAAAATGTTTAAAGTGTGGAGCATTAGTTGAGGTAATCAATGACTGTAACTGTAGTGAGTGTGGAATAACTTGTTGTGGTGAACCTATGGTAAAGTTAATTTCGAATAGTGTTGATGCATCGTTTGAAAAACACATTCCAACTTTTGAATATAGAGGTAATGAAATACTTGTAAAAGTAAATCATGTTATGGAAAAGGAACACTTTATTGAATGGATCGCACTGGTTAATGATAAAGATATTTGCAAAGTTAGATTGTTACCAGAGCAAAATGCAGAATGTAAATTTAAATATATAAAAGGATCAAAATTATATGCATATTGTAATAAACATGGACTTTGGTCTTGTGATGTAGAATAATAGTTATTTGTATTATAATTGTTAAAAGTCTTTGACAAACTTCCAAAGACATTTGGTAGATTGCAAATATCAACTCATATATAATTGTAAGTGAAAGGAGAGATAAAATGAAATTGGGAGATAACATTTTAAAATTAAGAAAAGATTGTAAACTTTCACAAGAACAATTAGCAGAAAAAGTTGATGTTACTAGACAAACAATATCAAATTGGGAGCTTGGTGAAACTTCACCAAATCCTGAACAGTTAAAATTATTATCTAAAGCACTTAATGTTAGTATTGATGAATTATTAAATAATGACATTAAACAAGTATTAGTAGAAAAAGTAAATAATACTGAAAAACTCGCTAAAATAATTATTAAAATACTAAAAGTCTTAGGAATTATTTTTGTTGTTGGTTTTGCTATTACTATTTTTGCAAATATTATGTTTGGTGCTAAAAAAGACTCTATGACTATAAAAGAAAATCAAACTGTTCTTCTTAATTGTCAACTTAATGATGAAAAGTATACTTATCTAATAGAATATGATAAAGATGATAATATTATTGATGCAAGTGGTAGTGATTATATTATAAATGTTGTTAAAGATAAACAGTTTAACAAAGCTAAAATATTAGTAAAATACATCGAATCATATTTTGAAGATAATGGTGGGAAATGTTAATTTAATAATATTTTTTATAGATAAGATCAATTTATATTGGTCTTTTTATTTTGAAGAAAGCGAGGGAAAAATGAGAAAAAGAACACATAAAAAGAATTTTTGGTTTAATGATGAAGAAGAAAATAGAATAAAAGAATTATGTAATAAAAGTGGAATGAACGAAAGTGATATAGTTAGAAATCTTATAATTGTAAGATGTTAAAAAGTTGTATATATGGATTTATATTTTATATGTTATCTTCATTATTAGTATTGCTTAGTGTATATGTAAGTGGTTTATTTAATAGTGATATTATGAATTTATTTACTAGTACAAATATAATGATGAGTGTATTTAAAATGTTAATATTTATAGTTACAATAGTATATTTTTAATTATTATTGAATATTTAGTTGGTTTTAAAGAGATAAATAAAGGTGTTAACATTGATTAATGATTAGAAGAGTGCTATAATAATGGCACTTTTTTGATTGGGGAGAAGAATATGTTTAAAAGTAATGAAGAATCAACAGAGTCATCTAAAACATTAGAAGGATGTAAAATGGTAGAAGATGTTTCTGTTAAAGCATTTGATATATATAAAATTATATTAGAAGAAGAGGAATATTCTGAAAAATATTTATTAGAATTATTTAATAAAAATGCAAAATTAAAGAATGATTTAGCTGATGCTTTAGAGCTTATAAATAAGGGTCTTGATGAAGAAGTGGGTTTGGAAAATAAAAAAGCAAAGAGAAAGATTATTTTATTATCGATTTTAGGAGGATTAAATATTGCTGTGTTAATAACTTCACCTATAATTGGTATGCTTACTTCTCTTGCTTATGGTGTTTTATCATTTGTTGAAGCAAAGAAAGCTCAAAAAAAGTTATCAGATGAATCAATGTTAAAAGATATGTTAGATATATTTAACATTGTCTCTGGTGTGTTAACAAATATTGATAATAATGAAATGTTTATTAATAAAAGAATAAAAGAATTATATGAAAAAAAGGTTTTTGAATCTGAAAGTAAAAAAGAAAATACAATAGTTAAAGCAAATGAATTAATTCAATGTTATATTGATATGGGATATTTACCTGATGTTATAGAAGATGATGTTAGAGATACAGCTGTTAATTTACTAAAGAATGATTTAGATGATGAAAGTGATGATTTAAATTATTTACTATTTCTTGCTAAAAAGAGTTCTGAGAAAGAATCTATGGTTAAAAAGATGGAATATGATGGTGAGTAAAATTTCATCTTTTTTTGTGTTATAATTTTTATAAGGAGTAGTATATGAAAAAAGATAGAGAAAAGTTTTTATCATCAATTTATTTAATAATAAAAAATAATGAAGGGAAAATATTATTACAAAGAAGACAAGGCTCTAAGTTATGGCCAGGCTTTTTAGCTCTTCCAGCAGGTCATTTAGATGTTGGTGAGGATGCATATGAAGCGGCTATAAGAGAAGCGAAAGAAGAATTAGATATAAATATTACAGTTGATAATATTAGTGATGTATTTGTTGTTAATAGAAAGAATAAATCATTACTTCCTTATTATGATGTTTATTTTGAATTAAATGGTTATAATGGTGAAATTAAAATTAATGAACCTAATAAGTGTTCTGAGTTAGTTTGGTCTAATATTAAATCTTTACCAGAAGATATGATTGAATTTGAGAAAATAGCTTTAAATAATTATTTAAATGGCATTAAGTTTAGTACTATTTATGTTGATAATGAAGAGAATAAATAATGAATGATGATATAGAAAAATGGAAATTTGCTGTAGATAATGAAAGACTTATTGATTTAGTTCAAAGTGGAAAAAAGAAAGCTACTTGTTCTATATATGATGGTACATGTGATCGAGTTGGTTCTAAGTCGATTATTACATATGATAATGAAGAAAATGCTTGTCTTATAGAAACTTGTGATAATATTGTATGTAAGTTTAATGATGTTATTTGGGAGGTTGCTAAACTAGAAGGTGAAACTGATACTTTGGAAGAATGGAAAGAAATACATTATAATTTTTTTAAAAGTATTGATTCTTCTTTTAATAAAAATACAGTTGTATTGATTGAAATATTTAAATTGTTAGATGTATATGATAAACATACACACATGTTTTAATTAATAGATGTTTATTTAAAGCATTTTCTATAATTTTAATAAATAATGTAAACATTCATTTAATAAAATTGACTTTAAAGATAAGGCGTGTATATAATTAAATTAGAAGTTAGTTTATATAAAGGAGCATTTATGGATTATAAGATGAAAACTATGGAAGAAGTTTCTTCTAAGAGATTTAATGGCTCTGGTGAAAAGCGTTTTTTATATCTTGATGAAATTTTCAAAGTATATAGTATGGTTATGCCTCCAGAATTGGAACGAAAATATGTTGATCTGACTAATGCGGTCGTTGATTATTGGAGTGATGTTACAGGCTTAAGTAGTAAAAATGCACAAATTTATAGATCAGCAAATAAGTTGAAACTTTCCAGAGATAGACTTGAAATTTTAGAGGTTCAAGAAAAAGAAATGTTAGCTGAATTTAGCAAGATTTATTCAGAAGTTGTTAGTACTCATTCAACAGAATCATATAAAAAACTTGAAAAGTTTTCTAGAAAAATGTTTGATTTTGGAGTAATAAGAGATGCTGAAAAGAAAAAATTAGAAGATAAGGAAAAAGAATACTTAGAATCATCAAATTATATATCTGAAAAAAGAGAAGGCATTAGCGAATTAGTATCTAGAATTAGTTCACTTTTAGAGTCTATTTCTAAAATGGATATAGATGGTAAAAAAAGATTAGATGGTATAGAGGTAAGAAGCAAACATTTAGAAATGCTTGACAAAGTTGATGTTCGTGATGAGATGAAACCTTGCATTAAGCGTGCATTGTCTTCTTATGTAGAAATGCGAAAAGAAATTTTTAGATATGTAGAAGCTTTAGCCAGTATTATTCCGCAAAAATATAATAATAGAGAATTGGTTGATTTTTCTCAATTAATGAGTGCTGATATGCAGCTAATTTATCTTCAAGGATTTATGGATCTTGATGATTATATTCCTTATGATTTGAAGGTAAATATAATGCTTAATCCAGGACAAGTAGATGTAATTGATAATCTTGCTGGTCATTTTAGAGGTGAACCAATTGATGAACAAAAATTGAAGAATAGTGCTGAGTCATATGGATATCCTGATTCAAACATGCGTAGTATTTTAGAAGGACTTTATCAATATGAACAAGACAAAAAAGCCGAGGTTGAAATAGCTGAAGGACCTAAATTATAATTAATTGCTTAATAATTTGAAGATTATTGTTATTAGAAAGTAAAATAAATTTACATAATTTTATGAAAAGTAATGATTATTAAAAATTATTACTTTTTATTATGCTATAATTATTATGGAGGACTTTATGAAAAAAATTACTGTGATAGGTGGTGGGGTTTTAGGATCACAAATAGCATTTCAAATAGCATACTGTGGGTTTGATGTCACTATTTGGGTTAGAAGTCATGAAAGTGTTAATAGAACTAAAACTAAACTTTTGGAATTAAAGAAAAAATATACTGAAAATATAAATATTATGAATACTAAGGAAGGAAAATCATTTAATACTTGGTGTAGAGGTATATCTGATTATGATGATTTTAACTTTAAAAAATGTATTAAAAAAGTAGATGATGCTTATAAAAATATTAAATTTGAAATAGATTTAAATTTAGCAATTAAGGATGCAGATTTAGTTATTGAGTCTTTAACTGAAGATATTAATATTAAGAAAGATATATATACTAGGATGTCTTATTTACTTCCTAAAAAGACTATTGTTGTTACTAATTCATCAACAATGTTACCAAGTAAACTTGCTAAGTATACTGGAAGACCAGAAATGTTTTTAGCACTTCATTTTGCTAATTCTATATGGAAAAATAATACTGCTGAGGTTATGAAACATAGTAAAACTGATGATAAATATTTTAATGAGGTTATTAAATTTGCTAAGGAAATAAATATGATTGCTCTACCTATGGTTAAGGAAAAATCTGGTTATTTATTAAATTCTATGTTAATACCTTTTCTTTTTTCAGGATTAGATTTACTTGTTAATGGCATATCTGATGTTGAAAGTATTGATAAAGCATGGACTCTTGGTACAGGATCTCCTAAAGGGCCTTTTCAAATACTTGACACCGTTGGTTTAAAAACTGCACATGAAATTGTTCTTATGTATGTAAAAATACCTTCATTTTTAGTTCCTTATAATTTTAAAGGTATGGAAAAATTATTGAAGAAATATATTGAAGAAGGTAAACTTGGTATGTCTAGTGGAGAAGGTTTCTATAAATATAATTAGGAGGAAGTATGAGTAATAGTGTAAGAACAAAATTTACTTTAGGATTTGGACTTATATGTATTGGTTTGTTATATTTTTTTGCAGGTGGATATGCTAATGTTAAAAAAGGTGTTGTTGATACAGGACCATATAATTCATACAGCTTACCTACCAGAGAAGAAAAATGTATAACTGATAATGATTTTAAACTTTGTGAAACAATATATCATTATAATGTAGAAAATAAAGATTATATATGTAATAAAACTGGAAAGATTAAAAATAAAAGTAATGTTATTGTTTCATATGATTATGATAATCCTTTATCGTGTATGGTTATGGATAAGGTAACTTATGATGAAAAAGTTCCTCAAAAGTATTATACTGTTATGATTTTTTTTGTATTAGTAGGTTCAATTCTATTTGTTTTATCTATAATGGAATCTAATAAGGAAAAGAAAAATTCCGATTGATATAGTAGTAAATAATTTTTATAATTTTAACAGCTTATTTAATGAAAAAAATATTAGTATGTTTAATTACTTTAATACTTTTATGTGGATGCTCATTTAAAGAGAGTTCTAAGAAATATAATGTTAATGAGATATATTATATTGATATATGTGATGATGAACATAATGAAGTATTAAGAAATAAATATGAAATTAAAGATGGTGTAGTTGTTAAAATAAGTGATGGAATATCAATTAAATTAAAGTTACCATTTGATGAACTTACAGAAGAAGTACTTAATGATGAAGAAAAATTATTTGATGATTTTTTTGGAGCTGATATGGTATGTGATAGTAAGTGTTAAACTTACTATTTTTATTTGTAAAAAATATAAATTAAAAGAAGATCATTTTATTAGATCTTCTAGTGTTTTACTATCTACATAGTTTGTTATAACTTCGTCTAGTCCTTTCCAAAAGTTATATGTTGTGCAGTTGCTTTTTCTGTTACAGTTATCGTGAATGCAGTGTACTGGTGTTAAATCACCTTCTGCAACTCTTAGTATGTCTCCAATAATGTATTTTTTTGGCTCTCTATTTAGTTTATATCCACCACTACTTCCTCTTGTTGAATCTAAATATCCAGCTTTATTTAGTAGTGATATGATTTGTTCTAAATATTTCATACTTATTTCTTGCCTATTTGATATGTCTTTTAATGGTATATATTTATCGTTCTTATTAATTGCTAAATCTGTCATTATTCTAAGAGCATATCTTCCTTTTGTTGATATTTTCATATTTTTCACTTCCATATGTATTATATCATATAATTACATTTTTAAAATTATTTGATATAATTTATTTTATGAAATATATATGTGAATTTATTAAAAGTATTATGTGTTATGAAATGTGTATTTTACCTATATATATAATTATTAGATATTTATGTGTTAAGGATAAAAAAGTTAATTTTAAAAAAGAATTTTTATTATTGTTACTTGTAGGAACATTTATTATGTTAATATCACAAACTATATTATGTGAGTTTTATATAGATAATGGATTAAAGATTAAATATGGAATACATAATAATAATTTTATACCTTTTAAAATATTTTATGGTAGTTATATAAGTTATATTAAATATGGAAATTATAATTATTTTATAATTAGTTTATTAGGTAATATTGTTCTTTTTATACCACTTGGTTTATTAATACCATTTATATATAAAACTAAAGGTAAATTTGTTATATTGATTGGTTTTTGTTTTTCATTATTTATAGAATTGTTTCAATTAATGTTACCAAGGTGGACTGATATAGATGATATTATATTAAATACTTTTGGTACTTTAATAGGATATCTATTATATAAATTATATGTTAAAATATATAATAGAGAGTGATAAAATGAATAATAAGAAAATAGTTTTTATAATATCTGGTGTTATATTTATAATTATTGTATCTATATTAATACTTATTCTTGTTAAGAATAATGTTAAAGAAAATAATGATGATATTGAATATGCTGTTACTCTTGTAAATGGAGAAGAAGTAAAAGAAATAAAAGGTAAAAAGAATGAAAAAATAAATTTACCTGTATTAAATAGAGAGGGTTTCTCTTTTTTGGGTTGGGCAGATAAAGATGATAAAATATATAATGGGGAATATATTTTAAAGGATAACATTAACTTAATTGCTAAGTTTAAAGAAGATAATAGTTATAGTATTATATTTATTGTAGATCCACTTAAAGATATGATTGTTAAATATGTTCATTATGATGAAGAAATTGATTATCCAGAAACTATAATGGATGGCTATGTATTTGAATATTGGGTTGATGATGATGGTAATACATTTAATTATGATAAATATCCATATGAAAAGAATATAACATTAACAGCGGTATGGTCAGTTAAAGAACCAGAACAATATATAATAAAATTTAATACTGATGGTGGTAATAAGATTAGTGAGCAAATAGTTATAGAAAATAATAAAGTAATTAAACCAAGTGACCCTAAAAAGAATGGCTTTTGTTTTAAAGGATGGGAATATAATAATACATTTTATAATTTTGATAATACAGTGAATAAGAATATGACATTAAAAGCTAAATATGAAGAACTATTTAGTTTAAATGAAAATACATTTAATTTAATTAAACTTAATTATAGTGAATTATCAAAGAAATATGGTATTAAAGAAACTAATATTAAAAAAGGTAAAGTTGTTAGTACTAATAAAGGAAATGGTTATTATTCTGAGGGATTAGTTTTGTATAAGAATGGTTATTATGCATATTTTAATTTTTTTACATTTAGTAACAATAATTATAGTAGTAATTTAAATAAACAAACTGCTCATTATATTGGAGTTCCTGTTAATGATTTGTTTAATAATTATAATAGAAATTATGTTAGTATAAATAATCTTAAATGTTTAGGGTATACTGATGTTAAATATAATAAAGATAATAATATATATAAATTTGATTATGGTAAATATTCTATGGAAATATATAATATTAATACAAATAAAGAAAAAGCATATATATGGAATATTAAATAGGGGTATCTTTTGATACCTTTTTTTGTTAGAATAAGGCTGGGGTGAATGGTATGGTTATACAATATGGTTATAAGTATGAAAAAGAATATGGAGTATATAATGTTAGAAGATTAGATGACGAATGTTTAGATTATCATATTCCATATGGTTTATTATTAAGTCTTTATTATGGTAGTGGTATTAATTTTAAAGGAGAAAAGGTAGCTAATTTAAATGATTTTGTTCATTTTAATACAGATTGTACAAGAGCTATTGTTGATTTTAAAAAGAAAGATTATACTCTTAGTGAAGTAGATTTTATTGTTGGCGAGATAGAAAGTAAACAAATATTAACATTATAATTATTGGAAATAGTTATTATTTGTGATAGAATTTTTGTATGGAACAAAAAGATATATTAAAAAAATTAGATGAATTCATTAGTCTTATTAATGATATAGGTAATAAACTTGATATTGTTAACAAAAAAGAAAGAGTGAGTGAACTTGAAAGTATTTCTAACGATGCTTCTTTTTGGAATGATATGGATAAAGCAAAGGATGTACTTTCAGAACTTAAAAGTTTAAGGGATATTTGTAAACAATATGATAGTGTTAGTGAATCTATAAATGATGTTAAAGAAATAATTAATTTAGGTATAAGTGAATCTGATATGGTTCTTATTACTGATGAACTTTCATCTATTGATGAATCATTATCTAAGCTTAAATTATTTGCATTACTTAGCGGTGAATTTGATAGTAATAATGCTTATGTTGAAATACATAGTGGAGCTGGCGGCACTGAAAGTAATGATTGGGCTAATATGTTACTTAGGATGTATACTAGATATTTTGATAAGAACGATTATAAATATGAAATATTAAGTAAACAAGATGGTGAAGAAGTTGGGATTAAAGGATGTACTATTCTTGTAAAGGGTTATTATGCATTTGGTTATTTAAAAGGTGAAACTGGTGTTCATAGACTTGTTAGAATTAGTCCATTTGATAGTAATAGTAGAAGACATACTTCTTTTGCTTCAGTTCTTGTGACACCTGAAATAAGTAAGAATATGGATGTTGAAATAAAGGATAGCGATTTAAGAATTGATGTTTATAGATCAAGTGGATGTGGAGGACAAGGTGTTAATACAACTGATTCAGCTGTCAGAATCACTCATATTCCAACTGGTATAGTGGTATCAAGTCAAGTAGAGAGAAGCCAACTTAGAAATAAAGAGATAGCACTTAATATGTTAAAAAATAAATTATATCTTTTAAATCAAAAAGAATTTAATGATAAAATTAAATCTCTTAAAGGAGATGTTATGGATGTTAACTTTGGAAGTGCAGTTCGTAGTTATGTAATGTGTCCTTATACTCTTGTTAAAGATACAAGAAGTGGTTATGAAACTTCAAATGTTGATAAGGTACTTGATGGAGATATAAAAGAATTTTTAGAATCTTATTTAAAAATATAACATTTACGAAAGTAAGTGTTTTTTATTGAGTGTAAAGATGAAAATAAAGCAATAGAAATATATTATTAAATTTGATATAATTATTCTGGAGAATTAGAGTATGAGGTTATTTAAAAGAATAAATAGTGGTGAAATTAAAAATAGAGTTATTCAAAAACAGAGTCTTAAGGGTTCAGTATTATTTGTTATTGGAACTTTAATATCTGCTTTATCTTTTAATTTGTTTTGTGTCCCTAATAACTTTGTATCAGGAGGTTTAGGGGGAGTCGGTGTTATTCTAAATCACTTCTTTTCAAATATAAATGTTAACTTTGTTATATTAGTTGGTAATATAATATTTATTATAATTAGTTTATTCACTCTTGGATTTAAAGAATCTTTAATGAGTATAATTGGAGCTACTGTGTTTACTATATTTTTATACACAACAGAAAATATTCCAGAACTTATAAATTTTAAATTTGATAATATATTATTATATGTGCTTGGATATGGTGTAGCTGGTGGATTTGGTGAGAGTTTAGTCTATAAGTCTGGTTTTAATACAGGTGGAACTAGTATTCTTGGTAGAATATTACAAAAATATATTTCTATGCCACTTGGTAAAATACTAAGAGCAATTTCAATAATAATTATTTTATGTGGTGGTGCTGTTTTTGGATATACTGCTCTTATGTATTCATTAATAATAATGGTTATTTCTACTTCAATTGTTGATAAGATGTTAATTGGTATAAGTGATTCTAAAACATTCTTTATTCATACTTCTAAGGAAGATGAAGTAAAGGATTTTATACTTAAAATTATTGAAAGTGGAGTTACTGAATTTGATACAAAGGGTGCATTTACTCATAAGAGAAAAAAGATGCTTATGTGTGTAGTACCAACAGAAAAATATACAATGTTAAAAAATGCTATTCATGAAATAGATAGTGATGCATTTATAGTTGTAAGTGATTGTTATGAAGTTCTTGGCGGGACTAAAAGGAAAAAATTGTCTTTTGACAATTAGCTTCATAATATTTATAATATATTGTTAATGGAGGATATATGCAATTAATAGAACTTAAAAATATATATAAAAGATATCCTAATGGTGTAACAGCTTTATGTGATGTTAACTTAGAAATATCAAAAGGTGAATTTGTATTTGTAATAGGGGCATCAGGAAGTGGTAAAAGTACACTCATTAAACTTTTATATAGACAAGAAAAACCATCAAGAGGAGAAGTATATGTTGGTGGAGTTAATGTTTCAAAGTTAAGAAATGGAAAAGTATATAAATTAAGAAGAAAATTAGGAATAGTTTTTCAAGATTATAAGTTATTACCTAAACTAACTGTTTATGAGAATGTAGCTTTTGCTCTTGAAGTATATGGACTTCCTGAAAAGGATATAAGAAAGAGAACTCTTAAAGCTATTGAACAAGTTGGTCTTAAAGATAAACTTAGAAGTTATCCTGATGAACTTAGTGGTGGAGAACAACAAAGAGTATCTATTGCAAGAGCTATTGTTAATGATCCAAAAGTTCTTATATGTGATGAACCAACTGGTAATTTAGATCCAGAAACATCTATGGAAATTATGAATGTAATAGATAATATTAATAAAGATCTTGGAACTACAATAATAATGGCTACTCATGATAAAGATATAGTTAATAAAATGAAAAAAAGAGTTATTGTTATTGAAAAAGGTTTAGTAGTAAAAGATACAATGAAAGGAAGATATAAGAGTGAAGGCATTTAGAATTTTAGAAAATAATATTAAAGAATCTTTTAAAGGTGTTTTTCGTAATTTTTCTTTATCGCTTGCTAGTATATCTTGTATAACTATTACTCTTATATTAGTAGGTTTTAGTATATTATTATCTTGTAATGTTAATAATTTTACAAATGAAATAGAAAAAGATATGACTATTGTTGTATTTTTAGATAGAAATGTTACTGAAACAGAAATTGAATCTATTGGAGTAAGACTTAAATCATTACCTAATGTTAAAGAAGGTGGAGTAACATTTAACTCAAAAGAATCTGTTAAGACTGATATGCAAAAAGAATCAGAAGTATTTAAAAGCATTATGTCACAATACACAGAAGAAACTAATCCACTTCAAGATACTTATTTAGTTAAAGTTGATGATTTAGCTGATATTAAAGAAACAGTTAATGAAATTAAGAAAATTGGTAAAGTTGATATAGTTAAATATGGAGAGGGTAGTGTTGAAGAATTAGTTAAAATATTTGATGTTGTTAAGAAGGTTACTTATGTAGTTGTTATAGCACTTGTAGTTGTAACAGCATTCTTAATATCTAATACAATTAAAATAACTATTCAATCAAGAAAAAGAGAAATTGAAATAAGAAGGCTTGTTGGAGCTAGTAATACATTTATAAGACAACCATTCTTTTTTGAGGGAATCATACTTGGATTTATGGGATCAATTATACCAGTAATTATTTGTTGTTTTGGATATAGTTATTTATATGATAGATTAGGTGGACAATTATTTACAGCAATTATTAAACTTGTTAAACCAAGTTCAATTATATATACAGTAATGTTAGTTTTAGTAGTTGTAGGTGTAGTAGTTGGAGCATTTGGTAGCTTTAAAGCAGTAAGGAAATATTTGAAGATATGAGTAAGAAAATATTTAAAATTATATTTATTGTTTTGGTGTCGATATTCGTATTTGTAAAGCTTGATGATATTGATGCAGTTAATCAGAACTCATCATTAAAAGATTTAAAAAATAGTATGGCTAAACTCGATAGAGAAAGACAAGCTGCTTCTTCTAGAAAAAATCAAACTGAAAAAGAAATTAAAAGTATGGAAAGTGATATTGATAGAATAAATAAAGAGATAGAAGATAACAATAAAGCTATTGAAGATGCTTATGATAAGATTGCTGATCTTGATGAAGAGATTATTAATAAACAAAAAGAGATTGATAATTTACTTTCATTTTTACAAGTTTCAGAAGGTGAGAATGTTTATTTAGAATATGTTTTTCAAGCAAAGAATTTCACTGATTTTATATATAGAGGAGCTGTTGTAGAACAACTTACTAAATATAATGATGATTTAATTGATGATATGTATAAGAAAATTGAAGAAAATAAAGCATTACAAGTTCAATTACAAGAAGATATTAAAAAAGGTGAACAAACTATTAAGAATTTTGAAGAGAAACTTAAAACTAAGAATTTAACTCTTGGAGATTTAATTAAGGATGAAACTGATGCTGAGGCTGAATATGCTGCTAGTAAAAGAGAAGTTCAATATTATGAAAAGATATTTAAAGAAAATAAATGTAAAGAAACGACTAGTATTAATGAGTGTTTAGGTGTTGCTTTTGCTAATAAGTTAACTAGACCTGTTAATAGTGGATGGATTAATAGTGAATGGGGACTTAGATTTCACCCAACTAAACATACTTGGAGACTTCATAATGGTATAGATATTGGTGTATCAACAGGTACTAAGGTTTATGCTTCTGCTCCTGGTGTTGTTGTTAAAAAGATTGTTAGATCAAGTTGCGGTGGTAATGAACTTTATATAAGACATAATTTAAAAGGTGTAGGAACTGTTCAAACATATTATTATCACTTATCAGCATTTAAAGTTAAGGTTGGAGATAAAGTAGATACTAATACTGTTATCGCTCTTAGTGGTGGTGGAGAAAGTTATGATGCTTGTTCAACTGGACCACATCTTCACTTTGGAGTAAGTGTAGTATCACCAAGTAGTGATAAAAGAAACAATCCAAGAAACTTTATTAATTTCCCTGCAAAAGGTAAGAAATTTAAGACAAGATATTATTAAAAGAATTCATTTTTTGAATTCTTTTTCTTTTTATGATATTATTGTCTTGGTGAAAAATTATGTCATTTACTAGTAATATTAAAAATGAAATATCTAGTATTGAGTATGGTGAAAGTGAAAAAATGGCTGAACTTTCTGGAATACTTAATATTGCTGTAAAAATATATGATGATAAATTTGAAATATATTCAGAAAATATAAGTGTAGCTAGAAGAATATATTTGCTTATAAAAGAAATATATCATGTAGAGATTACAATGGATACTGGCTTTAATTCTTTAAGAGGAAATAAACTTGTTCTTTTAAGTGTACATGAAAAGATTGATTTAATTTTAAGTGATTTGTGTATTAAAATTAATAATGAAAGATTATATGTTCCGAGTGATTATTTAATAGATGAAGAACTTGATAAAAAAGCATATCTTAGAGGTGTATTTATGATGTGTGGTAGTATTAATGATCCTAAGACTAGTAGATATCATCTTGAATTTGTTATTGCTAATTCTGAAACTGCTGAATTTGTAAATAATCTTTTAAATGAATTTAATTTTAATAGTAAAGTTATTAAGAGAGATAAAAACTATATGGTATATATAAAAGAGAGTGAAAAGATTAGTGATTTTATTAAATTGTTAAATGCGAAAACATCTCTATTTTATTATGAAGATATCAGAATATATAGAGATCATAAAAATATGACAAATAGGCTTAACAATTGTGAACAAGCTAATGTTGATAAAATGATGCAGGCAAGTAGTGAGCAATTAGAACTTATAAGAAGATTAAGGGAAACAAGAGATTTCGATTTGCTTGAACCTGGTATTAGAGATATATGTATTTATAAAGAAAAATATCCAGAAAGTTCAATGGCAGAACTAGCTGAGATAATAAGTACTGAAACTGAAAGACCTATTACTAAGAGTGGTATTAATCATAGATTTAGAAAAATAAAAGAAATGCTTAAATAATTTTATCTATAATACCATATTTAAGTGCTTCATCACTGTCCATATAATAATCTCTTTCTACATCTTTTTCTATTTTAGAAAGAGATTTTTTTGTGTTTTTAGATAATATTTTGTTGAGTTTTTTCTTAATTTTTAAAATTCTTTCAGCAACAATTTTTATTTCGGTTGCTTGACCATTAACTCCACCGAGTGGTTCATGAATCATTATTTCTGTATTACTAAGTGAACATCTTTTACCTTTTGTGCCACTTGATAATAAAAATGCTGCCATAGATGCACATAGACCAATACCTATTGTTATTGTGTCACTTTTTATATAATTCATTGTGTCATATATAGCCATACCAGCAGTTATACTGCCACCAGGGGAATTAATATAAATATTTATATCATCATTACTAATTGAATCTAAATATAAAAGTTCACTAACTACAAGGTTAGCTGTTTCATCATTTATTTCTCCTTCTATAAAAATAATTCTTTCTTTTAAAAGTTTTGAATATATATCGTATACTGTTTCTTTTTTACTATCTGTGTCTACTATGAATGGTATTTTCATTTGTCCTCCTAGTAATATTTTAGTAAAGTATGCTCTTAATTATTCACAAATTTAAAAAATTTTGCTATTATATTATATATAGTAGAGGTTGATAGTGTGGAAAAAGAAATTAAACTTATATTTGAAGACAGTAATATATTAACTGTAAAAAGTGGTATTACTGTAAGAGAAATAATGAATATGTTAAATAATGATCAAGTTATTGCTCTTAGAATAAATGGAAAAATAGTTAGTAGTGAAACAGAAATAACAAATGATTCATATGTAAATTATATAACTATAGCAAGTAGAATTGGTAGAAAAATATACATGAAGGGTCTTACTTATGTATATCTTTTAGCTGTTAAGGAATTATACGATGATAGAGCTGTTGTATATATTAAGCATTCACTTGATAAATCTCTTTACACTGAAATACAAATGAAGAGACAAGTAGATTATTCAGTAGTATCATCAATAAAGAAGAAGATGAAAGAAATAATTAAAAGAGATATTCCTTTTAGAAATATTAGTGTAGCTAGAGATGATGCATATGAATATTGTAAAAGTGTAAATGAAGAAGAGAAGATGACTAATTATTCATTTATGACTAAAGATTCAGTTACTATGTGTGAACTTGGTGACTTATATAATTATTTTTATTATATTATGCCTGCTTCTACTAAGATATTAAAAAGATTTGATTTGACTTATGTTTCACCTTATGGTGTAGCGATTAGTTATCCAATCGATAATGTTGTTCCTAAGTTTGAACCATCACCAAAAGTATTAGAAGCATTCAAGAAATATGAAAAGAAACTTAGTACACTTGGTGTTAGATATGCGGGAGATATTAATAAAATAATATGTAATGGTAAAATAGATGATTATATTCAAAAGAATGAAATTCTTTATGATGAAAATATAAGAGAAGTAGTTGATAAGGTAGTTAAAGATAAAAATATCAAAGCTATATATATAAGTGGACCATCTTCATCAGGAAAAACAACTACATCTAAGAAACTAGCACTTTATTTAAATGCTAAAGGATATGATACATTAGTATTATCAACAGATGATTACTTTGTTGATAGAAAAGATACTCCGAGAAAACCTGATGGTAGTTATGAATATGAAATAGTTGAAGCACTTGATATAAAATTATTTAATTCTCATATTAAGAGTTTACTTTCAGGAGATGAAATTATTAAACCAACTTATAATTTTATAACTGGTGAAAAAGAATATAAAGGAAAAGCTATTTCATTAAAAGAAAATCAAATACTTATAGTAGAAGGACTTCATGCAATTAATGAAAAGTTAAGTTCTAGTATAGATAAGAAAAATAAGTTAAAAATATATATTAGTCCATTTACACCGCTTGGACTTGATAGACATAATCATATTTCTACTACTGATTTAAGACTTTTAAGAAGAATGGTTAGAGATTATAAACATAGAGGTTATAGTGCTACTGATACTCTTGAAGCTTGGAAAGGTATGAGAAGTAGTGAAGAAGAATATGTTTATCCATATCAAAGAGAAGCAGATATGGTTATAAATACTGCATTATCTTATGAAATTGGTGTTCTTAGAACTTATGCTGAACCATTACTTTATTCAGTAGATAAAAATAATGATTGTTATGAAGAAGCAATAAGAATACTTAAATTCTTAGATAGATTTTTAACTATACCAAGTGATGCGGTACCTTATACAAGTGTACTTAGAGAATTTATAGGAAATAGTTATTTTGAATAAAAAGGAGAGAAGAATATATGTTAAGAATAGCAATTAATGGATTTGGAAGAATAGGCAGAACAGCACTTAGATTACTTGAAAATGATAAGGATATAGAAGTAGTAGCAATTAATGATTTAACTGATCCTCTACAACTTGCATATCTTTATAAATATGATTCTGTTCATAGAACTAATAAAAGCAAGGTTAGTTTTGATGAAGACGAATTATTTGTAAAGGGAAGAAGAATTAAAGTATATGCTGAGAGTGATCCTTCTAAATTGCCTTGGAGAGAATTAAATGTTGATGTAGTTTTAGAATGTACAGGAGTATTTACTTCTGCTGAAAAATGTCAAGCACACTTAGATGCTGGAGCAAAACATGTTATTATCAGTGCTCCTGCTAAGGATGAAGTTAAAACTATTGTATATGGTGTTAATGATGAAATTTTAAGTTTAAATGATAAAGTAATTAGTGCAGCAAGTTGTACTACTAATTGTTTAGCACCAGTACTTAAACTTGTAAATGATAAATATGGAATAAGAAAAGGATTTATGACAACTGTTCATGCTATGACTAATGATCAAGAAACACTTGATATACCTCATAAAAAGGGTATTAAAGCTAGAAGAGGAAGAGCTGCATCTTTAAATATTATTCCAACTAGTACTGGAGCTGCATCTCAAATAGGAAAAGTTATACCTGAATTAAATGGTAAACTTGATGGACTTGCATTTAGAGTTCCAACAGGAGATGGTTCTGTTATTGATGTAACAGTAGAACTTGAAAAGAATACTACAAAAGAAGATGTTAATAATATGTTTAAATCTAATCAAAGTAAGGTTTTAAAATATACAGAAGATCCAATAGTAAGCTCAGATATTATTGGAGAAGAAGTAGGAGCAACTGTTGATGGTCTTCTTACAAATATAATTGAAGAAGATGGAAAACAATTATTAAAAGTAGTTGCTTGGTATGATAATGAAGTAGGTTATACTGCTCAAATGATTAGAACTATGAAGTTGTTTATGTAAAAAGGCTTATGCCTTTTTTAAATTGCAATAATTTATCATTTATGATATTATATTTTTAGATAATAGAAAGGTAATTGATATGTACATAGATAAATTAATTAAAAAAGAAATTATTACATTATTAGTATCTGTTTCATTGTTAGTAGTTATATTTATTGGTGTTACTTATGCTAAGTTTTTGAGTATTGATAATGGTAAAGATACTGTTATAAATGTAGGCGATTTATCAATAAGTTTTTGTAATGATTCAAATTGTGATAGTACATATTCAAATATAGGACAAGTAATTGGGACAAAAGTAGAAAATGGAGTAACAGTTCCAGCTGGTATCTATCCGTATTCTACTGAAGCTGAATATTCTAATGCGATACCTTATATTTTTAAAGTGAGAAATACTGGTACTCTTGATTCTACTGTTAAAATTAAGTTAAAAGAAGATGCAACATTTGTACCAAGTGGAGATTATGTTGGTTATAATAGACTTACAACTAAGTATGCTGATCATTTAAAAGTGGCTATTAGAAAGAGAGTTCTTTATAAGGATACAGGATATCAACTCGGTGATGTCAATATGGATGGATTTGTTAATAAAAAAGATATTGATATTATGCATGATTATTCTTTGAATAAAGTTGAACTAAATGCTACTCAAATGATATTAGGTGATGTTGATTGTAATAATAATGTAAACATAGCAGATATATCTAGATTACTCGCTTCAATATTAGGAATTGATGTGCTCAGTGATGGTACAGTCACTAATGTTTCAGTATTTTCTACTCTTGAAAATAATGTAATATATTCTGATGATATTATTAAAGCAGGGGAAGAAGCAATATATTTTATATGGTTATATTTAGATAATACTACTCCTAATGATGCACAAAAGACTTTCTTTGTTGGAAATTTGGATGTAGTTGGGGAATATATACCAAAAGTAAGTCCTGTTTCATTTAGCACTGATAGTTGGGATACTATTGTTAATGCTGTTAGAGAAAATAATACTGACAAATATAATGTTGGGGATACTAAAGAAATAGATTTAGGTGATTATGGAACTCATACTGTAAGAATTGTAAATAAAAGTACACCAAGTGAATGTTCAACACAAGGTTTTTCACAGACAGCTTGTGGATTTGTACTTGAGTTTACTGATATTATAACAACACATAATATAAATGATGAAATATCTAGTGAAGGTGGTTTTCCTTCTTCTGTAATGAGAACTTTTATAAATAATGATATTTATAATGCATTTCCAAGTGGTGTGAAAGATCAAATTGCTTCTACTTTTGTGGCTTCTGGGGCTAATAAAGATTATGAAGAAGGAGAAGCTGTAACTTCTACTGATAAATTGTTTTTATTATCTTTAAGTGAGATTTACTCTAATGATATAGAAG
The DNA here is from genome assembly GCA_022774645.1 of Mycoplasmatota bacterium. Taxonomy (GTDB): domain Bacteria; phylum Bacillota_I; class Bacilli_A; order RF39; family UBA660; genus CAG-1000. Next base: position 14,483 of record JALFKQ010000019.1, on the reverse strand, counting down.
AACTTACAAGTGATGGAGCTATAGCATTTACAAGACAACTAGATTATTATGCTAATAAAAGAGTTTCTACAAGTAACCATAGTGCTGCTATTAAGAAGTACAATGGTACTAACTCAGTCTGGTGGCTTCGTACTGCAACTAGTGGTTCTTATTCAAATTTCCTTTCTGTCTTAGCAGATGGAACTTGGAATATTACTTATTCAGCAGATCGTGTTTATGGTGTTTCTCCCGCATTTAAAATTGGATAAGTTATTTATAGCAAGAAAAATTTCTTGCTTTTTATTTTCTTGTTTATAATATAGTATTAAGTTATATATATAATTTAAAAATATGTTAATGTCACTTTTTTTATGTCAAGTAAATATAAAATTGATATGAATTTCTAAAAATATAATATATAATTTAAGTATAAGGAGAATTATATGTGTGGAATTATAGGTTATAAAGGAAAAAGGAATGTTAAAGATGTTCTTGTTGAAGGGTTATCAACATTAGAATATAGGGGTTATGATTCTGCTGGTATAGCAGTTCTTGATAATAAGAAAGTGAGAATTGTTAAATCAATTGGTAAAATAGAGAATTTAAGAGAGAAATTAAAGAAATTTATTTTTAATAATACAACATGTGGTATAGCTCATACTAGATGGGCTACTCATGGTAAAGTAACTGAAACAAATTGTCACCCTCATAAAGTAGGAAGAGTTACTGTTGCTCATAACGGTATTGTTGAAAATTACAAGATGCTTGAAAGTGAACTTAAAGATTATAAGTTTGTAAGTGATACTGATAGTGAAAGAATAGCAGCCTTAATTGATTCTAATTATGATGGTGAGAATGAGTTGTTAGCAATAGAGAAGTCTATTGAAGAAATGACAGGTAGTTATGCTCTTGCGATAATGTTTGAAGGTAAAGATAAGATATATGGTGTTAGGAAGGATGCTCCATTAATAGTTGGAATAGGTGATGGTGAGTATTTTATTTCTAGTGATATATCTGCTATACTTCCTTATACGAAGAAATATATTGTTCTTGATGATAAGGAAATAGTAGAGATAGATAAGGAGTGTAATATTTATTACAACGGTGTAATACTTGATAAAGAAATTCTTGAAGCGGATTTTGATGTTGAAAGTGCTCAAAAGGGTGGATATAAGCATTTTATGCTTAAGGAAATACATGATCAAATAGAACTTAGTAAAAAGTTGTATTCTGTATATTTAGAAAACGATAAGATTAGTGATAAGGTTCTTGATATAACTAAATATAAAAGAATTGATTTTGTTGGCTGTGGTAGTGCTTATCATGCAGCATTAGTTGCTAAGTATTTTGGCGATAAGTATTGTACTAGTAAAGATTTTTATGTTAATGTATATGCAGCTAGTGAATATAGATATTCTAATCATTATTTTGATGATGAAGTGCTTGTAGTATTTTTATCTCAAAGTGGTGAAACTGCTGATACTCTTGCTAGTCTTAGAATGTGTAATGAGGAAGGTATTGATACTCTTGCGATTGTTAATGTACCAACTTCTACTATAGCAAGAGAAGCTAAATATATTATGCCTATGCTTGCCGGACCTGAGATATGTGTAGCAACTACTAAGGGATATTATAGTCAAAGTTATTTATGTAGTTTACTTATGCTTAAATATATGTATAAGAAAAATATTATTAAGAAAGATGAAGTTGATAAAATATTATCTGAATTTTCTAAATTACCTATATTTGTAGAAAAGGTTATTAATATTGATTATAAACCAGTAGCTAAAAGTATATATAAGAGTGAAGATATGTACTATATTGGAAGAGGTATTGATATTTATACTTGTTATGAAGCAAGTTTAAAGCTTAAAGAGATATCTTATATTCATAGTGAGTGTTTTGCGGCAGGTGAACTTAAACATGGGCCAATTGCATTACTTTCAAATAATACACCTGTTATAGCACTTTTAAGTGAATTTTCTGTATATGAGAAAACAGTAAGTAATATTATTGAAGCTAAAAGTAGAGGTGCTAAAATAATTACTATAAGAAAAGAATCTATTAATATTGATAAGAATATTAGTGATTATGATATAGTTGTACCACTTACCAGTGAATATATTCAAAATTTAGTTATTATTGTTGCTTGTCAAATGCTTTCTTATGAAGTTGCTCTTCTTAGAAAGTGTGATATTGATAAACCTAGAAATCTTGCTAAGAGTGTTACTGTTGAGTAAAATTTATATGTAAAATCTGTGTTATTTTTTATAAAATATAGATATAAAACTCTTATTATTGTATAATTATAATAGGAGTTTTTATTATGGGATTTAATGCTAAGAAATTTAAGAAAAATATAGGCTTTTTGATTATGTGTATTCTATTGATGATAGTTCTTGTTTTACTTGGAATGTGGTCTGATAATAAGAAAAGTCTTCCTCATGGTGATCTTGGTGGTGATGATATATCTATTAATAAGCTTGTTATTAATGAAATTATGTCTTCAAATAAAGGTGTTATTAGTGATGAAGAAGGAAGTTTATATGATTATTTAGAAATATATAATGGTAATGATCATGATATTAATTTAAAAGATTATGGTCTTAGTGATGAAAATACTAAGGTTAAGTATGTATTTCCTGATACTGTTATTTCTGCAAATGGATATATAGTTGTATATCTAAGTGGAAAGAATAAGGAAGGACTTTATACTAATTTTAAATTAAAAAGTTCTGGTGGAGAGGTTGTTGCTCTTTTAAAACCTAATGGTAAAGTAGTTGATGCAATTGAGACAGTAAGTTTAGATTCTAATACTGTTATGGCAAGAGATGCTAAGGGTAATTGGGTAATACAAGATAAACCAACACCAGGATTTGCTAATAATAAAGATGGTTATAATGAATTTTTAAAATCACTTGAAAGTTCTGAAAGTAAGAAAATTGTTATTAATGAAATACTTGCTGAAAATAAAGGTAATTTCAAAAATGAAAATGGTGAATATAGTAGTTATATTGAAATTAAGAATATAAGCGATGAGAGTATCAATATTAAAAACTATAGTTTATCTAATGATGAATCTGTTAGTTTTAAATGGCAGTTACCTAATATTAAGTTATCAAAAGGTGAAGTGTTATTAATATATACTAGTGGTGTTAGTAGTACTAGTGGTGTTCTTAGTACAGGATTTAAATTAAAGAATAAGAATGGTGCTGTTGTACTTACTAACTCAAAAGGTAAAGTAATAGATAAAGTTAAATATGAAAATTTAGCTAATGGAATGGCTTATATAAGAGAGGGAGATAAGTATTTAATGAACAATTCAATATCTCCTGGATATAATAATACTGTTGATGGAATTAAGGCATTTCAAAAGAAATATTTAAAGGTTGAAAGTTCTCTTATTATTAATGAGGTTATGAATAATAATTATTCTTATTTACCTCAAAATGGTGGTAATTATTATGATTGGATAGAACTTTATAATAATGGTAAAGATGATGTTAAATTAAGCAATTATTGTTTAACTACTAATATTAATACTGTATGTATGAGTAATCTTCCTGATGTAACTCTTAAAAAAGGTGAATATTATGTAGTTATGGCTAGTGGTAATACTGAACTAACAAATAAGAGTTATACTCATTTAGGATTTAAACTTGGAGATAATGATGCGATATATTTAACAAAGGATTCGAGTATAATTGATTCAATGTATGTTTCACAAGTACCAAATGGTTATTCTTATGGTAGAGGTAGTGATTATGGTTTATATTATTTTAGTAAACCAACTCCAAAAGCTAAAAATAATTCTGGAACTGAGGCAATCTCTTATTTGCCAACTGCTTCTGTTTCTGGTGGTGTAATAAAAGATGGCAAGGAATTTACGGTAGCTTTAACTGGAAATAAAATTTATTATACAACTGATGGTTCAACTCCAACAACGGCTTCAAAAGTATACAGTAGTCCTCTTACTATTAAGAAGACTACTGTTTTAAAAATTATGAGTAAAGAAGATGGAAAGCTTAAAAGTGATGTTAATACTTATTCATATATTATGGATGGTAGTCATAAGGTTTCAGTTATGTCTATAAGTATTAATCCTAAAAAGCTTAATAATGTTAATACTCATACTAGTCTTAATAGTAAAGTATTAGAACATGGTTATGTTGAATATTTTGATAAGGATGGTGGCGGTTTTAAGCTTAATATGGGTCTTAAACTATTTGGTGGATCAACTAGGAGTTATAAGAAGAAAAGTTATGAGATTAAGTTTAAAAAGATGTTTGGAGATGCCAAACTTAAATATAAGGTATTTGATACATTAGATAGTTCTGTATTTGATTCATTGGTTCTTAGAACTGGTTCACAAGATGAATTTCAATATAATGATCAAAGAACTGTTATTAAGGATGTTGTAGCTACTTCTCTTGTTGATGAGTATACTGATGTTGATGTACAAGCATATGAACCAATTGTTTTATATATCAACGGTAAATATAATGGTATATATTTTATAAGAGAAAAGGTCGATGAAACTTTTGTGGCTAATCATTATAATGTTAAAACTACTAAGGGAGACACTAGTATTCTTAGAATAGATGGTGAAGTTAAGAGTGGTACTGATAAGAATTATAAGGCTATGATTAATTTTATTAAAAAAAATTCTCTTAGTAATAAAGCTAATTATGATAAGGTTAAAGAACAAATTGATATTAAAAGTTTATGTGATTTTTGGGTAGGTGAAATATATACTGCTAATTATGATATATTAAACACTAGATATTTTTCTAATCCTAAAGTTGATAATGGTAAATGGAAATTTATTTTTTATGATTTAGATTCTGGGTTTTTTAGAACTACTCAAAATACATTTACTGAATATACTAGTATTGCTGGTATGGGAGCTTGGAATTTTCCAACTGATTTACTTAGAAATTTAATGAAAAGTAGTGAATTTAAGAAAGAGTTTTTAGAACGATTATCATATAACTTAAAAAATACTTGGTCTTATGATAATGTTAACAAAAGAATAGATGAAGTTATTGAAATGATTGGCAAAGATGAATTTAAAAGAAATGCTGAAAGATGGGGAAATTCATATAATCATTGGGAAAAATCTGTTGCAGCAATGAAAAAATTTGCTAAAAATAGAAATAGTTATGTTATTAAGTATGCTAAATCATATTTTAAATTAACTGATGCAGATGTTAAAAAATATTTTGGTGGTGTTAAATGAAAGAATATAAGTATAGACATGAGTTAAAATTTAAAATATCTAATAGTGCTGCTGAAGTACTTAAACAGAAGTTATCACTTATCTTAAAAAAAGATAAAAATGCATATTATAGTGATGGTTCATACTTGATAAAAAGTTTATATTTTGATGATTTAGATTCTTCTAGTTACTATGAAAAAATGGATGGTGTTCTTTATAGAAAAAAGTATAGAATAAGAATTTATAATAATAATGATGAGTTTATTAGATTAGAAAAAAAGATGAAACATAATACATATACAGCAAAGGAACAAATGTTGATTTCAAAAGACATATATAGTAAAATATTAAATGGTAAAATAGATGAAATAGAGAATGCTACTGGTTTACTTGAAGAGTTTATAACAAATAGTAAAGTTAAACATTTAGTACCATCTATTATAGTTTTATATCATAGGACTGCTTTTACTTATCCTATAAGTGATGTTAGAATTACTTTTGATTCTAATATTCAAAGTGGTTTATATAGTTATGATCTATTTAATAAAGATGTTCCTATGTATGATGTTAGTGAACCTGGGAAACAGGTTTTAGAAGTTAAGTTTAATGAAGTTTTGCCTCTTCATATAGCTAATTTATTAAATGATATTCCTAGTTGTAAGGAAGCAGTTAGTAAGTTTGCTATATGTAGAAGTATTAAATAAGGAGGGAATTATATGATTTTAAATATTTTTAAAAATTCTTTTTTGGAGCAATTTACTGGTAGTGTATCAGCTGTTGATATGCTTATATCACTAGGAGTTGCATTTATTATTGGTATGTTTATTATATATGTTTATAGAAAAACATATACTGGCGTTGTTTATTCGAAAGCATTTTCTCTTTGTATATTAATGCTTGCAATGGTTACAGCAATGATTATTAGAACAATTAGTTCCAATATTAGTCTTTCTTTAGGTATGGTTGGTGCTTTATCTATTGTAAGATTTAGAACTGCTGTTAAGGAACCAGTTGATACAGGATTTATGTTTTGGGGAATAAGTGCTGGTATTATGAGTGGTGCTGGTCTTTATATTCCAGCATTAGTAGCATCACTTGGAATAGGAGTGTTATATTTCATAAGTTATCTTATGGGATTTAAAACTGCTACTAGATATTTACTTGTACTTAAATATAAAGCTTCATGTCATGAAACTGTATTAAAGAAATTAAAAAATATTAAGAAATTTAAAGTTAGAAGTAAATCAATATTTGGTAATGAAGTTGAATTATCACTTGAAGTTGATATGAAAGAAGGAAAATCAAGAAAAGGTGATATTGATACAAGTATAGTAGATCAATTTAATGGTATTGATGGAGTAATTAATGCTAGTTTAATAGCATATCAAAATGATTTTGGAGATTAGGAGTTTATTATGACTAAAAGAAGACTTAAAATAAGGCCTGTACTTATTACACTTAATGTTGCTTTATTAATTATTATTGCTTTATTTTATACAACTAGATTGATTAAATATTATCTAAAAGAAAATGGTCATAGGCCTACTAATAGTACAGTTCTTTTAGTAGATGAGTTAATTAAGAAACAAAGTTATGTTGATTTAACTAAGGGACTTATTCATGATAAAGATGCTAATATATTTAGATATGTTGGTAAAGTAGAAGATAATTATTTAGAATATTCTGGAATACTATTTAGAATAGTTGGTATTGATAAAGACAATAATATTAAAGCTATAAGTGAGGATTCTTTAACATTGATGTATTCTGGTCTTGAAAATGGTTTTGATAAATCATATATTAATAAATGGTTAAATAAAACTGATGAAAAGTATACTGGTATATTTGAAAATAATATGGAAGATGTTGATAAATATTTAGCTAATACTTATTTATGTGAAGATAATGTTAATGATCTTAAGAAGATTAATTGTGAAAAGAATACTAATACTAATAAAATGACAATATTATCATTATATGATTATGCATCAGCAGGAGGAAAAGAAAGCTATTTAAATAATGGTGAATCATATTATTTAAGTACTATTGATGATGAAAACAATAATTATTTTATTAGTAATAATGGAGAAGTTGGTATTAATAAAATAACTACTAAAATATATGGTGTAAGACCTGTAATAACTATTAAGAAAGATGTAGCTTTATTGCATGGAGATGGTTCTTCAAATAGTCCTTATGTTGTTAGTGAAAGAACAGTTAATACTTTAAGTGATGTTTATGTTTCAAAATATATTAATTATTCTGGTAATACATATAGAGTTATTAATACTGGTGAAAATGTTAAGGTTGCTTTAAGTGATAATATTAAAGATAAAGATAAGGATTTAACAAAGACATTTGGTGGTAAAAATAATATTTATTCTACTAATAAGAATACTATTGGTGAATATTTAAATAATACTTATTATAAATCTATTAAGAATAATGATTTAATTGTTAAATCAGATTGGGGTATAGGAAGTAATACTCTTGATAAGTTAGATTATACTGTTGTTTATAGTAAGACAACTTCGTTTAATATTGGTATGCTTACTCTTGGAGATTTATTTATTAATGATACCAAATCTGTTTTAACGATGAATAGAGGTATTGAATCTAATATGATTATTAATGTTATTAATAAAGATGGAAATGTCTTTGGAGATTTAATTGCTAGTAAATATGCAGTTAGACCTTCTATGTATTTAAAAGGTGATATAAGTATAGTAAGTGGAGATGGAAGTGTTGATTCTCCATATGAGTTAGGAGTAAATAATGAAAAAGAAGCAAAAGAAGAGTAAATTTAGTATTTTTTTGATTACTGTTGATATTTTTGTATTAATTTGCTTTTTTGTAGCTTATGGACCTTTTTCATTCTTTAGAGATTTTATTGTTACAACTGCAATGACTACTATGACACATAAGTATTTTGCATATGTTTTATATAGTGAAAGTATGGTTGAAGAAATTCTTGATAATAATAAGGTTATAGAAACAGAAGACCCTACTGATACATCTAAAATAAATATTAAACCTATTGTTGATACTGGAACTTATGAATCTATATATGAAGAACAAGTTCTTAAAAAAGATGATGGTAATGATTTATACAAAGTAGTTGATATATCAGGAAGTGGATGGAAAGGCTATATGGTTGTTGTATATGATCCATCTAGAATAGAACTTGTATTCTCTAAGAAATATGGTAAAGGTGGAGAGTATTTATCAACTATGGCTAAAAATAATAATGCATATGTTGCGATGAATGCTAGTGGTGTTAATAGTGTTCCAAGACAAAATTATGTAACTGGACAAACTATTTTAAATGGTAAAGTTTATAAATCAGGTAGACATATTAATAAAGGTGGAGGTCTTGTAGGATTCACTAAGGATAATGTTTTAATGCTTACTAAAAAAACAGCAAGTGAGGCTGTTAAAGATGGTATGGATAGAGCTGTTGAGTTTGGACCATTCTTAGTAGTTAATGGTAAAATGTCTGACTTTAAAGGTAATGGCGGTTGGGGAATTGCTAATAGAACTGCTATTGGTCAAAGACAAGATGGTATAGTTTTATTTATTGTTATTGATGGAAGAACATCTTCTTCAGTTGGAATTTCAATGAAAAATCTTGCTGAATTATTTGTTAAATATAAAGCATATAATGCTTCTAATCTTGATGGTGGGGGTTCAAGTGCCTTATATGCTAAGAGAAATATAACTGATAAAACAGGAAAACTATTAAATACTCCAAAGGGTTATAATTATAGTGGAGAGAGATTTTTACCTAATGCTTGGATGGTAAGAGATTTGATAGATGATAACAAGAAAAGTGATGTTACAACAACTACTAAAAAAAGTGATAATGTGACAACTACAAAAGCTAGTACAACTAAAAAAACTACAAAAGTTAGTACAACTAAAAAAACTACAACTACTAAAAAGGTAACAACTACATCAATAGCCAAAACAACAACTACAAAGGCTGTTAGTGAAGATAATAACGATAGTAATTAAAATAGGGAGGTAATACAATGGATATTGAACAAAGAAATCCAAAAATATTCGTAGTAGGAGGAAAGGCAAAGCATGGTAAGGATACATTTTCTGCATTCTTAAAAGAAACTTATGAAGAGCATGGTAAGAAAGTGATAGTTACTCAATTATCAAAATATATTAAGTATTATGCTAGGGAAATGACTGGTTGGGATTTGAGTGAAGAAACTAAACCAAGAGAGTTCTTACAACAACTTGGAACTACTGTTATAAGACAGAAATTAAAGAAAGATGATTTATTTATCAAAAGAATGATTGATGATATAGAAATATTTTCATATTTTTATGATGCAATTATTATAAGTGATATAAGACTTAAAAAAGAAATAAATGATTTGAAGGCAGTTTATCCTAATATTAAAAGTATTCATATTGTTAGACCTGATTTTGATAATGGTCTTACAGAAGAGCAAAAGAATCATCCAACTGAGATAGATTTAGATGATTATAATGAGTTTGACATTGAAGTTGTAAATACAACTCTTGACAAGTTAAAAGAATCTGCTGAAAAAATATATACAAATAACGAAAGGTAGGTATAAATATGGAGAGTATTAAGGGAGTTAATGTAACTGGTAAGAGAGTTATAGTTAGAGTTGATTATAATGTACCAATTACTGATGGAAAGATTGATGATGATACTAGAATAATAGCTAGTTTAAGAACAATTAATTATTTAATAGATAAAAAGGCTAAAATAATATTATTATCACATTTAGGTAGAATTAAATCACAAGCTGATAAAGAAAAAAATTCTCTTGAAGTAGTGGCTAGACATTTATCTACTCTTGTATCTTGTGGTATATATTTTGTTCCTTTTACAAGAGGAGAATTAGTTGAAAAAACTATTCAAAATATGAATGATGGTGAGATTGTTATTTTAGAAAATACAAGATATGAGGATTATCCTAAATTGCTTGAGAGTTCTTGTGATGAAGCATTATCTAAATATTGGGCTTCTCTTGGTGATATATTTGTATTAGATGCTTTTGGTAGTGCTCATAGATGTCATGCATCAACATATGGTATATCTAAATATTTACCATCTTATTCTGGATTCTTAATCGATAATGAAGTTTCTATGCTTGATAGAGCAATTCATCAAAGAAAAACATTAATTCTTGGAGGATCTAAAGTGGATGACAAGATTGGTGTTATTGATAATTTAATTAATACAAGTGATTATATATTACTAGGTGGTGCAATGTGTTTTACATTCTTAAAAGCTAGTGGTATTAATGTTGGTGAAAGTATTGTTAGTGATGATAAGATTAGATATGCTAAAAACTTAATTGATATTCATAAAAATAAAATTATATTGCCAATAGATGTTGTAACTAATAATGGGGTTAAAATGGTTACTGAAATGAGCAATAGTGATATTGGGTACGATATAGGGCCTAAAACTATAAGTATGTATAAAGAGTTGTTAATAAATAGTAAATTAATATTATGGAATGGACCACTTGGTATGTTTGAAGATCCAAGATATGAAGATGGTACTAAAAAAGTAATGCAATTTGTATATAATCAATCAATTCCTACTATTTTGGCAGGAGGAGATATTATAAGTGCTTCTCATAAGTTTAAATATAACTTTACTTATTTATCAACTGGTGGAGGAGCAACACTTGAGTATTTAGAAGGAAAGAGATTTAAAACATTAGAAAGATTAAATGGTAAGTAGTATGAAAAAAGTTATTCTTAATCAAAAAAGTTATTTGTTTTATGATGAAATGGTTAAATTCAAAAATGATTTTGATAAATTAAAACCTAATAATTATGAATTTGTGTTATTTCCTCCGATACTTTATTTATCTATGTTTAAAGATAGTAAGTATTTGGTTGGAACACAAAACTTTTTCAGTTATAAAACTGGTTCTTTTACTGGTGAGATTAATTTAGAATCATTAAAGAAAATGAATATTAATTATTCGTTTGTTGGTCATTATGAAAGAAGAAAGATTATAGGTGAAACTTATATGACTTTTAAAGAAAAGTTGTTTAAGTCGTTGAATTCTAAATGTAATACTATTCTTTTTGTAGGTGAACAAAAGAAAACTAGAAGACCTTTTAATTATATAAAGAAAGAATTGAATTATTATTTAAAGGCAATTGAAAGTTCAAGTTTAAAGTATTTATCTATTTGTTATGAACCTAATTGGGCTATTGGCAGCGGTGAAATTCAATGTATAGATAAGATTACTAAAGTTGTTGATGATATTAAACTTTATATGTATAACAAATACAAATTGAAAGTTGAAGTATATTATGGTGGGTCTATTGATACAGAAAATATTAAATCTATTTTTGATGTTTGTGATGGAGTTGTTATAGGTAAAGCATCAACTGATATTAATAGTTTAAAAGAACTGTTAAAGGAACTTAAATAGTGTTTAGAAGTGGTTATGAACTTACAACTGGACTTACTAATTTATTAATATTATTTTCTTCATTGTATTGTTTTGTTAAATTAAAGAATATTAATTATAATAAATATTGGTTATTATTCTATATATTTTTAATGTTAGGTGGATTTTTAGGATTTGTAATACATAGTTTTAATATAAATGATTTAATTGTTAATATTTTGTGGATAATATTATTATTTATATTTATATGTATTATTGATTCATTATTATTTACCGAATATAAATTTAATAAATATATAGTTATATGTTCTATATTATTATATTTATTTATGATAGTAGAAGTAATATTAAATAAAGATTTCATAATTACTTTTGTTATTTATGTATGTACTAATTTACTTTTTATAATTATTTCATTTATAAGAAATAAAAAGTACTATTATTTATCAGCTTTATTATTCCAAGTTATTGGTGGATTAATATTGATAAATAGAAATACAAAAATGTTTTATTTAGACCATAATGGTATATATCATTTATTTATGGTGTTTACTGTTATTGGATTTTATGTAGGTAATAAGAAATATATGAAATAGATATTAGAAATAATGTCTATTTTTTTTATTAAAAAAAGAAGTGTTTTATCATTTTATTTCGAATAATAATATTAGATGGAAAATAAAATGGTAGAAGAAATAAGAAAAATTAAAATAATTAATATTGAAGAGTTTATCTCTTCTTTTTTATATGAAAATACTTTTATGCCAATATATTACATTATTATGCATTTTATTACATTTTTAAAACTAGAAATATGTATAATCTTGTTAGTATAATAAATAAAAAGGAGAATAAAAAAGAGAACATGAAAATTAAAGTCTTGGTAGTAGACGATAATGTAGGTTTAGTAGGTTTAATTAAGGAATTTTTTTCTGATAGTAAGGATATTGAAATTGTAGGTAGTGCTTCTAATGGTGAAGAAGCAATAAATATATTTGAAAGTAATAATATTGATTTTGATATGGTTTTATTAGATTTAATAATGCCTAAAAAAGATGGACTTGGTGTTCTTGAATATATGAAGGAACATAAGATAAATAAAAAAGTTATTGTTATGACTTCTTATAATGAAGAGGAAACTATTAGAGATGTTAGTGAGTATGGTGTTAGATATTATTGTTTAAAGCCTTTTGATTTGAATGATTTAAAAAATAAAATTATTCAAACTATAACTAATAAAAAGAATAATGATAAAATTATAGAAATAGAAAGTAGAGATATTCAAATACGGGTAACTAAATTGTTACATGCACTTGGAATACCTTCTAATATTAAAGGTTATCAGTTTATTAGAAGTGCTATTTTAATGGTATATAATAATCCTAGTTTTATAGGTGGTATTACTAAACAATTGTATCCAGATTTAAGTGTTAAATTTAATACTTCTATTCAAAGGGTTGAAAGAGCAATTAGACATGCTATTGAAGTTTCCTGGTTAAGAGGTGATATTGATTTAATGGAGGATATATTTGGCCATAGTGTTGATATTGATAGGGCAAAACCTACTAATTCTGAATTTATTGTAACAATTGCTGATAAGTTAAGACTTGAAATGATTAATGTATAAGTAGATCTAATCTACTTTTTTCTTTTATCTTTTGTTTTGATGTGATAAAATATTTACAGGAGAATTATATGAAAAAAGTTATATTATTAATATTAGATGGCTTTGGTATAAGAGAATCTGATAATGGAAATGCTATTAAGATGTCAAATTTACCTAATCTGAGTAAAATATTAAATGAATATTCTGTTAGTGAACTTGCTACTAGTGAGGAAGTTGTTGGTTTTCCAAAAGGAGTGGCTGGTAATTCTGAAGTTGGCCATATGACTATTGGTTGTGGCAGAACTATCAAAAGTCCATTAACTCTTATAAATGAAAAAATAAAAGATAAAAGTTTTTTTGAAAATGATACTTTACTTGATATGATGGATCATGTTAATGAAAATAGTAGTACATTACATTTGATTGGTCTTGTTCAAAATACTAATGTGTATTCTAGTATGGAACATTTTTATGCTGTTCTTGCTCTTGCTAAAATAAAAAAGGTTAAATCTGTTGTTTTTCATTTTATAACAGATGGTGTTACTGCTCTTCCTAATGATGCTATTAATATCATTGGTGAGTTTATGCAAAAAGTTAGTAAACTTGGTTTAGGTACAATAGGTACTATTACCGGTAGATATTATGCAATGGACAGAGATAATAATTATGATAGAATTAAAAAAGCATATGATGCTATAGTGTATAATGTTGGTAATACCTTTAGTGATTATGTAAGATGTTTAGAACTACATTATAAAAATAATATAAGTGATGAATTTGTTAATCCAAGTATTATTACTAAAAATAGTGGTATTAAAGATAATGATGGTGTTATTTTTGTTAATTTTAGACCGGAAAATATGAGTGAACTTATTAGTGCTTTTACTGATGATAGTTTTAATATGTTTGCTGTAAAAAAGTTTAAAAATGTTAAATATGAATTATTATATGGAACTGATATGTCAGTTGATTGTTGTTATTCTAATGAAGTTGTAACTAATACTTTTGGAGAATATTTAGCTGATTTAGGATTTAAACAAGCTAGAATTGCTGAAGTTGAAAAATATAGTGCTGTTACTTATTTCTTTGATGGTGGTAAAGAATTTTCTGATAAGAATTTATATAAAATACTTGTTCCATCTCCTAAGGTTGTAAGATATGATGCTAAACCAGAAATGAATGTTGGTGAAGTTACTGGGGCTATTATAGATGCAATAGATGAGGATTTTGATTTTATATTAGCTAATTTTGCTAA